>JAEXYH010000080.1 GCA_023451735.1 Pseudomonadota bacterium | reverse complement strand
GCGTGGCAGGTTTCACCAAGGCGCTCTGCCTCGAGCTGGCGGCGAAGCAGATCACGGTCAACGCCATCGCGCCGGGCGTGATCATGACAGACATGCTCAAGGCGCGGTCCGACGGCACGGAGGAGCTGCGCGCGCAGCAGCCATCCGGCAAGCTTGGCCAGCCAGAACATATCGCCCATGCGGCGGCATTTTTCGCCAGCCCGCTCGCGGAATTCGTCTCCGGTCAGGTGTTGATTGTCGACGGCGGCCGCTCGGTCGGCGGCACGGCTGCATTCTGACGTCATCCCGGGAGGAGGAAAGACATGGATCTGCGTATGAATACGCTCGACGGCCGCGCTGTGGTCGTCACCGGCGCAGGGCAGGGCATCGGCCATGCTATTGCTGAAGCCTTTCTTGCAGCCAATGCCCGCGTCATCGCCGTCGATCGTGAGGCCGATGGCATCGAGGCGCTGGCGGCGGCCAATGCCAACGTTATCTCCGTGCAGGGTGACGTGACCGATACAGGTTTGCCGGAAAAAATCTCCGCAGCGCTCGATGAGGCGGGCCTGACGCTCGACGTTCTGGTCAACAATGCCGGCATTGCGAAAGGCGCGCATGCACTCGACACTTCGGACGAGGATTTCAGCCGCTATTTCGACGTCAACGTGCTCGGCCTGTTCCGGCTCTCGCGCTGGGCAGTAACGCGGATGATGACGATGGGCGGCGGCGCAATCGTCAATACAGCCTCGATCTTCGGCTTGATCGGTGCTCCGAGTTCTGCCGGTTACTCTACGTCCAAGGCGGCGGTCGTGGGACTGACGCGACAGATGGCGAATGATTTCGGTCCCAACGGCATTCGCGTTAATGCGGTAGCCCCCGGTCTGATCGAGACCCCGTTGACCGCCGAGCGCATCCGGACAGAAGCGTGGCGGCGCCAGATCATGATCGACGGCGCACCGCTGCGGAGGGTCGGAACGCCGGGCGATGTTGCCCGCGTGGTCCGCTTCCTGGCTTCCGATGAGGCCGGTTTCATGACCGGGCAAGTGCTTTCCGTCGATGGCGGCTGGGCGATCGGCCGCTATCCGAGAGAGGAGGCGATCAATGCGGGTGCCTGATGTTCCAGATCTGCCGAGCACGTGTGATCTTCTGGTCGTCGGCTCGGGTGCCGCAGGCATGGCGGCAGCCATTTCTGCCAGGCATCGTGGCCTCAACCCGGTCATTATCGAAAAGTCGGACTTCTTCGGCGGCTCGACAGCCGTCTCCGGTGGTGCGATCTGGGTGCCCGGAAACACGCTGATGCAGGAAATCGGCCTCACGGACGACCGGAACGCGGCGCGGCGCTACATCCAGCGCGAAGCCGGCAACCTGTTTAATCCTGAACTCGTTGATGCCTTTCTCGATACCGGACCGGAGGCGATCCGCTTCTTCCACGAGAAGACAGCCCTGCAGATGGCGGCCCGCCCGGTATCGCCGGATTACCATCCAGACCAGGATGGCGCGAAAGAAGGCGGTCGCGCGATTGATGCGCTTGACTACGACGGCCGTAAGCTCGGCAAGAACCTTTATCGTATGCGCCCGCCGATCATCGATTTTACGATACTGGGGGGCATGCCACTCGGGCGTTCGGATATTTATCATTTCCTGCACCTGACCCGCTCGCGGAAATCTGCAGCCCATGCTGTGCGTAAGGTGCTCGGCTACGTCCGCGATCGCATGACCTGGGGCCGCAATACGCGGCTGGTGATGGGAGCGGCCGTTTCAGGCCGGCTGGCCGAGACGGTCTTCGAACTCGGCATTCCGCTCTGTACCGGTCATGAGTTGATCCGCCTTGTAGAGGACGGTGAGGGCAGGGTTGTCGGCGCCGAAGTCAAAGGTCCGAAAGGGCTTGTGACGATTACCGCAAAGCGCGGTGTTGTGCTTGCCGCCGGTGGTTTTCCGCATGATACAACCCGTCGGCGCGAGACTTTCGACCACGTCAAGCGCGGCCTGCCGCATTATTCGATGTCTCCGCTCACCGGAACAGGGGGTGCGATCACAGCCGCAGAAAACATCGGCGCGGCCTTTATCGACAACAACTCGAATGGCGGCTTCTGGACACCGGTGTCACTTCTGCGCAATCCGGACGGAACGATGCGCCCGTTCCCGCACCTGTTTCTCGACCGCGCGAAACCCGGCGTTATCGCCGTCGGCCATGATGGCAAGCGGTTCACCAACGAGGCGTCGAGCTACCACGATTTCGTGCAGGGCATGATCGGCAAGCTGCTTCAGGAGGGCCAGCGTTCTGCTTGGCTTGTCGCCGATCATTATGCCATCAGGCGATACGGGCTTGGCGCTGCTCATGCGTTTCCGGCCAGCATCACAGGGCATATCCGCAGCGGTTATGTGAAGAAGGCGCGGACCCTTGATGAACTCGCCCGTCAGTGCGGTATCGTTTCGGGCGAACTGGAGAAAACAATCGCCGCTTTCAATGCAGCGGCCACGCGTGGCGAGGATGAGGAATTCGGCAAGGGATCGACCACCTACCAGCGTTATCTCGGAGATCTCGAGAACAAGCCTAATCCCTGTCTGCGCCCGCTAGAGGGGCCGTTTTACGCGATAGAGATCTTCCCCGGCGATATCGGTACGACCATGGGGCTTGCCATTACCGCCAAGGGGCAGGTCAAGAAACAGAACGGTGATGTGATCCCGGGTCTTTATGCTTGCGGTAACGACATCAATTCGATCATGTCGGGCGCCTATCCCGGACCGGGTATCACGCTTGGACCTGCCCTGACCTTCGGTTACATCATCGGTGAAACCGCCGCCGCGTAATGCGGCGGCCGGCTTGCTGTCTGAATCATGGCTTCCAATTGTCCGGATGTGCAGCGCGCACGGCCTGCACATCCTCAAGCGCAGCCATGATTGCGCGGATACGCGCAAAGGGTTCCAGATCCACGCTCCAGCGACGCGCATTGTAGATCTGGGGGATGAGGCAGATATCGGCCAAAGTTATGCTGTCACCATGGCAATAACGGCCGCTGCTGTGCTCGAGCATGCGTTCCACCGCTTCCAAGCCATGGGTGATGAAATGCAGCATCCATGCTTCGGTCGTGATCGCACCGCCGGATGCCGAGACCGCGTGACGGGCGACATGCAGATTACAGACAGGATGGATCTCCATTGAGATCGCGTAGGCAAGCGCACGGATTTTCGCGCGTTCAGCCGCTGTACCGGAAAGCCAGCCGGCCTTTCGGGTCTCGTCCAGATATTCGAGAATGGCGAGTGACTGCGTTAACGTCACACTGTCGATCTCGATTGTCGGAACCAGTCCCTGGGGGTTGCGCGCCAGGTTTTCCGGTTCCCGCTGCTCACCCTCCAGAAGGTTTACCGAAACACTCTCGTAGGTTTCCCCCAGAAGGGCAAGCGCGATCCTCAGCCGATAGCTCGCAGAGGAACGCCAGTAGTCGTAAAGTTTTGTCATTGCTTCACTTTCATCGTCTCGGATCCGCCGCGTCCTGTAACGGGAAGGGCCTTTCGGTGCACAGGCGGCGAGAGATTGGACATTGCTTTTCCATCCGTCGGCCCCGCCTTCACGGACATGCCGATCAAAGCTATTCAATCTTGACTTCGTTGCAAATGCAATGATTATGTCAGGTATATTTGATCGTTAGGAGGACACGATGACGAGCTTCGATTTGCCCAAGGGTATGATCCGCACGGTCAGTGCCACGAGCACGCTGGAAGGTTACATGCCGGGTTTCGGAAACGACTTCGAGACCGAGGCACTGCCCGGTGCCCTGCCGCAGGGACAGAATTCGCCGCAGAACTGCAATTACGGCCTTTATGCCGAGCAATTATCCGGCACCGCCTTCACCGCGCCGCGCGGCCATAACGAGCGGACCTGGTGCTATCGTATCCGCCCGTCTGTAAAGCATACGACCCGGTTCAAGAAGATCGACATGCCGCTGTGGAAGTCGGCGCCGAACATCCTGCCGGATGTCATCAGCCTCGGCCAGTATCGCTGGGACCCGGTTCCGCATGGCGATGCCGAATTGACCTGGGTAACAGGCATGCGCACTGTGACCACCGCCGGCGACGTGAACACGCAGACTGGCATGGCGAGCCATGTCTATCTCGTTACCAAATCGATGAAGGACGAATATTTCTATTCCGCCGATGGCGAGATCCTTGTCGTGCCGCAGGAAGGTCGTCTGCGGTTCTGCACCGAACTTGGGATCATCGATATCGAGCCGAAGGAAATCGCCATTCTTCCCCGCGGGCTCGTCTACCGGGTCGAGGTGCTGGAAGGTCCGTGCCGCGGTTTCGTCTGCGAAAACTATGGCCAGAAATTCGACCTGCCGAATCGCGGCCCGATCGGGGCGAACTGCCTTGCCAATCCGCGCGACTTCAAGACGCCGGTAGCGGCTTTCGAAGACCGCGATGTTCCATCAACGGTGATCATGAAATGGTGTGGCCAGTTCCACAGTACCCAGATCGATCACAGCCCGCTCGACGTCGTGGCATGGCACGGCAATTATGCTCCCTGGAAATACGACCTGCGTACCTACAGCCCCGTCGGCGCGATCCTGTTCGATCATCCGGATCCGTCCATTTTCACGGTCCTGACGGCGCCTTCGGGACAGGAAGGTACCGCGAATATCGACTTTGTCCTGTTCCGCGACCGCTGGTCGGTGGCCGAGCATACATTTCGTCCCCCGTGGTACCACAAGAATGTCATGTCGGAGCTGATGGGCAATATTCACGGCATATATGATGCCAAGCCGCAGGGTTTTGTGCCGGGCGGCATGTCCCTGCACAACTGTATGCTTCCGCACGGACCTGACCGGGCGGCGTTCGAAGGCGCCACGAGATCGGAACTCAAGGCTGAAAAGCTCGAGGAGACGATGAGCTTCATGTTCGAGACACGTTTCCCGCAGCATGTGACGGAATGGGCAGCCAATTCCGCGCCATTGCAGGACGATTACATCGACTGCTGGGACAGCCTGGAGAAGAAATTCGACGGCACGCCCGGCGAAAAGCGCTGAGCCCGGGTTTCCCGGGCTTTCTCCGTCAATTTAACGTGAATGAAAGAAATGCCATGCCTCTCCTGCGTTCATGGGTAGCTTCGGCCAATGCGCCTGACTGCCCCTTTCCGCTGAACAACCTTCCCTATGGGGTCTTCTCGCTTGACGGCGAGCCAGCCCGATGCGGCGTCGCAATCGGTGACAGGATTTTCGATGCGGCTGCCGCCGAAAAGGCCGGCCTGCTGCCACTCGAAGGCGGACCCTATCTCGACGAGCCGTTCTGGAACAAGATGATGGCAGCCGGTCCTGCTGTCTGGGCCGAATTGCGCAAGACGCTTATGACGCTGCTTGCCGAAGGATCGGCCAGTCGTGCTGCGATGGAGGCTCATCTGGTCGATGCCGCCGGTGCCCGTCTGCATATGCCGTTCAAGGTTGCGGAATATACCGATTTCTATGCCAGCCGTAAGCATGCGTTCAACGTTGGCAGTATGTTTCGCGACCCCGAAAATGCCCTTCCGCCGAACTGGCTGCATATTCCGATCGGTTACAACGGCCGGGCATCGTCGGTCATTGTTTCGGGCACCGATTTTCGCCGTCCATGGGGCCAGTTGAAAGGCCCGAACGACACGGCCCCACGTTTTGCGCCTTCGGCTCGTTTCGATTTCGAGCTGGAAATGGGGGCAATCGTTGGCACATCATCCACCTTCGGGCAGCCGGTCAGCGTCGACGAAGCCGATGACATGATCTTCGGTTATGTCCTGCTGAACGACTGGTCGGGGCGTGACATCCAGGCTTGGGAATATCAGCCTCTCGGTCCTTTCCAGTCGAAAGCGACAGCCACGACGATCAGCCCCTGGATCATAAGCAAGGCGGCACTTGAACCGTTCCGGGTTTCGACGCCACCGCGCGAATTCCCGCTTTTGCCTTATCTCGAGGAAAAGCGGCCGATGCTTTACGATATCGAGCTTGAGGTTGGCCTGACGCCGAAGGGCGGCGCGGAGACAGTTCTCGGTCGGACGAACTATGCCGAGATGTATTATTCCGCCGCTCAGCAGCTCGCGCATCACACCACGTCCGGCTGTGCGATGAATACTGGCGACCTTCTCGGCTCCGGAACCATTTCGGGCGCTGCCAAGACATCCCGTGGCTCTCTTCTCGAGCTCTCCTGGGGCGGCAAGGAGCCAGTCGATATTGCCGGTGGGCAGCGCAGCTTCATCGAGGATAATGATACGATCACCATTCGCGGCGCGGCGAAAGGCGACGGCTATCTGATCGGTTTCGGCGAGTGCCGCGGCACTGTGCTGGAAGCGCTTCCGCCGCGCTAAGGCCTGTTTTTTGCCATCAAAAAGGGCTGCGTTCCATCGGATCGCAGCCCTTTTTCTTTGCCTCGATATGGGGTGAACGTCTTCTGATGCTTGGAATAGGGTGGTGCGAGCCAGATGTCTCAGTCTGATCGAGATTGTTTCTCGAGAAGCGTGATTTTGCGTGCGAGCTAGAGACCAAAGAAAAATGCCGGGGCTTTCAGCCCCGGCATTTCTGGTGCGACCATCAGGCGCGATCTGCTTGATGTTATCTATTTGATCTGGGCGAGATCAATGCCCTTGGTCTCGCGAATGGTCAGCACTGCGAGGAAGGTGAGGACCGAGCAGACGATGAAGTAGCCGGCAGGTGCCATGGGGCTGCCCGTCGTCTGGATCAGCCATGTTGCGATGAAGGGGGCTGTTCCGCCAAGCAGCATGTTGGTCGCGTTGTTACCGAGTGCAAGCCCGCTGAAACGTATCGAGGATTTCAACATTTCGACATAGGTGACATAGGATGCGCCGTTGACGATCGAAACGGTGACGAACAAAACCGTCTGACCCAGGCACGCCTGCCAGGCGGAGCCGGACATCAGCGCGAACATCGGATACCCGAGAACGATACCAAGGATACTGCCCGTAAAAAGGACCGTTCTTCTGCCGAAACGGTCGGCGCAGTAGCCGGCGATCGGCAGGGTGATGACGCCGATGATCAGCGCGATTGATGTCGAAAGGAACGCGACGGCTGGCGAGTGACCACCCACGGTCTGCAGGTAAGAGGCTACGTAGACGGACGAGATGTAATATCCGCCGGTGATCTGCGCGCCGAGGAAAATGATCTTGATGATCTGTCTCCACGACGTGGCGAGCAATTCGATCACCGGAATTTTCTGAGTGTCGCCTGTCTTGCGCAGCTTTTCAAATTGCGGGGACTCTTCGAGATGGTTTCGGATCCAGATGCCGATACCACCGATGAAGAGGCTCAGAACGAAGGGGATGCGCCATGCCCAGGCATGTATCGTTTCGGCCGGAATGAGCGAAGACATACCGAGCGCAACCAGAGAGGCGACCAGCGATCCCAGATAGGTGCCGGTATTGACCATCGAAGTCTGTGTTGCGCGCCACTCCTGCGGGGCGGTTTCGGAAACGAATGCGTTGGCGCCGGCAAGCTCGCCGCCTGCCGCAAATCCCTGAAGACAACGTGCCAGGACCAGCGTGACGGTTGCCCAGAGGCCAAGCGTTTCATAGGTCGGGATCAGGCCCATAAGCGCGGTTGCGGCCGCCATCAGAATAATCGTCCAGGTCAGGGCGCGCTTGCGTCCATATTTGTCCCCGATATGGCCGAAGACGATGCCGCCTGGAATGCGCAGGAAGAATGCCACCGCGAAGGCTGCAAACGTGCCGAGCATGGCGGCACTGTCGTCACCCTTTACGAAGAACAGATGAGCGATATAGGCAGCCA
Organism: Pseudomonadota bacterium; assembly: GCA_023451735.1. GTDB lineage: Bacteria > Pseudomonadota > Alphaproteobacteria > Rhizobiales > Rhizobiaceae > Neorhizobium. The sequence continues at coordinate 53,780 of JAEXYH010000080.1, read as the reverse complement.
TATAGCCATAGATGCCAAAATCGTAATATTCGACGATGGTTCCGACGACCGCTCCGCGAATAGTCTTTCCGTTTGATTTAAGGCCCATCCTGTCGGTTTTGCTGGGCAATATTGTTGTGGCTTCTGTCGCGACGTCGCGCATCTACTCTTTCCTCCCTTGATGCAAGAGTGTCCTCCAAAGAGGCGGACCATGCCCTCGGTATCGGCCTGCAAAGCGCCAGCCATACTCGCTGGGTGGAAGCCTGAGGCCTCCGACCCTCCCCCTTAAATTGACAATACGCAAAATTCATTTCATATGCAATGAAATGAATTTTGCGTATTCAGTTTTATTGGGATGAAAATATCTAGGCCTTCGAGGCGGCTCTTACTGCAGCAAAACAAGTGATGGCGCCGAGATTTAGCAAAGCCGCAGCCGTAGCTGTGGCCTGCATTATAAGTTCACTGGCTCAGTCCAGTATCCTGTCTATCGCGCGTTGAAAGGCCGGAAGATCCTCTGACAACGCCTCGAAAAGCTCTGCCTGGAAGCTTTCCGCGATTGGGATCAAAGCTTCCATCGTTTCACGGCCTTTCGGGGTAAGCGAAAGGCAAACGAGCCGCCTGTCCGACGGATTGAGGATTTTGACGACGAGCCCGGCATCCTCCAAGCGGCTTGCCGCGCGGCTCGCTTTCGATTTGTCCATATCGATCCGCGCATGAATATCGCGAATGCTGACTTCATCCTCCTGGGACAAATGAGCCAGAACCCGCCACTCCGCAACCGATAGCCCAAAAGCCTTTTCGTAACGTATCGCGTAGTTGCGGCTGATCCGACCTGCCGCAACCGACAGGCGATAGGGAAGAAAGGCTGAAAGTTCAAACTTGGTGGTCATCGGCGGCATCTTCCCCTGTTCGGCCCGTCCGATATAAATGCCTAAGTCATCACCCTGCAACAATCCTTGAATATTGCCATTTTGAGATTTCTCGCGTGAATCTCAGAAGGGATACGGCGCACCCTGTGGCGTAGCAGATAGCGCCGTTGCGCCTATATACGCTCCAGACACATGGCAACGCCCATGCCGCCGCCGATGCACAGTGTCGCAAGGCCCTTCGACGAACGGCGACGCTTCATCTCGAATAGCAATGTGTTGAGAACACGGGCACCCGAGGCGCCGATCGGGTGACCGATTGCAATCGCGCCGCCATTGACATTGACGATCGAAGGATCGAGCTGGAGATCCCGCACGACGGCGCAACTCTGTGCCGCAAACGCCTCGTTAGCCTCGATGAGATCGAGGTCCGCAACCGTCCATCCGGCCTTTTCGAGCGCTTTGCGTGATGCCGGAATCGGTCCCGTCCCCATGATCTGCGGGTCGACGCCGGCCGTTGCCCAGGACGCGATGCGGGCAAGTGGATCGATGCCCCGGCGGTTGGCTTCCTCTTCCGTCATCAGCACGAGTGCGGCGGCACCATCATTGATTCCCGACGCATTGCCGGCCGTCACCGTACCCTCCTTGTCGAAGGCGGGTCGAAGTTTCGCCATCTGATCGAGCGTGGCGCCGGCGCGGATATATTCGTCCTGATCGACGGTCACGTCACCCTTTCGCCCCTTGATCACGAAAGGCAGAATCTCCTCGGCAAATCGGCCTGCAGCCTGTGCAGCTTCGGCCTTGTTCTGCGAGGAGACTGCATATTGATCCTGTTCATCGCGGGAAAGCTGCCACTGGCGAGCTATGTTTTCCGCAGTGACCCCCATGTGGTAACCGAAGAAAGCGTCGGTCAGGCCATCCTTGATCATCGTGTCGATCATCTTGAAATCGCCCATCTTCACACCTGAGCGCAGGTGCGCGCAGTGCGGCGCCATGGACATCGATTCCTGTCCGCCGGCAACGATGATGCTGGCATCCCCCAGTGCGATCTGCTGCATGCCGAGGGCAACAGCACGAAGCCCCGATCCGCAGAGTTGGTTGATGCTCCACGCGGTCGCCTCCTGCGGCACACCCGCCTTCATCGCGGCCTGCCGCGCGGGGTTCTGCCCTTCGCCCGCCGGTAGAACCTGACCGAGGATCACCTCATCCACTTCGCCAGCTTCCACACCGGCGCGCGCCAGCGCACCCTTGATTGCTGTGGCACCAAGCTCATGCGCCGGAACGTTTGCAAATGCACCATTGAAGGAGCCGACGGCCGTACGGCCAGCGGCAGCGATAACGATCGAGTGATTGCGCATTTCGAATCTCACCTGTCATCCAACGCGACATCGAAAGATGCCTCGGTTTTCGCTTTGATCTCGTCAACGGACGTGCCATCCGCCAGTTCAATAAGGGACAGTTTTGGCGCTCCGTGCCTTGCGGCGCGAAATACTCCTAGATCTGTGATGATCATGTCGGTCACGCGTTGCCCCGTCAGCGGCAAGCTGCATTCCTTCAAAAGCTTGGGTTCGCCCTTGGCGACGTGTTCCATCACGACGACAACGCGCTTGACGCCGGCAACAAGATCCATGGCGCCGCCCATGCCCTTGACCATCTTGCCGGGAACCATCCAGTTGGCAAGGTCGCCGCCTTGGGAAACCTGCATGGCGCCGAGGATGGAGAGGTCGATATGGCCGCCGCGAATCATTGCAAAACTGTCGGCAGACGAAAAATAACTCGTCTTGTCCAATTCGGTGATCGTTTGCTTGCCCGCATTGATGAGGTCGGCATCCTCTTCTCCCTGGAAGGGAAAAGGTCCCATCCCTAGCATTCCGTTTTCGCTCTGCAGCGTCACGTCCATGCCGTCGGGGATGTAATTGGCGACCAATGTGGGAATGCCGATACCGAGATTGACGTAGTAGCCGTCCCGGAGTTCCTTTGCGGCGCGTGCCGCCATCTGTTCGCGTGTCCAGGCCATGTTACACCGTCTCCTTTGCCGCAAGCCGCACCGTTCGCTGTTCGATACGCTTTTGCGGATCGGCGACATGGACGATCTTCTGCACGTAGATGCCCGGCGTGTGGATGGTATCCGGATCGATCTCCCCGACAGGAACCAGATGCTCGACCTCGGCGATTGTCAGGCGTGCAGCCGTCGCCATCACCGGATTGAAGTTTCGAGCCGTCTTCCGGTAGACGAGATTGCCCTCGATATCGCCTTTCCAGGCATGGACGATGGAGATATCTGCAAATAAGCCTGTCTCCATGACGTAATCGTCTTCACCGAAACGCCGGACTTCCTTGCCTTCTGCCACCAGCGTGCCGACGCCGGTTTTCGTGTAAAACGCCGGAATCCCGGCTCCGCCGGCGCGGATGCGTTCTGCAAGCGTGCCTTGAGGATTGAATTCGAGTTCCAGCGCGCCGCTCAGATATTGCTCGGCAAACAGCTTATTTTCGCCGACATAGGATGAGATCATCTTCCTTATCTGTCGTGTCTCGAGAAGTACGCCGAGACCGTAGCCGTCTACACCGGCATTGTTTGAAATCACTGTCAGGTCTTTCGCGCCCGACAACTTGATGGCCTCGATCAGGCTCGTTGGGATACCGCAAAGGCCAAAGCCACCGGACATGATTGTCATGCCATCGGTCAACACGCCTGCCAGAGCCTCTTCGGCCGAAGAGATTACTTTCCTCAATCTTTCCTCCCGCATTCCTGTGAATGCCTGAATAATCCTCATGGGTAAGGTAAGCCTTGATTAGCTACTCCTGCTAGCAGTATTTATACTGCATTCATGAAGGAGGCTGGATGCTCGACAATAGCGAATCGCGGCGGTTCTCGCTGGCCGAAATACCCGTGCCTATGGTCTACGCAACGCATCGCATAATTCGCGATTGCAACCACGAATTCGCCGATCTCTTCGGCTACACAAAATTCGATCTGGTTGATCGAAGCTTTGCCCGTCTGTATCCGAAACATGCGGACTTCGTGCGGACTGGGCGGATGTGGCAGGCCAACCTTCCCGGCGGGCAAGTCTATTATGATGAGCGGATCATGACCGCTGCTGACGGGCGTCGCTTCTGGTGCCAAGTTCACGGCAGGACGCAGCATGCAACGGATCCGTTTGCACAGGCACTCTACTGCTTCCAGCCGATTCAGCGTCCGGTAGCTGGAGACAAGCTGGTCTTGACCGACCGGCAACGCCAGATTGTCACGCTCGTCGCGCAAGGCAAGAGCAGCGCCGACATTGCTGGGGAAATCGGCCTTTCCGTTCGTACAATCGAATCCCATCGGCTGCGACTGATGAAAGGTCTGGGGTTGAGAAATGTTGCGGATCTCGTTGCCTGGTTCAGCCGTGTATCGTCGAGTTGATTGACCGCTGGGCGACGGCGTGAATTTCGTCGTGTCTGTCCAGGTCGCACACCGGCTGCAATGCCCCACGAAGCGTTCGGTGCTGATCGGCAAGGCGCCCATTTGCCACTTTGCTGCCCGGATGTCTCCTTGGATGAGTTCGTAGACGCGACTGATGCAGGAGTCGCCTTCGCGGGATATTCGCCGGTTGCAATTGGTTGGGGAGCGGATGGATTTATGCGGTCGCGCAGGTCAGGCAGAATGGCAGGGCGCCTGCAGCGCATTTCAGTAATTTCTCACTTGCCGAGAAGTTGGATCCGATCTGGCTCCATCAGCATCGGGTGTCGAGTAGAAGGTGAGGCTCAACGCGTGTTCGGATATATCGACATTATCCCGCAGCGATCGCTTCGATTTCAAGCAGCCACGCGGGATCGTAGACATCTGCAATGATCGTCGACAGTGCGGGTCGGTGATCGCCGAAGACCTCGAAGCGGATCTTCGCATTGGCATCGCGATCTTCGTAGCGCTTCAGGAAAACCGTGGCTTTCACCAGATTGGCGAATGTCATGTCGGCATCGGCAAGCTGCGCTTCCACATTTGCCCAGCAGAGGCGTGCTTGGCTCTCGAAATCTTCGGGAACATTGCCGGCGGCATCCACCGGGATCTGGCCGCCGATGAACAGAAAGCGGCTTGCCCCGGTGACTTCAAGCGCCTGTGAGTAGCGTCGTGAGGCGGCCTGCGGCGCGTCCTCGGCGTTCACGGGACGCATTGTCATCGTCATGTCTCGATATTCTTTGCGCTATCTTCCTCGGTTGCAACCGCGGCCCAAGGGTGGTTCGGATGGGCCATGCCGATAAACATGTCGCCATTACGCATGACCGCCGAAGGGATGGCGAACTTCACGGGATAGAGCGTATCGTCAACGATCTCCACCGGGAAACTACGCGCGACGGTGGTGGCGACATCGGGCCGTGCCCGGCGATCTACATTGATCGTCACACCACTGGCATCGATCCGTGGGCTGCTGAACGCCTCCTCGAGGGAAAGGCCGAAATGCGCCACATAGGAGAGAAGCTGAACAAGCGCCGGCATGATTTGCCGCCCGCCGGCCGCGCCGAGTGCAAGTGCCGGGCGGCCGTTGCGGGTGGCAACGAATGGGCACATGTTGGCGAGGGGTCGCACACCGGGCGCAATCGAGTTCGGCTGTCCGGGACGCGGGTCGAACCACATCATGCCGTTGTTCATGAGGAAGCCGGTCGACGGCAGCACCACCTTGGATCCGAAGCGAGACAGAAGCGTATTAGTGAGTGAAACCATCGTGCCGGTGCTATCGACGACGCTGATATGCGTGGTACAGCTGTCACCGCTTGCATGGCCCAGGGTCCGCAGCCGATGTTCGGACGCCCGCCGGATCGCCTTGGCGAAGGTGAGTGCCGTCTGGCCCGAAAGAGGGTTTTCCTCGGGCAGGTTGCTCGAAAGCTCGCGTAGCGCATCCACCATGGTCGGCCCGCCGGAAAGACCCGACATGGCGTGTATCGTCAGGCTGGCATAGTCGAGTTCGATCGGCTTGCGCCAGACGGGCCTGTAGCCCGCGAGATCACGGGCATCGATCCTTGAGCCGCCGTCGCGCAATTCGCGCACGAGTTCCGCGGCGATCTGCCCTTCATAAAAATCTCTTGCGCCGACCTCGGCCAGCCGCTCCAGTGTCCGTGCTTTTGCAGGCATGGGAAGGTGGAAGCCGGCGCCGCGATCGCTGGCGCGTGGTGCCCTGCCGTCACGCAGGAAGATTTCGGCCGAAGCAGGGAAGCGTCCAAGATTTGCGGCATCGACGGCAAGCGCAAGTGTCGCGAACCAGTCGACGGCAAGGCCGCGCCGGGCATGATCGATCGCCGGCTGCAGGGCTTCGGCAAAACTGATCGTGCCATGGGTCTGAAGCGCCTCGGCGAGGCCGGCAATGGTGCCGGGGACGCAGATAGAGCCATAACCGCTGATATTTCGGTCGCCGGCAACCGAGGGCCAGTCGAACCAGTCTCCATCATTCCCCGGCACAAGGGGGTAGTCTGCGGGGTCAAGGGTTGCCGGCGACACGACGTTGAAGTCAAGCGCCTTGACTTCGCCACTAGCGCCATCGGCACGCAGCATGAAGCCGCCCCCACCGATACCGGAGAGCCACGGCTCGACGACGCTCAGCGTCAGTGCGGTAACGACGGCTGCATCGACGGCATTGCCGCCACGGGCCAGGACGGCGGCGCCGGCTTCCGCTGCCAACCGGTTCTGACATGAGACAAGGCCCTTGCGGCTGTGGATTTCGCGCTTGGCGATGGTCCAGCTCTCGTTCATGCGCGCGCTTCCAAGCTGTGCGCACCGAAGCGGCGCGGACCGATAGATGCCGGCACCGTGGCATTTACCGCGAACCGCCCCTTGTTGACCGAGGCTATATGGTGACGGGCGATCTCGTCGGCTGTCGCCACCCAGGCAGCGGGTTGTCGGCTGATTTCTTCCAGCAGTTCCTCCAGCAGCGCTATCCGCTGCGCGCGGCCGGAGATCCAGTCATGGACGGTGAGCGTGAACAATCCGCCGAAGCGGTGGAGGGTGCGCCATTCTCGCATCCAGTCGGCGAGGATCGGGCCACCCGGTTGTAACGGGAATCTGTCTCGTCCGCCGCCTTCGAACTTAAAGAAGATCGCATCATCGGTCGCCCATTGCACCGGAATTTCAGTGATGCCGTCAATGTCGTATGGATGGTCGAAACCGGATAGCGAGGAATCGTAATCGAGGCCGACCCGCCTTATCTCGCGCAGCATGTGCGGGGTAAGCTCCCATGCCGGAGAACGGAATCCGGTCGGACGTATACCGACCTGGCGCTCGAACAATTCAAGGCTCGCCTCCAGCGCGCCGGTAAACTCGTCATCCGACACATCCGAGACGATTTCGTGGAAATAGCCGTGCAGGCCGAGTTCGTGACCGCCCTCGATGATCGCAGGCAAAATATCCGGATTGGCCTCGGCGACATAGCCGGGAACATAGAAACTCGCCTTGTGGCCATAACGGGCGAAGAGATCGAGCAGTCGGTAGAGGCCGGTACGCGGCCCAAAATTGCGGATTTCGGGCAAAGCGATGCGATCGGGCACTGCTCCATCGCGCAACGACCACAGAAATGGCGAATCAGCATCGACATCCACTGACAGAAGCACAGCCGAGGTCTTGCCCTGCGGCCACTCGTAGGCGGGGTAGAGGGAGCGCGGTGCCGAATGGTCCGGGCGGGGATCTGTCATCGAGTTCTCCTCATCTGGGCCGGTTAGCGGTCTGCGGGGTTTGAGGTTTCCAGCTTGGCGCCACGGCGTGCAGGCTTGGCACTGGCCTGGCTTTTGCCGGCACGCGGTCGCGCGGCTCCAGCCACGGTGGCGGCCGATGCCATGAAGCAGGCAGCAAGATGCGCTTCGAGTTCGCCGATCGCGGCGCTGATCAATTGCGCGGCGACGGCGGCATCTCCTTGCGCGAGCGCGTCGGTAAGACCCGCGCGGTCGGCAGGTCGCAGGCCCGGCGCGCCCTGCGCCTCGAAAAACAGAACCAGCCGCGCTGAGCGATCCCACAGATCGACGAGCCAGCCGGCGATACCGGGCATTCCCAGCCGGTCGGCAAGCAATTGCATCATGTCACGCTCGTAGCGGCGAAGGGTCGGTTGCAGTTCTTTGCCCATGTCCGCCCGGGCGCTCAGCGCCGCATACATTTCGCCAAACTGGGCAAGGTGTATGCGATCGGCATCCGACAGGACGACGGATGCGAGCAACGGTTCCAGCCGGTGGCGACCGGTCATCACCTCCCGGATTTCGGCAGCGCTGACTGGCGCCACGTGCCAGCCCGCGCGGGCAGCCGAGGCGACGAAGCCACGTTCCTGCAACTGCGCCAATGCGACGCGAACCGCTGCGCGGCCGATGGCGAATTGCTGGCAAAGCCCGGTTTCGGACAGTCTTTCACCCGGTCGCAATACCCCATGTACGATAGCAGCGCGCAAAGCGCGTTCCGCGGAAAGGCCTTTGCCGAGAGGATGAAGCGGAGACGAATAGACATCGTTATCGAGCATGAAGCGGCTTTAATCTCAAGGTTCGGTTTCGAAATTCGTGGCCGGATGCCAGACGTCATCCCCATGGCGGAATCTCAGCCGGGCATAGCCCCGCCAGGAAAGAGAGGATTATCGCGTCGGAAAAGACGATTGCAACTTTCCTTCTGACATGTCAACAATTCAAATTGACATGTCTAGGTGCGATGAAATGTGTGGACATGCTGAATGAACGCAGGTGTTCCGGCTCACCCGCGTCTGTCGCAAGACGAGAACAACAACATGCTGGGGAACAACTGAAACGTCCTGGAAAAGGGAGACGATCATGCGCCTGCACCGATTGAGCCTTGCAGCCCTCCTGGCTGCGACGAGCATTTTCGCCATGCCGCTTGCGGCGGAAGCGTCCAAGGATCTCTTCGTCATCGACATTGCCGGAGAGCCGACCTCGCTCGACCCGCATGTCCAGTGGAATCCGGACAGCTACAATGTCTATCGCAACATCTTCGATAACCTCGTTACCCGCGATGATGCCGGCAAGATCGTGCCGCAGATCGCGACCGAATGGAAATATCTCACCGACACGGAAATCGAGCTGACCATCCGCGATGATGTAAAATTCCATGATGGCGCGCCTTTGACGGCGGAAGACGTGGTCTTCAGCATCAAGCGTATCACCGATCCGCAATTTGCGAGCCCTCAGCTTGGCCAGTTCAACCAGATCAAGGATGCGAGCTTCACAAGTCCGACCTCGGTGAAGATCACGACTGACGGTGCCTATCCTCCGCTCTTTGCCCAGCTGGTCAAACTTTCGATCGTACCGAAGCATATGGTTGAGAAGGTCGGCAAGGACGAATTCAATCTCAATCCTGTCGGCAGCGGGCCCTATCGGTTTTCCAAATGGAGCCGCGGCATTGAGGTGACGCTGCAGCGCAATGACGAGTACTGGGGCGACAAAGGCGCCTTTCCACAGGTCGCTTTCCGTGCCGTGCCGTGCCTGACGCGGCCACCCGACTTGCAAACCTGCAGGCCGGCGCCACCGACCTCGCTACCTATCTGAACGGCGATCTTGCCGCGCAGATCACCGCCTCGGGCCAAGGCAAGGTGCTGACCGGCAATACGGAACGTGTTGCTTATATCGGCTTCAACATCAGAAAATCTCCGGTCGACGACAAGCGCGTGCGCATGGCGATTTCCCATGCGATCGACAAAGTCGCAATTACCGACGGCGTGCTGATGACGGGTGAAAAGCCCGTTCCACAAGTGGCTTCGCCGACGCACGAAGGCTGGGTCGAGGGCATAGAGGCGCCCGGATACGACCCCGAAAAAGCCAAGGCGCTGATTGCGGAAGTCGGCCCCAAGGCCAAGGAGGAGATCAAGCTCCTGACCTCGCCGGTCTATGACCAGCGCGTCGTACAGGCCATTCAGCAGATGCTGGCAGAAGTCGGGTTCAACGTGGCGATCGAGATGACCGACATGGGCAACTGGCTGAAGCAGATGCAGAGCGGGCCGAACGCCATTCCGCAGATGGCCTTCAGCCGCTGGAGCTGCGGTTGCCAGGATGCGGACGGCATACTCTATCCGCTGCTGCATTCCTCCAGTGGTTGGGCGAGCGTCAAGGATCCTGTGATCGAACAGGCGCTCGACGACGCGCGTGTCGAGCTCGACGCCGCCAAGCGGCTGGACCATTACAAGACGGTACACCTGAAGAACAACGAGGAGGCCTATGTCGTGCCGCTCTATCAGGCTTCGGTCGTCTATGGCGCGGCGCCGCAGGTTTCGTTCACCCCGACGCCGAATGAAAGCATCTTCATCAACCGGATCGCATGGTCCGATTGATCGAGAAATAATGCCGCCAATCCTAGCGATCTTGGCGGCGTTTCCCGAAACGCTGCTTCAGCAAAGCGTCCCGTTCTTCACCACGTGTTTCAGGTGGACGGCAAAATTCTCCAGAATACCCTTGTCGAGCGGATTGGCGTCGAGAATGGCGAGGTCGGCGCGGAAACCGGTTTTCACACGGCCGATCTCGTTTTCGAGTTGCACAAGGTTTGCTGCCGTACTGGTCGCGGCGCGTAGCAGATCCAGCGGCGGCACCACGTCCGAGCGCAGCCTGAACTCATCGAGCTGGCGTGTGTGCATTGGGCCGATAAGATCGGTGCCATAGGCCATCGGCACGCCGGCACGGTGGGCCATCTCCACGGCATGAATGCCGGAATCTAGCACGAGCTTGATCTTGTCCATCCGATCGCGGGGGAAGCCGCTCTCTGCCCCGACTTCAGACAGTGCCCGGAAGCAAGAGAGGGTCGGGGTGAGGAAGCTGCCGGCTTCCTTCATCAGATCCACGGTTTCCTGATCAAGCAGGTTGCCGTGCTCGATCGAGCGGACGCCGTTGCGTACTGCCCGGGCGACCGAACGCGCGGTATAGGTATGTGAGACGACATAGAGATCGGCCATGCGTGCCTCGTCGACAACCGCGGCGATTTCCGCTTCCGAAAACTGGTCCGAGCTGATGCGATCGGTCGGCGAGGAGATGCCGCCATTTGCCATAATCTTGATATGATGAGCACCACGGCGGATTTCGTCGCGCGCTGCCCGGCGGACTTCATCGACGCCGTCACAACGTCGGCCCAGACTGACCTGCGAATAGGTTTCGTCGGTCACGTCGACGCCAGGACCGCGATGGTCGCCATGCCCGCCGCTTGGCGACAGCGCTTTGCCGCCATAAAGAATGCGCGGTCCATCGATCAGGCCTTCCTCGACCGCCCGAGCCAGACCAAAATCGGCGCCGCCTACATCGCGCACAGTCGTGAAGCCTCGCTTCAGCATTCCTTTCAGGACCTTGGCAGACTGCGCTGCCACATACATCGGCGACTGTTTCGGCAGTTCTCCCAGATTGGCGGTATAGGCCGTGACATGGACATGCGCATCGATAAGGCCCGGAATGACGAAGCCGCCATCGACGGCGATGCAGCTTGCCTCAAGCTTCGGGACTGCGCCCTCTGCGATTTCGCGGATTATGCCGCCTTCTACAACGATATGCCGGTCGGCGAGGATTTCTCCGCTACCGACATCGACAACATTGGCGTTTTCAAGAATGGTGATCACGATCTGGCCCTTCGTTATGCAGCGCTCTCAATGACGAAAACCGGGCGGAGAGCCGCCCGCTTCGATCCGCGTCTTCAGATCTCAGTTCTCGGACCAGCCGATACGGTTAAGAAAGAGGTTCTCATTCGGTAGCGGGGAAAACTCGACATTCTGTGCAGCCCCATAGATGACCGAAGCCTGGTAGAGCGGGATGATGTAGTTTTCTTCGGCGACGATATCGTGGACCGTCTTGTAGAGTTCCTGGCGCCTGGCTGGATCGATCACCGTGCGGGCTTCGTCGAGAGCCTTGTCGATGCGCTTGTCTTTGATCGTGGACCAGCTGCTGGAGGAATGCAGCAGCGGATAGAGCGTGCCGTCCGCATCCTGGCAACCGCAGCTCCAGCGTCCGAATGCGCTGGCCGGGATGGTGGCGCCACCGGACTGCATCTGCTGCATCCAGTTGCCCATGTCGGTCGTCTCGATCTTCACGTGCAGCCCGACATCGGAAAGCATCTGTTGGATGGCCTGCACGACGCGCTGGTCATAGGTCGGCGTAGTGAAGAGGCTGAATTCTGTTTTCGCAGCATCGCCGACCTCGGCAATCAGCGCCTTTGCCTCTTCCGGATCGAATTCCGGTGGTGCGACGCCTTCGCTATAGCCAAACGACACGGGTGAGGTCAGCTGCGACAGGGGCGCATCGAAGCCGCCCAGAATGCCGTCAACGATGCCCTGCTTGTCGATGGCGTGAGCGATTGCCTTACGGATACGTTTGTCGTCGAGCGGGGGCTTGTTGATGTTGAGGCTATAGAAGGCCAGGCGCTCGCCGCGGACTGGAAGGACCTTGCCCTGGCCGGACGCCGTCAGCTGGTCGGCGAGATCGTTGTTCAGATTGCTTGCAAGATCCGACGTGCCTGACTGCAGGTTGGCAATGCGGGTCGATCCGTCGGGGACTGCGCGAAAGGCAGCCTTCGGAAAGGCACCTTTGTCGCCCCAGTATTCATCATTGCGCGCAACCACGACCTCGACGCCGCGGTTCCAGGCATCAAGTTTGTAGGGACCACTGCCGACCGGCTTCAGGTTGAACTCGTCCTTAGAGACGGCCTCGACCACATGCTTCGGCACGATCGAAAGCTTGGTCAGCTGCGCCAGAAGAACCGGGTAGGGACCTTTAGTGGTTACGATCAGTGTCGTCGGATCCTTGGCAACGGCATCGGTAATCTGGTTAAACTGGCCGATCTGCGGGCTGGCAAATTTCGGATCGGTGATACGCTTGACGCTAAAGGCGACGTCTTCGGCGGTCAGCGGCTCGCCGTCGTGGAATTTAACGTCGTCGCGGATTTTGAATTCGATTTCCGTGTCCGACAGGTATTTCCATTCTGTTGCGATCTGCGGAGCGATCTCTCCCTTTTCGTCGCGAGTGAGGAGATTGTCGAAAATATTGCGATAGACGTTGAAGCTGTCGGTGTTCCACTGGACATGCGGATCGAGCGAACTCGGTTCTGCGATGAAATCCACCACTAGCAGGTCTTTGGCGTCGACCGGCAGGGGCGCCATCGCAAGCGACGTGGCAGTCAATGCGACGGCCAGAATGGCTTTTAATTTCATGATCCCTCTCTTTGCGACGTCGGTCGCGATAACCTCTCAACATCATGGCAAATCCTTATTGCCGCCATTGAGATCTCAGTTTACAGAATTGAATTTCTTTCCATTGCATGCTGACATGCGGCGAGTGTCTCCGCAATCACCAGCTTTTCCAAATGCCGAGAGTGAATGAAAATGTCGTTCTGGTTTTCGCTTAAACTGTGAAAAGTGTTTCTTTTCAGTTGTTTGTTTATTCGATTTTTTCGTTTCGCCGCGAGCCAGATTGTGAGATAGTTTCTATCAATTCCGGTGTGCGAACAGAAAAACTGTTCTTTTCTGCACGTTGAAGAGATGCAAATATCTAAATCTGAGAGGTCAGATGACATGTTGGATAGAAGTGCCTTTGCCGTTTCTCCTGCTGCGAAAGGCAAAGCTGATTTGGCGGAAAGGGCGTTGCGGAGTGCGATAGTGAACGGCCTTCTTGAGCCAGGCGAACGGCTGTCTGAGGCCGCTTTGGTAGAGGAGTTTGCGCTGGGGCGTGGGGCCGTGCGCGCCGCACTGGCGAGGCTCAAGAACGCCGGGTTGGTGTCGTCATCCGCGCGCAGCGGCTGGGCGGTAACTCCGATCTCTGCGGCGGAAATTCGCGAACTGAGTGCTGCACGGCGGCATCTGGAGCCGCTGCTTTGCTCCGTACTGCTGGATGAGGCGGCCCATCAAAGGCTGATGATGCTTGCGGATACGCATCTCGCGCTGACCGAGCGTGGCGATTTGAGCAGCGACATCTTGCCGACGGTCCGGCGCTGTGAACGCGAGATACTCGAGCTGCTGGCGGAGCGCTTGGGCATGCCGATCGTCGCGGGCTGGCTTGTAGACCTATGGGATCGGTCGGTGCGCCTGGTGAATTTCTTTGAAAGGACCGGCCGGACACGGCTGGTGCCGGCGGGCCGCGCCCAGTTGGTGCATGCAATTGTCAGCGGTCGCAAGGCCGAGGCGCTGGAGTATCTGGCTGCCGCCAATATGTCGCTGGAGACCTATCTGTTTGATCGCTTTTTAGAATCGGAAGCGGTGGTGGGGGGCAAGGGTAATCGCCGCACTGTCGCCAAGGATAAGCCGGGCCGTGTCAAGCGACCCAAGGATTTAACTGACAGAACAAGGATTTGATGAAGGTCATGGATTTTAGCTGCTCTCTTCGTTCCGCCACCTTGGCGCTGCTTCTGGCATGCGCCCCGCTTGCGGTCACGCCTTCGGTCGCCAAGGACCAACTGATTGTCGACCTCGTGAACGAGCCTTCCTCGCTCGATCCGCACAAACAGTGGAACCCGGACAGCTATTACGTCTATCGCAATATCTTCGACAACCTCGTCACCCGCGACGATGCCGGCAAGATCGTCCCGCAGATAGCAACCGAATGGGCTCACAAGTCCGATACCGAAATCGTCTTCAAGATCCGCACCGATGCGAAATTCCACGACGGCACGCCGGTGACGGCCAAGGACGTGGCCTTCAGCGTCAAGCGTATTACCGATCCGAAGTTCGCCAGCCCGCAGCTCGGTCAGTTTAACAAGATCGTCAGCGCAGAAGTGACCAGCGAGAACGAGGTGACGCTGAAGACGGACGGTGCCTATCCGGCGCTCCTGCCCCAGCTGGTCAAGCTCTCGATCGTGCCGCAGCATGTGGTCAAGGAAAAGGGCGACGACGCCTTCAATGCGGCGCCCGTCGGTTCTGGTCCCTACAAGTTCAAGACCTGGCAGAAGGGCGTTTCGGTCGCGCTGGAGCGCAATGACGATTACTGGGGTGACAAGGGTGTCTTCAGCGCCGCCGAATTCCGTGCCGTGCCCGACGCCGCCACCCGTATCGCCAACCTGCAGGCCGGCACGACGGATCTGGCTGTCGGTCTCGATGTCGATCTGGCCAGCCAGCTGGAAGATGCGGCTAACGCCAAGTCGCTTTCCGTCCTGACCGAACGTGTCGGCTACGTGAAGCTCAACCCGAATGTGCCGCCCTTCGACGACAAGCGTGTGCGCGAGGCTGTTGCCAGGGCTATCGACAAGCAGGGCATCGTCGACGGCCTGCTGGGTGGCGTCGACAAGCCGGTGGCGCAGATGGCGACCTCGGCGCATTTCGGCTACGCCGAGGGTATCGAAGGCTACCCCTATGATCTGGAAGAAGCGAAACGTCTCGTGACGGAAGCCGGTGCCGCCGGCAAGGCCGTCGCCTTTGCCACCGCGCCGTCCTTCGATCAGCGCATCGTTCAGGCCATCGCCCAGATGGTTGGCGAGACGGGGCTGACGGTCAATATCGAGATGACCGACATGGCCACCTACCTCAAGCGCGTTCAGAGCGATCCGGCCAGCCAGCCGTCGATTGCTTTTGGCCGCTGGTCCTGCGCTTGTCAGGATGTCGACGGTGTCCTTTTCTCGCTGCTGCATTCGTCAAGCTCCTGGTCCTCGGTCAAGAACCCGGAGATCGACAAGCTGCTCGAAAACGCCCGCAACACGCTGGATGAGAAACAGCGCCTGCGGGACTACACGACTGTCGCCAAGTGGGTTGCGACCGACGTGCCGCTTGTGCCGGTCTACCAGGCCGCGATCATCTACGGTGCAGCCAAGAGCCTCGAATGGCAGCCGACTGCCAACGAAAGCCTCTTTCTCAATCGCATGACCTGGAAAGACTAAGACCTACTCTGCGGGGTCCGGCCGAAAGCGATCGGACCCCGCGGCAACATATAAACAAACGGAACAGCATCGGTGCCAGCTTTCTTCCTCAAGCGCGCTCTGCAGGCGTTTATTGCCATTTTGGGCGTCATGACCTTGATCTTCTTCCTGCAGCGACTGGCGGGGGATCCCGTCCTCTTGCTCGTTCCTCAGAACGCGACCCAGGCCGATATCGACGCCATGCGAATCTCGCTCGGCTTCGATCGGCCACTGATGGTTCAATATCTCGAATATCTAAGTGGGCTGATGTCCTTCGATCTCGGTCGCTCCTACGTGCAGAACGTGCCGGTCTGGACGCTGATCGCCAGCCGTCTTCCCTACACGCTGATGCTGGCTGGTGGTGCTCTCGTGGTTGCGTTCGGGCTCGGTATTCCGCTCGGCGTGGCGATGGCGGTGCGCCGGGGCAGGGTCGAGGCGAAGGCAATGATGGGCGTGGTTCTGGCGGGGCAATCCATGCCGACATTCTGGAGCGCCATCCTGATGATCATGGTCTTCGCGGTTTGGCTCGGCTGGCTGCCACCTTCGGGTGCGCGAGACTGGGCAAGCCTGATCATGCCGTCGATCGCACTCGGCCTGCTGTCGATGGCAACGTTTGCGCGCGTCGCTCGCACCGCCGTGCTGGACGAATTGGAAAAGGACTATGTGCGCACCGGTCACGCCAAGGGCCTTCCGATGATCCGCATCGTCATGCGCCACCTTTTGCGCAATGCCGCGATCCCGGTCGTCACGGTCACCGCGCTTGAGATCGCAAACCTCCTTGCTGGCGCCGTCATCGTCGAGACCGTGTTCGCTTGGCCGGGCCTTGGACAGTTGACGATCCAGGCGATCAGCGCTCGCGATTTCATGCTCGTTCAGGGCATCGTCCTGCTTGGCGCAGTTACCGCGATCCTGCTGAACCTGATGGCCGACCTTCTCTACAGCCTGATCGATCCGCGCATCCGCATCGAAGGAAACAGCTGATGGCCGGTGTCGCATCCAAGCCAAAACCGATCGCCCGCCGTTCAGGCAGTTTGCCTTGGAATGTCCTGCCATTCCTCACCATCCTGCTCTGTCTGGTGCTGATCGCGATCTTCGCCCCACTCGTGTCGCCGGCCGATCCCAACAGCCAGAATCTGCTGGCCCGGCTCAAGGCGCCCGGCTTCCAGAGTCGCGGCGTCACCTATTTTCTCGGCACGGACGAACTTGGCCGGGATGTCTTGAGCCGGCTGATCTATGGCGCGCGGGTTTCTCTGCTCGTCGCTTTCGCCTCCGTCATTCTGTCCGGCATTTTCGGAAGCGTACTTGGCATGGTGGCCGCATTCTACCGCGGCTGGGTCGAGACCATCATCATGCGGGTTGTCGATATCGTTCTGTCGGTACCTGCCATTCTGCTCGCCATCATCACCGTCGCTGTCATGGGGCCGAGCCTCACCAATGTCGTCATCGTGCTGGCGCTGACGCGCTGGCCGCGTTATGCCCGCGTCGCCTATGGCCAGACGCTGTCCGTCGCCAACATGCCCTATGTGCGGCTGTCGCGATTCATGGGAGCCGGATGGTTTCGGCTGCTCTGGCGGCACATCCTTCCCAACATTGCCGGCGGGCTGATTGTCGTTGCCACGCTCGAATTCGGATTGATGGTTTTGTTCGAGGCAGGTTTGTCCTTCCTCGGGCTCGGTGTACAGCCTCCGACCTCCAGCTGGGGAGCGATGCTCTCCACAGGCCGTAACTATGTCGGCACCGCCTGGTGGATCGCCACCTTCCCGGGCCTGGCGCTCTTTCTTCTCGTCCTTTCCATCAATTTGATCGGTGACAACGTACGCGACCGGCTCGATCCACGCGGCAGATAGGATTTTATCATGAATTTCGAGAACGAATTCAAAGGCAAGAAAGTCGTATTGACCGGCGCGGGTGGTATCATCGGCGGCTGGATCGCTCATGCATTCGCGGCGGAGGGCGCGCATGTCTGCTTGACCGACCGCGCCATCGACGGGATCGAGCGCCGCAAGGTGGAGCTTCCCGGCAGTGGGCACCTCGCATTTGCCGCGGAACTGACCGATGCCGCTTCGCTGTCGAAGTTCGCCGCATTCGTCGAGGCGGAATGGGGTGCGCCCGATATTCTCGTCAACAATGCGGGGATTTATCCGTCCGGTTTCCTTCTCGACATTTCGGTGGATGACTGGGACGCGATGTTCGACATCAATCTGCGCGCGCCCTTTGTCCTGTCGCAGCTTTTCGCCAAGCAGATGGTGGCGTCCGGCAAAGGCGGCTCGATCGTCAATATCTCGTCCGGTGCGGCGCGCAAGATGCGCACCACCGTCGTTCCCTATTGCACCTCAAAGACGGCGCTCGATCGCCTGACGAAAGGGTTTGCACTGGAGCTCGCCGAATACGGCATCCGCGTCAACGCGGTGGAGCCGGGGTTCGCCGCCGGCAGCGATGTCAGCACGCTCACGGACGACCATGTGACGAATGTGACCGCCGCGATCCCGCTCGGCCGCGCCTCCTCGGCGCAAGACGTGGCTGCGGCTGTTCTCTACGTAACATCGGAAGCGGGTTCCTATGTCACCGGTGCGACGCTGACGGTCGATGGCGGCAATTCCATCGGCTCGCAGGTCATCTTCCAGGTGAAGAAGAAGGCGCTTTGACGCGATGGCACGACGGCGAGACTTTTCAGGACAAGTAACAATGATCCCCGGCGCGGAGGCGGCATGACTGTTCCCGTTCTTTCAGTTGAGGATCTCAAGGTTTCGATCGGCGGAGCGCCGGTGGTCGATGGCGTCAGCTTCGAGGTGCGCCAGGGCGAGATCCTGTCGCTCGTCGGCGAATCCGGTTGCGGCAAGTCGATGACCGCCTTTTCGGTCATGGGGTTGCTGCCGAGGGTAGCCCGCATTGCCGGCGGACAGGTGCGCCTCGGAAACCGCAACCTTCCCGCGCTTACGGAAGGTGAGCGGAGGAACCTGCGCGGCAGCGAGCTTGCCATGATTTTCCAGGAGCCAGTCGCTTCGCTCAACCCGCTGATGAAAATCGGCCGGCAGATCGAAGAAGGCTTGATCGTTCATCGCAATCTCAATGCGAAGGCGGCCCGTCGCGCGGCGATCGGGATGCTCGAAGAAGTCGGCATTCCCGAGCCGGAAATCCGGGCGGGTCAGTATCCGTTCGAACTGTCGGGCGGCATGTGCCAGCGCGCGATGATCGCCATGGCACTGATCTGTCGTCCGCGACTACTGATTGCCGATGAGCCGACGACCGCGCTCGACGTGACCATTCAGGCGCAGATCCTCGAACTGATGAAGCGCCTGCGCGACGAGACCGGAACGGCCATCCTGCTGATTACCCATGACATGGGCGTGGTTGCAGACATGGCTGATCGCGTGGCCGTCATGTATGCCGGCCGCGTCATTGAGACCGCACCTGTCGAGGCGATCTTCGCCCGCCAGGAACATCCCTATACGCGTCTTCTCCTGAAGACCATTCCGCGCCTTGATGGCATGCCGAAGACCGAGCTTCCGACGATCGAGGGGCTGGTGCCCGATATAGGACATTGGCCGGTCGGCTGCCGTTTCAGCCCACGCTGTCCGATTGCTGAGAAGAAATGCCGGCAGCAGATGCCGCCGCTTGCGACACGGCCGGATGGTGGACAGGCAGCCTGCTGGCGTTCCGAAATGGTCGGAGA
This sequence comes from Pseudomonadota bacterium, assembly GCA_023451735.1. Taxonomy (GTDB): domain Bacteria; phylum Pseudomonadota; class Alphaproteobacteria; order Rhizobiales; family Rhizobiaceae; genus Neorhizobium. Next base: position 34,462 of record JAEXYH010000080.1, on the reverse strand, counting down.
GATTTGATGAGCGAAACCTTGCTGTCCGTCGAGGGCCTGAAAGTTCACTACCCGATACGCGGTGGCTTGCTCGGCCGACCTGTCGGCTTTGTCAAGGCCGTCGATGGCGTGGATCTTATGATCAAACGGGGCGAAAGCGTTGCGCTCGTGGGAGAATCCGGCTGTGGCAAGTCCACGCTCGGTGCGGCCGTGCTGGGCATGACGAGACCGACCGGCGGCTCGGTTCATTTCGACGGCAAACCTATCCTTTATGGCGATGCTACGGCCCGCAAGGTGCTGTCGCGCGACATGCAGATTGTCTTCCAGGATCCAGTCTCCGCACTCAACCCCAAGCTGACGGTTGGAGAGAGCATCGGCGAGCCGATGGCCATTCACGGGGTTGGAACCTCAGCGGAGCGCAAGGATCGCGTTGCCGAGCTCCTGAGCCTCGTCGGGCTGCATGCCGGTCATGCCACGCGCAAACCCAACGCCTTTTCAGGCGGCCAACGTCAGCGCATCGTCATTGCCCGTGCACTGGCGCTCAATCCGAAACTGATGATTCTCGACGAGCCGGTCTCGGCTCTCGACGTGTCGATCCGCTCGCAGATCCTCAACCTGCTTCTCGAGCTGCAGCGCAAATTCGGCCTGTCCTATCTGTTCATCAGCCACGACCTGTCTGTGGTGCGCCATTTCGCCGATCGGGTTGCGGTCATGTATCTCGGACACCTTGTCGAAACCGGCCGCACAGAGGACGTGTTCTCCAGGCCGGTCCACCCCTATACCGAGGCGCTGCTTTCAGCCGTGCCTCTGCCGGATCCCGTCGCCCAGCGCGGGCGGCAGCGTATCGTGCTCAAGGGCGATCTGCCGAGCCCCGCCAATCCTCCGAAGGGTTGCAAGTTCGTGACCCGCTGTCCGCTGGCCGAACAGATATGCCGGGAAAGCCACCCGCCGCTCAACTCGATCGCCGACGGCAGGCTGGCCGCCTGTCATCTGCGGGCCGGGTAAGTCAGACCTGCTCACCTGAAAGGGCCTCGGACGGCAGGATCATCCGCGAAAGGCGATCTCGCATTCTGCGGCCACCTGCGCATCCCACTCGCTTTTGTCGAGATCAGCCAGCGGCAGGATACGCGTGGCGCGGCGGGTGAAAGGGAACTGCCGCGCATCGGTCGACGCAAAGCCACCGCTATCGACGACGAACACGCCCCGTTCCGCCAGCGGCGTGAAGGCGCTGCGGAAGTGGTTGCTCGATTTCACATGGATGATCGCCTTTTCCTCCAGGTTTATCCCCTGGCTGCGGAAGGCCTGCGTATCATAGGCCTGGATACGCTCGGTGACGAGCGCGATATGACCGCGCTCTCCCACACGCACGGCGGCGCCGAGGCCGCCTTCGAGAAGCTCGCCCTGGAGATTAACCCCCTCGTTACGATAACGCACCTCCTCGACGCGCTCGACGATGATATCCGCGACGAACGGTTCGCCATTCTTCAGGCGGCCCATCGGCACGCGGCCGCGATTGCCGACGCCGATCAACCGAGCAGCCAGAACGGCCTCGCCATCGACCATGAAGCCTGCGGCAAAAGGCAAAGGCTGTGCGGCAAGTGCGGCGAAGATATCCGCGACATTGGCGACACCGCCCGAGCCGGGATTGTCCCCCGCATCGCCGACGACCACGCGGCCCTGCGCGGCGCGCGCGAAGATTTCCGAAGCGGCCTCGTCGAAGGACGGCGCCCTTCGCGTTGCCGCTGCGCGCCGTTCCCACACGGCACCCGCCATATCGCGAAAGGCCTGTCGCATGGCTTCATCATCCGTGCCGGTCACAAGAACGGAGCTGCCAACCTCGTCGGAATCGACATAGGGGAAACCACCCATGAGCACGACATCGGCGAGGCCGGGACGTTTCTCCACCTCGTTCGAGATGGCGACGAGTTCCGAAAAAGGCGCAGCATCGCTGGTCTGCGCGCTCATCGGCACAGCGATCGGCAGGCGAAAACGGCGCGTGCGCCATGCTGTCGGCTGCAGTGCCAGTTTCATCATTTTCTTGCCGCGAGCATGTGTGTCGGCATGGGGGTAAAGCTTGCCACCGATGACGACATCGGCAACGTAAGGTAACTTCGGCTCGACATTGGCGTGGAAATCGAGCGGAACGGCGATGCGAATGCCGGAGCCGACCACCCCCCTGACTTTGCGGGCCAGATCGGTCTCCGGCTCGTCTACGCCTTCCACGTTCAAAGCCCCATGCAGCAGGAGTGCCACCACATCGACCGGACCAGCGGCAGCGATTTCCTCAAGCGACGCGATAATTTCGGCGACGAGACGGTGATAACTTTCGCCTTCGAGGGTCCCGCCGGGCAGGCAACCCGTGCAAACGCCATAGGCAATCTCGTAACCGGCTTCATCGAGAGCCTCGGTAATGCCGCCCAGCCAATTGCTGGTATAGCCGAATTCGCGCCGAACATCTGCGCCGCGGACATACTGGGCGGAACGGAAGCCCTCGTAATTTGCCTTGACCGGGGTGAAGGCATTGGCTTCGTGGAAAAGCTGGATCACGGCAGCGCGTGGCATGGAAGATTCCTTCTGTCTGACGGATGCTCCGCCTAGGCATTGTCTAGTTGCAGGGTTGCCTTTTTGTTAGAAAAGATTGTGCGCGATGACCCCGGTCGCTGAAAAATTCTGCCACCGCCTGAGTAAGCGGAATGATCCTCAGAAGCGTCCGCCATCTTGTTCAGTACGATCGCACGTTTGTCGAAAATATCGCCTTCGGTCTGTGGATGGCCGGCGTGTCCAGAATGGAAGGCGACTAGAAAGTCGCCAAAATGCTCGATCTCGTGCAGTTGCAGGGTAGCGGTGACGTCTCTACCCATCAAAGCTTTCGGACAGCAACAGCGCCTGGCGCTCGATGAATTGTTGCGCGAAAGCATGCAGTTTGAGATCCGCGGCATGCAGCATCGCCTCGGTATTAAGGCCCTTCTCGTGACGCACGATCAGGAGAAGGCTATGTCGATGGCTGAACAGGTCGCCGTCATGAATGTCGGACACATCCTGCAGATCGGCGCGCCGACGGATAGTGGTCACACCATGTCAGCGCATTTGCGGCCACGCCATCGACGGACGATGGTGAGAAGGACGTGGAAGCTCACCTTTCGGCGGATGCAGACAATCCGGTAACGGGCGAGGGGCCGATCTTCATGGTCCAGTGCGTTTTCTCGAGATAAAGGCTATGATTAGTTGCCTCCAGCCCGTTCTTAGATCGCGGCGGATTTGCCTCTCCCGCGGTTAACCCGAAACACAAACCAGTGACGCCTGCTGCTTTTGCCTTGTTCCTATAATTCTTTAAGCAGCAAGCGTGACTTTCGTGGCATATTTTCAGTTAAGCTAAAGAACAGAGAGCATGCCGCCATCCACATAGATGATCTGGCCGTTCACATAGTCGGAGGCTTGTGATGCGAGATAGACCGCGGTTCCGGCGAGCTCATCCGGTTGTCCCCAACGGCGGGCTGGAGTCCGAGCTTTTACCCAGGCATCGAACTTCTCGTCGCTTATCAATGCGGCATTCATGTCAGTGGCCATGTATCCCGGCCCAATGGCATTTGCCTGGATTCCCAACTCGCCCCACTCGGCGGCCATTGCTTTGGTGAGCATCTTGATACCGCCTTTGGCAACCGTGTAGGGAGCGACCGTTGCACGGGCCAGTTCGCTCGTCAGCGATCCGATGTTGATTATCTTGCCTTGCTTTCGTGTCACCATTCGTGTGGCTGCCTCTCGCCCGACCACAAAGGCGCTGGTCAGATTGGTGTCGATGACACGCTGCCAATCGGTTGTTTGCAGTTCTAGCATTGGTTTGCGAAACTGAATTCCAGCGTTGTTGACTAGAATATCGATCTGGATATCCCTTTCATCCAACTCATGGAATGCAGCTGCAACAGCCGCTTCATCGGTAACGGTGAAGGCAATTCCTTCGACGTTATGGCCGTCGCCTTTCATATTCCCGATTGCGGAATTCAAACGCTCCTCGTCAACGCCATTGAGAATCACCTTCGCACCCGCATCAGCAAGTCCCTGCGCAATAGCGAAGCCAAGACCACGGGAAGAGCCAGTTACAAGTGCAGTCTTGCCATGAAGATTGAACAGTTTGCTCATTTCTCAATGTTCCGATTTACGAGAGGAAAGATCGCTGCGTTCGAAGAACGAGCTCTGAAGTTCGGACCCTAGACCCGGTCCTTCCATCGGAAGAACGTGACCGTTCACGATCTTGGGAAGTTCGGTGACGAGTTCTTTGTACCAACCCGTATAAAACGCCCGGACGGATTCCTGGATCAGCGTATTCGGTTGGGAGATTGAGGAATGTACCGCGGCGACATAAGCAATTGGCCCGGTGCAATCATGCGGGGCGTAGGGACGGTGATAGGTGTCCGCCAAAGCAGCGATCTTGCGTCCTTCTGTTAGGCCGCCCGTCCAAACCAGGTCGGTCATCACAACGCCGATGGCGCCTGCTTCAAGCATGTCCTTATAGGGGAAACGAGAGCCGAGAGTTTCTGATGCACAAATCGGCGTGCTCGTAGACGCAGCAAGTTCCGATAACGCAGAGATCGAATTCATCCTGATCGGATCCTCGAGCCAGGTTACGTCAAAGGCTTCAAGTTCCCGGGCAAGCCGCTTGGCTGTCGGCAGGTTCCACAGGCAATGAAACTCCACCATGATCTGCATCCGGTCTCCGACGCGGTTGCGGATTTTCTCGAATGGTGAAAGTGCCGTCTTCAACTGTTCGCTTGTTATGAAACGGCCGTCATTTTCGATCGCGGCAGGGTCAAACGGCCAGATCTTCATGCCTGTGATGCCACTCTCCAGCAGGTTCTCGGCAAGCGCTCCGGCGTCGGTCATAAAGCCACCCAGATCCTCGAACGGCCCCTCCGAGGAACCCATATTCCAGGTGTCGACTGGCTTGATCTTGTTGGAGCGCACATAACCGTAGCCGGCGCATGTGTTATAGACGGGCACCTTGGCATGACATGCACCACCCAGCATCTGATGCACCGGTTGGCCGCAGACCTTGCCAAAAATATCCCAAAGAGCGAGATCGATCGCAGAGGCCGCGCGATATTCGGCACCCGTCGATGCTTGTGCCAATGGGAGGTTTACCAACTCACGGGACAGGGCTTCGATATGCAGCGGGTTCTTGCCCAAAAGGCGGTGCGATAGCACATCGTGGATATGGGCTTCGACGGATGCCGCGCCGTAGAAAGTTTCTCCCAGGCCAACGACCCCTGCGTCGGTCTCGACGTGGACCCATAGGACGTTGGCGAATTCCTCAAGCCGGAAAGTGCGTAGTGCAGTAATTTTCATGGTTTGGTCTTTCGTTCATTGCGGCCAAGGGTTGCAGGCCTGTTCGCAGAAATGTCTTGATATGTTAACGGAAGCTGGAGCAGATGGGGTTTGTGTGGAGAGCCATCAGTGAGTCCGACGTTGCCCAAACAATCCGAAAAGAGCCAACCGGCGCCAGAACGGCGAAACAGCAAAAACCTGATGGAGATTGCTTACGAGCGCTTGGAGCAACTGATCATCACGTGTGACCTTAAGCCTGGCTCCTTCTTGTCCATGCAGGAACTGCAGAACATGACGGGCAGCAGCAGGACGCCGATTTATCAAGCTGTAAACCGACTTGCTTCTGACACTTTGCTGATCATCCATCCTCGTCACGGCGTAAGGGTTACACCGATCGATCTTGCCCGCGAGCGAGTGTTGCTGCGTCTCCGACGAGATCTGGAGCGGTTCGTGATCGAACTTGCGGTGGAGCGTGCGACGAGCACGCATCGTAACCAACTCATGCATGTCTCGCGCACTATGCAGGAACGTCGCGCTGAAATGACGATGGACGAGTTCAACGCCTTCGATGCGCGTATCGACAGGCTGATATTGATCGCCGCAAACGAGACGTTCCTGGAGCACACCCTGCGTCCTCTCCACACGATCTTTCGCCGTGTAGGATGGATCTACCACCGGTATCTGGCCGAAGAAGCAGGCGTTTTGCGAAGTGTCGACGCGCATCTCGCGGTACTGGATGCGATCGCTAAACGTGACGTGAAGGGAGCACTTCGCGCCACCGACAGCCTCATCCAATTCGTCGAAGAGATGTTTGACGAACTGGAAAAATCCATTGACCCCTCGGTTCTCGACTGCAGCATGGAAGCGATAACGCCATAAGCCTGCCGCCACGAATGCCGACTTGAAAAAGATGCCGGCATTGAGCGAGCCGGGTGCTGCTATTTCCACCGATGTCCTCCCAGGCACACGCCGCTCCATCCTACGACATGTTTATTTGTAGAATGTCGTGATATTTCACGACTGTCAATGTCGCTTCTCTTTCACGGCATGATCAATTAGCGGTGCAGCTATATTGTAAAATATCACAACATCTTTTAGCATCCTTCCGTGTGGCGCTCGGAGGAGCGCCGGGAGGACACCGGGTTTGGGTTTGCCGTCATGCGCAGGGTTGTGCGGGGCAAATCAGACGCGCCCTTCCGAGCATGCTTGTTGCAACCGGAGGAGAAGTTCATGCAATTAGCCATCCGTAAGACTTTCTGTGCCATTTTATTTAGCTTGGCTGCGATCCCTGCGAGTGCGGCGGATGTCACCGCCCGCTGGTCGCTCGACGTTCCCGAAGATCATCCGAAATATCTCGCGGCCAAGCAGTTTGCCGATGAGGTTGCTGCTGGAACCGACAACGCTGTCGAGATCAAGATCTTTGCAAACAGCCTGCTTGGCGGCGAAGCGGAAAGCGCGGAAGGAATGCGGCTCGGCTCCATTCAGGGTGGGACGATCACAAGCTCGGTCTTCGCGACCTGGGTACCCGAAGTTCAGGTCCTCGATCTTCCGTTCCTTTTCCGTGACGATGCTCACGCGGTTGCCGCCAACGCGATCCTGACCGAGCGCATGAGCGACAAATTTTCTGCGCAAGGGTTCCATTTGCTGGGCTTTTCAATCAACGGCGCGCGCCAGTTGATCAGCTCGTTCCCGGTGAAGGTGCCGGAAGACATTCGCGGCAAGAAAATGCGTGTCATCCAGAGCCCTGTCCATGTTGCTCTCTGGCAAGCCGTTGGGGCGAACTCCGTCGCCATTCCCGCACCGGAGATCTACAACTCCATGCAGACAAAGGTCGTCGATCTCTTCGACAACACGGCTACCAATTATCAGTCTCTGCGTTTCTACGAAGTTGCTCCACATTACACGAACCTCAGCCATGTCTATGCGATGGGTACATGGGTGCTGGCGGAAAGTTTCTGGAAGAAACTAAGCCCTGAACAGCAGCAAGTCGTGACCAACGCGGCGCGTAAGGCACAGACTGATCTTGTTCCGGTCCAGCAAGAGCGTGACAAGCAGGCATTGGCTGAAACGGTCGCCGCCGGTTCGACCATTTACGAGATTGCAGACAAGCAGCCCTGGATCGGCTTGATGCAGCCTGTCTATGACAAATTCGTCCCCACGATCCCTGATGCTGCTCAGACGGTCGAAGCGGTTCGCACGATCCAGTAGCCACCAGCGGCCAGCCCTTCAGGGCTGGCCTTTTATCGTGTGAGGTTTGCCGAATGTCCTTTGATCAACCATATGCCAGTGCCGAACCCATCCGCTCTGGAAGACCAATTCTCGATCGCTCGGTGCAGTCGCTGGCGCATCTTCTCAGCGGACTGAATGTTCTCGTTCTTGTGGCGATGTTTGCAGTTGTCTTTGCGGCTGTGATAGCTCGATATGTGCTCAATAACGCACTGTCCTGGAGCGAAGAATTCGCTATCTGGGCCTTCACGTGGCTCATCTTCATCGGAACGATGATGGGTCTTCGCGAAGGTAAGCACATTGCGGTCGATCTTCTGTTGGACATGGTGCCGGCGAATGCCCGGCCCTGGTTCGAAATGGTCAGAGACGCACTGGTCGCCCTCACCATATTCATCCTGACCTTCAGCGGCTTCGAACTGGCCAGTCTCGTGGGGGGCGTCAGCACGCTTCTCCAATGGCCGAACGCCTTACGTTACGGCATCATTCCCGCTGCCGGTATGATTGGCTTGCTCTTTATGCTTTTAGAGCGAACGGACACACATAGTCTCGTTCGAAGGACAATTGCCCTGGTGATCGGCGGCGCAATGTATCTGGTGATACGATCCCCTGATCTCTCACCGTTTGGTGATGTATCGCCAAGCCTGCTGATGACAATCGTATTTCTGGCTACCATGGCGCTCGGTGTACCTGTAGCCTTCTCGATGCTTCTGGGCGTCTTCTTTACGACCTGGGGTGCCGATCTTCTTCCGGCTCCGGCAATCCTGCAGAACATGGTTTCCGGCTCAAGCAAGTTCATTCTGCTCGCCATCCCGTTCTTCCTGATGACAGGCTACTTGCTCAACATGGGGGGGCTGACTACGAGATTGATCGATTTCGCCGCCGCGCTTGTCGGGCATTTTCGCGGAGGGTTGGCTCAGATCAATGTTTTCAATAGCCTTCTGATCGGAGGCATCTCAGGCTCGTCCAGCGCAGATGCAGCAAGTGATTCAAAGATGATCGTGCCGGAAATGATTCGGCGTGGCTACTCGGCCCAGTTTTCCTGCGCAGTAACTGCAATTTCCTCGATCCTTCCGGCGATGCTGCCCCCATCGATCGCAATGCTGGTCTACGCGTCGGTGTCAAATGTTTCGATCGCAAAGCTGTTCATGGCCGGCATAGTTCCGGGTTTCCTTGTCGCCGCGGCATTGATGGTCATGGTCAATATCATATCGCGGCGGCGCGGTTATCAAACATCCGGGAAGCGAGCGCCATTCTCCACCATCGCCAGAACATTTGTTCGTGCGCTACCGGTCATGGCTATTGCTGTGATCGTCCTTGGCTGCATTCGCTTTGGTGTGACTACTGCGACGGAAGCAGGTGTAATCGCGGTCATCTGGGCGTTTGCCATCGGAAAGTTTGTCTTCCGCGAATTCACATGGAAGGAAGCCTACATCGCCTTCAAAGACTGCGGCACTGACGCAGCAATGATCGGTTTCTTGATCGCGAGTTCAGTGCCATTTGCCTGGGTTCTTGTTGCTGAAGGTGTGCCTCAGGCTCTGATCGGGGCCGCACGCGACAGCGGTTACGGTCCACTATTACTGCTACTCTTCATGAACCTCATTCTCTTTGCACTCGGGTCGGTGCTCGACACCACGCCTGCGATGCTGATCACCGTTCCACTTTTTCTGCCTCTCATGATCCAGGCAGGAATAGATCCGGTTCAACTCGGCATCATCATGATCATCAACCTCCAACTCGGCGGAGTGACACCTCCCGTCGGAATCCTAGTGTTCATCTCAGCGCAGATTACGCGGATCGCACCCTATCCAATTTTCCGCGAGGTCATTCCATTCATAGGTGCGGTGATCGTCGTACTGGCGCTCGTTTGTGCCGTGCCCGCTCTGACCTTGGGCCTCTGGGAGCTGCTCGGGTAAGATTTTCCGCGGCGCCGAAACGCAGTCGGCAGCTCGACGGCCTGCTTATCTTCGAGCGTAAGGCCATCGAGTGGCAGGCCCAGCAAGGCTGAGCGGCTTCCGGAAATCAGGCATTGATTGACGAGGTCATGGAATGGAAGTGATCTGCTACCCAAGTGTCAACTTTGTTGTCGAAAATAACATCACGATATGTATCCACTTCGGCTGTGAGAAAGGAGGGAAGGAACCACTTCTTTTTCAAGCCGATCGATGGTCCAGGTCCGGGCTGGAGCCGATACGACGATCGCCCCCAGCGGGCGGCCATCGGGACCCCGCACAGCCGCAGCAACATTTAGTTCGTCACGAACCGATTGCCGATTTGTGAATGCGACACCACGAGTACTTGCGCGTTTGATGTCCGCAAGGATCGCGTCCTTGTCGATAACCGTGTGCGGAGTGACGGAATCGATCACGCTATTCTGTAGGATTTCCCGAACTTCGTCATCTGGCAACCATGACAGCATGGCTCGCCCTCCCGAGGATGATGCGGCGAGGAAACGTCTGCCGGGATGGGCCGTTCTGTAATCAGGACCGGGCCTGCTTTGCACGTGCAGGAGATGAACGATTTCAGTGCCGTCCAGAATACAGAATGAACAGCGCAATCCGCACTCCTCCCGGAAACGGATAAGCCGCGGCCAGACGGAGCGAATGAGGTCGCTGCTCATCTGGAACCGGAAGAGAAGATCGAGAGAGCGAACGTCAATATGATAAGCGCGCTTTCTGTCGTGTCGCGCCAGATAACCGAGATTCATCAACGTATCGACGATCCTCTGCACGGTCGGGATAGGAAACGCCGTTTTCTTGGCCAGTTCAGTGAGCGTGAGCAGAGGGGCGCCTGGGTGAAAAAATTGCAAGAGATGCAGCGCCTTGGTGACGGAGGCAATTTCGAGTGAGTCATCCTCAGGAGAGAAAAGCGGCCTAACAATGTGCGATCCGGGATAGAATGTCGTGGCTCCAGTTGTCGAGCCCAGCCGTAAGGCATTGATTGTGGCAGCGGTCTCCAGCAACAGTTCTACTGCCCTATGGCCGGTCGCATCGTCCCGAAAGCCGGACAAACTCAAGACGCCGATGGGGCTGCCGTCGGCGCCGCGAAATGCAACGGCGAGGATCTTTCCCGAGTTTGGGCCAACTTCGTCGCCAAGGGCGTAGCCGTCCCCATGCTCGAACGCGAGTTGATCAAGTAGTGTCTCGCTATGGCCGTGGGTTGGAGCTGCGGGGTCGAATAGAACCTCCTCCTGTTCGTGCCTTGAAAGACAGGACAATAGTGCTCGGCCGGGTATGGAATTTGCAAGCTGGACCCGGCTGCCGACTGGCGCAAGGGCGAGCGAAAAAACCGGCGAGGGAATGCGGGCAAGCGTGACGAGGTCGGCGCCATCGCGTAGCCATAGGTCGCAGCTCAAGGCAGTTCTGGCATTCAGCTCAACCACGAAGGGCATCACGAGTTCCATGAGCTGATTGGACGAAAGATAAACGAAGGCCGGATCTACCGCGCGATGGCCAAGCGAGAGCAGCGTCCCTGAGGTGTCGCGATGCAGCCAGCCGCATTTCAAAAGCGTGTGAACGAGACGCTGGGCGCTGGACCGGCCCATGTCTGCGCGCGACGCTATATCTGTTATCCGAAGTTCCGGGGTTTCCGGTCCAAACAGTTCAAGGATGGTGAACGCCTTACCGACTGCGGCGATCCGGGCCCGATGATCACTGGCCTTCAGCATTATCCCTCAAAATTCTTGCTGCACTGCGACAGAAAGTTGACAACCATTTCGCGGTCTTTATAATTGAAGTGCAAGAATATCAATCGCATTGCGGTAAAAATATAAGGGGACGCCGTGAAGCATATTTTTGAGATTATCCGTCGCTGCTGAAGGCGGACAGACGGTGCGGCTGGAGAGAGTTTTCCATTTCCTGACGCCCGCAGCCCATCACGAACCGCCATAATCGCGTTCTGGCCGATGCGGTATCGCTGTCGTCGATGTTCTTTCCTTGCCTGCCGTTTGGCGGAATGGATTCGAGAAAAAATGTGAGGATTTAAGTCCGGCGACCAACGTGCGGGCAACGCTGTTGCGCGCCCATTTCATCTCCAATTAAAAAAGGGAACAGCTGAAATGCAGACCACCAGGATCACAAAATCAGGACCGTTGAAAGGCTGGTTAGCGGCAGCCTGCATTGCCCTTTCGGCAGGCGTCGCCGGCTTTGCCGACCAAGCATCCGCAAGCACACTTGTCGCCGTCCCGCATTCAGGGCTTCGCATTCTCGACCCGATAATCACCACTGCGCATATCGTGCGCAACCACGGCTATATGATCTATGACACGCTGCTGGCGTTGGATGCCGATTTCAAGGTGCAGCCGCAGATGGCCACCTACACGGTATCCGATGACGGGCTGACCTACGTGTTTACCCTGCGTGACGGACTGAAATGGCATGATGGCGCTCCAGTCACGGCGGAGGATTGTATCGCGTCGATACAGCGCTGGGGCAAGCGCGATACATCCGGACAGGTGCTGTTCGACAAGCTGGAAAGCTTGATCGTCAACGGTGAAAAAGAGTTCACCTTCAGTCTGAAGGAGCCTTTTTCTTATCTTCCGGAAACGCTCGCCAAGCCATCTTCCGTTGTGCCGTTCATGATGCCCAAGCGTATCGCTGCCACGCCGGCGGATACCGCAATTACCGAATTCGTCGGTTCAGGCCCCTTTCGTTTCGTAACGGAGGAGTATCAGCCGGGTGTGAAGGCTGTCTACGAGAAGTTTGCCGACTATGTTCCGCGTTCCGAAGCGCCGAGCTGGCTGGCTGGCGGCAAAGTAGTCAAGGTGGATCGCGTGGAGTGGACCGCCATGCCCGATCCGCAGACGGCCATAAACGCGATCCAGTCGGGAGAGATTGACTATCTGGAATCTCCGCCGATCGATCTTCTGCCGCTGGTTGAGGGCAATGACGAATTGACCGTGAAAAGACTGAGCCCTCTCGGATCACAGACGATGGGGCGCATGAATTTCCTCTACCCACCTTTCGACAACAAGAAGATCCGTCAGGCTGCCTTGAAGGCAATGAATCAGAAGGATGTGCTCGACGCGCTGATCGGCAATCCGGATTATTATACGGTCTGCGGTTCGCTTTTCGGCTGCGGCACACCGTTCGAATCCGAAGCCGGATCGGAAACGCTCACCGGAACCGGTGATATCGAAGGCGCGAAAGCTCTGCTGAAGGAGGCCGGCTATGATGGTACGCCCGTTGTTGTTCTCCAGCCGACGGACGTGACGACGACAAAGGCACAGCCGGTGGTCGCAGCTAATGCATTACGAGCAGCAGGCTTCAATGTCGAACTGCAGCCCATGGATTGGCAGACCGTCGTAACCCGCCGCGCTTCACAGAAGCCGATCGCCGAAGGCGGCTGGAACATGTTCTTCACCAACTGGATCGTACCAGAGGTTATGACGCCGCTTAACAATCCAATGCTAAATGGACGCGGCAAGAGCGGCTTCTTCGGCTGGCCGACCGATGAGACGCTGGAACAACTGCGTGCGAAATACATCGCGGCCAAAACGTCGGAGGAGCAGAAAGCCGCAGCCGGCGAACTGCAGGCTCACGCTATGGATGAAGTCAACTACGTGCCGCTTGGCCAATACAATATCCCGTCCGTCTGGCGTAATGTTGCAACTGGCTTCCTGGAGGCGCCCATACCGGTGTTCTGGAATATCGAGAAGACCGAGGAATAGGTTCTGAGATGACAGGGCGGCATCGCATGGCCGATGCCGCCTCCGCCTTCCCTGACGCAAACCGACGTGAGGATGCTCATGCTCGTCTATACTTTCCGCCGGATGCTGGCGGCCGTCCCTGTGCTCGTCACCGTGGCGATCTTCGTCTTTCTGCTGTTGAGACTCACGCCCGGCGATCCCGCCGCCATCATTGCCGGCGACATGGCCACGCCGGAACAGCTGGAGCGCATCCGCGCCTCGCTCGGCCTCGACAAGCCGATTATCGTCCAGTTCTTTTCGTGGTTCTGGTTGCTCCTGCAGGGTGATCTCGGCACGTCGCTGATCTCGAATACACCGGTTGCCGGAATGATCGGCCAGCATATCGAACCGACTATCAGCCTGGCGCTCCTGACGATTTTCCTGTCTGTCGCGATTGCCGTTCCGCTTGGTGTTCTGGCCGCATGGAAACATGGAACCTGGGTCGATTATACAGTGATGACGATATCCGTCGTGGGATTTTCGGTCCCCGTTTTCGTCATTGGCTATATCCTCATCCAGTTCTTCGCGATCGACCTGAAATGGTTTCCTGTCCAAGGCTTTCGCAGCATTACCCGTGGGATCGGCCCGTTTCTCGAACGTGCAGTACTTCCCTCCCTGACGCTTGCGTCGATCTATGTCGCGCTGATCGCCCGCATGACCCGCGCATCAGTGCTTGAGGTTCTGGGTGAGGATTATGTCAGAACGGCACGGGCCAAGGGGCTGAAGGAAAAGACGGTTCTGTTTCGCCATGCGCTGCGCAATTCCGCCGTCCCGGTTCTCACCATCATCGGCACGGGCTTTGCTCTTCTCATCACCGGAGTTGTCGTTACCGAGAGCATCTTCAACATTCCAGGCATTGGCCGGCTCACCGTCGATGCCATCCTTGCGCGGGATTATCCGGTCATTCAGGGCATGATCCTGCTCACCAGCGGAATTTATGTACTCGTCAACCTGGTCATCGACCTGTCCTATTCATTCTTCGATCCGAGGATCCGTTACTGATGGCACAGTCTTCGCTTCTCGGCGCAGCAATGCGCCTACCCACGCTCCGGTCGAAGGGCAAACATCGAAAATCCTTCGCTATTCCGGCCCTGGCCCTAATCGTTCTTTCGCTGACCGTGATCGTTGCGATAGCAGCGCCTTTGCTTGCCACGCATGATCCCATGGCGATGACCCCATCGGCTCGTCTCAAGCCGGCCAGCGACGCTTATCTTCTCGGATCGGATGCCTATGGCCGAGATCTCTATTCGCGTGTTCTCTATGGTGCACGGATCTCGCTGTTCATAGGCGTGGGCGCGACCGTCATCTCCGTCGGTATCGGTCTTGCAATAGGGCTGGTTTCGGGTTTCTTCCGGCTGCTCGATGCGATCGTCATGCGCATCATGGATGCGTTGATGGCCATTCCAAGCCTGTTGCTTGCCATCGCCGTTGTCTCGTTGACCGGTGCTAGCGTCTGGACGGTGATGTTCGCCATCACAGTGCCGGAAATCCCGCGCGTCGTGCGTCTGGTCCGCTCCGTGGTTCTGACGGCACGCGAAGAGCCTTATGTGGAAGCGGCAATCGCAGCCGGCTCCAGCCTTCCGAAAATACTGTGGCGGCATCTCATGCCGAACACGCTCGCGCCGCTGATCGTTCAGGGCACCTATGTCTGTGCATCGGCAATCCTCACGGAGGCGATCCTGTCCTTCCTAGGCGCGGGTGTGTCCACCGAAACCCCGACTTGGGGCAACATCATGGCCGAAGGCCGGGCCTACTTCCAGATCGCGCCACAGCTGATCTTCTGGCCGGGCCTGGCGCTTTCGCTCTGCATCCTCTCGATCAATCTCCTGGGCGATACGGCCCGCGATCTGCTCGATCCCCGCATGAAAAAGAGAGAGGCCGCGAAATGAATCAGCAAAGAGACGACACCGGCAATGCGGCAACTGTTCTCAAGGTGAAGGATCTCGTCATTGGCTTGACCGGCGATGACGAGGCGGCCTCGGTCCTCAACGGTATTTCCATCACTATCCGAGCTGGAGAGACCGTTTGCCTCGTTGGCGAATCCGGGTCGGGGAAATCGGTGACGTCGCTCGCAACGATGGGTTTGCTACCGCGGCAATCACTGGAGCCTCGGGGCGGTGAAATCCTGTTCGAGGGTGAAGATCTCCTGAAAGCGGATGCGGCGCGCATGCGGGCGCTCAGATCAAAAAGCATCGCGATGATCTTTCAGGAGCCCATGACGGCATTGAACCCAGTGCTGACAGTCGGCCACCAGATTTGCGAAGTGTTACAGGAGCATACGAAGCTCTCTGCACGTGAGCAGATGCTGGCTGTACTTGACATGATGCGCGAGGTGCATCTGCCTGATGTCGAGCGTATTTTCGGCTCTTATCCGCACCAGCTCTCCGGTGGTCAGCGGCAGCGCATCATGATCGCCATGGCGCTGATCCTGAAGCCGAAACTGCTGATCGCCGACGAACCAACCACCGCACTGGACGTCACCACCCAGAAACAGATTCTCAAGCTCATCGACGAGTTGCAGAAAAAACAGGGAACGGCGGTGCTGTTCATCACCCATGACATGGGTGTGGTGGCGGAGATCGCCGACACGGTCTACGTCATGAACCGTGGTAGCGTGGTAGAAAACGGTCCCATCGAAGCGATCCTGACCGATCCCCAGAAGGATTACACCCGCAAGCTTCTATCATCGGTGCCGAGCCTTGTGCCTAGGGCACAACGACCGCAAGGCTCGAGCGAAGTGGTCTTGTCTCTCTCCGAACTGGAAAAAGTCTACGGCAAGAAGGGTTGGTTCGGGAAATTCGAAGCTGGGACCAAGGCTGCAACGGATGTCTCGTTCACGCTTAAAAAAGGGCGCACGCTGGGCATCGTCGGAGAATCCGGCTCCGGAAAATCGACCGTGGCGCGTTGTGTCATGCGGCTCATCGATCCGACATCCGGTTCCATTCGTTTAGGCGGGCAGGAAATTGCTGACTTTTCCCGTCGGGCGATCCAACCTCATCGCCAGCATATCCAGATGGTGTTTCAAGATCCGTACCGCTCTCTTAATCCTCGCATCACGGTCGGCGACAGCATCGCGGAAGGGCCGATGAACTACGGGGTTTCCAAGGCGGATGCCTTCAAGCGCGCAAAGGAACTCTTGTCCATCGTCGGGCTGCCGGACGATGCGATCAATCGTTATCCGCACCAATTTTCAGGCGGCCAGAGGCAGCGTATCGCCATTGCACGTGCGGTCGCCATGAACCCAAAGGTTCTGGTTGCCGACGAAGCGGTGTCGGCGCTTGATGTCTCGGTGCAGGCGCAGGTACTCGAACTCCTCTCCAATATGCAGGAGAAATTCGGCATCGCCATCCTGTTCATCACTCATGACCTGCGGGTTGCCGCACAGATTTGCGACGATGTCATCGTCATGCAGAAGGGTCGGATCGTCGAATATGCGAGCGGCGAGCAGGTGCTGACGAACCCAAGCCATGAGTACACCCGCCAGTTGATCGATGCCGCTCCTGGGCGACATTGGGACTTTGCCAGTTTCCGGCCGGTTGAGCCGACCGCAGCCTAATCATCAGGGAGTACGCAATGACATCGCCGCGTGTCGCTTTCGCAGGCTTCATCCATGAGACCAACACCTTTGCCCCGACCAAGGCCGACTACGCCACCTTTGTTGGCGGTTCGGGGCATCGTCCGCTATCGCGCGGGCAGGAGATCATCGATGCCGTAGCTGGTGCTAATACGGGAACTGAGGGGGCGCTCAACCATGCGCGGGTAGCAGGCTGGGAGATCGTGCCGATCCTGCGCGCCAGCGCCGTTCCATCAGCACATGTGACCGAAGAAGCTTTTGAGCGAATCTCGAAAGAAATTGTCGATGGCATCGTTGCCAGTCTGCCGCTCGACGGTATCTTCCTTGATCTACACGGGGCCATGGTGGCGGAACATGTCGATGATGGGGAAGGGGAGTTGCTGGGGCGGATCCGTCGGGCAATCGGCTACGACATTCCCATTTCCGTATGCCTCGATCTGCATGGCAACATCACCGAACAGTCCATGAAGGATGCCGACATGCTCGTCGGTTACCGCACCTATCCGCATGTCGATATGGCCGAGACCGGTCGCAGGGCGGCCGAGATGCTCGAAAGATTGATGACTGGAGAGCGTTTCGCCAAGGCCTACCGCCAGATCGATTACCTGATACCGATTTCCTGGCAATGCACGATGATGGAGCCAGCAAAGTCCGTCTATGCACTGGTCGGCTCCTCGGAGGGACAAACGGATATGGTGTCCATGTCCTTCTTCTTCGGATTTCCCGCCGCCGATATCGAAGCCTGTGGTGCAAGCGTTCTGGCTTATGGGAAATCGCAGTCGGCAGCAGATGCAGCGGCCGATGAGGTGAAGGCCCTGGTTGACAAACATGAGCCTGCCTTCGGCGGGCGGGTCTACGAACCGGATGAGGGTGTCAAGGAAGCCATGCGCATTGCAGCGCGGGCATCAAGACCGGTTGTCATTTCCGACACACAGGACAATCCCGGCGCCGGCGGGGATTCAAATACGACCGGCATGCTGCGGGCTTTGGTCGAAAACGATGCGCAGAACGCCTCCCTTGGCCTTTTTTATGATCCGCAGGCGGCACTCGCCGCTCAGGCTGCCGGTGTTGGCGCGACCGTGCGTCTGGCGATTGGCGGACAGTCCGGAATTCCGGGAGACATGCCCTTCGAGGCGGACTTTATTGTTGAGGTTGTTTCCGATGGCACAACGCCTGTTTCCGGCCCGTTTTATGGAAACACGGTCATGCATCTGGGACCTTCCGTCTGCCTGCGCATAGGAGGCGTGCGGGTGGCTGTTGCTTCACAAAAGGTGCAGATGGCGGATCGGGGCCTGTTTCGCTATCTGGGGATCGAGCCTGAGAAGGAAGCCATTCTCGTCAACAAGAGTTCTGTCCATTTCCGCGCAGATTTCGAGCCGATCGCCGAGACCGTATTGGTCTGCGCAGCTCCCGGACCGATGGCAGTCAGTCCCGCCTCGTTGGCATGGACGAAACTGCGTCCCGGCATCCGCCTTTCACCACTCGGGCAAACATTCGGCTGACACTTTGCTTTCCATAACATTGAAGGATGACCCCATGCCTATTCTGGACAAGATTGCCACCTGGCAGGACGAACTGACCGCGACGCGGCGCGATATCCATCAATATCCCGAGATCGGATTTGAGGAAGTCCGCACCTCCGGTATCGTCGCCGACAGGCTTGGCAGCTGGGGCATCGAAGTGCATCGCGGCCTCGGTAAAACGGGCGTGGTCGGCGTTCTGCAAGGCGCGAAGGGCTCTGGTCGCACAATCGGGCTGCGGGCGGATATGGACGCGCTGCCGATGGAGGAGCGCACCAATCTCGGTTACGCATCGAAGACGCCGAACTGGTTTCATGGCTGCGGCCATGATGGACACACGACGATGCTTCTGGGTGCCGCGCGTTATCTCGCCGAAACCCGCGATTTTGCCGGAACCGCAGTCTTCATCTTTCAGCCGGGCGAGGAAGGTTGCGGCGGAGCACGCGCAATGATCGCCGACGGCCTGTTCGAGCGCTTTCCCTGCGATGAGATCTATGGTCTGCACAATGCCCCGGATGACGAACCCTACCGTATCGGCATCAAGCCGGGCGCGGCGATGGCGGGTGCCGATTTCTTCGATATCCGTATCCGCGGTGTTGGCAGCCATGGCGCCCGGCCAGAACTTTCCAAGGATCCGATCATCGTGGCCACACAGCTCGTTTCGGCACTGCAGTCCATCGTTTCGCGCAACCTCGCGCCGATCAAGTCGGCGGTGCTTTCGGTCACGCAGATTCATGCTGGCACCGCCTACAATGTCATTCCAGAGGAGGCGACGATCTCGGGCACGGTCCGTTATCTCGACCGCGAGGTGAACGAGCAGATCCGAGCTCGCATGCGAGAAATCGCTGCTGGCATGGCAGCCACGTTCGGTGTCGAGATCGAGACCGATATCCGCAATGTCTTCGATGTCTTGGTCAACACGGAGGAACTGGTCGACGGATTTGCCGATGCCGCACGCGATATCGTCGGCAATGAAAATGTCTACATCAAGACTGATCCGATCATGGGCAGCGAGGACTTCGCCGACATGCTGTTCAAGGTGCCGGGCGCCTATTGCACAGTCGGACATGCGGGCAATGTCCCGGTTCATAATCCCGGCTTTGTTCTCGATGACGGCATCCTGCCCGTCGGCGCGAGCCTTCTTGCCCGGATCGTCGAGCGGCGCCTCGCCGCCTAACCGATGCAGAGTTGTCTCCGGATGACCTCTTCCCAATTTCGCTTGCGGACGGTGCAGCCTCGTGTCGTTCCAGACGCCGGTCTTCCATGGATGCGGAAGACCGGGACTGCATACACGACAGGATTAAACAGGAGTTCTGCTTTGACTGACGAAATCGTAGACTTGTCGGCCGCTGATCTCTCGGCCGCCATTCATGGCCGCCGTCAGTCCTGTGTTGATGTGATGGAAGCCTATCTGGACCGGATCGACCGGATCAATCCGGACATCAACGCCATCGTCTACCTGCGTCAGCGCCCTGAGTTGATCGCTGAAGCGAGGGTTGCTGACGCCGAATTGGCGGAAGGTCACTCTCGCGGTTGGATGCACGGATTTCCGCAGGCAATCAAGGATCTGACAGAGGTCAAGGGCATGCCCTGTTCCTTCGGCTCCCCGCTGTTTGCTGATTACGTTTCCTCGGCGGATTCCATTCATGTGGAGCGGGTTCGCCATGCAGGGGCGATCTTCATAGGCAAGACCAACACGCCTGAGTTCGGCCTCGGATCCCACACGAGTAATCCCGTGCACGGCCCGACAAGAAATCCGCACGATTTGAGCAAATCTGCCGGCGGGTCTTCCGGTGGTGCTGCCGCCGCGCTGGCGGCAAAGCTTCTGCCCGTTGCAGATGGGTCTGACATGATGGGCTCATTGCGTAATCCTGCCGCCTTCAACAATGTGGTCGGTTTTCGCCCCAGTTTCGGTCGGGTGCCAAGCGACAAGGCATCAGACCTATTCCTCGGGCAGTTGGGCACTGCCGGGCCGATGGGGAAGACGGTCGCCGATGCAGCACTACTACTCGCGACGCAGTCCGGGTATCATCCTCGCGATCCGCTAAGCCTTACTGCCGAGGATCTTACATTGCGCGGCCCAGCAAATACTAAGGGCATGAAGATCGCTTGGTTCGGTAATTTCGCTGGCTACCTGCCGTTTGAGGACGGGGTTTTGGATGCGAACCGCAAGGCGCTCGCCGTGCTTTCCGATATCGGCTGCGAGATCGAAGAAATCACTCCTGATTTCGATCTATCCCAACTCTGGCAGGCTTGGCTGACGCTGCGTAGCTTCAACGTCTCTCATGGCATGCGCGCACTCTATGATCAGCCGGAAAAACGGGGACTCTTCAACGCGCAATATCTTTTTGAGTTTGAGCTGGCGCTTGGCAGGTCGGCGGCTGATATTCATGCGGCATCGACTGTCCGAAGCCGATGGTACAAATACATGCTCTGGCTCTTTGCGCGTTATGATTTTCTCGTCATGCCCGCGGCGCAGCTTTTCCCCTTTGATGTAGACCTGAAATGGCCAGTGAATATTGCGGGCGTCGAGATGGATACCTATCATCGCTGGATGGAGGTTGTGATCGGCCCGACCTTGGCCGGGCTTCCGGTTGCTGCCATGCCCGCTGGCTTTTGCGCAAGCGGTCTGCCCACCGGCGTGCAATTTGTCGGGCCTCCGCGAGGCGACAGAGCAACACTCGAATTCGCGCTGGCTTATGAGAGGGCATCAGGCACTGCGAGCGCGGCAAGGATCTGAGACGATAACATCATTCATCAACGCTCGGATATGTAACGGTGGCCAGTGGCGTTCAGTGCGCCCCATTCCGGCTGCGGCGAAACAAGCAAGATGATTGTGAGCGTGAGGCGCGCACCACAGATCAGACGGATGAAAATGTCGCCTCGAGTTCATCTATGCCGAACAGGTGGTCGCTGCCGGGTGCTTGCAGCGTATTGGCGAGATTCTGGGCATAGGGCTGCGTCGCAATCAGCGGAGCGAAAGCTGCTGTCAACAATGAGCAGTGAAGATGTGCGTCCGGATCAGCGGGCATCAGCCGACCGATGGAAAACGTGAGTATCAACAGGCCAGGCAGCGTCATGGCAATCGTGCCGAACTGCTCGGCGTACGGATGAACCGCCGCCTGAGCGTGGACACTCTTCCTCCGCTGCCGCCCAAGCAGGTTCATATTAAGAATTCCGATGGCCTGTCAAAACCATCTGAGGATAGATCGTCTCAAGATTACATAGCGATCCGCGCCAGAAGCAGGTTTTTGTAGCGCTCTAGGCTACCCTCGAGATGCGCCCTCATGGCAGAACGCGCATCATCGGCCGATCCCCGCACTATGGCATTGACGATCCTGCCATGCTCTTCCTGAAGATGGGGATTTTTTGGAAGCAGTGAGGCGGAATCCTCTGATGTCGCCTTCGGTCCCGCCGCCACCATCCCGGCTTTGACCAGCATCATCAACTCGGGAAATCGACTATTCTGGGTTGCCTCGGCAATTCTAAGGTGCAGATTGAAGTCGGTGTATCGTGTTGATTGCTCCTCCTCAATGCTTTCAGCAACACGTCGGTGCGCTTCCAAAATGGCCTCCAATTGAGTGGCAGAGCGACGAGCGGCAGCCAGTGATGCGGCCTCCGTTTCAAATCCAAGCCGCAGTTCGATCAATTCGATGACGGATGAAATCCGCTCTAGAGAGAGGTCTGCAAACGGGACAGGCTCCTGCACGCGCTCGGCAACGAACGCGCCGACGCCTCTCCTTACCTCAACGAGGCCGTTTGACCGTAAGATTGCGATTGCCTCTCTGACGACGGCGCGACTCACGGAATGTTGTCGAGCGAGTTCGATTTCGCTCAATAACCTCTCGCCCGTTCCGAGTTCCCCAAGCTCGATGCCTTCGCGCAAAGAAGCTGTGATGCGAGCAACAAGGGGGCGCGCATCGGCGGTGGGCAATGCTGAGCCTCCGAGCGGTGTCGATTTATTCATCCCTGTTCTCTCCGATAGTCGATCTAATCCATACTACGAGCATTGATGTAAGACAACAGGTCCATAAATTTCAATGTAGTAGGACAGCAGTGCAATGCTGAAAAGACCTGCTTTTGTGTCAAAAAATCTATATTAATCAGTAAGTAATGCATTTTAATTTCGTTTAGGAAGAGGGCTGAGAATGCCTCGATCCGAGGAAAAAACGTCAGTTATGGTGTTTACATGTCCTACTACGTTGTGGAATCGTTGAGGGCATGGAGTTGGTGTCGGCTGTGTTTACGGCTCTGGTTACGTCGCATGGGAAGGAATTTGGAGAATGAAGATTGTCGATGTGCATGTCCGCACGTTTTGGCACACTACCTATCTGGAAAAGGACACGGATGGTCACGATCATCCGGGCCCAGCCCGACGTGTAAGAAAGTCCCTTCTGACGCTGGTCGCCGAAAACGGGATTGAAGGGCATGCGTTTGCGAGCCCGGAACAGGTCCGGCAGCATCTGTTGGACAGTTACATCCGGCCTGTTTTGATCAATCAGGATGCTTTTGCACGCGAGCGATTGTGGCAGGATCTGGCGCATTGGCAACGCGGCAGCGGCGGTCAGTTGAGTGACCGTACCCTCGGTGTTGTGGATGTCGCGCTTTGGGATCTTTGTGGCAAATTGGCGGGCATACCCTGCTACAAGCTCGCAGGATCGTACCAGGATAAGGTCCCAACCTATGGTTCGATCATGTGTGGTGATGAGATTGAAGGTGGTCTTGCCACGCCCGACGATTACGGACGTTTCGCAGAGTGGCTTGTCAAACGCGGCTACCAAGCCATCAAGCTGCACACATGGATGCCCCCCGTAAGTTGGTCTCCCAACATCGAGATGGATCTGAAAGCCTGCTCTGCTGTGCGCGAAGCTGTCGGGCCATCCGTGCCGTTGATGCTGGACGCATATCATTGGTATTCACGCGAGGAGGCCTACACTCTCGGGAAGGGGCTCGAGGAGCTGAATTTTACATGGATAGAGGAAGTGATGGACGAGCAGTCGATGTCCTCTTACACATGGCTTGCTGCAGAGTTGAATATCCCTGTGATCGGACCCGAATCCATGGGAGGCAAGTACAAGCACCGTGCAGAATGGGTAAAGGCGAGCGCCTGCGACATTTTGCGTACCGGTGTTGAGGACGTCGGCGGCATCACGCCGTCGCTCAAGACAATGCATTTGGCGGAAAGCTTCGGCATGAACTGTGAAGTTCATGGCCACGGCGCCGAAAATCTCCTGATATCCGCGGTCAGCAAAAATTGCCGATGGTACGAGCGCGGTCTCCTTCACCCTATGCTGGATTACGACGCATGCCCTGAGTACCTCAATGCCATCGATGATCCGATGGACTCTGATGGCTACGTGTCGTTGTCCCAAGAGCCGGGCATCGGCGTCGATATCAATATCGACTACATCAACAACAATCTGGTGGAGTGAGGACGGCTTCACCAATGCAGGTGTTCTGAGGAGGAAACGTGATGGGAGGAATGTTTGTGGCAAGCATAAACCGGCGTGGTTTTATCGCAACGACAACGGCAACGGGACTATTGGCTTTGTTGCCGTGGACCGCATTGGCAAAGACACCCGATAACCAGTTGGTAGTCGGTTTTTCGATGGCAAACGTGCTTACGCTCGATCCTGCCGGAGCCGGCGGCAAGGAACGTGTCCAGATCATCACCAACCTTTATGACAATCTCATTGCCATCGATCCGTCCGACCGTACCGCGCTCAAGCCGGAGCTTGCAGAGCGCTGGAGCATTTCGGAAGAGGGAAGCTCCATCCGCCTTACCTTGCGTCCCGGAGCCGTTTTTGCGTCTGGAAACCCGATCACCAGCGAGGATGTCGTTTG
The DNA here is from genome assembly GCA_023451735.1 of Pseudomonadota bacterium. Taxonomy (GTDB): domain Bacteria; phylum Pseudomonadota; class Alphaproteobacteria; order Rhizobiales; family Rhizobiaceae; genus Neorhizobium. The sequence goes on along the minus strand of JAEXYH010000080.1, from coordinate 10,317 downwards.
GTCCTTCAAGCGCGTGCTGACACTCAACCTTGCCCAGGCTACGAATTTCAAGATCAGGGGTTACACCGCGCAGAATGCCGACGAAAATTTCATCGCGGTTGACCCCCAGACTGCCGAAATCCGTCTTCCCCAGAAGACCGACCCTAAGATCATTTTGCTGACACTTGCAATGACTGGGCCGGGATCCATTCTGGACAAGAAGACGGTGCTTCAAAACGAAAAGAACGGAGATCTCGGCAGCGCCTGGCTTGCCACCCATGCAGCGGGTTCAGGTGCATTCGGCTTACAGATCATGACGCCAAACGAGGTCGTGGTATTGAAGCGGAATGACAATTACTGGGGTACGCCAGCGACGATGGACCGGGTGATAATGCGCCATCTGCCGGAATCCCAGTCTCAACGATTGCTTCTCGCAAAGGGCGATCTGGACATCGCCTACTCGCTGAGCGCGGCCGACCTCGGTACCATGGAACAGGCAAAGGATATCAAGATCATCAATGAGATCGGAAACGGCCTCTACTACTTAGCGATGTCCATGAAAGACAAGGCGCTGTCAGATCCCAGGGTTAGACAGGCGATCATCAAGCTCATCGACTTCGAAGCGATCAACAATTCCGTAATGAAATATTACGGCGTTCTACATGTCGATCCGATTCAGATCGGCCTAGGTGGCGAAAAAAGCGCCGCTCCACCGGCACGTGACGTCCGTGGTGCGAAATTGCTGCTGGAGCAAGCAGGCTATTCCAGCGGCCTGAAATTCTCTTTGCATGCCCTTTCGGAACCGCCCTTTGACAACCTTTCGGTTGCCATTCAGGGCGCCCTGTCAGACGGAGGTATCAACGTCAGCATCATCAGCGGCGGCGGCGAGACGGTCTACGGGCCGATGCGCAAGCGCGAGTTCCAACTGGTCGTGGGGCGAAGTGGGGGGCAGGTTTCTCATTCAGATGGTGACTTGCGAAGTATCGTTCATAACCCTGACAATAGTGACGAGGCACAGTTGTCGGGCCTTTTAAGCTGGCGAGTTTCCTACCACGATGAAGAACTCAATCGCGCGATTGACGCAGCGTTGTTTATGACACCCGAGCAGCAGAATGCGAAATACGCTGAGATTCAAAAGCTCTACCGAGATAAGGTTCCAGCGATTCAGGCGATCTCTCAGGTCACCGATTCCGTCGCGGCACGCGCAGACGTTTCGGGTTTGACTATCAGCCCGGTGTGGCAGACTCGGCTTTCCACTGTCGGGAAAGAAAGGTAGGGCGTGCCTCGCACGATAAACTGCTTGGCATTCTTGCGGGTGCTATCGACTGTCTCGTCCGCATGTGGCCAGATCGTGAGACAGAAAACGCCCCTCCAGCCTAAGACTATTGCGATTCTGGGCCCCACGGCTTCGGTGGAGCCCAGCATAGGTGATCAGAGAATGCTGACGTTCTCGGCCTTGGATTTTCCGGTCTTGCGGTCCTGACCCACGTCGTAGCCCACCTTTTGACCATCCTGGAGTGATCCCCCACCGACTGCAGAGATATGGACAAACACGTCCGGGCCGCCATTATCCGGGGTGATGAAGCCGAAGCCTTTGTCCTGAGCGAAGAATTTAACTGTACCGGTTGCCATAATGTCCTCGTTGAATGAATACGACTCCGTTGTGATAGCGTTCCATGCTGAGGCTCACAAGGATTTATGGCTTTCGCGAACTCGTTCGCAGCTGGTGGCTGACTTTTAAAATCGGCCGCCCTATATCCCGCGGATGAGTGCGGGGAAGACATATACGGCCGAACAGCTGCATCGGATCTACGGCGTCCAAGTCCAGATTTGCACTCTTCGCGGCGTAGCTCTCACAAGCGAAGAAGGCACACGCATCGCGCGGCGTTTACTGACGGAATTCAGCGGATCGGAGACCGAGGATGAGATGCTGAGGAAGTTTCTATCATAATGACACGTCCTCATGCCGCAGTTTAGATGAACTGACATTCGGCAGGCTGGAGCCTTGGTTGGGAGCGCTCTGTCGATTCGGTCAGCTTCAACCTCAACGAACGATCACGCGTTCAGAAACCACTAAAAACCACAACCTGGACGACCGATTAAGAAGCAGAGTACTGCCGACCAATTGGTTTTTCGGGTTGCGGTTCTAATGGTTCTAACCTCATCACTCCCAAATTGATCGCCCACGATGTGGTCGAACTGGTCCATTGCCGTTCCGAGGTGCACTGCGCGGCTCGTGATGAGCGACGCCGAACGAGATCCAGATTTCTATTGACTCTGCTTATGTCATAAGTCATATGTCACATGCGGTGACTGGGGAGGTTGCCACGCAAGGAGGATTTTCGCGGCGAGGGCTGGCGAAGTTCAATTGGGAGGAATTGATGATATCGAAATTGCTTCGACGCACGATTGTTGCTGCCGCGGTTATTACCGCCGCATCAGGATTTTCTACAGCCTCCAACGCCCAGAGCGTTGCAGACATCGCTAAAAAGGGCACGGTTACTATCGGTGTTCTGACCGGCATCCCGCCTTATGATACGGTCGATGCCAGCGGCAACACAGATGGTTTCCTGGCGGACATGGCGAGGGATGTTGCGGCGGCGATAGGTGCCAAGCTGCAGATTGTTCCGGTCAACAATGCATCGCGGGCGGCCGCACTTGAATCAGGTCGTGTCGACCTGTTGATCGCCCAGATGACGGCGACCCCGGAAAGAGCAAAGACCTTTCTCATGACGAATCCCTATGGCGCCTATGAGATGCGTTTCATTGGCTTGAAGGGGACGAAGATCGAAAAACTTGAAGACCTCGCCGGCAAGCGAGTGTCTGTTCCGAAGGGCAGCACCCAGGATGTGGCCGTCAGCGGATACGGAATAGAAGGGCTCGAAGTCGTTCGCTTTGATGACGATGCCCTGGCGATGCAGGCGCTTATTTCCGGTCAGGTCGATGCGACTGCCGCCGTTGCCACCGTTGCCCAGGATATAATCAAGAAGCGCAATCTGACCGACCTTGAGATCAAGGCCAATGTGCCGATCTTCACGCTTTATTGGTCGATGGCGGTACGCAAGGATGCGACCGAACTCCATCAGTGGCTCAACAACTTCATCTACTACCAGGAAGTGACCGGCCGCATTGACGCTCTGCACCAGAAATGGGTGGGCGTACCAGTTCCGGGCGGAAAGCTTCCGACCTTCTGATCCTGCCTCAAGCAGTCTGCGCGCCGCATGCGCGAGTGCATGCGGCATGCTTTCCAAGCTCGATCGTGTGACGAGTTGACCGTTCTGCCCGAAACGTCGCCCGCGGCGACATCGGGAACCGGCAAGGATAATTCCTATGGCATATTCGATGGACTTTGCTCCGGTCTTCGCCCGGGCGCCCGATCTCGTGTCCGGAGCGATTAATACAGTGGTTCTTTCGGCCGAGGCGATCGCGATCGGACTGACGATAGGCCTCTGTGTGGCGCTTGCCCGCTTCAGCGGCCCCGGCTGGTGCCGTTTCCTCGGCGCCTGTTATGTCGAGGGGTTTCGGAACACGCCACTCCTGGTGCAGCTATTCCTGATCTACTTTGGCTTGCCCTATACTGGCGTGAAGCTTGACGCCGATCAGGCTGCGATCTTTGCGGTATCCCTCAATCTCGGTGCATACTCCACGGAGATCTTCCGTGCTGGACTGGCTGCGATACCGAAAACGCAGATACAGGCCGGGCTTGCGCTTGGAATGTCGCAGATTCAGGTCATGCGCTACGTGGTTCTGATCCCGGCGCTCAGGATCGTCTATCCGGCATTGACCGGCCAATTGACGTTGACGCTTCTTGGAACTTCGATCGTCTCGGCGATCTCCGCCAAGGAACTGACCATGGCCGGTGCGACCATAGAGTCGCAGAGCTTCCGCAGCCTCGAGACATTCCTTGTCGTTGCGGCGATCTACATCTGCATCACCTTCGCCTTCCGGTTTGTCTACTGGCTGATAGGGCTATGGCTCTTTCGCAGAAAGACCCCGTCCGGTAGCGCCACAGCCGGGTTGATGCTCGACATGCAGGAGACAAGGTCATGATCCAGTCATTCGGATGGCCGAGCGTCCAGTTTCTGATCCAAGGTCTCTGGTGGACCGTCGGCCTGTCGCTCGTCACCTTCGTCTGCGGCGGTGTGCTCGGCTTGGTCTTCGCGCTCGGTCGATCGCTCGGACCTCGCTGGCTGCGGCTGCTGATTGCGGGTTATATTCAGCTGGTACAGGCTACCCCGCTGCTGATCCTTTTGTTCCTGGCCTTTTACGGCCTCAGCTTCCTCGGCTTCTTCTTCCCGCCCTTTGCGGCCGCGGCAATCTCGCTGACACTCTATACGACCGCCTTCCTGGCGGATATCTGGCGTGGCTGCATCGAGGCCATCCCCAAGGCCCAGTGGGAAGCATCGGACTCGCTGGCGCTCACCGGCGGCCAGACACTCCGCTACGTGATCCTGCCGCAGGCGTTACGCATCGCGCTCGGTCCAACCGTCGGCTTTATGGTGCAGGTGGTCAAGAATACCTCGGTGACGGCGCTGATCGGCTTCGTCGAACTTACCAGGGCCGGGCAGTTGCTCAACAACATGACCTTCCAGCCCTTCCACGTCTTCCTCACCGTCGCGCTGATGTATTTCGCGCTTTGCTATCCGCTCTCACTGTGGAGCGAGAAATTGAAGGAGCAAAAAAGTGCAAGCCTTGCGCATTGAGAATCTCCAGAAATCCTTCGGCGCCCTCCATGTGCTGAAGGGGGTCGACCTGAAGGTCAACAACGGTGAGGTCGTCGCGGTCATCGGGCGCTCGGGCTCCGGAAAAAGCACCATGCTTCGATGCATCAACGGGCTGGAGCCGTTCAACAGCGGCTCGATAGAAGTGGTTGGCCATCGGCTCGATGGCACCAACAAGCGCCTCAGGGACCTTCGCAAGGAGGTCGGCATGGTGTTCCAGAGCTATAATCTCTTCCCCCACCTGACCGTCTCCGAGAACATCAAGCTGGCGCCCCGTGTCGTCAAGAATGTACCGCGCGTCGAGCAGGACGCATTGGTTCAAGAAGTCCTGACAAAGGTGGGGCTTCGTGAGAAAGCCGACTCCTATCCGGATGAGCTCTCCGGCGGCCAGCAACAACGCGCCGCAATTGCGCGCTCGCTTGCGATGAAGCCGAAGGTGATGCTGTTCGACGAGGTGACTTCCGCACTCGATCCGGAATTGACCGGAGAAGTGCTGAAGACGATCGCCGAGTTGGCGAAGACCGGCATGACCATGATCCTCGTCACTCATGAGATGGGTTTTGCCCGCCGCGTCGCCAGCCACACGGTATTCATGCACGAGGGCCGAGCCTGGGAGGCCGGTCCTTCGGAAGAGATTTTTACCAATCCCCAAACGCCCGAACTCAGGGCCTTCATCGCGTCCGACGTGAAGTAGCGGTCATTCCGCTCGTTCCAACAATTACTGTAAGAGGAGAATGCAGTGCCAGTCGTAGAGAATTTGAAACTCGCAGAAAAGATGCGCAATGGCGAACCGGTCTTCGGTTCAACCTTCTATACCGGTTCGACCACCGCAATCGAAGTTGCCGGAAACTGGGGGCTGGATTTCGCCTTCATCGATGCGGAACACACGCCGGTCAACATTGATGCCCAGATGGAAAAGCTGGTGATGGCGGCACTGCTTTCCGGGATTGCTCCGCTGGTGCGTGTCCGCGGCACCAATGAATGGGATATTCGCAAGTCGCTGGAAATCGGCGCGACTGGTGTGATCGTGCCGCAGGTCAATACCGCGGAACAGGCCCGAGCAATCGTTCGTGCAGCGAAATTTCCTCCCTATGGCCGCCGCGGTGGCGATGCCTCCTGCCGGTCGGCAGGGTTTGCGGGGCCGGGTTATCAGTGGTCGGCCTATATGGAGCGCGAGAACGCCAACAAGCTCGTCATCCCGATGGCGGAAAGCTATGAGTTCTTCGACAATATCGACGAGATTCTCGAAGTCGAAGGCATCGACGTCATCAACTTCGGTCCGGCCGACTATTCCATCTCGCGGCGCATCTCCATCGACTATTCGATGTCGCATCCCGAAGTGGACGAAAAGCTCTCCGAGCTCATCGAAAAGTGCCACGCGCGCGACATCAAGGTCATGGCGCCCTGCATTCCTCCAATCGCGGAAAATGTCACTGCCCTGAAGAAAAAGGGCGTCGACATGATCATCATGGGCAATGACGTGATGTTCCTGAACGAGGGCAACAAGCGCGCCCGCGAAGCGATCGATGCTTCCGCCAAGTCTGCCTGACAGATCCAAGGAGAAATTCACATGTCAGATATCTTCAGCGTTTCCGGCCGTGTCGCGGTTGTCACAGGTGGCCTTGGTCAGCTTGGCACGCAGTTTTCCAAATCGCTGGCGCAGGCCGGCGCCAAGGTAGCGATCTATAGCCGCCGACCGTTTTCCAGGGAGCAGATTGCCGAGAAATTTCCCGGTCTTGAAGACAATATCCGTGTCTACGAGGCTAGCGTCACCGACAAGGCGCAACTCGAGGCTGCCACGGAGCAGTTGATCGCCGATTGGGGCGTACCGCATATCCTGGTCAACAATGCCGGAATAGATTCCAAACCGGATGGTTCCGCCGAACAGAACGCGCCTTTCGAAGTCTATCCCCAGAAGTATTGGGACGACATCATCGAAACCAACCTGACCGGCGTCATGCTGACCAGCCAGGTTGTCGGTAGCCACATGGCGGCCGAGGGCAGGGGGTCGATCATCAATGTCGGATCGATCTACGGTCTCGTCTCGCCCAACCAGGCGCTCTATGCCTATCGCGAAAAGCGCGATGGCGTGCCCTTCATCAAGGCGATTTCCTACGCCGCCTCCAAGTCGGGCCTCGTGAACCTTACACGTTATCTGGGTACTTACTGGGGGGAGAAGAAGGTGCGCGTCAATCTGATCTCCTTCGGCGGCGTGAAGACTGCAAGCTTCGACAAGGAGTTTATCGACAACTTCCTGGAACGCGTCCCTATGCGCCGACAGGCCGAGATCGATGAGTATAACGGTGTAATCCGCTTTCTCGCCTCAGACGCCTCGACCTATATGACGGGTTCCAATGTGGTCGTGGATGGCGGATTTACTGCATGGTAATCTGACAGGCCTCCCGAGCGGTTGTCGGAATGAAGTAGATAACTGTCGCTTTCGACAACCATAAGCTTCAATGTTTCGTTGGTGCAACACAGATTGACAAGGTTCGTAGGCATACATATGACATATGTCATATATCAATTGCGATCGGTTTGGTCGCAGAGCGTGAGGTGCCCCTATGACGACGAAACCTATCCCGCAAAGCTTGGAACGCGGCAAGTTGCACATGCATATCGTGGCGAACATCGAGGCGCGAATCCTTTCCGGTGAGTTGCAGGTGGGAGAGCGCCTGCCGTCGGAGGCGGAGATCGGGCGCATATTCGGGGTCAGCACACGGTCGGTTCGCGAAGCTCTGCAGGTGCTCGAAACAAAGGGGCTGGTTCGCCGCAAGCATGGCGAACGTGCCGAAGTCGTGAGAGACGACGTCGGCGAGTTCATGGACTCGCTTGTGACATCCGTAGGCGCACTTTTTGCCAAGGATGCGAACTATCTCGTGCAGGCCATGGACGTCCGCCGAATGATCGAAGTCGACGTCATCGGGCGGCTGGCCGGGGGCGAAAATGCGCCGGGTGCGTCCGTGACTGCAGCGCTCGACCTCATGCGCAAAGCAGTCGCGGATAATGATTTCGGGCTCTTCACCGAGGCGGATGCCGCTTTCCATCGGGCGCTCGTCCAGTCGCTGGGCAACGAGATCCTGTCTTCGTTGCATGGCAACCTGCACACCCTGATAGCCGGTGTCATCAAAGTGTCGAGCCGGGTCCCTCGCAAAACGCTGAAAGAGGGGCTCGGCGAACATGAGCAAATCCTGTCGCTGGTCGTTGCCGGCGATATCGAAGGCGCTCGCGCAGCCATGCGTGAGCACATCATCAACAGTACCGCCTATCTGGAACAGGCGATCAGAAAGTCCAAGGGAGTGGATTGACTATGACGGCTTACGACTACGGGAAGGTGAACTGGAAAGCGATCGAACGTCTGTCACGGTGGTATTCCGGCGACATTCAGGATGTCATGGACAAATACGGTGCCTATGGTTTTCTGAAGGGCATTTCGCTCTACGGTGTATTGAAGCCCGGCCAGGTGGTCTGTGGCCCCGCCCATACGGTCCGGTACGCGCCGAGCAAGCGCGTCGGCCAGCCGCAGGATGTCTACCACGGAGCGATCGACAGCGTCGTCAAGGGTGGCATTCTTATGGTCGACTCGACCTGTGCGGAAGGTTCTGGAACCGGCGAGCTGATGTCGACCGGTGCCCGCACAAGCGGCGCGGCCGCAACCGTCGTGCATGGCACGGTCCGGGACCTCGCGGAAGTGCGCAAGCTCGACTATCCGCTTTATGCCGGTGGTGTAAGTCCTGTTGGCGTGTCAGGTCGCATGGAACCGGCGGACGCGCAAGTCGAACTCGATATCCACGGCGTGAAAGTGCGTCCCGGAGACGTGATCTTCGCCGATATTTCCGGCGTCGTGGTGATACCCCACGAACTGGTCGAAAAGATCGCGGATGACGCAGACAAGAATGGCGATGCCGAAATCGTCTGCCGCCAGCGGATCCTGAACGGTGAAAAGCTGCGTGAGATTTGGCCGGTCGGTTCTACTGGACCAGTCTAAGACCGCCGCAGAACCGCGCGAAGTGTCAGCCCGATAAGGCCTGATGCTTCGCGCGGGATGAGAATCTACCTTTCGAGAGTTAAGTCGAACGGCAAAGAATCATGACCTCATTCATTGGTATCGACGTCGGCACGGGGAGCGCGCGTGCCGGGATTTTTGATGTGCGCGGCACATTGCTTGCGGCGCATTCGCAGGCGATCGCGACGGAAAAGCCGAAGCAGGATTTCGTCAATCAATCCTCGCGCGACATCTGGGCGGCGATCTCAACTTGCGTGAAGACGGCGATGTCGGATGCCGGGCTTGCTGCCTCCGACGTCGCGGGCATCGGGTTCGACGCTACCTGCTCGCTGGTCGTGGTGGACGAGAAGGGCGGGCCGGTTACCGTCAGTCCGGGTGGGGATGACGACTGGAACATCATCGTGTGGATGGACCACCGCGCCATCGGCGATGCCGACCAGATCAATGCGCTGAACAGCCCGGTTCTCGATTATGTCGGCGGCGTCATCTCGCCGGAGATGGAAACGCCGAAACTGCGCTGGCTGAAGCGGGAGATGCCGCAAAGCTTTGCCCGCGCGCATGCGTTCTTCGATCTGCCCGACTGGCTGGTCCACAAGGCAACGGGTGAAGACATCCGCTCGCTGTGCAGCACCGTGTGCAAATGGACCTATCTCGGCCAGAACGGTTTGGCCGGTGAAGGCTGGGACAAGGCCTATTTCGAAAGCGCCGGCATATCCGAACTTGCGGCGGACAATTTTCGCGCCATCGGCAACCGGTTTGCGGCGCCCGGAGACAAGGTCGGCTCGCTTTCGGATGTTGCGGCGGCAGACCTCGGGCTTGCTCCGGGCACGGCGGTTGCCGCCAGCCTGATCGACGCCTATTCCGGCGCACTCGGCACGATGGGGGTCGATCTGGGCGAGGGGGCGCTCGATGATCGTCTGGCGCTGATTGCCGGCACATCTTCCTGCCATATCACTGTCAGCGAACGGCCGGCCTTCGTGCCGGGCGTCTGGGGGCCCTATTTCTCGGTCCTGCTGCCGGGCCTCTGGGCCAACGAAGCGGGACAATCGGCTGCCGGTGCGCTGATCGACCGGGTGATCGAAGGCCATGCGGCAATCTTCCAGGCGCGCGAGATGGCGAAGGCGGAAGGCATTTCGGTGTTTGCCCTGTTCGACCGGCGGCTTGAGGCGATGGCCGATGGCGGCGAGACGGCGAGGCTGACCAAATCTCGGCATGTACAGCCGGATTTCCACGGCAACCGTTCGCCACTTGCCGATCCGCTGCGCAAGGGCGGTATCACCGGCCTGTCGCTCGACCGCGGGCTTGACGATCTGGCGCTCGATTATCTCGCGACGCTGCAGGCATTGGCTTACGGCACGCGGCACATCATCGCGGAAATGCGCGCCAATGGCGTCACTGTCGATACGCTGGTCGTCAGCGGCGGTCTGGTCCAGAACAAGCTGTTTTTACGCGAACATGCGGATGCAACGGGCTGCGCCATCGTCGTGCCGGATCAGCGCGAGCCGGTTTTGCTCGGCAGCGCCATGCTGGGCGCGGTTGCGAGCGGCCATTATGCCGACCTGCCTGCCGCCATGCGCGCCATGAGCGGCCCCGGCAGCCGCATGACACCAC
>JAEXYH010000053.1 GCA_023451735.1 Pseudomonadota bacterium | reverse complement strand
GACATGGGTGAACAAGGCTTCGGGGCTCTGGCTGTGTGTCTGCCCGCCAAAAATGCCGCCGCCTGTCGGCATTCGTACGACGATCGGGCAGGTAAAATCGCCGTTGGAGCGATAGCGGATGCGCGCCGCCTCTTGGGTCAGCTGATCATAGGCCGGGTACATGTAGTCGGCGAACTGGATCTCGACGCAGGGTTTCAGCCCGTATGCCGCCATGCCGATCGCGGTGCCGACAATGCCGGATTCGTTGATTGGCGTGTCGAAACAGCGAGTCTTGCCGTATTTCGCCTGCAGGCCCTGGGTGCAGCGGAAGACGCCGCCGAAGTAGCCGACATCCTCGCCGAACACCACGACGTCTTCATCCCGGCCCATGGTGACATCCATGGCGCTTCTCACCGCCTCGATCATCGTCATTCTGGCCATGTCAGTATCCTGCCTTCTGCCGCTGGCGACGCAGATGCGGCGGCATCTCGGCATAAACGCCTTCGAAAATATCGCGTACGGATGGCCTGCCGCCGGCATGCATCGTGCCGTGTTCCTCGGCCTTGCGCTGGGCGGTGATGACTTCGTCCGTGATTTCCGCTTCCGCCTGTACATGCCGTTCCTCCGACCAGAGGCCGCGCAGGATCAGGTGTTTCTTCAGCCTGAGCACCGGATCGCCGAGCGGCCAGGCTTCGGATTCGGTCTTCGGGCGGTAGGCGCTAGGGTCGTCAGAGGTGGAATGCGCGCCGACCCGATAGGTGACATATTCGATCAGCGTCGGACCGAGATTACGCCTTGCCCGCTCCGCTGCCCAGCAGGCGACGGCATGCACGGCAAGATAGTCGTTGCCATCGACCCTGAGGGCCGGAATGCCGAAACCGAGGCCGCGGGCGGCAAAGGTACCGGAGCCGCCGCGGGCGATGCCCTGAAAAGTCGAGATGGCCCACTGGTTGTTGACGACGTTCAGGACGACTGGTGCCTGATACGTCGAGGCGAAGACCAGAGCGGAATGAAAATCCGACTCAGCCGTCGAGCCGTCACCGATCCAGGCGGCGGCGATGCGGCTATCGTTCTTGATCGCAGAGGCCATGGCCCAGCCGACGGCCTGCACATACTGCGTGGCAAGGTTGCCGGAGATGGTGAAAAAACCATGGTCCTTCGACGAATACATGATCGGCAGTTGCCGGCCGCGAAGCGGGTCGCTTTCGTTCGAATAGATCTGGTTCATCATCTCGAGCATCGGGTAGTCGTCGGCAATCAGAAGACCCGCCTGCCGGTAGGTCGGGAAATTCATGTCGCCCTTCTTCAACGCCTTGCGAAAGGCGCAGCTGACGGCTTCCTCGCCCAGATGCTGCATGTAGAAGGATGTCTTGCCCTGCCGCTGCGCCATCAGCATGCGCGCATCGAAGGCGCGCAGCGTCATCATGTGGCGCAGGCCGGTCCTCAGGTCGTCATCGGACAAAAGACCGGCCCAGGGACCGACGGCCTCGCCCTCCCGGTTCAGGACGCGGATGATCGAATAGGCTAGATCGCGAATATCCTCTGCCGCGGCATTGACCTCCGGACGCGGCACAGCGCCGGCTCTGGCAATGTTGACATTGGAAAAATCCGGTTGCCCGCCCGGCCGCACTGCAGGCTCCGGGACGTGCAGGCTCAAATGACCTGTATCCACCATATTTCCTCCCGATCGGCCCGCTTCTCCTCAAAAGCGTGTCGATTAGGAAAGAATGGTATTCGCAGCGCCAATGGCAAGCCATGACAGAATTGCTGTGAATTTTCGGACATTTTTGCCATAGGCCTTAATCTATTCGGGCAACTGGCTCTTTCGAAAGGTTTCGGGGCTGGCGCCCAACCATTTCCGAAACGCCCGGTAGAAAGCACTCGGCTCCGAATAGCCGAGACGGGTGGCGATCTCGCTGACCGTCTGGCTCGTATTCGTCAGCATACCGCAGGCGAGGTCTCGGCGGATCTCGTCCTTGATGCTGGCATAACTCTGCCCTTCGTCATGCAGGCGATGGCGAAGCGTCGAGGATGACATGCGCATGTCGCTGGCCAAGGCGGCGAAATTGGTCCAGTCGGAAGGCTCCTTTTGGTTGAGGCGTCGCCTCACGGCTGCAGCGGTGCCGGCGTCGTATCGATAGCGCAGCAGGATGTTGGCCGGCGCGCCGCGCAGAAATTGCCGCAGTTGCTGCTCGCTGCGTGAGATCGGCAGGGCAAGCATGGACGCATCAAACCCCAGTCGGCTGACGGACTGCGAGAAGCGGATGGGAGCGCCGAAGAACAGCCGGTGATCGGCGCTGTATTCCGGCTCGACGCAGCGAAAATCGACGAGCCGGATCGGGATTCGCCGGCCCACGAGCCAGCAGGTCAGCCCGTGCAGGATGATCCAGTAGCTGCGATAAGCGAAGGCGGATCGCGGCTCTCCTTCGCCGCTAAGCTGGATTTCCGCAATCCCGTCATGGATGACCAGCCGGCCGGTCGGCTCACCGAGCACGAGGTTGAGAAAGCGTAATGCTCGCCGCAGAGCCTGCTCGAGTGTTGCTGCATGTAGCACGCAGTGGCAGAGCAAGGTAAAGCTTCCGCGCTGCATCGGACGGGCGCCGAGGCCAAAACACTCGTCGTCCAGCTCCGCAGCTATGGCCAGCCATAGCTTCCCGAATGTCTGCGCCGAGACCTGCTCGGTCACGATGTCTGGCAGGCCTAGGCCCGCCAGCAATGGCTCGGTCGGGCGCCCGCTGCGGCGCAGGCTGTCGAGGGCTTCCTCGACGAAGCTCGGCGCGATCATGTGTCGTTCGGTGTCCGTCATCGTCGATGCTGCAGTGGCAAAACTGGCCGAAATAATGGATCACTTCCGTCATCGCTTGCAACAGCAAAAGCTTATAATATCCCGCTCGTCGTGCAGGTTGAGGAGCCTGCCGGCATGGGAGGAATGGTGTAATGCATATCCGCGATGCCGGTTTTATTGTCACCGGTGGCTGTTCCGGCCTTGGGGCCGCGACGGTGCGCATGCTTGCCGAAGCAGGCGGACGCATCGTGATTGCCGACCTCGATCGTGAGAGAGGCGAGGCGATTGCGCAGGAATTTGCAGGTAGCGTGCATTTTGCCCAGACCGACGTCACCAACGCCGAAGATGGAGAAGCTGCTGTCGCTGCGGCAATGAAAACCTTGGGCAATCTGCGCGGATTGATAAATTGCGCCGGCATTGCGCCCGCGCAGAAGGTGATCGGTCGTGAAGGGCCGCATGACCTCGAAAGCTTCGCGCGGACGATCACCGTCAATCTGATCGGTTCCTTCAATCTGCTTCGGCTGGCCGCCAACGCCATAAAAGACGGCGCGCCCGATGCGGAGGGCGAGCGTGGTGTGATCGTCAACACCGCCTCGATCGCTGCCTTTGACGGTCAGATCGGGCAGGCGGCCTATGCGGCTTCGAAGGGTGGAATCGCGGCCATGACGCTGCCGATCGCACGTGAACTGGCGCGTTATGGCATTCGCGTCATATCGGTTGCACCGGGCGTTTTCGAAACGCCGATGATGGCTGCCATGCCAGCGGAAGTGCGGCAGGCGCTTGGAGGCAGCGTGCCGTTTCCGTCGCGGCTCGGGCGGCCGTCCGAATTTGCGGCGCTTGTCCGCCATATCCTGGAAAATACCATGCTGAACGGCGAGGTCATTCGTCTCGACGGCGCAATTCGGATGGGCGCGCGCTGATTGCGCCTGAAGGAGGAAAGATGCGACTGCAGGATCCCGTCGTCATCGTCGGTTCGGCCCGCACGCCGATCGGCGGTTTTCAAGGCGAGTTGCAGGGTGCGACTGCGGCGGATCTCGGTGCCGCGTCCATTTGGGCAGCTCTTGAGCGAAGCGGTGTGGAGGCAGAAGCTGTCGAAGAAGTCGTCTTCGGCTGTGTTTTGCCGGCAGGCCAGGGACAGGCGCCGGCCCGGCAGGCGGCAATCCACGCGGGCCTTCCTTTTGCTGCGGGTGCGACGACGGTCAACAAGATGTGCGGCTCGGGCATGAAGGCGCTCATGTTGACCCATGACCTGATCGCTGCCGGAAGTGCCTCGGTCGCCGTTGCGGGCGGCATGGAGAGCATGACCAATGCGCCTTACCTGCTCGAACGAGGGCGTGCTGGATACAGGTTGGGGCACGGACGTGTGCTCGACCACATGTTTCTGGACGGACTTGAGGATGCCTATGACAAAGGCCGACTGATGGGTAGTTTTGCGGAAGATTGCGCTGAGGCCTATCAATTTACCCGCGAGGCGCAGGATCAATATGCTGTCACGTCGCTTATGCGGGCGCAAAAGGCGATTGCAGAGGGCTGGTTCGACAAGGAAGTCGTTCCGGTGACGATAAAAGTCGGGAAAAACGTGCATGTGGCGCGCAACGATGAGCAGCCCGGGAAGGCAAAACTTGACAGGATTCCGACACTCAAACCCGCCTTCCGCGATGGTGGCACAGTGACTGCTGCAAATTCCAGCTCGATCTCCGATGGCGCGGCAGCACTGGTGCTGATGCGGCGCTCGGAAGCGGAACGCAGAGGTCTTACCCCGCTCGCGACGATCATCGGCCATGCCACGCATTCGCAGGAACCGGCTCTCTTTGCCACCGCGCCGATCGGCGCCTTGCAAAAACTGTCCGACCGGACGGGATTGCCGTTTTCCGATGTCGATCTGTTCGAGATCAACGAGGCTTTTGCGGTCGTTGCCATGGCGGCGATGCGGGACCTCGGCTTGCCGCAGGACAAGGTCAATGTCCATGGTGGCGCCTGCGCGCTCGGTCATCCGATCGGCGCTTCGGGCGCCCGTATCCTGGTGACACTGATTGCGGCACTTGAGCGATACGATCTGAAGCGCGGCATGGCGGCATTGTGCATTGGTGGTGGCGAAGCGACAGCCATTGCTATCGAGCGATCCTGACCGGAGGAAAGAGGATGATCCTTTCGGAGCTTCAACAACAGATCCGCGAGATGGCGCGCAGCTTTGCCCGCGAGCGCCTGGCGCCGGGTGCGGCGAAGAGGGACAGGGAAAATCTGTTCCCGCGCGAGGAATTGCAGGAAATGGGCGCGCTCGGGCTTTTGGGCATGCTTGTACCAGAGACCTATGGTGGCTCCGATACTGGCGTGCTGGCCTATGCGGCTGCCGTGGAGGAAATCGCAGCCGGGGACGGACCTTGCTCGACGATCATGAGCGTACACAGTTCGGTCGGTTGTGTACCGATCCTCAAATTCGGTATGAACGAGCAACGGCAGCATTTTCTGCCTCGTCTCGCATCTGGTGAATGGATTGGCGGTTTTGCGCTCACAGAGCCGCAGGCAGGCTCGGACGCCTCGAACCTCAAGACACGTGCACGACGCGATGGCAATGACTATGTGATTGACGGTGCTAAACAGTTCATCACCTCGGGCAAGAACGGACAGGTCATCATCGTCTTTGCCGTCACACATCCAGACGCGGGTAAGAAAGGCATTACCGCCTTCATCGTCCCGACCGATACGCCCGGCTATGAGGTCATCCGCGTCGAGGAAAAGCTCGGGCTGCATGCGTCCGACACCTGCCAGATCGCCTTTAACGAAATGCGCATCTCCGCGGACCTCCGGCTCGGCGGGGAGGGAGAGGGCTACCGCATTGCGCTCGCCAACCTGGAAGGTGGCCGGATCGGAATCGCGGCCCAATCGGTCGGCATGGCGCAGGCGGCGTTCGAGGCCGCGCGCGACTATGCCCGAGAGCGGAAGGCCTTCGGCAAAGCGATTGCGGATCATCAGGCCGTTGCCTTCCGCTTGGCCGACATGGTGACGCAGATAGAAGCAGCGCGTCAGCTCGTCTGGCATGCGGCCGCTCTACGGGAGGCCGGAATGCCATGTCTGTCCGAGGCGTCGATGGCAAAACTCTTCGCGTCGGAGATGGCAGAGCGCGTCTGCTCCGACGCGATCCAGATTTATGGCGGGTACGGCTATATGGCAGACTATCCGGTCGAACGGATTTATCGAGATGTGCGCATCTGCCAGATATACGAGGGAACAAGCGACGTGCAGCGGATGGTCATTGGCCGCAACCTGTGAGCGGGTTAGCCGTGCTCGTGCGATCTCGTTTGTACCTGGAGATCAGGTTTTGGCCTTTTCCGAGCTTTATCCTCGCAATATGAACTTGCCGTAGAAAATTGCGTATCCGCAGAAGGCCAAAACCCAAAACACGGCTGCTAGCGGCAGGAGCAGCATCGTGTATTGGGGCGCAAGCGCTGCAGCAATCCGCAACAGGGCAGCAGCTATGATCGGCAGATAGATGATAAGAGCCGTAGAGGCCGGCGCATGCAGAGACTGGCCGGAATGGCCGCGGGTGGCACGGGTCATTACCGCAAGGTTCATGGCCCCGATCGCGCCCGACGTCCAAGCGTGGATGCCGGCGGAGGCGAAGCCAGGATCGTCGGTCAGCAGGGCGATGCCGGTGAGGACAAAGCCGAGCGGCACGAACAGGAACGCTGCGTGGAGAATGGTGACGAGGGGTTCGTAAACCGTACGCTCCGGACACCACCGCACCTGCCGGACCAGTTGCAGAACACCGGCCAATAGCAGCAGGATTGCTGCCGGATTTGTGAGAGCATCCCAGTGCTGCACCGCCGGCCAAGCGGTAAGGGCTATGGTCGAAATCACCATCGCTGCGAGATCGAAGCGGCCGAAGGGTGGTGGTTCGCGGCCGGGATTGTTCTTTTTCAGCCAATTTGCGGTAAAAGTCGGGATTATGCGGCCGCCGACAATGGCGATCATCAGGATGATGGTTGCGATAGCGAGACGTCCGGCGATCTCGATATGGGCGTAGCGGGAAAATTCGTAGAGGAACAGGGCCTGCGCTGTCGCGAGCAGGCCGATGACGACAACCAGCTTGTAGTTGCGCTTGTTTCTGGCCGCCACGACTTCACGCAACGCATAAAGACCGAGCGCGATAAGGAAAGTGAGATTGATGACGCTTGCCAAAGGCAGGCCAATTTTCTCCGAAACGAATATCGCCACACGTCCTGCAACCCAAAGCGCGAACAACAGAACAAGCGGCGTGCCATTCAGTCGTTTGCGCTTGGTCCAGTTGGGCATGGCGGTCAGCAGAAAACCGGCGATGATGGCCGGCACATACCCGAACAGAAGTTCGTGCTGGTGCCAGGCGATCGGCGAAAGCGCCGTCGGTACATGCAGAAAACCAAGATACCACGGCACCCAGAGCAGGATCGAGAGGGCCGCATAAAGCGCACCGAACAGAAAGAACGGGCGAAATCCTGCCAGAGCCAGGCTCGAGAGACGGATTTTTTGCGTTGAGGTGGAAGCTTTCGACATGGTCAGCATCTGTCTTGGTCGGTGTTGGCGGGCGACCACAAGAGGGGAAGATAGGCGTAGAGCCAGAGAAGGAAGGCGGCGGCCCAAGTGAGCGCGGAAAGGCTGTATTGACCACCGGGCCAAGTAAGAGAGGGCCAGAATTCCGGCGTGACGCGCAGCGCAACGGAGGTGAGAAGGCAAAAGATGGCTGCACGGGTGATGCGGGAAAACCCGAGCGCCTGGCCGGTATGCAGCTGGCCGGCAATCGACAGGACCAGCAGCAGACCAAGGCCAAGGCCGCCCATCAGCATCAGGTGCAGCCCGCCGAGCATGGGGATGTCAAGGCCGATCCTGCCAAGGCCGACGAGCAGAAGGCCGAGGCCGGCAAGCAGGCTTGATAGCCACAGGCCGGCGACCTCGAATTTCCAGCCGTCGCGGCCGATAAAGCCCTCGGCGACACGATCGAGGAAGGCGGCTCCCGTTGCCAGCATCAAGTAACCGCAGACGGCATCGGAAAAGCCTGCAAACTCGGCGGCGATCAGCAGACCGACAAGCCCCGGTGCGAGATTGATACGGCCCGGATGTGGACGGTAGGGCGAGGTCTCCTCGCTCGGATCGAGCACACGGTTGGAAATCGGCACGGTGATGCGGGCGAGCGCCAGTCCGAGCAGGCCGAGAAAGGCATATTGCATCAGCCGGATGGCGCATTCTGCCTGTTCATAGGCGCCTGTCAGCATGGCGTAACGCAGGAGACCGGCGCCGGTCGCCAACGTTGCCAGCAGAAAAACGAAACCGGTCAGGCCTATGGTTCGCTTTTTCCAGCCGAGGAAGGCGGCGTAACCGACGAGGAAAACCAGCCAGATCTGATCGAAAAGACCGGCGAGAAGGATGCCGATATCCATTCCGAAAATGCCGATCAGCCGTGCCAAACCCCAAACCCCGGCCAGGAGGAGAAGCGGTCTCCCCTTGAAACCATCCGTATCGGTCCATTCCGGCAGCGCAGATGTGAGAAAGCCGAGCAAAGCTGCCCCGAACGAGCCAATCAGTAACTCCTGTGCATGCCACTGTGCCGGCAGCGTATTTTGGGCAAAGGGCAGGCCAAGCTGCCATCCGGCAACCCAAAACAATGGCCAGAGTGCCGCATGCAGGGCGGCGAGCGGGAAAAACACACGCAGGCCTTCCACCGTCGTAGCCCGTAGGATATTGCGCCATCGCGGGGTGGTATCGAAAGACATGACTGTCATCCCGCCCTCCGCTCATCGAGTTCTTCGACATGGCGAAACAGCGGATCTCCCTTCATGAAGCTCTGCACTGTCTGGAAAATCATGCGGTCGTCACGTTCGCCGGGCGTGAGCGGAACGGGACGCTCACCAGACATGCCGTTGCCGCGCCGGTCGAGCACCACGATCCGGTGGGCGATCCGTACGGCCTCGGCCATGTCATGGGTGATGAACAGGCCGGCGCGCTTGCCTGAACCCACATGGCGGATGACGATATCCTGCATATGGCGGCGCAGCGCCGGGTCGAGCGCGGTGAAGGGCTCGTCGAAAAACAGGAAATCGGCTTCGCTGGCGAGCGCGCGGGCAATCGCCGTACGCTGTTTCATGCCGCCCGAAAGCTGGACCGGATATTTGTCGAGATCCTCTTCGTCCAAGGCTGCCGCTGCGGCTGCGGCAACAATCCGGTCCCGACGTTGCCGGCGGGAGAGTTTTGCGGCAAGAACCATGCCGATATTCCTGCGCGCCGTGGCCCAGGGCAGCAGCCGGGGTTCCTGAAACACGACCGCATGTCTGGCGTAGCGGCGAGTGATAAGTCCCTCCCGTGGTTCGACAAGACCGGCGGCGATATGCAGGAGCGTGGACTTGCCGCAGCCAGAAGGCCCGACCAGCGCCACCAGTTCGCCTTCTCCGACGGAAAGCGTAACCCGGTCGAGAACGGTGCGGCCCAAAAAGAGGTGGCCGATGCCGGTGAGATGCAGCGCGCTCATCGTTTCACACCCCATGGCCGGGCGGCACGACGCCAGGCCTCCAATTCGGAACGAGTCGGCTGGATCAGGCCGTATTCGACGGCGAGCAGCGCGCTGACCGACAACAGAATCCAGGCCAGTGCGTTGGCAACGTCGAGATTGGCGCGCGAAACGGCCAGCGCTTCGCCGATGCCGCCGGCATTGGCGAGAAGCTCGGCCATCACCGTTGACTTGAAGGCAGTTCCGAGCGCCATGACAAGGATCGGGAAAAGCCGGTTCAGCATCTGCGGCACGCTGATGCGGATAAACCGGCGAACCGGCCCCATGCCGAGCGACAGCGCCATGTCGTCGAGCAGCCGGTCGCGGTTGGCGATGCCTTCGGCAGCGCCGAGAAAAACGATCGGCAGGCAGGCGACAGCGGCGGTCGTGGTGACGGTCGCCGCCCCGGTGCCGAACCAAATCATCAGAAGCACGATCCAGGCGATCGGCGGCACACCGAGCATCAGGGTGATCTGCGGCTGTACGAGGCGCAGGATTGCCGGGTGAAAGCCGGCAATGCAGCCGGCCGTAGTGCCGATCATCCCGGCCAGCACAAAGCCCGAAAGGGCACGCGAGGTCGTGGTCGCCAGCAACTGCAAGGCGGTCGCGTCTCCCAGAAGCGCTTGCGCGGCGGCAATCGTTTCCACAGGCGAGGGCAGGATGAAACCGCCATAGGCTTCATGCGCCACCTGCCAGATTGCCGCAAAAACGCTCAGGCTCGCAAGTCCCGACCAGCCGGACCAGAGGAATTGTCCCGTTCTCGATGCGCGCTCAGTAAATGACGGCATGGCCTGACCTCACAGATACAGCGTATCGCCCGGAAGTCTTCCGCCGATCATCTGTGAATTGGTTTTGGCGATGGCATCGAGCAGCGCTTCGATCTCAGGGCGCGCCTTAGCTGCGGGCGTTGCGACGAGATTGGAGAAGGGCACGGACTTTTCGATCACCGGCCAAGGCAGTTCCAACGCCGAGGCTGCACGGCCAGCCGCCGCCGACGGATTGGCAACGACTTCGGCGGTCGCTCTTTCCAGCCCGGCAAGAAGCGGAGCGATCCTCTCCTGATGATCGCGCAAAAATGCCGGCGCGAGTGCCAAGCCGGCCTGCGGCATGATGGGGCCAAGCCCTGTCACCGCCCCCCATTCCTGTTGCATGTCTATGGCGCGGTAGACCGTCTTTCCTGAAGTCGAGGCCTTGATCATCGCGGCGGTTGCGGCGGGTTCGGGCACGAGCGCGGTTTCGATCCGGCCGGACAACAGCAACTGGATCGCCTCGATCGGTGAGCCGGAGCGGTTGACCTTCACCTTGTCTGCCAAGCGGTGGTGGGCAAGCACGGCATCGAACACCAACTCGGGCATATCGTTGGGGAAGGGCACGGTGATTTCCCGATTGCTCAGCTCGGTAATGTTTCGAATCTCAGGATTGGTGGAGATCACGTAAAGCAGGCCGTTGGTCATGACATTGGCGAGTTTGACGCCAAGGCCTCGGGAGTTCAGGTTCGCCGCCGCCGTGACCGGCATGACCACTGCCTGCATCTCGCCGGAGGTAAGCCCTGCACGCATTTCGTCCGGCGTGCGCCAGATGCGAAAGCCTATGCGATCTGCTACCTGCCGCAACAGGCCGGTGCCGACGGCATAGGCAAGCGTAATCGAAGGGCCTGCTGGTGGGCCGTAAAGCACGAGTCCATCAAGAGATGCGGCATGTGCACGGCTGACGAAAGGGATCGCCAGCGCGGCACCGGCCGCCGTCTGCAACAGCGTGCGGCGGCTGATGGTGCTGGGGAGGTTTTGGGGATTGCCGTCCTGCGGTGCAGACTTGCTCACGATGAACTCCTTTAATTGATTTTGCCTACATCGCCGTCATGATCAGCGGATCGGCACCGAACAGGAGGGCATGACCTCCGGAAAGCAGCCAAAGGGTAAGTGCCGCCGTCAGAGCGAATGCGAGTGCCATCGGCGCGTCTATCGCGAGGTGGTTCTTGCGGGTTGCGATGATGGCAAGAGGCAGCAGCGGATGGGCATCACGAAAGATGGACCAGCAGTCCCCCATCCGGCGTTTCGCCCGCTTCTCCAGCATGAGGAAACCGGCCGACGAAAACAGGCCAAGTCCGCCGAACAGGACGAGGGATCGAAGGTCGCCATTGGCAAGCAGATGTCCGCCCGACCAGAGCAGGAAACCCCACAGGACTGGATGCCGCGTGAGCGCAACAATGGCTCCGCGTCGGCCGCCGTGCCGGAATGTGATGGAGGCGGGATTGGGTGAGAAAAGGCCGGAAAGGATGAGAAACATGCCGAGTGGCGCCAGCACCAGCGTCACGATCGCATGGCTGCCGGTGGGCTCCCACAGTTCCACATAAGGCGTGTTCAGTGCGGCGTTGAAAACCCAGGCGAGTAGCAGCGTCGAGACGGTGGAGTAGATCGCCAGATACATCTTGCGGCCCATGACGGCGATGATACCGGCGCGAACCGGTGGCAGCGCCGGAACGGAATGCAGGAGCAGAAAGGCGATGAGGGAGAGATAGAGTTGGCTCATGCAAAAATCTCCCGCTCTTCCGCCTCCGCCGCCAGCAAGGCTTCCATCATCAGTTTTTCGGTAGAAACATGCCGACGCAAGCATTCGAGAAAGCCGGTCAGCATGCGGGTGATGGTTTCGATCGGCAACGTGCATGTGCCGTTGGCAAGCGCCAGAAGCGTCAGCCGCAATTCGTCGGCGGCTAGCCGGTCATAACGGTGCTCGGCTTTCAGGTGTTCAATCATCATCATCGAAAAACAGGATCCGGCGCGGCGATCGAAGCCAGGAAAAAGCACGCGCTCTTCCAGATCATGTGCCTCCTTGAGAAGAAGCAGGATCGAGGCGGAAAGGCGCCGCAACTCGGCATATTCCAGGTCGAGTCCGGTTTCTTCCATCGCCTGTTCCAGCTGAAAACCTAGGTCGAGCAATTGCTGGTGATTGGCTTCGAGGCGACGCAGGTCGATGGCGTTCAGTGCGGCGGTGATGATGGTCATGCCGTGCTCCTATTGCTGCAGGAACAGGACGGCGGCGATGATCACCGAGGCAGCTACCGCCGAAAGCGTGCCGCCGCGCTGAAGCACACCCATCCGCTGGAGGGTGAGCGCGAAACCGACGATGATCGGTGTTGCGACCAGAAGGCCGACTTGTGCATCTGTCATGGCAGGTTCCTTTATTATGCCGCCATACTGAACCGACCGAGCAGTCCGTTCTTTGCCCAAACGCAAAGAACACCTTTTGGCGCTGCCCTAGACCAAGGGGCATGGTTATGCATTTCGATACACCGGACGACCTTGCCGCCGTCCCATCAGCCGGTGCGGAGATAGGCGAGGATACGCTGCTGCTCTGGATATTGGTCTGGAGCGAGCTGATCGCTTTTGGAATTCTGCTCGCTGCTTTTCTCATCATGTCGGGTCTTTACCCCGTCGATTTTGCCGCGGCCCGGCTTCACATCAGCCCCGGCCTGGCCGCGGCCAACACGGTCGTGTTGCTGACCAGCGGCTGGCAGGCGGCGATTGCGGCCAAGCACCGTGCGGAGCCGCACCAGGCGCGTGTTCCACTCTGCATTGCCGCTGGTTTCGGTTTGTTGTTCGCTGTCATCAAGGTGTTCGAATATGCCGGCGAGATCGCCTTCACGATCGATGCCTCACTTCATTATTTTTTCGAACTCTATTTCCTCGTAACCGGCTTTCACCTGCTGCATGTGATCTTCGGCAGCATCGTTCTTCTTCTCGTCGCCTGGCGGCCAGCGCGGGGCAATATTCTTCTCATCACCACGCTCTGGCACGCCATCGACCTCGTCTGGCTGGTGATGTTCCCGATCATCTATCTGGTGTGACCAACCATGTTTTTCGCCCGTTTTCCGCTCGCCCGGACCTTCCTTGCCGTCTTTTTTCTGGCCATTAGCGGTGCGGTGATCGCGACACTTTCGGCCGGAGATTTGATCGCCATCGGTGCCGTGCTGATGGCCGCCTTCATCAAGGCGCGTTTCGTCATCCTCGATTTCATGGAACTGCGCCACGGCCAGCGCGCCATGGCAGCCTGCCTGATGCTCTGGTGCGCGCTTCTGCTTGCTGCAGCGATAGTGCGGCCGGTGATCATTCTGGCAACTGCCTGAACCAATATCTTCGTTCTTTGCCAATGCACAAAGAAGGCTTCTCCCCGAACACTAGAAGGAACACGTCCTGCACGGCCCGGCGAGTGGATCGCCAGATCTTACGTGGCGGGGGATGTTTGAGCCGTAGCAATGTCTGCGGCAGATGAAAGGACGGAGGTATGGCAGAGCGCCTCACCAAGACCGGCGCCCGCAACGTGTTTTACGGCGGGTCCATCTTCTTCTTCGCAATTTTCGTGGGGCTGACTGCGCATAGCCATTGGTACATCCGCACCACTTCTACCAATGAAACCACGCTCAATGACAGCGTCGCTCGCGGCAAACATGTATGGGAGAAGAACTCCTGTATCAATTGTCACACCTTGCTGGGTGAAGGCGCCTATTTTGCGCCTGAGCTTGGCAATGTCTGGGTTCGTTATGGCGGTAACGACGACCCGGAAAGCGCCCGCGAAAGCTTGAAAGCCTGGATGGCTGCACAGCCTTCGGGCATCGAGGGGCGGCGCCAGATGCCGCAGTTCAACCTGACCGAACAGGAACTGAACGACCTCGCCGCCTTCCTCGACTGGACGAGCAAGATCAACACCCAGAAATGGCCGCCGAACGACGCCGGTTGATGAGCTTGGACCCAAGGAGAAACATGCGATGAAATACCAAACTCAAAAGGTCGCGATGCTGTATTTCTATGGCGCGATCGGTCTTTTCCTGGCTCAGGTCCTGTTCGGCGTTCTGGCCGGCACGATCTATGTCATGCCCAATACCCTGTCCGAACTCCTGCCGTTCAACGTCGTCAGGATGATCCATACCAATGCGCTGATCGTCTGGCTTCTGATCGGCTTCATGGGGGCAACCTATTACCTGCTTCCCGAAGAAGCGGAAACCGAGCTCTACAGCCCGAAGCTGGCGATTGCGCAGTTCTGGATCTTCCTTATCGCTGCTGCGGTCGCGGTGGTCGGTTACATGCTCAAGATCCATGAAGGGCGTGAATTCCTCGAACAGCCCTTTGCCATCAAGGTCGGTATCGTCATCGTCTGCCTGATGTTCCTCTTCAACGTCACCATGACCTCACTGAAGGGCCGCAAGACCGTCGTCACCAACATTCTGATCTTTGGTCTCTGGGGGATCGCGATCTTCTTCCTGTTTTCCTTCTACAATCCGGCCAACCTCGCGCTCGACAAGATGTACTGGTGGTATGTCGTCCACCTGTGGGTGGAAGGCGTGTGGGAGCTGATCATGGCTTCGGTCCTGGCCTTCCTGATGATCAAGCTCAACGGTATCGACCGCGAAGTGGTCGAGAAATGGCTCTATGTCATTGTCGGCCTGGCGCTGTTTTCCGGCATTCTCGGTACAGGCCACCACTATTACTGGATCGGCGCTCCGGGTTACTGGCAGTGGATCGGTTCGCTGTTTTCGACGCTCGAAGTCGCACCCTTCTTCACCATGGTCATCTTCACCTTCGTGATGACATGGAAGGCCGGACGCAAGCACCCAAACCGCGCCGCGCTCCTTTGGTCGATCGGCTGCTCGGTCATGGCCTTCTTCGGTGCCGGCGTCTGGGGTTTCCTGCACACGCTGTCCTCGGTGAACTATTACACCCACGGCACGCAGATCACCGCAGCGCACGGCCATCTCGCCTTCTTCGGCGCCTATGTCATGCTCAACCTAGCCATCATGGCCTATGCCGTTCCGGAAATCCGTGGCCGCAAGCCGTATAACCAGTGGCTGTCCGTGGTGTCCTTCTGGATGATGTGTACAGCGATGTCGGTAATGACCTTCGCACTTACCTTTGCCGGTGTTCTGCAGGTGCATCTGCAGCGCGTGCTGGGCGAAGGTTACATGGACGTGCAGGAACAATTGGCGTTGTTCTATTGGGTCCGCCTGGGCTCCGGTGTCTTCGTCCTCATCTCGGCATTGATGTTCGTCTGGGCCATTCTCGTGCCCGGCAAGGAGCACGCCTCGGCGGTTGGCGGCATCGCCGAACCGGCCGAATGAGCAATGTCCCGGCCCGTGCTCCTGAAGCCGCGGGCCGTGACTTTCCCCTCATCTTCAAGGAAATTTCCGATGAACATGCTTCTGCGTCACTCGATATCCCAGATCCCGGCCTATGCGCCGGCTGGCAATGAATGTGTTCTGTTCGAAACCGCTTGGACACGCCAGCTGCCTCTGCTCCTGAAAGGCCCGACCGGCTGCGGCAAGACCCGTTTCGTCGGCCATATGGCGGCAAAGCTCGGCCTGCCGTTGACCACCGTGTCCTGCCACGACGATCTCGCTGCTGCCGACCTGACCGGTCGTTACCTACTGAAGGGTGGCGATACGGTCTGGGTCGACGGTCCGCTGACGCGGGCGGTGCGCGATGGCGGCATCTGCTATCTCGATGAAGTGGTGGAGGCCCGCAAGGATGTTGCCGTCGTTCTGCATCCACTGACCGACGACCGCCGCATCTTGCCCTTGGAACGTACTGGCGAACAGCTTGAAGCACCGGGTTCTTTCATGCTCGTCGTTTCCTACAATCCCGGCTACCAGAGTCTGTTGAAAACGCTCAAACCCTCGACACGCCAGCGTTTTGTCGCGATCGAATTCGATTTCCTGCCCAAGGCACGCGAGATCGAGGTCGTGGCGGAGGAAAGCGGCCTCGATACAGCCTGTGTGGAGCCGTTGGTTGAACTTGCCCGTCGCCTGCGGGCGTTGAAAGGCCATGATCTGGAAGAGGGCGTTTCCACCCGTCTTCTGGTCTATTGCGCAAGCCTGATCGATGCTGGTCTGGAGCCGCGCGATGCGGTGCGCTCGGCCATGATCGAGCCTCTGACCGACGAGCCGGATGTGCGCACGGCCCTTCTCGAACTGATGCAGGCGGTAATTCGTTAAGGGGAGGACGCGATGCTGGATTTTCTCGAACTCGAAGAAACCGTGGGGCGTGCCTGGCACAATTTTGCCGGCAATACCCGCACCTGGCCGCGATATGAGATGGCGGCGGTGAAGCTGGAAGAGGTGCTTCCGGTTCTCTCCGTCTGTTTCCGTGGTTTTGGCGGCGAGCGGGCGGTGCAGCTCGTTCCCGCCCGGGGCAAGGCATCCGCGCATCGCCTGAAACTTCGCCAGCGTATGGGGTTGGGCGAGGAAAAGCTCGTTCAGCCCGCTCGCGACGAGGCATCGTTGATGTTGCCGCCTGTGCTCGACCTGATGCCAGAGCGCGATCTCAACCGCGACCTTTATCTCTGGCTGGCGGCGGTCATGGCACGGATGGACCTCCAACCGATCCATGAAACCGATCCGCTTCGCCGCGATCTGGCTCTGCTCGAACAGGCGGCGCGCCGAGTGGAGGATGTGCTTGAAGCCTTCCCTGGGTTGAGGCCGCGTTATGAAAATCTCTGCCTGTCGTTGATCCAACAACGTCAGCGCGGGAAACTGCCGCGCATCGAGCAGATGGTGGAAAACCGCATCGGTGATCTCCTAAGGCATGGCGCCGGTCTTGCGCCTTTGTACAAGGCGGGTCCCTGGCCGCTGAAGGCACCGCCCGGTTATCTGCCCATGTTGCCGGTGCCGCTCTGGCCGGATGCGCTGTCGCGCGAGGAGGCCGAACCACGGCAGGAAGAGGATCGCCCCGCTGGCGGTGCATCGCAGGGTGCCATGGCGGGTGGCCGCCATATCGCCGTGCGCGAAAAAGGGTCGCAGAAGAAGGGAGAGCGCAGCCCGTTCATCCTCAACCGTTTCGAAAAGATCCTCGCAATGGCGGAGATGGTCAATGTTGATCGTCCCGGTGACGACAGCGACGATCATGACGCGGCGGCTGCCGACGAATTGGACGAGATGACGCTCGGCGAGCGCAAGGGGCGGCCATCGGCAAAGTTCCGTTTCGATCTCGACCTGCCGCCGGAAGCGTTGGTGCATACGCCTTTTGTCGCCGAACTCACCTATCCCGAATGGGATTATCGCCGCGGCGTCTATCTGCGCGATCATTGCCGGGTATTTGCCGGTCCGGCGCCGCTGGAGGGCGAGGATTTCCCGCAGTCCGAAGAGGTCAAGCACCTCATTCGCCGGGTGCGGCGGCAGTTCGAGGTGATGCGGCCGAAACGCGAGATGCTGCGTGGCCAGTGCGATGGTTCCGCTCTCGATCTCGACGCCGTCGTACGCAGTCGCACCGACCTGAAGACCAGCGGCGAATGTTCCGATCGCATCCACCTGATGAGCCGGCCGCAGGCGCATGATCTGGCGGTGACGCTGCTGGTCGATGTATCGCTTTCGACGGATTCCTGGTTCAACAACCGCCGCGTGCTCGATGTGGAGAAGGAGGCGTTGATGGTGCTGGCCGAGGGGCTCTCCGCCTGTGGTGATAACCACTCCATCCTCACCTTCACCTCGCGTCGGCGCGATTGGGTACGGGTGGAAACCATCAAGGCTTTCGACGAGCCGATGAACCATGCCGTGCGCCGCCGCATCGCCTCGCTGAAGCCCGGCTATTATACCCGCATCGGCGCGGCCATCCGCCATGCTGCGGCAAAACTGTCCGAACAGCCCAACCGCAAGCACCTGATGCTGGTGCTGACCGACGGCAAACCCAATGATGTCGATCATTACGAAGGCCGGTTTGCGCTGGAAGATACGCGCCGCTCGGTGATTGAAGCTCGGCGCAAGGGTGTTCAGGTGTTCGGCGTCACTGTCGATCAGGATGCGAAATCCTATGTGCCGGCGATCTTTGGCCAGCATGGATTTGCAGTCGTCCCGGATATACGCAAGCTGCCTTCGGCGCTTCCGGCCATCTATCGCGGGCTGGTCGGCTGACCCCCAACCGACCGCAGCGAGGACCCGGCCTTGCCCGAAGGCCGGGTCCATCTTTTTACAGCGATCGTTCAAGCTGCCTTGGAATGGGCGCGGCCTGCCTGGTCCAGGTAGGCGTCGAAACAGGCAGCAACCGCCCTTACCAGAAAACGTTCTTCACCGCACAGGCGCAGGACGCCGTTCTCTAAGGTGACGATCTTATCTGCGAGTAGACGTTGAAGCTGTAGATTCCCATTCACGACCACATCTGCCGAAAGATCATGGTCCCGGCATATTGCGGCGAGATCAACCGAAAAATCGCACATGATCCGCTCGATGATCTCGGCTCTCATCCGGTCATCGGCGGTCAGGCGGTAGCCTTTGGCTGTGGCGAACTGCCCGCTTGCAACGGACTGTACGTATCTGCCGATCGCGACCTCATTCTGTACGTATCCATCGGGTGAACGGCCGATCGATGAGGCGCCGAAGCCGATCAAAGTTTTACAGTCGTCCGTTGTGTACCCTTGAAAATTGCGATGCAGCGATCCGGTTTTGGCGGCTATCGAAAGGCTGTCCCCAAGAAGGGCAAAATGGTCGAGCCCGATCTGCCTGTATCCGGCATCGAGTAAAGTTTCGGCAATCGCTTCGGCTTGTGCATGGCGGGCGGCTGTGTCCGCAAGGCTTGCCTCATCGATCAGGCGCTGATGTTTCTTAAAGGTCGGAACATGGGCATAACCGAATACGGCAAAACGGTCAGGCCGCATCGATATGGCGGTTTCCGCCGTTTCGATTGCGGAAGCGACTGTCTGGTGCGGCAGGCCATAAATGAGATCGAAGTTGATGCTGCTGACACCGGCGGCGCGAAGGCCTTCAGTCGCGATGCGGGTCTGTGCTGCAGTCTGTGTGCGATTGATCGCCTCCTGCACCTTGGGGTCGAAACTCTGCACGCCAAGGCTCGCGCGGGTGACGCCGGCTTTGCCGAGTGCAGAGATCATGGCATCGGTGAGAGTGCGAGGATCGATCTCCACGGCCAGTTCCGTATTCTCGGAAAAAGCGAAATGACTGCGCAGGTGGAAGTCGAGATCAAGAAATTCAGAGGCTTCCATGATCGTCGGCGTGCCGCCTCCGAAATGGACCGTAGCAATTCTCGGCTTTCCCGGCATCGCCCCAGCCACGAGACTTATTTCGCGCTTAAGGACGTCGAGATAGTCGAGGATTGGCTGGTCTTTCAAGGTGATCGTCGTGTGGCAGCCGCAATACCAGCACATGCTGCGACAGAAGGGGATATGGACATAAAGCGAAATAGGCTTGTCGCAATCGACCTGGGACAACCAGTCGCAGTAGGTCCCGGCACCGATCGTCGGAGAAAACCGTGGGGCAGTCGGATAACTGGTATAGCGGGGCAGGCGGGCATCGCCATATCGCTCAAGAATACTTCTCTTCATCGTTTAACTCCTGTGACAGGAGCGAGGCTAGAGACTGCACCCCTATCCTTCTTTGCCGAATGCCAAGCACCAAGCAGATTGGCCGCATCTGCCACTTCTTTGAGCCGAAACAAGGAGAGGCAATTTTGCACGTGTTAGCGGAAGACCACGGGCCGCGCCCCAGGCCGGACATATCTCGCGGGCAGATGAAGGACTATAAAACGATGACTGCAAAGCTTGGTGAGGTTCTCTTGATCGACGTTCGCGAGATTCCGGGGGCTCAGCGCCATCGACGCATTTTCGGCACGCTGGAGACACTTGAACCGGGCGAGACACTGCAACTTATCGTGGATCATGATCCAATTCCGTTGCGCATGCATCTCGACGCGCATTTCTCCGGTCTTTTCGGATGGGAATATCTCGAGCATGGCCCTCAGATCTGGAAGGTGGAGCTCAAGCGGCTCAAGCATGATGGTTGCGGCTGCTCCTGTGGTGGAAATCACTGATCTAGGTCCGCGGGTAGGGGTTCCACGGCATTATGTGACGTAGCCATGTTCCGAAGTCAGGAGGCTCCGAATGCCGCAGGTTTACAGGGAACTTGATGTCCGTCCGCTCCTGCGTGAGGGCGGGGAGCCTTTTCAGGACATCATGGCCGCAGTTCAGTCATTGGCGCCGGGGGAGGGGCTGCGCCTTCTTTCCACATTCAAGCCGACACCGCTCCTATCGCTGATGAGCAGGCGGGGTTTTTCAAGTGAAACGCAGGAGCTTGATGGCGGCGACTGGGAAATTTCCTTTTCGCCAATAGCTGACCACGCGGCTTGGGTTGCCGTATCAAGCGGTGCCGAAGACGCTTCGGATTGGCCGGAGCCGCTGTGGCAACTCGATCTTGTTGATGCGCCACCACCGGTGCCGATGGAAAAGGTTTTGTCGCGACTTTCGCTTATGGAGCCAGGCGAAGTCTTGTTTGTGCTTCTCGCGCGTGAGCCCGCATTCCTTGCGACAGAACTGGAAAGCAGGGGGCACCGTTGGGTTGGAGCCTCGGATGATTCAGGCCAAGTTTATCGGATGCTTATCAGCGCGGGCTAATCGGCTGAAACCTGCTCGTTCCGTTGGATTCGTTGTTTCAATCCTCGTTTTCTCCGCCGTTGTCACGGCAAAACCGTCGGGCGCGTTCGTCCGGCGGTTTGGGGATCAAATGATGTTGCCGGTCTCACCAGGAGCCGGCAACGCCAGAAGCGATCAGTCGATGATGTGACCTTCCCTCGCTGCCAAATAGGCTGCCAATTGATCCGTGTCCTGAAGACCGTGGGTGGCGGCTTTGCCCATCAGTTCAGCTGGAACCTTCCAGCCCGGATCGACGCCGTCCATATTGGGAAGTTCGTGTGCAATGCCCTTGTGGCAATCGATACAGGTTGCCTTTCCGGCAAGAAGATAACGCGTATGGATTTCGGCGGCGCGTTTCGTCTGCTTGGTCAGGTCCATGGCAATGGACGAATGGCAGTTACGGCATTCGAGGCTGTCATTGGCCTTGAGGCGCGCCCATTCGTGCTGGGCCAGTTCAAGCCGCTTGTCCAGAAACTTCTCACGCGTGTTGATCGTGCCAAAAATCTTGCCCCACACTTCTTTGGAGGCTTGCATCTTACGTGCGATCTTGTCGGTCCATTGATGCGGCACGTGGCAATCCGGGCAGGAGGCGCGGACACCAGAACGGTTGGAGAAATGGACGGTGCGCGTCAATTCTTCATAGACGTTGGTCTTCATTTCATGACAGCCGGTGCAGAAGGCCTCGGTATTGGTCACTTCCAGCGCGGTGTTGAAGGCTCCCCAGAAGATCACTCCGCCGACAAAACCGCCAAGCGTCAGAAATCCGAGACCCAATGTTCCCGCAGGCGTGGCGAGAATACGCCAAGCCCACAGTATGACTGCTTTGACCATGCCGATCATTGTCCAGATCCCGCCGGTTTGAAGCCGAGTTCGCTCATGTCCTTGAACGTGTTGTCGACCAGCGGTCGTGTATCTGCCTGCGGTACATGGCATGCCGTGCAGAAATAACGGCGCGGCGAAACGTCGGCGAGCATCTGGCCTTCGCGGTTCATGTAATGGGTGACGCTGATCATCGGCGCACCCGAACCTTCGGTCAGTTCACGCCTGTGACAGGACATGCATCGATTGGTGTTGACCGACAACTGATAGCCCTCGATCGAATGCGGGATGACCGGCGGCTGGTCCGGATAGTTGCGCATCTTCTGGATGTCGTCGACGATCCATCTCGGCAGCGGTTCCGCGCCCGTATTTTCCATCGGGCTCGCACGGCCCGACAGTTGCGGGACTGTCTGCGCGAGGGCCACCGTACCCGTTACCAGGCACAGAGCGAGCGCCAAAAGCGTCCAGAGACGCCGGCTCAGGCGACGGAAAGGATCTTGACTGCGCATTTTTTGAAATCCGTCTGTTTGGAAATGGGGTCGGTGGCGTCTAGCGTGACCTTGTTGATCAACTGGCTGGCGTCGAACCA
Source organism: Pseudomonadota bacterium (assembly GCA_023451735.1). Taxonomy (GTDB): domain Bacteria; phylum Pseudomonadota; class Alphaproteobacteria; order Rhizobiales; family Rhizobiaceae; genus Neorhizobium. The sequence goes on along the minus strand of JAEXYH010000053.1, from coordinate 130,107 downwards.
CGGCACGAAGATCACGCCATGCGGCATGCGGTTGCGGCCACGAATATCCACCCGGCTGATGATCTCGCCACGGCGAGACTGGATTTTCACCTGGCCACCCTGATTGATTCCGAGGCGGCGTGCGTCGTCGCCGTTCATGAAGCAGCGGGCACCCGGAAACGCCTTGTAGAGTTCGGGCACGCGCATGGTCATGGAGCCGGAATGCCAGTGTTCGAGCACACGGCCGGTCACCAGCCAGAAGCCGAATTCGTCATCCGGCGATTCCGCCGGCGGCTCGTAGGGTGCGGCGAGGATGACGGCGCGGCCGTCCTTCTGGCCATAGAATTTCACGCCTTCACCGGCCTTGACGTAGGGGTCGTAACCTTCGCGATAACGCCACTTGGTCTCTTCACCGTTGACGACCGGCCAGCGCAGGCCGCGGACTTGATGGTAAAGGTCATACGGGCCAAGATCGTGGCCATGACCTCGTCCGAAGCTGGCATATTCTTCAAACAGCCCCTTCTGCAGGTAAAAGCCGAAGGCCTTGGCTTCGCGGTTCTCGTAATCCGGTGAGATCTCGGTGATCGGGAACTGGTCGACCTGACCGTTCTGGAACAGGACCTCGTAGAGGGTCTTGCCCTTGTAGGCCGGGTTCTGGTCAAGGATGTCCTGCGGCCAGACTTCTTCGGTGGTGAAACGCTTTGAGAATTCCACCAGCTGCCAGAGGTCGGAACGGGCTTCGCCGGGCGCATTGACCAGTTGGTGCCAGACATGGGTGCGACGCTCGGCATTGCCGTAAGCGCCTTCCTTTTCCACCCACATGGCGGCGGGCAAAATCAGGTCGGCAGTCATGGCGGTAACTGTCGGGTAGGCATCCGAGACGACGATGAAATTATCCGGGTTGCGATAACCGAGATAGGCCTCGTTACTGTTGTTGGCCGCGGCCTGCATGTTGTTGTTCACCTGAACCCAGTAGAAGTTCAGCTTTCCATCATGCAGCATGCGGTCCTGCTGGACGGCATGGTAGCCCGGCTTTTCCGGGATGATGCCATGCGGGATCTTCCAAAGCTCTTCGGCGTGCTTGCGGTGTTCCGGGTTGGTCACCGTCATGTCGGCCGGCAGGCGGTGTGCAAACGTGCCGACCTCGCGGGCGGTACCACAGGCCGAAGGCTGGCCGGTCAGCGAGAACGGACTGTTACCAGGCTCGGAAATTTTGCCGGTGAGCAGGTGGATGTTGTAGACCATCTGGTTGGCCCAGACGCCGCGAACGTGCTGATTGAAGCCCATGGTCCAGAGCGACATGACCTTGACCTTGGGATCGGCATAAAGCTCCGCAAGTTGTTCAAGGAACGCTTTGTCGACGCCGGCCAGTTCGGCGACCTTGTCGAGCGTGTATTCGGAAACGTGCTTCTTGAAGGCTTCGAAATCGATTGGTGTCATGTCCGCGGCTTTGGCCACGCCAGTGGCCTTCACTTCCAGCGGATGCTCGGCACGCAGTCCATAACCGATGTCGGTTGTCGCCTGCATGAACTTGGTGTTCTTGTCGATAAATGCCTGGTTTACGCGGCCGGTCTGGATGATGTGGTTGGCGATATAGTTGAGGATCGCCAGATCCGTGCCGGGCTTGAAGACTAGCGGAATATCGGCCAAATCCATACTGCGATGCGTGAAGGTCGAAAGCACCGAAACCTTGACATGCTCGTGGCCCAGGCGACGGTCGGCAAGACGCGTCCACAGGATCGGGTGCATTTCCGCCATGTTCGAGCCCCACAGCACGAAGGCGTCGGCATGCTCGAAATCGTCATAACAGCCCATCGGCTCGTCCATGCCGAAGGTGCGCATGAAGCCGTAGGCGGCAGAGGCCATGCAGTGGCGGGCATTGGGGTCTAGATTGTTCGAACGGAAGCCCGCACGCATCAGCTTGGTTGCGGCGTAACCTTCGAAAATCGTCCATTGGCCGGAACCGAACATGCCAAGCGCCGTCGGGCCTTTTTCCTTCAGCGTCTTCTTGGCCTTTTCGGCCATGATGTCGAAGGCTTCTTCCCAGGTGACAGGTTCGAATTCGCCTTCCTTGTCGAACTCGCCGTTGCGCTTGCGCAGTAGCGGCGTCGTCAGGCGGTCCTTGCCGTACATGATCTTCGACAGGAAATAGCCCTTGACGCAGTTGAGGCCGCGATTGACCTCGGCCTCCATGTCGCCATGAGTGGCGACAACATGGTTTTCCTTGACGCCGACCATGACGCCGCAGCCGGTGCCGCAGAAGCGGCAGGGCGCCTTCGACCATTTGATTTCCAGCGCCGCAACACCGCCGGGGACGGATTGGGCAGATGCCGGCATGGCGATGCCAGCCGTCGAGGCCGCGATGGCAGCGGCCTGTGCCTTCAGCACATCACGCCGCGTGAGTTCTGCCGTCATCCGACATCTCCTTTTCTGCAATTGTCTGTTCGAAAACCATGTGTGCGGCGATGACGTCGTCCATCGCCGAAATTCCGATCAATGTTTCGCCGAGAAAGCCGGAGCTTGGGCCTTCGATGACGATGACGATCTTGCCGCCGCCGGTGGCATGGACCTCGACGCCCTCGATCTGCGTAAGGGCTGCGGACATGCGCTCGACCGATTCCGGCCGCGTGACGACCACGGCACTCGATATGTGATGCTGTGGTTCACGCATGCGCCACCTCCATTGTGTTTTCCGTCATGGTGATGGACTGGGTGGGACAGACCGAGATGCAGGCCCCGCAACCGGTGCAGGGGTCGATGTCGAGCACGGGCACGAAGGGCCCGCCCAGCCGTGGCTTGAACCGGATCGCCGTCGTCGGACAGACATCGCGACATGCCTGGCAGTCAACGAAATTCAACGCGAGACAGCTCTCTGCGATGACGGCGTGATGGGCAAAGGATGTGGTGGGTTCAGGCGGGAAAACCCGCTCAGGACATCGTTCCGAGCATTTGCCGCAGAAGGTGCATTCACCGGCCTGAAAATCGACAGTAGGAATACGATCCTTCACGGTAATTATCTTTGTCGGACAAGCATCAGCGCAGGCGCCGCAGCCCGAACAGTTTCGCGCGGATTCGGCCGTTACACCGGGAGGGTAATAACTTTGGGGTTCGCGGAATGCGCCGCCGGTCAAGAATGCGCGACGGGTGCTGGCGACCTGAACCATGTACTCACTCCGCCGAGTTTGGCCGTGCGGGCGTGATATCGTGAGGGCCGGGTGGTCCATAAACGATCTGATAGGCCCAAACTGCAAAGCCGTAACTAGCGACAGTCCCGACAGCCACGATCGGCCAGATACCAAAAGCAAGAACAACGAAGATCATCAGCTCGCGTCGCCGCTTTTGGCGGAACGAGGTCTGTTCCGGGGTTGCTATCGGCTCTGCCATGTTGATTTCCAATATCAAAACCTGAATTGCAAAAATGCATCAATTGCCTTGATTATAACCAGCAGGCTCGATCGTCCGCCTTGATGAAAGTCAAATACACAGGCGTTTCGCTAAAAAAATATGCGCCAAGATTAAAAAATAGACAAACCAGAAGTTGACTTGTATTCGGCTACCCCACCCTGAGGCGCGATGCGCTAAGCTGGCATAGAGGCCATTTATCTGATTACGGCACAGTTGCTGCGGCCTTGCGATCAACGGATGCAATTTGCCGGCGCTCTACACTCTAGTGTTCCCTAAAATCCTCCGGTGATCAAGGGGACGTGCGACGTTTATATTCATCTACCTATACGCGATAACTCTCGTTTTATTTGTGTTGGAGCAATAAGGCTCGTTCGGGTCGATCTAATTTCAGAGCTGCGGAACACACGTTTTTCCGCTTCTTGAAAAGGGAGAGACTTTCATGAGTGAACAGTTTCGGTTGACCCGCCGGAGCATGCTGGCCGGCGCAGCCGTCGCAGGAGCATTGGCGCCGGTCGTCACCTCTGTTGCACATGCCGAAGGCGGGGATATCAAGACAAATGTCGCTGCGACAGCAGCAAACATTGCGACGCTGGAGCGTGTCAAGGTGGATCTGGTAAGGCCGCCATTCGTGCATGCCCATACGCAGAAGGCTGAGGGCGAGCCTAAGGTCATCGAGTTCAAGATGGCTATCCAGGAAAAAAAGATCATCGTCGATGACAGAGGGACCGAGGTCCATGCGATGACCTTCAATGGATCGGTTCCCGGGCCGATGATGGTCGTCCACCAGGACGACTATGTCGAACTGACCCTCGTCAATCCCGATACCAACGAACTACAGCACAATATCGACTTCCATTCGGCGACAGGTGCGCTGGGTGGTGGGGCGCTGACTGTGGTCAACCCCGGGGAGACGGCGGTGCTCCGCTTCAAGGCCACCAAGGCTGGTGTCTTTGTCTACCACTGTGCTCCCGCCGGTATGGTGCCATGGCATGTCACTTCGGGCATGAACGGAGCGATAATGGTTCTACCGCGCGAAGGTCTCAAGGACCACAGGGGCCACGACCTTGTTTACGACAAGGTTTATTATGTTGGCGAGCAGGACTTCTATGTTCCGAAGGATGAGAGCGGCCAGTTCAGGAAATACGACAGTGCCGGCGAAGCCTATCCGGATGTCCTGGAAGCTATGAAGACACTGACGCCAACGCACGTCGTGTTTAATGGTGCGGTTGGCGCGTTGACGGGTGAGAATGCCCTGCAGGCAAAGGTAGGCGACCGTGTTCTGATCCTGCATTCGCAAGCCAACAGAGATACCCGCCCACACCTCATCGGCGGTCACGGCGACTATGTCTGGGCAACCGGCAAATTCGCCAATCCGCCGGAACTCGATCAGGAAACATGGTTCATCCCGGGAGGGGCCGCCGGGGCGGCTTATTATACTTTCCTGCAGCCCGGTATCTATGCCTACGTAAATCATAATCTGATCGAGGCGTTCGAGCTTGGCGCGGCCGGCCACTTCAAAGTGACGGGTGATTGGAATGATGACCTGATGACAGCGGTGGTCTCGCCGACTTCGGGTTGACGATGTCGGCTCGGCCTCGGATCGGGCGCCGAGCCGCATCTCCGTGCCGGCCTGAGGAGGTCGGAAGGATCGGAGGATCCTATGAGGTTTCCCAATGCGTTTTCGTCGATTGCTCTTCCCTGCGCGATTGTTGTCGGCTTGACGGGCGCAATTGGCTTTCAATCCGGATTGCTTCCCTTGCGAGGGACCGGCAGCCGGGTTCCCGAAACCATCAGCATCCCTGCGGCGCGCGTGGAGTATCGCGAAAGCGGAGAGTTCTTTCGCAACGGCCTCGCCGTCGACGGGCCGATGACTGAAACTCTCCGGCAGTCGCTGGAAATCATGAAATATCAGGTGAGTTCCGAGAGCTACGATCAATGTGCTATTGAGCGGTTCTGTGCTCGCCGCGATATATCGACATCATCACGCGTGGATTTGCCTGCGACAGGTGTGAGTCTCGATGATGCGGTTGCCTATGCCCGCTGGCTTTCGGACAGGACGGGGGAGGTTTGGCGATTGCCGAAGATCGAGGAACTAGCGTTCGCGGCAGGCTCTAAATATCCGGATGATGCGCTTGGCATCGATCCCGACAGCAAGAATCCTGCACTGCGTTGGCTAGCGGACTACGAGCGCGAGACCGCTCGGAAAGCCGCCCGTCTTCCTTATCCTCAGCCCTATGGAAGTTTCGGTGAAAACGAGCACGGCCTTGCCGATTTCGGAGGAAATATCTGGGAGTGGACGTCAACCTGTCTGCGCAGGGTCACGCTGGACAGGTACTCGAGGCCGATCTCCGAAGCCGAGAGCTGCGGTATCTATATCGCAGCCGGCAAACATAGCGTGCCGTTGAGCTCATTCATTCGTGAACCAAAAGGTGGCGGTTGTTCTGTCGGCGCGCCACCCGATAATGTTGGCTTTCGCCTCGTGCGGGACAAGCGGTGGTATGCACCACTGCTTTTTGCCATTTCGGGCCGGTCGATGTAGCGTGGCTTAGCCCGATTCCTCAGGGAGGGAAGCAGGCTGCGTATCCGTTAGCAACCGACCTGACTGGCTTCGAACCGAGGAACAAGCCGCCTTGAAATCGATCGTTCGCTTATTCGCTCTATTTCGCTTTTCGACCTGATGCCGGATGAGGAACTGGATCGCCTGTTGCAGTACGCATCCGCCCGGCGCTTTGCTCAAGGCGAGGCGGTTTTTGAGCAAGGTGGGACCGCCAGCAGCTTCTATCTGCTTTTGCATGGGCGCCTGAAAGTGACCCAGGTAACGGAAGACGGCCAGCAGATCATTGTAAGGGTCGCGCATCCAGGTGATTTGTTTGGTTTCGCCAAGGCGCTGCAGCGTATGGATTATCCCGGCACGGCCACCGCGGTGGCTGAAAGTGTAACCTTGTCCTGGCCAACGGAACTTTGGCCGAGTTTCGTGGAGCACAATCCGCGTCTTGCCGTGACGGCCATGCAGACGATTGGCGAGAGACTGGAAGAAGCGCATGTGCGCATCCGCGAAATGTCGACCGAAGAAGTGGAGCGACGCGTTGCTCACACGGTTCTTCGCCTTGCCAAGAAGGCGGGGAAACAGGAGAAGGATGGCATCCGTATCGACTTCCTCATCTCCCGACAGGATATAGCGGAAATGACCGGTACCACCCTTCATACGGTATCGCGTATTCTTAGTGCCTGGGAGCAGTTGGGGTTCGTCCAAGGTGGACGGCAAAAGCTCTTCGTCAAAGATATTTCAGGGCTCGAATCTATAGCCAGTGGCGAATTTCGGAAACGCCAAGGTGTTACGTCGCAATAGCGAGTCTTGAGTGAGATGATGCATGCCGAGTTTTCCTAACCCGGCATACGAGGGATACTGGCTAAAAGGGTACGCGTGTAGCCGTGGCTGGGATTTGTCAGGACATCTTGTGTTTTTCCGCTCTCGACGATGTGGCCGCGCTCCAGAATGATCACGTCTTCGCAAAGCGACGATACAAGGCTCAGATCATGCGAGACCAGCACGAAGGTTGTCGTCTGGGACAGGTCCTTCAAAAGCTCGACGATACGGATCCGCGTGGAAAGATCCAGCGCGCTTACCACTTCGTCTGCAAGGATCACATCCGGCTTGGAGACGATGGCGCGGGCAATGGCGATCCGTTGCCTCTGGCCGCCCGAGAATTCATGGGGATAGCGCTCGGCCGCATCGGCGGTCAGTCCGACCGAGGACAATGCCTGCATGACAGCGGCCTTTCTGTCACCTTCGATGCCCAGCGAACGAAGAGGTTCGGCAATGATATCGAATACCCGCTGGCGCGGATCGAGCGAGGAATAGGGATCCTGGAAAACAGCCTGTACCCCGCAACGGAAGCGGCGCATGAATTCGCGGTTCTTTAGATCGAGCGGCCTGTCTTCGAAGCTGACTTCTCCGCCCGCGGGTTGATTGAGGCCGAGCAAAATGCGCAGCAGCGCTGTCTTGCCGGAACCGGATTCACCGATGATACCGAGATTGTGGCCTCTTTCCAGCGTCAGGTTTATGTCGTGCAGTGTGTTGCGGTGCCGCGTATAGGAAAACGATACATTCCGTACGTCGATGAGGCTCACTTGGCGATCTCCAGAGCCTCGTCGAAGGCACGTGCCGCCGCGACAAGACTTTGCGTATAAGGATGGCTTGGTTGCCTGAAAACATCGGAAACCGAGCCGCTTTCAACGATACGGCCATGCTGCATAACCACTACGCGATCCACAGCTCCGGCGACGACCGGCAGATCGTGGCTGATGAAAAGCAATGCCATGTCTCGCTCCCGAACGAGATCCGCCAGCAGCGCAAGGATTTCCGCCTGAGTGGTTACATCCAGCGCCGTGGTGGGCTCGTCGGCAATCAGCAGCTTGGGTTTGCATGCCAGTGCCATGGCGATCGCGGCACGCTGCCGCTGTCCGCCGGAAACTTCGTGCGGCCAGGCATCGATGATGCGTTGCGGTTCCGGAAGTGCGACCTGATCGAGTAGTGCCAGCACCTCTTTGGCAGTGCTTTCCTTATCCGTCGTGCGTCTGTCGCGCTTTGCGCGGCGTTTTACGGCCTCGCCGACCTGCCGGCCGATTTTCACCAATGGGTCAAGTGCGGTCAGCGGCTCCTGAAACACGACGGCAGCGGCCGTGCCGCGTAGAGGCACGAGATCACGGTCGCGCGCACCAATTACCTGTTGGCCGTCGAGCAGAACCGAACCGGATGCCTTCAGCGCATCTGGCAGCAGACCGATTGCAGCAAGCGCGGTCAGCGACTTGCCGGAGCCGGATTCTCCGATAAGGCCGAGGCGTTCTCCGGCGAAAATAGAAAACGACAGGTCGGTAACCAAGGACTTTCTGCCGGCATGGATCACAAGATTGTCGATCTCGAGTAGGGACGTCATCGGCGGCTCCTGCGGGTTGGGTCAGCAAGATCGCGCAGACCGTCGGCGAGAAGGTTGATGCCGATCACCAATGAGACAAGCGCAATACCGGGCGCGATTGCCCCAAGTGGAGCGCTGTAAACGGTTCCCTGGGCTTCCTGCAGCAGTCGTCCCCATGAAGCGTTCGGTGGCGGTGCGCCCAGGCCGAGATAGGAAAGGGACGCTTCGGCAATCACGGCAAGGCCGAACTGAAGTGCCAGATTAACGAGGAGCGTCGGCCATATGTTGGGGAGAATATGGATCCATACCACTCCTATCCATGACGTGCCGGAGATGCGCGCGGCTGTGATGTAATCCATTGAAAGCACGCGCTTGGTGAGAATACGTGTGAGCCGCGCTACGATGGCAGAATTTGCAACGCCAATCGCGACGATCGCAGTCTCAAGGCTTGCGCCGTCGCTTGCCGCGACGATCAGCATGGCAAGCAGCAGAGTTGGAAAGGCGATCAGAATATCAAGACCTGCGGAAAGGACATCGTCCGGTGTCTTGGAGGCGAAGGCTGCCAGTAAACCGATCGTGACGCCGATCAATCCACCGATGACGACCGCGCCCGAGCCGACGATCAATGCGATGCGAGAGCCGATCATGATCAGCGAGAACAGATCGCGACCCAACCTGTCGGTCCCGGCAAGATGGGTGAAAGACGCTCCCTCCAACCGCCCACCCGACATGGCTGGCGGATCGAATGGTGTCCAGACCAGCGTCATGAGGCCAATCAGGATATGCAGGCCCACGATGGCCGCTCCGATCGTGAATGTCCACGAACGACGTTTTCTGTCTTGCGCCGATACCATGATGGTCGTTGTGTCGCTCATCTTCCTGCTCCACCGCCGTTACGGTCTCTCAGGCGCGGATCGATCAGCCGCTGTGCCAGATCGGCGAAAAAACCCACGAGCAGGACCAGAAGCGTCGAGACGAACAACACGCCTTGCACGTTGGGATAGTCGCGCTGCTCTATGCCCAGAAGCAGCATCGAGCCGAGACCAGGGAGCGAAAAGACGCGTTCGACCACAACTGCGCCAAGCAAGGTGGAAGCAAGTTCGATACCAAGGATGGAAATGACCGGCACTGAGGCATTGCGGATACCGTGGCGGATCATTGCCCCGGTAAAACTCGCGCCAAGTGCGCGGGCGGTACGCAAATAATCGCTGCCGAGCACGTCCTGCGTAGCCGAGCGTACATAGCGGATCAGTGATGCCGACATGACGATGGCAATGGTGATGACCGGAAGGATCAGCGAGTCGAAGGCGGCTTCCGCCCGCAACCAACCACGTGGCGGAAAGCCGCCCGAAGGGAAGAGCCTCAGATTGACCGCAAAGACGGTGACGAGAAGGATGCCGATCCAGAAGACCGGAACGGCGATGCCGAGCTGTGATACCACCGATATCATCGAGCCGTACCAGCGGTTTGACTTGACCGCCGCAATGATACCGAGCGGCAATGCGATCACAATGGCCAGTACAAACGCCATGAGGGTCAGCGGCACAGTAATGGCCAACCGTTTGCCTATCTCCGGCAGGACAGGCGTATGGCTGATGAAGGACGTGCCTAGATCGAAGCGGGCGAGACTGGAAACGAAGCGGAAAAACTGTTCGGAAAGCGGCAGGTCTGAACCGACCTGGCGGCGCGCCGCCTCGATCTGCTCGGGATCGGCACCAACGGAGACCAGAGCATTGGCGGGGTCACCGGGCAAAAGGCGCAGCAGCAAAAACAGCACGGCGGCCGCGATCAGAATGGATATGAGAAGAATGACCAGACGGCGAAACAGATAGGAAAGAATGACCGGCACCTTTCGTGGGAAAGCCGCCCGGAGAAACCGGGCGGCCAGCCTTATAACGCAGATTATCGATTTGCCGAGAGCAAGATGCGATCAATCGGCTTTCTTGATGTCGCCTGCGAAGAACTGTGCGTTCAGCCCATTAAGCGGATAGCCGGTGACCGCCTTGGTCGAGACCACGATCTGCGGATAAAGATAGAGCCAATTGCTGGCCGCATCCTCGGCAATGATCGTGTTGGCTTCCTTCAGCTTTGCGGTCTGCTCGTCGGTCGTGGCGCTGGCTTCAGCCTGCTTGATCAGATCAACAACCTTCGGGTTGTTGTACCCCCAATAGAAGTCAGGATTACCGTAGAAGACGATGTCGCGGTGGTTCACATGCTCCTGCAAGGTCGCCTGGAAATCATGCGCCTTGTAGATTTTCGAATACCACTCGTTTGCGGTGATCACGTTGATGTTCACCTTCACGCCGATTTTGGCAAGCTCCGTCTGCAGGAACTGTGCGGCGATCGGATGCGGATCGTAATTCGGGGTATCGATGGTGAAGGAGAAGCCATCCGGATAACCAGCTTCTGCAAGAAGCGCCTTGGCGCTTTCGATGTCATAGGCATCCGTCTTGGTAAGGTCGACGAACCAAGGATCGGTTGGCGGGACCATCGAACCGATCAGCGTCCCGTAGTCACCCCATACTGCCTTGAGCAGCTTTGCATCGTCCACCGCACGGGCAAGCGCCTTGCGAACCTTGACATTGTCGAATGGCGCGACGCGGTCGTTATAGGCCAGGAGAAGCTTGGTGGTGGACTGACCTTCCGCGACCGTGAAGTCTGCATTGTCCTTGAACTGGGCAAGCGAGTCCGGGCTCTGGACAGAGGTAATGATATCAACCGAGCCGGTCAGCAGCGCGTTGTTTAGTGCCGTCGCTTCGGTGAAATATTGGAAAACCACGTCACCATTGCTTGGCTTCTCGCCCCAATATTCGTCGAAGCGGGTCAATGCAATCGATGAGCCGCGGCGCCAGTCGGCCAGCTCATAGGGGCCGGTTCCATCTTCTGCGGCAGTCAGGTTGGTCGCGGTATCGTTGACGATCCAGACATAGGTTAGATTGTAGGGAAGCGAGATGGACCGTGACGAAAGCTTGATGACGACAGTTGCATCATCGGGCGTTTCGATACCGGCGATCGGCTTCAGGCTGTTCTTGCGCGAGCTTTTCGATTCCGCCGAGGTGACGCGTTCGATCGAGAACTTCACATCCTTGGATGTGAGCGGGTCGCCGGAATGGAATTTTACTCCAGGCTGCAGAGCTAAGGTGGAGGTAAGGCCATCGTCGCTGACCTTGAAATCCTTGGCCAGAACCGGCTCCACGGAGCCTGAGTCGGAGAGGCGGAAAAGTCCCTCGTAGACGTTGTTGTTAAAGGCTTCGTTGATGCCTTGGCCGGCGCCCGCCGTGTTGTCGAGATTCTGCGGTTCGTAGAGCGACCCGATATTGATGGTCGCGTCCGCGTCGAAATCGGCGGTCTGTGCAGATCCTGCCGTCAGCGTGCCCAAAAGCACCGCTGCGATCGCTGTGCGGGTAGCAATCCGCTTGTTGTTCAGGGTTGAGCCCAGACGGGTCGTCAAACCGCTCATATTCAAACTCCAATTCACTGGCCGTGCCGGCCATTATTCACGCTGCGGAGAATAGTCTAGTCGTGCGACATCGGAAGAGAGGCAAGGATGAAAAAACAGAGTATGAGGAAATGCGCTGCTTCCGTTGAGGCCTGATGAAGAATTTTGTTCCAGTGCTGGAACTTCGCTTTCGGGCGGATTAAGTCTTTGACAAAGATCAGAGATTGGAATGAGCCATGAGCGATATCGACAGGAAACGCGCAAGTCGGCTGATGAAGGAGGCCGGGATCGATGCGCTTGTTCTCTTTCAGCCAGAGGCCTTTCGCTATGCGATCGGGGCGCCTGCAGGTGTTGCAACCATGTGGGGGCGGGCAGGGGCGGCAGTTGCCCTTGTGCCCGCCCAGGCAGATGCGGGCCTCGCCGCCATCGTTAGCGATCATGCAGCAACAACGGTTGGGCGGCTCGCGCCTGATGTCGACATACGCGCACACCGCATATGGATCGACATGCTCGATATTGCCGGGGCGCAGACCATTGAACAGATTGATGAGGCCTATCGCCGCACTGGTGTTGGCGGACCGCGGCCCGAAACATTCGATCGCTCTGTCGTTTTCGGTCTGCTCGGCGACCTTCTTCACGAACGCGGGCTCTCGAATGCACGTCTCGGTGTCGATCTCGAATTCATACCCGCCGCTGATTTTGAAGCTTTGAAGGGAAGGTTGCCGCAGGTCGAATGGCTGGATGGCTCGACAGTGCTGCGGCGGCTGCGAGCGGTGAAGACACCGCTGGAAATCAACCGTTTGCGCCGAGCTTCCCAGGCTGCGGAAGCGGGTCTGACCATGATGTCACAGGCAATTAGGCCAGGTGTGTCCTTGCCGGAGCTTTCCGCGACATGGAAGGCTGGTGCGCAAGCAGCCGCTGCTGAAGGTGGTTTCTCGCTCAGCGGTCACTGGGATTACATATCGGTGGGTGCCGATCTTTCTGACATGGCGGCACTGGTAACGCCGGGCGCGCTTATCAAGGCGGATGTCGGAACGCTCGTAGACGGTTACTCTTCTGATGGGGCGAGAACATATGCTTTCGGCCAGCCGTCCGGGCTTGCTGTTGATGTGTTCAAGGCACTTGAGGCGGCATTCCATGCCGGGCTTGAACAGATCCGGCCCGATAATCTCTTCGGTTCCGTACATGCGGCCATGCTTCAGTCGATGCGCAGGGACGGCTTTGGTGAATATTATCGCGGCCATTTCGGTCACGCAGTCGGCGGCAGTGTTGGTATCGAGGAATGGCCATTCTTCTCCGCCGATAATCAAGAAATCATCGAAGCGGATATGGTTGTGGCACTGGAAGCACCATTTTATGGTCAAGGCCTCGGTGCATTGATGATCGAGGACCAGTTTGTGGTAACGGCCAACGGCGCGGAATGCATGAACCACCTGCCGCGCGGTTTGATGGATTTGGCTGAGACGTGAAGGCAGCCCGTAGAGCCGACCGTCACCACTGACAGGCCATGCGAAATCATCCGCGCGAAGCTCTTTCCAAGGCTGTGGTGGGACGTGATTAGCCTCTAAAACCGAGGCTTTTCGAAGCCATCTGGCCTGCCTCCAGAAGTATCCGCACATATGTGGACTTGCGCGCCGGATCGAACCGGAGCAGCGGAAACGAAATGCTGATCGCCGCGATCGATTTCCCCAGATGGTCGCGGATCGGCACTGCCATGCAGCGTACTCCGACTTCGCTTTCCTCCAATTCCTCCGAGTAACCATCTTCGCGAATACGGATCAGTTGCTCACGCAGTGTTTCCACATCTGTGATCGTTTTGGGTGCCAGCTTCTCGAATGTCATCTTCGACAACCGTTCGGCGATTTCGATTTCGTCGCGGAAAGCCAGAAGTGCCTTGCCGAGCGAGGTACTGTGCAGCGGGTTACGTTTGCCGAGTGGCGAATTCATCGAAAGGCTATAGGCACTGTCGTATTTGTGGATATAGGCGACGCGCTGTTCGCGTTCATCCATCACGCCGAGATTGATCGATTCACCAGTTTCGCGCGAAAGCATGCCCATGGCCCGGTCTGCGACCTGCAGCAAATGCGTCTGGCCACGCAAGGTGCGCGCGCCCAATCCGAACAGCTTCAGCGTGAGGCGGTATTTCTCCGTCTCCTCCTCTTGCTCGGCGTAACCGAGGTCGACCATGGTCTGAAGCAGCCTATGAGTCGTCGCCTTCGAGGTCATGGCTCTCTGGGCAATATCGCCAAGACTGGAACGGCCGTCCTCTGCTAGCGTCTCAAGCACCGAGAACACTTTGAGGACTGCAGCGACATTGTCGGATTTATTGCGAGAATTGTCAGACATTGGCTGCTCCAAAAAAACAGAACTGCATTCTGAAAATATTGTTGAGCGTTGTCAAGCTGCGCAAAATGCCGGAAAAACGCCGATATTTCATTCGAATCGCATAGTTCTTGCGGTTTGTAAGCTTTGGCGCGATAAATCTTGAGCACCCATTGCATTTCATTTTTTTGTATGCTTCCTTCTTTTTCAGAATGAAATCGCATTCCGATTTCGTGCCCGGACAAGGAGGTCCGGCAGTTCTGGAGGAAGGTGACTTTGACTATGCATGCGCTCCTGCGGCAGAAGAGTTTTGTGGCGCCCAGACAAGACGTCGTGGGTCTGATCCAGCGGCTTGCCGACAATCTCATTGCCATAGAGGACAAGACGGGCGAATTCCTGCTTCGTCTCGAAGACGGCCGGGTGATCGACACCAAAGGCTGGGCCGGCTGGGAATGGACCCACGGCATTGGCCTCTACGGCCTCTTTAACTACTGGCAGCAGACGGGCGATCAGAAGGCACTCGACATTATTACGTCGTGGTTCGATGCGCGTCTTGCCGAAGGCACTCCGACCAAAAACGTCAACACCGTCTGCCCTTTCCTGACGCTTGCATGCCTTTATGAGCTCAGCCCCAATCCGGCGTGGAAGCCCTATCTGGAAGCTTGGGCAGAATGGGTCATGTACGAAATGCCGCGCACGAGCGAGGGCGGCCTGCAGCACATCGTTTATAACAACGTCAATCATCAGCAGATGTGGGATGACACTCTGATGATGAGCGTCATGCCACTGGCCAAGATCGGCTTGCTGCTCAACAGGCCGGAATATGTGGAAGAGGCAAAATACCAGTTCCTCATTCACGCCCAGTATCTGGCTGACCGGAAGACAGGTCTGTGGTTCCATGGCTGGACCTTCGAGGACAACCATAATTTTGCAGAGGCACTGTGGGCGCGCGGCAATTCCTGGATCACCATCGCCATTCCCGAATTTCTCGATCTGCTCGATCTGCCGGAAGGTGACGCATTCCGCCGTCATCTGATTTCGATCCTGAAGCGCCAGGCTGAAGCACTCGCGGAGCATCAATCGTCATCCGGTCTCTGGCACACGCTGATCAACGATCGGCAGAGTTATGTGGAATCCTCGGCTGCTGCCGGCTTCGGTTACGGACTGATGAAGGCTGTACGCAAGCGTTACCTCGGGCCGGAATATCTCCCGGTTGCAGAGCGGGCGGTGAAGGGCGTGATCGGCCATATCGATGCGGGCGGTGAACTGCAGAACACGTCGTTCGGGACGGCCATGGGGTCCGATCTTGATTATTACCGTCAGATCAAGCTGACGGCGATGCCTTACGGACAGGCGATGGCGATCCTCTGCCTGTCGGAATATTTGCGTTCCTACATTTGATAGCCCTCCCGGGTTCTCCGGGCATTTCATGACCTTGTGATACATCCGGCGCTCGCGCCGGACCGGTGTACGCTGTGCTTTTAGGAGGAGGAAAGCATGTCTTCGCAATCTGTTTCTGAGATCACGTTAGCCTATATCGGGGGCGGTTCTTTGAATTGGGCTCAGGTCTTGATGGCCGACCTTGTGCATGACCGCACTGTATCCGGTGAGATCCGCCTTTTCGATCTCAATCTGGAGGCGGCCCAGCGTAATGCGGTGATCGGCAATCGTCTCTCCGAAGCCCATGGACTTTCAATTCGCTACACCGCAAGCGAAACGATCGCCTCGGCATTGACGGGAGTGGATTTTGTCGTCGTATCGATCCTTCCAGGGTCGTTCGACGACATGGCCAAGGATCTGGAACTGCCGGAATCCGAAGGCATTGTCCAGTCGGTGGGCGACACGGTCGGGCCTGGCGGCCTGGTGCGCGCCATGCGGGCGATCCCGGCCATGGCGGAAATCGCCGAGGCGATCCGCGCTTATGCACCGAAGGCCTATGTCTGCAATCTCACCAATCCGATGTCGGTGCTGACCGGCGCGCTCTACGCCGCCTTTCCCGATATCAGGGCCTGGGGTGAATGCCATGAGGTCACCAAGCTGCGCCACATCATCGCCTGGCTCGCCAATCGGGCGGAAGGCGCGATCCGCTACGGTTTTCGCGATGTGCAGGTCAATGTTCTCGGCATCAACCATTTCACCTGGGTTGACCGTGCCTTCGTTGGTGGTCGCGACTGGTTACCGGACTATCTGAGCTTCGCGGCGGAAAATCGCGAAAAAGGATGGAGGGCAAAACCGCTTGATCCGGCGGATGAATTCCAGCGCTATTTCGAGGACGTCAACCGGGTCAAATTCGATCTCGCGGCGCGTTTCGGCATTGCTGCTGCTGCAGGTGACAGACATCTCGCCGAGTTCCTGCCTTCCAGTTGGTATCTCGGGCGCGCGTCCGATTGGGGTTTTGGTCTCACGCCCGTGGACTGGCGCCGTCGCGATCAGGCGAAGCGTCGGGAAGACGCGCGCGCCGCCGAGGCCGCCAACGAAGTACCGCCTTTGCGGGCCATATCGGAGGAAGCGTTGGTGGGACAGATCCGTGCGCTGACCCGTGGCGAAACGCTCGTCGTCAATGCCAACATGCCCAATACCGGTCAGATGGAGGGCTTCGCGCCCGGTACGATCGTCGAGACCAATGTCCTTTTTTCCGGGCATGGCGTGCGCCCGGTACATGCCGGCCGGTTGCCAGCCGCCGTCGAGGCGCTGGTGAAACCGCATGCAGAGCGCCAGAACGCCGTGTTGAAAGCAGTGCTTGCCGGTGATGGTGCAACGCTCGAAGGCCTGTTCCTCTCCGATCCGCTGGTCGCACCTTTGGGGCAGGATCGCGCCATGAAACTGTTCCGCGCCATGGTTGCCGCGACGGCTGGGCGCCTGCCGGAAAACCTCAGGAGGCTCTCTGCATGAGCGGCGACAGTCGACTTCTCGGCTTCTGGTACGTTCTGCCGTACCTGATCGGCCTCCTGGTATTCACGGCCATCCCGTTTCTCGGGTCGCTCTACCTGTCGTTCACCGATTATCGGCTGATGCAGGGCGTCAACTTCATCGGCCTGGAAAACTACACCGATATCCTGACCCGTGACCGCACGTTCACGCGCTCCTTCAATGTGACGATGCTTTACGTCCTGATCACCGTGCCGCTGAAACTGGCTTTCGCGCTGTTCATTGCGGGTATCCTCAACTCAAAGCTCAAGGGCATCGGCTTCTTCCGCACTGCTTATTACGTTCCATCCATTCTCGGTGGTTCAATCGCGATTGCGGTTCTGTGGCGCTACATGTTTGCCGATACCGGTCTCATCAACATGATGCTGACCTCGATCGGTTTCGAAGCGATCAACTGGTTCGGCAATCCCGGTACGGCGCTCTTCACCATCACGCTTTTGCGTCTGTGGCAGTTCGGTTCAGCCATGGTGATCTTCCTTGCCGCACTCCAGTCGATCGATAAGTCTCTCTATGAGGCAGCGGCGATCGACGGCGCGAAACCCTGGCGGGCGTTCTTCGCAGTCACGCTGCCGCTGCTGACGCCGGTGATCTTCTTCAATCTGATCATGCAGATGGTTCAGGCATTCCAGGAGTTCAACGGACCTTATGTCATCACCAATGGCGGGCCGCTGAAATCCACCTACCTGCTGCCGCTCTACATCTACGAGATGGCCTTCAAGAAGTTCGACATGGGTTATGCCTCGGCAATCGCCTGGGTGTTGTTCGCGGTCATCATGGTGCTGACTCTGGTTGCTTTCTGGTCATCAAAGCACTGGGTCTACTACGCCGGCGACAAGAGGAGTTGAACATGAGCGATAGTATCCTTCACTCCGACAAGGCCATCGAGGACGCTGAAAAATTTCTGGCCGTCCAGAGGCGCCGCGAGAAGATATCGCTCGCAATTCGCTATACTATCCTCACCATCGTTGGCCTTATCATGCTTTATCCGCTGATCTGGCTGATTGGTGCGAGCTTCAAGTCCAACACGGAAATATTTGCCGGTGCCGGCTTCATGCCGGCGAACCCGACCATGGACGGCTATATCAAAGGCTGGGAAACCTCTACGCCCTACACATTCGGCCGGTTCTTCTGGAACACGTTCCTCATCATTGCGCCGAAGACGATTTGCACCGTGATTTCGTGCACGGTGGTCGCCTATGGTTTTGCCCGTTTCGACTTTCCCGGCAAGAAGATCCTGTTCGCGACCGTGATCGGCACTCTGCTTCTGCCGAATGTGGTCACCCGCATCCCGCAATATCTGCTTTTCAACGAACTCGGCTGGCTGGATAGCTATCTGCCGCTGTGGGTGCCATCCGCTCTTGCCGGCGATGCCTTCTTTGTCTTCATGCTGCTGCAGTTCCTGCGTTCCATTCCGCGCGATATGGAAGAAGCAGCGCGCGTCGATGGCGCGACCAGTTTCCAGGCATTGATCTATGTGGTCGTGCCGATGCTGGTGCCGGCCATGATTTCGGTGGCGTTGTTTCAGTTCATGTGGACCATGAACGACTTCCTCGGTCCGCTGATCTACGTCTCCTCGGTCGACAAATTCCCCGTCTCGTTGGCGCTCAAACTGTCGATCGATACGGCCGAAACTTTCGAATGGAACCGCATCCTTGCCATGTCAGCATTGACGCTTCTGCCGTCACTGGTGGTGTTTTTCCTATCACAGAAATACTTCGTCGAAGGCATCTCTGCCGGCGGCGTAAAGGGGTAATCGCATGGCTCAGCTTACTATCCGCAACCTCGAAAAAGTCTATAGCGGCACGGTGAAGGCTCTCCACGGCATCAATCTCGAAGTCAAGGACGGCGAGTTCATGGTTCTGGTCGGTCCTTCCGGCTGTGCCAAGTCGACGACGCTGCGCATGATCGCCGGGTTGGAAACCGTCTCCGGCGGTCACATCACCATCGGCGAAAAGGTGGTCAACAATCTGCCTCCGGGGGACCGTGGCATCGCCATGGTGTTCCAGAACTATGCGCTCTATCCACATATGAAGGTTCGCAAGAACCTTTCCTTCGGGCTTAAACTGGCCGGCGAAAAAAAGGAAGAGATTGCAAGGCGTGTCGCGGAAGTGGCCGAAGTACTTGAGATTGAGCCGTTGCTCGATCGCTTGCCCAAGCAGCTCTCCGGTGGTCAGGCACAGCGCGTGGCGCTTGGGCGTGCGCTGATCAAGAAGCCGGAAGTGTTCCTGTTCGACGAGCCGCTTTCCAATCTCGACGCCAAGTTGCGCGCGTCCATGCGCGTGCGCATCACCGATCTGCATCGCCGGCTGAAGGAACAGGGGCAGTCATCGACAGTGGTCTACGTGACCCATGATCAGGTCGAGGCCATGACGATGGGCGACCGGATCTGCGTCATGAAAGACGGCCACATCATGCAGGTGGATGACCCCGAAACGCTGTATGCACGGCCGGCAAATGCGTTTGTCGCAGGCTTCATCGGCATGCCGGAAATGAACCTTGTCGACGCCAAGCTCAGCCGAGGCGAGAGCGGGCCGGTCGTGAGCTTTGGTGACCAGTCGATCCAGTTTGGAAAAGAGCTTGCAGGGCGCCTGAAGGCCGGTACCGACGGCGATGTCACGTTCGGTGTACGGCCTCAGCATTTCCGCCTTGCTGAACCGGATGAGGATGCGCTGGTAGCAAAGGTCATTAAGGCCGATTTCCTGGGGCATGAGGTCGACGTGCACATCCTCATCGGCGGGCAGCGCTTCACCGTTGTCCTGCCCGTCGAGGATTTCCGCAAGTCTGCCGTTGATGGCGCCATCCGTATTCGCCCGGAAGAGGGACGGGTCTTCATTTTCGATCGCGCAAGCGGTCTGAACGTCAGCCTCGCCTGAGGGCGCAGCCGACGACTATGTCACCGATGCAGGGTTTCAGGAGGAAAACGCATCATGAGCAAGAAATCTATACTGAATGTTTTATCTCTAACATTGGCTGCATCCGTGGTCGCGACCAATTTCGCTGCGGCGGCGGATCTGCGCATGTCTTGGTGGGGTGGCGATGGCCGTCACGTTGCCACGCAGAAGGCTCTGGAATACTGCACGGGCAAAACCGGACATAAGGTCAAGCCGGAGTTTGCCGGTTTTGAAGGCTATCTCGAGAAGCTGACGACACAGATGGCTGGCAGTACCGAGGCCGATATCATCCAGGTAGACTGGCCGTGGCTTTTCCAGTTTTCCAAGGATGGCACCGGTTTTGCGGATCTCAAGCAGTTTGCCGGCGAGCTTGATCTGACCCAGTGGAACGAGAGCCAACTGGCGCCTGCTACAATTGACGGCAAGCTCAATGGTGTGCCGGTCTCCGTTACTGGCGCCACATACTACTTCAACGATGAGATCTACAAAAAGGCCGGCCTTGAAACGCCGAAAAGCTGGGACGATCTTGCTGCCGCAGCCAAGACGCTCAATCCGCAGGGGCTCTATCCGTTCGACAGCACCCGCGTCATTCTGATGCTGATGATCGAAGCTTTTGCCGCACAGATTTCCGGCCAGGAATTCGTCAAGCCCGGCACCAATGAGCTGGCCTGGACGGCGGAGGATATCGCCGGTGCGCTGAAGCATTACCAGTGGATGGTCGATAACGGTATCGTGCGCTCCGCCAAGGATGCCGCAGGTGTCGGCAATATCGAGATCTTTGACGATCCGGCCTGGGTGACGGGCAGGATCGGCGGCACCTATTTCTGGGATTCGACCTATTCGAAATATGATGATCCGCTGACGGTCGGGAAGCTTATTCCTGCAGCTCCGTTGCAAATCGAGGGCGCGAAGTCCGATGGCGTTTATAAGAAACCGTCCATGGTCTTCTCGATCTCCAAGCATTCGAAAGACCCGAAAGCTGCAGCGCAGGTGCTTAATTGCCTTCTGAACGACAAGGATGCCATCCTGATCCTTGGCGACAGCCGCGGCCTCCCGGCATCGGCCATTGCCAAATCAACGCTGGAAGCAGCAGGCAAGCTGACCCCTGAGCGTCTCGAAGGCGCAAAGATTGTTGCAGCCGCAACGGGACCGGTCATGTCGCCACTGATCGAACATCCGACGGTTCAGGAACTGTTCAAGGATGTCATCGAGCAGTTTGCCTACGGCCAGCTGACGGCCGACGAAGCCGGTGAGGAAATCGTCGATGGCCTGACCAGAGCGCTCCGCCGCCTCTAATCATCGCGTTGGCCCATGTCGAAAGGCATGGGCCATTTTTTTCTTTTTGGTCGGTCCTGAAATGGATTAGCTTCTCTTGGTGCTGCCTCCCTGAAAGTGTTGGCGTCGTCGCCAGCGTCAAGGTCGTCTCTAAAGCCTTTGTATTGCTGTAAGTGCGCTCGATCTGCAAAACTCTCAGCGGTCACCTTGTCCTGGGTCTCCTGGGATTTTGCTCCCGTCAGCCGCTTCGTCCAATCTTCCACTGTGTTTGTTTGAAACCTCCGGCTTGCATCCCGAATGTCGGCAATGACTTTTCTCGATGAACGGATAGAACCAGTCGGATCGGTCGATTTTCCGCGTTCAACCAGCCCACAAAACCGTATGCCGAGAACGACTCATCGCCGCATGACCTGGAATACCTCGATGAACAGGCTCACATCTTAAACGTAATAACGCCGCATGTTTATCAAAGGTCAAACCAGTGCTTGGCACCGGATTGACCGACTATGCCGCGTCGTTATCTTCTGTTTTCCACGTCGATCGAGCAATGCAGCGATAAACTTCTGATTCAAGATGGCCGTTTGTTCAAGCTTATAATTTTATTATGGAAAATGCGCCGCACTTTACCCCGTGCGGCGCCAATGAGGAGAGGATTTGATGAACTCATTTCAGCAAGAGACCGCCGCACTACAATTGGCGACGCCGGGAGGCGCGACCGCTGCCATTCTGCATCATGGTGCCCAGCTGGTTTCGTGGAGACCAGCGAGAGGGATGGAAAACATCTATCTTTCGGAGCGCGCTGATTTTTCACCTGGTAGCTCTGTGCGCGGTGGCGTGCCGATCTGTTTTCCTCAGTTTTCCACCTTGGGTGACCTGCCGTTACATGGCTTTTTCCGTAACCAGACCTGGACGCCGGTTGCGGGCAGTGCCGATGGGGCGGCAATCGCTTGCTTGCAGCTTACCGACACACCTGAAACTCGTGCATTGTGGCCGCATTCGTTCCAAGCCGAGTGTCAGGTGGCGCTCACCGACCACAGCCTGGAGATCGCCCTTTCGGTACGGAACACCGGAGCTGAGGTCTTCTCCTTTACCGCGGCGCTTCACACTTATTTTCGCGTGACAGCGATTGAGAATGTCGGCATTTCCGGCCTGCAGAACATCCGTTATCTCGATAAGCTCAGGGATAATGCCACCTGCACCGAAGCAAGTGAGCGGTTGCAAATCGACCGTCCGCTCGATCGAATTTACTCCAATACTTTAGATGAACTGACGCTGGAGGATGGTGATCGCCAACTGTCTATTTCCGTGCAAGGCATGCCCGATACCGTCGTATGGAACCCCGGCTCGGAGCGTTGCTCCACAATCCCGGATTTACCCGATGATGCCTGGTGGCATTTCGTTTGCGTCGAGGCGGCGGCGATTGACCTCCCAATCTCTCTAGCTCCCGGCGCTACATGGCGTGGGGCGCAAAAAATGGCGGACATTCAGGGTAATCAGTAAATCCATAACGCCGTCTGATCTGTCAGGTGAGAGTGCCTGATAGGTCAGATCGAAGCGCGATTGGACTGGAAGAGAGCCTCGGAGCGCCTTGGCTATAGGATACTCACGCGCAGGAAAGCCTGCACGAACTGCCGCTGGAAAATGAGGAAAGCGATCATCAGAGGTGCGATGACCATGACGGTCGCAACACTGACCGTCGAGATATTGATGCCGCTTTCAGGTGCACCGAACAGCGACAAACCCACGGCTACGAAAATGAGTTCACGACCGGCGAAATCGAAACGGACAAAGGCATAACCGGCGAGGGCGCAGAGAATGAACTGGCCGATCAGCCTGAAGGTCGATCCCGAGTTGCCTGAGCGCAAGGACTTCCGCATCGGCTGCATCGGGACGGATTTCATCATGCGGGATTGCCATCTCGTGGCCTATAACGATGCCGGTTTTGCGCCCTATGCCATTACATCACTGGACCGCACGCAGTCGGAGGAAGTGGCAAGGCAAACGCGACATCGTCCATATCTATGATAGCTGGCTGGAGTTGATCCGTGATCCGAATATCGAGATACTAGACATTGCCGCACCACTTATTGCGTCATGCGAAAAGTCGGAGCCACGAAATTCAGTTTGTCGGCCGATGGCTGACGATTACACCTGGATCTGTCTCGATCCGCCCGGCACCGATCAGATCGAGACAATAGGGGATCGCCGGGAAAACGGCGTTGAGCGAAAGCTCGATTGCCGCCGGACGACCGGGAAGGTTGAGAAAAAATGTCTTTCCGCGCGTGCCTGCGGTCTGGCGCGACAGGATTGCGGTTGGTGTCTGCGCCAGACTAACCCGGCGAAGAAGCTCGCCGAAACCCGGTAGCTCCTTTTGCAGAACAGCTGCCATCGCCTCGGGTGTCTGGTCGCGTGGGGAGGGACCAGTCCCACCCGTTGTCAGAATAAGGTCGGCATCCTGCCGGTCACTGAGTTCGATCAACGTGTCCCTTACACTTGCCTCGCCATCGGGAATGATTACCCGCTGAACATCATAGGGGCTGACAATGGCTTTTCGCAGCCAAGTCTCGATCGCGCTGCCGCTGATGTCCTCGTATTCGCCACGGCTGGCCCGGTCGGAGATGGTGACAACGAAGATTTTCATGTGTGACTTCCGGGTTGAGCGAGGGTTTTCAGTGTGGTGCCATTTTCATTATGGATCGAGACCAGGCGAGAACCTGCGAGACGTCAGGAGGCAGATTCACCGCAAGATCGCCAACATAGTTCCGCCAATCCTCCAGGTAACTCGCCCCGACGGATGTCAGCACGGGAATACCCTGTTTGATGGCCGTTTCCAGTACGGCACGCAAGCCGTGACCTTCCGCTTCGGCTTTGCCAAAGCGGTTGAGTACGAGGATATCCGCCGGCTGCTCCAACCGTCCGAGCGCGCGTCCCGCTATATCCGCCAAGGCCTGTGTATCCAGCCGGCAGCTCGTCGCGGAAGAGCCAAGCGCCTGCATGATGACGAACTGCTCTCCGGTCTCGATATCCTCAAGGACAGTATCGGACGTCGTGTCACCCTGTCGCAAAAGCTCGCGCTGAAGATAGCCTGCAACCACGATGCCCTCCGACCGCAGGGTTTCAACCACGACATCCAGAACCATGGCGGAAGATTGCTCTTCCCGAATTTCGATTGCTGCGAGCTGCTGCATGGCGCGCCTAAAAAGGATGTCGCGGCAGACTTCCGGAATATCATCGTCGCCGACATCGTTACCGATTGTCTTAGCAGCTACAGCTTTCCGGAGCTTTTTTCCATGTGCGATTTGTTGCGGATCGAATGCCACCTAAGGCGATCCCGCGCGCGCCGTCTCAAGCTGTCATCGACATGCGACAAACACAAGTTATGCAACATCGGGAAGTTTTACGGTGAGACGTGGCGCGACCGTGCCGAGAATGACTTTCACCTGCGAAGTCACTTACGATTGAAGGCTTTGCTCCGGCAGGCCCTGTCGTCCATTGAAACTTCGTCTGACCCCATCAATCCATCGCCTATGCTACCACAATGGCCGTGATCGCTGTTGCTCGATCTCCGTGACGTTACTCATGCAGTTACCTGTGGACCCGGGAATGGATCTCTCAAAAATAGAAACACTGATAGCCTTTGTCGGCCGATCCAAGATCACCGAGTTGACGGTCACCGAAAAGGATACCGTCGTACGGATTTTCCGCGAAAGGTCGCAAGCCGTATCGTCACAGGCAGCCGAGGGTGCTGCAGAAGACAAGCCCGAGGCGAACGCTGGTGTCACAACAGGCGAGCCGGTGAAAAACGTTTTCACTGTTTCCGCGCCGATCTTCGGCGTTCTGCATATTGCACCTGCGCCGGGTGACCCGCCATTCGTCGCCGTCGGTGACGAGGTGGTCGAGGGGCAGACGCTTTTCATCATCGAGGCGATGAAGGTGTTCAACAAGATCGTCGCGACGCACTCCGGCAAGGTCACGCGCCTGACGGACGTCAATGGCGCGGAAGTCGAGGTCGGCGACATGCTGGCGGAGATCTCGTGATGCAGTCATCCCAGCGTTTCGACACGGTCCTGATTGCAAATCGCGGCGAGATCGCTTTGCGTGTCGTGCGCGCGTGCCATGAAATGGGGCTGAAGACGGTTGTCGTCTGCTCGGAAGCCGACCGGGATGCAGCCTATGCCCGCAGCGCGGATCAGTCGATCTGCATCGGCCCGGCGGCGGCATCGAAAAGCTATCTCAACCAGAATGTGATCCTGCTGGCAGCCCGCCTGACGGGCGCAGGTGCCGTGCATCCGGGCTATGGCTTTCTGTCCGAGAATACTCGCTTTTCGGCGGCAGTCGAAGAGGCCGAGATGACATTCATCGGTCCCGACGCCAGTGCCATTGCAACGATGGGCGACAAGATTGCTGCCAAAAGCGCCATGGTCGCGGCTGGCGTGCCTTGTGTGCCGGGGCCTGATACGGAACTTCCCTCGGAACCGGAGGCGATCCGGGCGATTGCGGCCGAGATCGGTTATCCGGTGATCGTCAAGGCCGCCGGCGGTGGCGGTGGGCGCGGCATGCGCGTCGTGCTGGATGAGGCCGAGCTGCTGGAAGCGGTGTCCTTGACCCGCGAAGAAGCGCGCAAGGCCTTTGGAACGCCGGCGCTCTACATGGAGAAATTTCTCCAGCATCCGCGTCATATCGAAATTCAGGTCCTGTGCGACACGCATGGAAACGCGGTCTGGCTTGGTCATCGCGATTGCTCAATGCAGCGCCGTCATCAGAAGGTGGTCGAGGAGGCACCTGCTCCCGGCATTTCCGAAGCGCTGATCGGCCCCGTCGGCGAAGCCTGTGTCCAGGCTTGTCAGCAAATCGGCTATCGCGGTGTAGGCACGTTTGAATTCCTCTATGAAGACGGAGCCTTCTATTTCATCGAGATGAACACCCGTCTGCAGGTGGAACATCCGGTGACCGAGGAAACCAGCGGCGTCGACATCGTCCAGCAGCAATTGCGCGTGGCGCAGGGCGAGACATTGTCGATGAGCCAAGGCGATGTGACCTGCAAGGGACACGCCATCGAGTGCCGCATCAATGCCGAGGATCCGGCTACCTTCATGCCCTCTGCCGGCGTCGTCACGGGGCTTGAATTGCCGCAAGGCGAGGGTATTCGCGTCGATACCCATGTCGAGGCCGGCTACAAGGTCTCTCCCTATTACGACTCGCTGATTGCCAAGCTGATCGTACACGGCCGCGACCGGGCCGATGCCATGCAGCGGACGCGCTCGGCTCTGTCATCCTTCAAGCTGGAAGGTATTGCCACCAATCTGCCGCTCCTGCGCGAACTTTTCGAAGACGCTGCCTTCGCGCAGGGCGAGACGGACATTCACTATCTGGAAAAATGGCTGAAAACGCGGGGGACCGCATGAGCAAGCTGGATTTGAGCGATCCCGCCATCATTGAGCGGCTGACCGCTGCGCTTGAAGCCGCCGGTATCGAAGGTATTGAAATCACCCGGCCCGACCAGAGCCTGCTGATCCGCTTGTCGGGTTCGTCAAATGGCCCTGCGCGTCAGGTGCGCTCAGGCAAGACGAATAGCGCAGACACACCGGTGGTCGTCAAGGCGCCGATGGCCGGTGAGTTCTGGCCGTCTGATTCGTCCCGCACGGGTGTGCCCGGCGCTTCGGCGGCAAGCGACACGATCGGTTTTTTGAGGGTAGGCCCGATCCTGTTACCGGTTAAGGCCGGCCCGTCGAAGCGCCTGCGCCGCCATCTCGTTGACCAAGGAACGATCGTCGGCTTTGGCGATCCGATTGCAGAAGTCGAGCCAGACGCATGAACGCCTCAGCCGCCAAAATCATCCCACCCGCGGAAGCGCTTGCGCTGGATCGCAACGGCGCCCGGGTTTCCCCGATCGGCTCCCGTGCCTTTCTGATCGAAGCGACCGGCGAGTTCGATCTTGCCGCGCAGCGTCGGATCTGGGCCCTGTCCAGGGCCGTCGAACTGTGGAGTGAAACACTCGAGATCGTACCCGGCATGACGAACCTTCTCGTCGTGCTGAAGGTAACGCCGGAGGATCCGGAAGTCTTGGCGCTGCGCCTACTGGAAGCCTGGGAACAGGCTGAAAGTATCGATCTGGCCGGCCGGACGATCGAGATCGCCGTGACCTATGGCGGCGAGCATGCTACCGATCTGGCGGCATTGTGCGACCGCTCGGGTCTCTCCGACCGCGAGGTTGTCCGTATCCATTACGAAGGCACCTACCGGGTGTTCGCACTCGGCAGTGCCCCGGGTTTCGGTTATCTCCACGGACTTGACCCGCGCATCTACATGCCGCGCAAGACCGTCCCGTCGCTCAACATGGCGCGAGGCTGTGTCACCATCGGCGGCATGCAGACGGGGGTCGCCGTTTTGACGGGTCCGAACGGCTGGAATTCGATTGGCTTTGCTGAATTGCAGATGTTCGATCCGATGTCGGACAAGCCTGCCGTGATGGCACCGGGCGATACGGTGCGTTTCGTGCCAGCGAGCATAGAGCTATGATAGAGATCATCCAGACAGGGCCGTTCAACACGGTACAGGACCTTGGCCGTCCCGGCTTCCGCAATATCGGCGTAACCACCAGCGGTGCGATGGATCCGCTGGCGCTCAAGGTCGGCAACAGCGTGCTCGGCAACGAAACCGGCGCGGCTGTGATTGAAATTCAGACATATCCGTTCAAGCTCCGTTTTGCGAAGGCGACGGCTTTTGTTGTAACAGGTGCTGATTGCGGTGCCTCGATCGACGGCCGCTCGGTGCAGCCCTGGTGTGCTCTGCCGGTGGGAGCCGGGCAGGTGCTGGAGCTTGGCCAGCCACGGGTTGGAACACGTGCCTATATCTGCATTGCCGGCGGCATTGATGTCACGGCGGTTATGGGATCGCGCAGCACGTCGCTCCGCGGCGCCTTTGGCGGCAATGAAGGACGTTTTCTATTTACCGGCGATGTCCTGCAACTCGGTGAAGTTTCCGCGCCTCTGAACCTTCCCGCGACCGGCATTGCCGTCATTGATCCGGCCTATGCGCTTGCCGATGTCTACCCCGCACCTGAGGATGGAGCACTGGTCGTGCGTGCCATTCCGGCCGGAGAACATTTCCTGTTTGGCGAGGATGCCGAGCGTTTCTGGTCGCAGACCTGGAAAATCTCTACCCAGAGCGACCGCACCGGTTATCGCCTGATGGGCGAACCGATCAAGCCGACGACGCCCGTTGAAATGCGCTCTCACGGCGTTGTTTCCGGTGTCGTTCAGGTGCCGCCGAGCGGTGAACCGATCATCCAGATGGCCGATGCCAACACGGCTGGCGGTTATCCCAAGATTGCCGGTGTGATCGAGGCCGACCTCTGGCGGCTTGGGCAGGCGCGCATCGGCAGCCGTTTGTGCTTCGTCCGTGTGACGCATGCCCAGGCGGCGGAGGTCGAGAAGGCCGTGGCCGGTTTTATCGACGATGTCCGTGTGACGTCGCGCATGGTGTCCGGCGCTTTGCAGGCGATGAAATAAGGCGAGGGAGGAAGGAATGAAGATCGATCTGAATTCCGATATGGGCGAGGGTTTTGGCCCCTATAGCCTGTGCGACGACGAGGCGATGATGAAGGTCGTTTCCTCGGCCAATATCGCCTGCGGTTTTCATGGCGGCGATCCCGATACGATGGCGCGCATGGTGCGCCTCGCCAAGGCAAATGGGGTCGGCATCGGTGCCCATCCCGGTCTGCCGGACCGCGCAGGGTTCGGCCGCCGCGAAATTCCCTATTCCGCCGACGAACTGCGCCAGCAGATGCTTTACCAGTTGGGGGCGCTGAAGGCGATTGCCGCCAGCGAAGGCCAGCGCGTCGCACATTTCAGTTTCCATGCCGCTATGGGCAATATGGTCAACCGCGATCCGAAGCTGGCTGACTTGATGATGGACGCGATCCGCGCGGTCGATCCTGAAATGATCATCTTCGCCATGCCCGGCAGCGAGATCGAAGCCGCCGCCAAGCGTGCGTCGCTCAAGACCTTGCTGCTGTTTCTTGCCGATCGCGCCTATGACGCACAGGGTCGTCTTGTCGCCCGTGGATTGCCCGGGGCCCTCGTCGAGGATGAGGCCGACGTGCGCGCCCGCGTGCGCCAGTTCCTCGTGGACCGGACCGTTACCACGATCGATGGCGTGACCATCGACATGCCTGCGAAATCCATTCTCGTTCACAGCGATACGCCGGGTTCACTCGAACTGGCGCGCATCGTGCACAGTGAAATCGAGGCTGCCGGCGGCACGCTTGCACCTGCATCGGAGGTTGCCGGCTGAAGCCGACGCCTGTTTCCTTTTTCATCTGAAATTCAAAACTGGAAGACCAGACCATGCCCGCCACTGCCGATCGTTTGAAGAATGTCTCCATCTCCGCTTCCGCTGCGATGACGCAGCGTGCGCGCGAACTTGCCGCCCAGGGGATCAAGGTGGTCAGTCTGTCATCCGGCGAGCCGGATTTCCCGACCCCGACGCATGCCATCGAGGCAGCTTACGCCGCTGCTCTGGCCGGCGACACGAAATACCCGACGATGGACGGCACGCCGGCCATGAAGGCGGCGATCATTCGCAAGTTCAAGCGCGAGAACAACCTGACCTATGAGCCGAACCAGATCGTCGTGTCCGGCGGCGGAAAGCAGGTCATCTTCAACGCCGTGCTGGCCACCTGCAATCCGGGCGACGAAGTTGTCATCCCTGCACCGTCATGGGTCAGCTACGCAGATATCGTGAAGTTTGCCGGCGGCATTCCGGTTTCGGTGCCATGCCCGGAAAATGCCGGTTTCAAGCTGCGCGCCGAAGATCTCGAAGCTGCGATCACCCCACGCACCAAGTGGCTGTTCCTGAATTTCCCGAATAACCCGACCGGTGCTGCCTGCTCACGCGCTGAGATGGCGGCGATCGCCGAGGTCATGCTGCGCCACCCGCATGTCTGGATCCTGACCGACGATATCTACGAGCATCTCGTCTATGACGATTTCGAATTCTGCACTATCGCCGAAGTCGAGCCGCGCCTCTATGATCGCGTGCTGACGATGAACGGTGTTTCCAAGGCCTATGCGATGACCGGCTGGCGTCTGGGCTATTGCGGCGGACCGAAGGATCTCATTGCAGCGATCAGCAATGTCAACGGCCAGAACAGCGGTGGCACCTCGACACTGACGCAGGCCGCGGCCGTTGCTGCACTCGAAGGCCCGCAGGATCTCCTGAAGGAGCGTTCGTCGATCTACAAGACCCGCCGCGATTACGTGCTTGGCCGGTTGGCCGAGATCGAAGGCCTGCGTGCCCACAAGCCGGAAGGCGCTTTCTACATCTTCCCGAACATATCTGAACTGATCGGCAAGACTACCAAGGGTGGCCGCAAGATCGAGACCGACGTCGATTTCGTCATGGGCCTTGTCGAGGAACACCATGTCGCGACCGTGCAGGGCGCAGCTTACGGCATGAGCCCGTATTTCCGCATCTCCTATGCGACGAGCATGGAGATGCTGGAAGAGGGCTGCAACCGTATCGCCCAGTATTGCATGGATATGAAGTAATCCGTTTGAAGATGGCTCTGACGGTCAGGTCTTCAGCCTGGCCGTCAGTTCGATGAGAATGTCTCTAACCGCAATCGCCGGCTCCGATAGCGGGGTCTGGTCGGAGACGCAGAGCGACAACGTCTCCTCGATACGTGGCGAAACCAGGCGGCAAATCAGCTTCTCGCTGGATTCTGCAATCAAGCGGTCGGCAATCGCCTTAGGCATGATCGTTGCACCGAGGCCTCTGTCGACGGACCGGCTCAGGGTCCTGACGATCTCCACTTCCGCCACCACTTTCAGCTCGACCTTGCTGCGCGAAAACGCGGTGTCGACCGCGCGACGCACGAAATTGTAGGCTGGCGGCATCAGAAACGGCAAGCTTTCGAGCGCCGTGACGGGAACCGGCGCTTCGCTCGCTTCGATGGCGAAATCCGGATGGGCAACGAGAAAGAATTCTTCTTTCAACAGCGGTTCGAACCGCACGCCCTTGATCGGCCCGACGCCATGAATGAGCGCCATCTCCAGACGGCCGTTCATAATCATCTGGCTGTAGGTCTGGCCGACGCTTTCGGTCAGGTGCAGCAAGATGCCCGGATGC
Organism: Pseudomonadota bacterium; assembly: GCA_023451735.1. Classification (GTDB taxonomy): domain Bacteria; phylum Pseudomonadota; class Alphaproteobacteria; order Rhizobiales; family Rhizobiaceae; genus Neorhizobium. The sequence goes on along the minus strand of JAEXYH010000053.1, from coordinate 98,821 downwards.
CGCTTTCTCGTCTCGGCCAGAAGTTCGACCGAAAGTGTTGCCGCGCTGCTGAACGGTACGAGGCCGACCGAAACTCGCCCCGCAAGTGATCGGCCGGCGGTGGCGACATCGGACTGTGCCTGTTCCATCTGCCGCAAGATGATCTGCGCATGGCGATAGACGGCCTGGCCAGCGTCGGTCATCGTCACGCCCTGCTGGCTTCGGATCAGAAGCTTTTGACCAAAATGATCCTCAAGCGCTGCAAGCTGCTGGCTTAACGCTGGCTGGGCCAGATGCAGGATATCGGCGGCACGCGTGATGCTGCCGCTATCGACGATCACGATGAAGGATTTGAGACGCCGGATATCCATTCTGGTCGATGCTGCCTGTGTTGTTGCTACCGATCGAAGCGGCCTTCACACGTTCGTGCCCTGCCGCTCTGCGGTTTGTGAGAGAACCTAGCCGCTTGATTTATAAAGCGCAAATCAAGCCTTTCGCAATAAGTGCGGATATCCATAACGCTTCCTTATTAGCCCAAAACTAATCGGTCTTAGGCAAGCGAAAAAAGCTTCGCTAGTCTCATATCAACAAAGGGGAATTAAATGCCATTTTCCGATTACAAGACTGCTCTGGTGACTGGTGCCTCGTCGGGAATTGGCGCCGCCGTGGTTGAACGACTTTGTCGCGAAGGTCTGGAAGTCCACGCCGTTGCCCGCAGCGCCGAGCCGCTGCGTGAGCTTTCCGAGCGTGCCGGTTGTATCGCCCATGCAATCGACGTGACCAATCGCGAAGCGCTGGCCGAATTGACCGGCGGTGTGGCATTTGACGTCCTGATCAACAATGCCGGTGTCGATCGGCCGAAGAAGTTTCTCGAAGCCGACGAAGGCGATATAGATCTGCTGATCGATGTTAACCTGCGTGCGGTGCTGCATCTCTGCCGCATGGTCGTGCCGGGCATGGCGGAACGCGATCGCGGACACGTCATCAATATCTCCTCGATTGCCGGCAACTACAATTTCGGCGGCAATTCGACCTATCACGCCGTGAAGGCCGGTGTTGCCATGTTGTCGAACCAGCTGCGCATCGACACCTTCGGAAAGCGGGTCCGAGTTACCGAAATCTGCCCCGGCCGCGTGGCGACCGATATCTTCAATCACGTTCACGGCGATGACCCGTCGATCCGCGAGCGGTTTATCGATGGCTTCGAGCTGCCTCAGGCTTCCGATATTGCCGATGCGATCGCCTTCGCGATTGCAGCACCCGTTGCCGTCAATATCGGCCATATGGAAATCACGCCGACCCTCCAGGTCATGGGCGGTCTGCAGACGGCAAAGCCGCAAGCACCTGCCGCCACTCCTGAAGGGACCAAGCGGTGAGCGGGTTCGATCTCTTGGCAATCCTGTCCAATCCGGAATATGTCTCGATGCTTCTGCACGGCATCGAGATGACCTTCGTCATCTATTTCGGTTCCTGGCTGATGGCGATGACACTGGCGATCCTGTTGCTTGCTTTGCGTGTTTCGCCGATCCGCCTTGGTGAGCCGATCGTTGCAGCCTACGTTTCCTATCACCGCAACGTGCCGACGCTGGTGCAGCTGATGCTCTGGTATTTCGGCATCTTCACGCTGATGCCACAGGGCTTGTCGGACTGGCTGGCGAGCCACAATGCCGAGGCGGTTTTCGCCGTCATCGGCCTCGGACTCTGCCAGGCTGCCTATTTCAGTGAAGATCTGCGCTCCGGCCTGCGCTCAGTCAGCCCCGGCCAGATGGAAGCGGCAAAAGCACTGGGGCATGGTTATGCCTCGGCCATGCGTTTCGTGATCATGCCGCAGGGCGTGCGCAATGCGCTGCCGCCGCTGATCAATCACAGCGTTTCCCTGTTCAAGAACAGCAGCCTTGCCATCGTCATCGGTGCTCCTGAACTGACCCATGCGGTCAAGGAAATCGAAAACATCAGCTTCCGTACCTTCGAGGTCTACACGATCGGTACGGTGACTTACCTGTTCTTCTCGCTCATCATCATGGGGATCGGCGCCTATATCGCCATGCGGGCCGATCCTGCGCGGAGGGCACGCGCATGATCCAGGATTTCATCACCATCATCCAGGATTACTGGCTGCTTCTCCTGATTGGCCAATATCCGAACGGACCGCTCGGCGGCCTGGCCAACACGCTGATCCTGTCGGCGCTCGCAATCGCTCTTGCCTTCCCTGTCAGCATCCTGATGGCGCTCGCCCGTCTCTCCAAATGGCGGCTCCTGCGCTGGCCGATGACGGGGCTGGTGTATGTCACCCGCGGCGTACCTCTCCTTATGCTCATCCTGTGGTGCTATTTCGTCATCCCGTTGTGGACTGGCGCCGACGTGCCGAGCTTCCTCATCATGCTAGTGACGCTGGTCATCTATCAGGGTGCATTCCTGAGCGAAGTCGTCCGGGCCGGTATCGTATCGTTGGGGCAGGGGCAGATGGATGCGGCAAGGGCTCTCGGTCACGGATATATGGGCGCCATGCGTTTCGTCATCCTGCCGCAGGCGCTCTACAACATGATCCCGAGCATGATCTCCACCTTCGTCTCCACGATCAAGGACACGACACTCGGTTACGTCATCAACGTGCCGGACCTGACATTTGCGGCAAGTCAGGTGAACAACCAGCTTCTGACGCAGCCGTTCCAGGTCTTCCTCATTCTCGCAGTGGTCTACTACATCCTCTGCTGGAGCCTGACCTATGTCGCCAACAGCGTCGAGCGGCGGATCGCCCGCCGGCGTGCCGGGCCGCGCAATGCCCGCCTTCCGGCCGAGGCCGCGCCCCTCAAAACTATTACGGAGCAGCTATGAGCACCTCAGTGTCCGAACCGCAGGCCTCACAGGCGATCCGCATTGCCGATGTCTGCAAGAGCTATGGCGACTATCCGGTTCTGAAGAACATCAACGCCGAGGTGGCGCGTGGGGAAGTCGTGGTCATCTGTGGCCCGTCCGGCTCCGGCAAGTCGACGTTGATCCGTACCGTCAACCGGCTGGAAGAGATCAATAGTGGCGGTATAAGCTTCGAGGGGCAGGATATCCACGCTCCCATGCGTGCCAGCGAGCTCAACAAGCTGCGCAGCCGTATCGGTTTCGTGTTCCAGAGTTTTAACCTGTTCCCGCATCTCTCGGTCGTCGAAAACGTGTCGATGTCGCCGATCCGGGTGAAAGGCGTGTGGGCCGATGTTGCCCATGACAAGGCGCTGAAGCTGCTTGATCGTGTTGGTCTGGCCGACAAGGCGAATTCCTATCCCGGCCAGCTTTCCGGTGGTCAGCAGCAGCGCGTGGCGATCGCCCGCGCGCTCGCCATGGAGCCGCCGGTCATGCTGTTCGACGAACCGACCAGCGCGCTCGACCCGGAAATGGTCGGCGAAGTGCTGAGCGTGATGAAAAGCCTGGCGTCCGAAGGCATGACCATGCTGTGCGTCACCCACGAAATGGGCTTTGCCCGCGACGTCGCGGACCGGATCTGGTTCATCGATGCGGGCGAAATCCTGGAAACGGCTCCTCCGGAAGACTTCTTCAAGAACCCGAAACATCCGCGTGCACAGCGCTTCCTCGCTGATCTGCGGCACTGACTGCCTTCCTCAAAAAATAAAAATGGAGAACAGCAAATGAACTGGAAATTCGCAATTCTTGCGGCGCTCGCTACCAGCGTCGCCGCCGTGGCGCCCGCCAAGGCTGACCAACTTGCCGACATTCTGTCGGCTAAGAAGCTGCGCTGCGCAACTTTTGCCGATGTGCCGCCATTCTCGGCGCCCGATCCGAAGACCCGCGAAATGGCTGGCTTCGACGTTGATCTTTGCAATGCCATCGCCAAGGAACTTGGTGTTACCGCGGAAGTGAAGCCGGTGTCGGTCGAAGCCCGCGTGCCGGAAGTCAAGCTCGGCCGCGTCGATATTACCGTCGCCAACCTCGCCTACACACAGAGCCGCGCCGAACAGATTCAGTTCAGCGACCCCTATTATCTCGCAAAGGAAATGCTGATCGTTCCGACGACGGATGAAGGCAAGGTCAAGGCTGATTTCGTCGGCAAGCGCATTGCCTCGGCCAAGGGTTCGACCTCGGAAATGTCGATCAAGCTCAACAAGTCCGAACCCCTGACCTTCCAGGATACCGCTTCCGCTTATCTTGCTGTGCAGCAGGGCAAGGCCCGCGGCATGGTTGCCAACACGATGACGACGACGAAGTTCGTCAACGAGTCGAAGACCCGCGGCAAGGAAATGCGCATGATCGAAGAGCCGATGCTCTACCAGCCGATCGGCATTGGCATGCAGAAGGACCAGCCGACGCTGACCGCCAAGGTCAACGAGATTCTGCGCAAGCTGGATTCCGATGGCGAGATCAACAAGCTCTGGGACAAGTGGCTCGGTCAGGGCACCGAATACAAGATGACGCGTACCGACAAGGTCGTATCGCTTTCCGAACTGAAATTTGATCCGATCCCGTAATCTGACGGCGCGCAGCGCCCTCTGATCCCAAAACCACAATCCGACAATTGCCGACGGCGGCAGTCATGCCGCCGTGCGGTTTATCTATGGCCTCGAGGAGGGCCTGCAATGGTACATATCAAAGACATCCCCGAACGTCCCTCCAAGGAGGATCTGGCGGCGATTGCGAAATTTTCGCCCGCCACCATTCACGAAGCGCAGGGCCGTCGCGGCGCGCTGTCGTCACGCCTGAAACCGGTCGATTACCGCATGAAACTCTGCGGCCCCGCCTTTACGGTCAAATCCTCGCCGCGTGACAACATCATGCTGCAGCTGGCGATCAATTACGCCAAGCCTGGGGACATCATCGTTGTTTCCGCAGGCGAATATGAAGAAGCCGGGTCGTTCGGCGACGTGCTGGCCAATGCTTGCCTTGCGAAGGGCATCGGCGGTCTGGTGACCGATACCGGCGTGCGCGATACGCTGCAGCTCCGCGAATTGGGGTTCCCGGTTTTCTCGCTCAGCACCTGCATCAAGGGCACCGTCAAGGAAACCCTCGGCACAACCAACGATTCCATCATCGTTGGCGGCGAGATTATCAATCCCGGTGATGTCATCGTTGGTGACGCCGACGGTCTTGTCGTCGTCCGCCGTGGTGAAGTTGCCGAGGCGGCAAAGCTGTCACAGGCGCGCGAAGATGCCGAAGCCGGTTACATTGCAGCCTACAAGGCAGGCAAGACCGTTGTCGAGGTCAGCAATCTGGAACCCGTGCTGAAAGCCAAGGGGCTTCTGGTCGAAGGCTAATTGCGAAACCAACTACATCGAGAAGAACAGGAGCCGCGAGATCCGCGGCTCCTTTGAGCTGCAAAGCTTATTGCGGAGTCAGGTCGAAGCCGAACCACTTCATTGACAGGGTCTTTAACGTGCCGTCAGCTTTGGCGGCGGTGATCGCCTCGTCGAATTTGGCTTTCAGAGCAGTGTCGGCCTTGCGCAGGCCGACCGAGCTGCCGGCACCGAGGAAGCCGCCCTGGAAGCGCGGTCCTACGATTTCGATGTCACTGTTGGCGGGTTTTTCGACGGCGGTCTTCAGGTAGCCCATAGAGGCCATGATTACATCGACGCGGCCGGCGATCAGATCGAGGTCGTGCTGCTCGGTGGTCTTGTATTCGCGCTTTTCGACGGTGTCCTTGAGATATTCGTCGATGAAGCGCGACGCGATCGAGGCGGTCTGTACGCCGATGATCTTGCCCTTCAGCAGCGGCTTCAATTCCTCGACGGCCTTGCGGGCACCTTCCTCGTTGCTGGAGAGCGAGTAGAGTGCATCCTTCAGCGGCATCGTGGAGAGGTCACTGTCCTTCAGGACGGCAAAGGCCTGGCCGGTGCTGCCGTAGGACATCGAAAAGTCGATGACTTCCTTGCGCTTCTCTGTCGCCGACATGCCGGCCATGATGGCATCGAACTTACCGGCGTTGAGGGCAGGGATCATGCCGTCAAAAGCCTGCGCAACGATCGTGCACTTTATCTTCATGTGGTCGCAGAGATAGTGCGCCAGCTCCACGTCGTAGCCGTCCAGCGTGCCGTCCGGCCTGGTCAAATTATAGGGAGGAAATGCGCCTTCGGTGGCTATGGTGATTTCCGTCTTTTCCTGCGCGAAAGCGCCGGTTGCAACGGTTATCGCAGCGAACATGCCGGCCGCTATTGTCTTCAAAATTGTCATTGTGGTTCCCCGTCTCCTTGTTGGGTATGTTGCATTCAGGCGCTGATGAATTTGCGAAAACGTTCCGACTGCGCATTGGTGAACATTTCCTCGGGGCTGCCCTGTTCTTCGATGGCGCCTTGGTGAAGGAAAATCACCCGGCTGGACACGTCGCGGGCGAAGCCCATCTCGTGGGTGACGACCAGCATCGTGCGCCCTTCGTCCGCCAGCGAACGCATGACGCGAAGCACTTCGCCGACGAGTTCCGGGTCCAGCGCCGATGTCGGTTCGTCGAACAGCATCACCTTGGGACGCATGGCAAGCGCACGGGCTATCGCGGCACGCTGCTGCTGACCGCCGGACAGGTGTGCGGGATAGTGATTGCGCTTGTCGGCTATGCCGACCTTTTCGAGCAGCGCCTCAGCCTCCGCAATGACTTCGGCCTTCGGCCGTTTCTGCACATGGATCGGCGTCTCGACGATGTTCTCGATTACCGTCTTGTGCGACCAGAGATTGAAGCTCTGGAAGACCATACCGAGTTCGGAGCGAATGCGCTCGACCTGTTTGCGGTCGACTATATGTCCATGGCCCTTCGCGTCACGCTTCAGGGCGATTTTCTCACCGGTAACGCTGATATCGCCGGCATCGGGCGTTTCCAGCATGTTGATGCAGCGAAGCATGGTCGACTTGCCGGAGCCGGATGAGCCGAGGATGGAGATAACTTCGCCCTCGTGCGCCGTCAGATCGATCCCTTTCAGCACTTCGACCGGGCCAAAGCTCTTGCGCAGCCCGCGGACTTCGATTGCTGGCGTGGTGGTGGGTATCATTGCGGTCATCTCATTTCTCCTGCCGCAACAGGCTGCAAGGTGGGCGCTTGGCGCAAATGCGGGCTCAGGCGATATTCGATCAGGACAACGATGCGCGTCAGCAGGAAGTTGATGGCGAGATAGATCGCGCCCGCAACGATGAATACCTCGATCGCCCGATAGGTTTCGGATATCAGCTTCGCGGCAACGCCGGTTATCTCCATGATGGTGATGATCGAGGCAAGCGACGTCGCCTTCACCATGGAAATGATTTCGTTGGAATAGGCAGGCAGCGATTGGCGGATCGCAAGCGGCATGACGATGCGACGGAACACCAGAAACCGCGACATGCCACAGGCTCGCCCTGCTTCCACCTGGCCATGCGGCACGGAAAGCAGGCCGCCGCGAATGATTTCGGCGGAATAGGCGGCGGTGCAGAGCATCAGCGCGATGATCGCGCACCAATAGGGATCGCGCAGGATGAACCAGAACATGCTGCGGCGTACGCCGCGGAACTGGCTGAGGCCATAATAGATCAGGAAGATCTGCACGAGCAGCGGAGTGCCGCGGAAGACGAAAATATAGGCGCGGGCAAACCAGTCGAGCGGGGCAATGCCGGAGAGCCGGCAGAGCGCCAGGCCGAGTGCGAGGACGGTTCCCAAAGCCACCGATGTTGCAGCCAGCTGCAGCGTCGTCGGAATGGCCGAGATCAGCGTGACGAACGTCTCGTAGAGGAACACGAAATCCATCAGCCCCTCCTGACACCGCGGGTGAACCGCTTTTCGCTGACCTGCAGCAGCGCACCCGATAGGGTCGAGATCGCGAGATAGATCATGGCGGCGATGAAATAGAAGTCGAAGGGCCGGCCGGTGGAGCCTGCGCCGATCTGCGACTGACGCAGCAACTCAACCACGCCGGTAATCGAGACGAGAGCGGATTCCTTCAGAACGATCTGCCAGACATTGCCCATGCCGGGCAGGGCGTAACGCAGTGTAAGTGGCGCAATGATACGGCGAAAACGCATGAAGGGAGACATTCCGCAGGCAATCGCGGCTTCAAGCTCTCCTGTGTGTACTGCCTTGTAGGCGCCGCGAAAGACTTCCGTCTGCTGGGCGCCGGAGGTTACTCCGACGGCTAATGCTCCAGCGAGAAAACCCGGGAAGCTGATAAAGCCGCTTGCGCCAAAAAGATGGCCGAAAGCGGAGATAACCGTGCTGCCGCCAAAATAGAAAAGATAGATGACCAGAAGATCCGGAATGCCCCGCAATACGGTGGTGTAGGTGCCGGCGACGCTGCGTGCAACCGGGCCGCCGGCTATCTTTGCCCACGCGCCCAGAGCGCCGAACGCCATGCCGATTGCGTAGCCGGCCAGCGCGATCAGGATCGTCATCAGCGCGCCGGCGGCAAGGGCCGGTCCCCAGCCATCCGGTCCGCTGCCAATCAGATCAAGAAAAGAAGGCTGTGTCATGCAGCATCCTGAACGGGTGGGATCGGGGGATCTACATCATCCGGGATCGGGTTTACGAAGGGGGTGCCTTCCAAGCGAAATGCAAAATCGGCCTTCGCCTCTGCGATCCGCTCCGGATTTGCAAACAGATCGGCAGCCGTGGAGGCCATCACCTTGGCGGCATGGGCCATGCCCTTATGGGCTGCCGGCAGTTTACCCTGCGCGACCAACTGCCAGGAATGACCTGGCGTGCCTATCGCGTAGGTCGCACCGCGTACCTGTACGGTCGGCACCACCCAGCTGACGGTGCCGACATCGGTAGAACCGACGATCGATGCGTCGCCGCTTTCCGGCGGGAAAATGACGTCGCAAAGCGATACGCCGGGGCGTGGTTTGAGGCCAAAGCGCTGGAAGGACGACTTGATGTCTGCCGGTGTGAACGTCTTCTGAAATTCGGCTGCCTTGGCGCGATCCGCATCATCGAAATCCGGCAGGCCGATGCGCTCGATATGGCCGTGCATCAGTGTCTCTAGCGGTGTGTTGCCGACGAGGTTGGCGTCACCGCTGATGATTTCGTTTCTCACCGTCGTGCCAGTCATCAACGCGGCGCCTGCCGCGACATCCTTGACGCGTTCGACGAGCTCGAGAAGGTCCGGCAAATCGCGGGCGCGTACGAGATAACGCACGGTGGCGCGTGCTTGAACGACGTTCGGGGCGTGGCCGCCGGTATCGGTGACGGCGTAATGAATACGCGCGCTAGACGGCATATGTTCGCGCAGATAATTGACGCCGACATTCATCAGTTCGACGGCGTCGAGGGCGGAGCGCCCGAGATGAGGCGTTGCCGCGGCATGCGAGGCGCGACCGGAAAAGTGAAAATTCAGCTCGTTACAGGCAAGCGAGACCGGATTGTTGACGCCGACAAATGCGGCCGGATGCCAGCAGATAGCGATGTCGACATCATCAAACACGCCGGCGCGAACCATGAACCCCTTGGAGGAGCCACCTTCTTCCGCCGGACAACCATAATAACGGATGCGGCCGGGCAGATTGTTGGCGGCAAGATAATCCTTTACCGCCGCCGCCGCGAGCAAGGAACCGGAACCAAGCAGATTGTGTCCGCAGCCATGGCCGTGGCCACCGGCAGTCATTGGTCGCTCTTCAGCGACACCTGCTTCCTGGCTGAGACCGGGCAGAGCATCGTATTCGCCAAGGATGGCGATGACCGGACCGCCTTCGCCGGCTTCACCCATCACGGCCGTCGGCATGCCCGCGACATTGCGGGTGATGCGAAAACCCTCTGCGGAGAGTTGTTCCGCATGCGCTTCACTGGACGAGAACTCCTCGTAATTCACTTCTGGCGTGTCCCAGACCTGGTCACTCAGGCGGGCATATTCGGGGGTCTTCTCATCGACCAGTTCCCACACGGCATCGGCGTTTTTCATGCTTGGTGATCTTTTGTTGACAAAATTGGTACCAATCGTATTGATGGAATAACATTTGCGCAACATCTATTTTTGATTATTTATTGTGCAATATAGCGAGCTTTGAGAGTGGTAAATGACGGGTTCTCCGACGACAACCGAGGTGGATGAGGGACAGGATGCAACCCAGTTAATTCTGCAGGATATTCAGTCTGGCGTATATGCGCCCGGTACATGGCTCAAGCAGATCGATCTGGAGACCCGTTATGGTCGCGGTCGCAACGAAATTCGTCGAGCGCTCGATCGCCTTGCCTTGAAACGGGTTGTTCAACACGTGCCCAACCGGGGTTATCATGTCTATCAAAGCGACGGGAAACAGTGGGAAGATATCGCCGAAATCCGCGTCATGCTGGAGGCGGGCATCGCCTCAAAAGTGATCGCGCACGCTGAGCAGGCGGACATTTCTATTCTCAGAAAGCTAGCCAACAGCTTTGAAAGTCTACTCTTTTCCGGCACGATGCTTGAACTCTATGAAGCAAATCTCGCTTTTCACCGCGCATATGTGGATCTTGCTAGAAACGCGGAGTTGCACAGCGTGATTGCCGAATTGCGGCAACGTACGTCTTCTGCTCCAGTCTCCCAATGGCATACCCGTTCGAGGGTGGAGGTCTCTGCCGCAGAGCATCATCGCATTGTCGATGCCATCGAGCAGAAGAACGAGGCTTGGCTGAAGGCGCTCATCGCGCAACATATCCGACAAAAGTAACGGGCGAATGCCCTTGATGAAGCGGTCTGGATTGAAGCTGCGGCATGGCGTTGTGCCTCATTCCGTTTTTTGATTTCAGCAGTTGAAGCGACATGACCTGATCGATGGAGCCTTGTTGAAAGGCGGTTGCTTTGCCTATCAGCCGGATCTGATATCGCGCGGTGCGAGATCGCAGTAATTAACCGCAGCTATCCTTGCCTCTCGCACCCCGCGGCCGCCGTGCCGGAAGGCCGAATTCGTCAGGCGTGGATGGACTTGCGGGGATGAGGAAGGCAGGATGGGCGAATGATCAACATTCATGTGATTGGTATTGGCTCGGGAAACCCCGACCATATCACTGTGCAGGCCATTAAGACTCTCAACAGTTGCGATGTCCTCCTCGTACCGGAAAAGGGTACCGAGAAAGCCTTTCTTGCAGATATCCGGCATGAAATTTGTGCGCGCTTTATCACCGAGCGCCAACCGCGCTTCGAGCATTTTACTGTTCCGCATAGGGATACAAGTAGCGGCTACGAGTCTTCGGTTGCCGACTGGCATGGCGCGATCGCGTGTATCTACGAGAGGCTTCTTACTGAAAAGGTAGGAGAGGGAGAGACCGTCGGCTTGTTGGTCTGGGGCGATCCGATGCTCTACGACAGCACGCTGAGAATTCTCGAGATCGTCCGAGGCCGTGGCAATGTCCGGTTCGACGTCGACGTCATTCCCGGCATCACCAGTCTGCAGTCACTTTGCGCGAGCCATCGGATTCCGCTCAACCAAATCGGTCAGCCCGTGCAGATCACGACGGGGCGAAGATTGGCGGAGGGATGGCCGGAAGGGGCAACGGATGTTGCAGTTGTGCTGGACGGTGCACAGACCTACCAAAGGCTCGATGATCAAGGGGCGATGATCTATTGGGGAGCCTATCTCGGAACTCCGATGGAGATTACCGTCTCGGGGCGACTGTCGGAGGTCGTTTCGGAAATCAATAATATCCGCGAAAAAGCCCGTCTCGAGCATGGCTGGATCATGGATACCTACGTTCTTCGGCACGAGATTAAATCCGGCAGCAAAGACTGAAAGCCGAAGATGAAGGCTGCCCCGAACACCGCCAACGTCTTTTCGAGACGCATCGCTGCGGCGCCGTCTATGACGGTGGCAGTTGCATTGTCGACTATTTCGTACTGACCGCGGCGAAGCGGTCCTGATCCTTGATGCGGGGCCTCGCCATCGGTTCTTGTGTGGGGCGAACGGGGAATTCGAGGTGGAGCGATCTGTCTGTTCGCCAGCTTCAACACGGTTGATGCGAGCCTGCTCATCGCCTGCGCCTGCGTTCCCGTCTGGCCGATCTTCCATGCGTTCGATGCCATGTCGCTCGGGCGTGAAATGAAGATCGTGCCCGGAGTTGACCACCAAAGAATGACGCCTGCTATCCGGGTTATGATCACAGTTCTGGTCTCCACATCAACTGCGCTAGTTGGTCCGATCACATTTTTTTGGGCTGCTCGTCGCCAATCTAGCCTATCTGGTCACCTCATCCGGCAGGCACCGCCATGTGCTTTCCGCAACTGCAGGTTACCCAAATTCACAAACCGGGGTAAGATCGGGTCCGATACCTTATCGCTTTTCTGCTGCTGATATTTGCGCAGTCAAAGAAGAACCTTTGCCGATGGGTATCGGTGGAGCATGCGTGGACACGCTGTGAGGATGTATGGAACGTCGTCTCGCCGCAATCCTTATTGCAGATGTCGTCGGTTACACGCGGCTCAGCCAGATCGACGAGGAGCGAACGCGAGCCCAGTTTCAGGCCGATCTTAACGAGGTGTTCCTGCCGGCGATCCGGGAGCATAGTGGTCGCCTCGTCAAAACGACAGGCGACGGGCTTCTTGTGGAGTTCCACAGTGTCGTTGATGCCCTGAGATGTGCGATCCAGGTCCAGAAGGAGAAGAGCGCCTGGAACCATTCCAGTTCCCCGGAAGCACGCATGGCGTTCCGTATCGGCATCAACATAGGTGATATCCTGGTGGAAGGCGAGGATATCCACGGTGACGGCGTCAATATTGCCCAGCGGATCGAGACCGTGGCGGAGCCGGGCGGCATCGCCATTTCCGGTTCGGCCTACGAACAGGTTAAATTGAAAGTGCCGATGGGGTATGTTGCGCTTGGCGCACGCAGGGTCAAAGGTGCAGATGAGCCGATCCGCATCTATCGTGTCCGGCTCGACGAAATTGAACACGCGGGGCGCGCGGTCCGTAATTCCTGGCGGGGGTTACGTCCTTGGCGATCGCATCCCTGGCTGGCTGCTGTTGTATGCTCCTGTCTGTTCGCCGCCGTGATGGCTGCTTGGTGGCAACCATGGTCGGCCCGGCAGTTTGAGCAATCGGTAGTCCGTTTTGCCTATCCTTTGCCTGACAAGCCATCCGTTGCGGTGCTGCCCTTCATCAATGTGAGCGGCGACAAGGCGCAGGATCATTTGGCGGAAGGCCTGACGGACGATCTGATCACTGAACTCTCCAAGGTTTCCGGAGTGTTCGTCATCGCACGGCATTCGGTATTTGCCACGCGTAGCGCTGCTGCTACCATTGAGGACATCGCGGCAAGGCTTGGCGTGCAGTACGTGCTGGAAGGAACCCTGCAGCGGGAAGGGCTTCGTCTGAGGATCAACGTAAAGCTGATCGAGGCGATGACGGGATTGTCGCTTTGGGGCGAACGATACGATCGTCAGTATTCGGACCTGTTCGCGGTGCAGGACGAGGTGATCAGCAAGATCATATCCGCCCTTTCGATCGAGCTGAGCACGGGTGAGCGGACACAGCTCGCCAGCATGCCGACTGAAAACCTGGAGGCCTATGACTATTACATGCGCGCCGAGCATGAAGGCCTGATATATGGCGACGTCAACAGCTATCGCCGCACCCTGTCCTTCTATCAGAAGGCGATCGATCTCGATCCGGGCTTTGCTGGCGCCCATGCCGGCATTGCGCGGGTGGCGGTGGATGTCTGGCGCAACGACTATAATTTCCTCTGGTCGGCCGCCGTGGCGCGGAAGATCGCCTACGATGCCGCGGGCCAGGCATTGAAGCTGGATCCGACCAATGCCCGCGCGCTTACGGTGCTGGCGCTGCTGCAGTGGGTCGATGGCCGACAAGCCGAGGCGCTGGAATCGGCCAGAACGGCGATAGCAGCCCAGCCTAACGATGCCGAGGCTTTCGGAACCCTGGCGCTTCTGCAGGTGCATACCGGCAGCCGCGAGCAGGGGCTTGCCAACATCAAGACCGCGTTGCGCCTTGACCCGTCCCCGGCCGCAGGCTTCGAGCTACTGGGCGGGATCGTCTTCTACATGGCGAGGGACCGTGAGCGCGCTATTCAACTGATCGAGGACGCTGCGCCGCATCTGCCGCGAACCGAACCGGCTCGGGAATATCTGGCGGCAGCCTATGCGAGCGGCGGCAATCAAGCGCGCGCGGCAGAGGAGGCGGACAAGCTGCTCAACCTGTTTCCTGAGAGCAACCTCACCTATTACAGCTACCTGTACGACTACTGGACGCAGGAGGACCTGGACTATCATCTCGCTGCATTGAAAGCGGCAGGTATTCCGCAATGGCCGTTCGGCTTCAAGGGAGATGAGAAGGACAGGCTGAGCGAGACGGATCTTCGCAATCTGGTCGACAATCGGACCTGGAACGGCAAAAACAGGAATGGCAGCCAGTTCATACAGTATTTCGACAAGACCGGAAAAACCGCCTACCGCAGTGCCAATGCCAGCATTACCGGCGTTTTCGAAATTGAAGGAAATCGACTCTGCGAAAAATTCGAAGGTTATTTTCTCGATAGGCTCGTATGCGGTGAGGTCTATCGCAATCACGATCAGGATGAAAAGGACGCGGCCTTTGTCCATGTTACGCCGCGCTCGCTTCAGTTCTTCTCGGTCAGATCCGAGGGCAGGTAATTGGCTGGCTGCTAGAGGATTTCCGCCCTTCTTCGAACCGCGAAACCGCTCTATCTATTTCATTCTACACAATTCCTGACGCAAGCCGGTTTCCACCATCGCTGCAATTGCTTTACCGTGAAACGGGATGTTGCCAGTCCTTGTGCAGTTTTTCCGAGATCAGCGTCTGCTGGACATCGGACCAGTGCTTTTGTGAATCCACGACCTTGGTTGCAATCTTTTCCATCCCTTCGGCAGCGCCGGGATCGTAGCTGATATAGAGCTTGTCATCGATGATGCGCCAGGCGCGCGGGTCGATATTCGTCGTGACCGTACCGAAGGAGACACCATCGGCGCAATAACCGCCATATTGGGGTGCATAACGGCTGGGATCGGTGGCGAAGAGGTCACGGTGCGCGGCGCTGGCGAAATGCCAGGTGGCGCCTAGCCAGTTGTAAGAATATTGCTCGTCACCCTCGACGGCCTTGCCGTCGGTGAAATAGGCAACCGGGTCGTAGCCCTTGATGGCGACATCTCCGAAATAGCCGGTATTGACTACGTCTTCCGCTGCAGCCCGTTCACTGATCGGGGCCAACAGCGCGGCAAGACAGACCATTCCAAGTCGAACCATCTTTGTACCAGGGTCGATGGTAGACATGCCTTTATCCTCCCTGATTGATCTATGGACGCTCCTTTTCCCGCCGGGTGCATGCATCGTGGAGCGGTTCTCCCACGAGTTCAGCCTTCTGGCAGGTGGCGCCGGCCTTCATCAGCAAGGCGGCCACGTCCCAATAACCCCGCCATCCGGCTTGGGTCAGGGGCGTGTATCCGTTTCTTTCCGTCGCCCCGACATCGGCCCTGTTTTCCAGCAGAAAGGCCACGATATCGGCATGGCCTTCTTCCGCCGCGGCGTGCAGGGGCGACATGCTGTAGAAGTTTTCATGGTCGTTGACATTCGCATTCGCCGCCACAAGCAATTTCACCGCGTCGAGATGTCCCGCATAGGCGGCCGCATGGAGTGGTGTCAGGCCGGCCTTGTTCCGCACTTCGATATTGGCGCCCCGCTTGAGGAGAAGCACCATCGCTTCGGTTTGTCCCTTGAGCGATGCGACGACCAATGCAGGATCGCCGGCATCGTCCGGCTCGGAAATGTCCGTGCCTTCATCCAGCGCGCGCGTGATGAGTTCCAGATCTCCCTGAGATGCAGCCTGCTGCAGCGTGCCGGCGGATGCAAACCCTGCACAAAGGCCGAGGACAGCGAAATTCAAACCCAACGGAAAAACAAAGGAAGCCACGACACACCCTCCTGTTTAGGGTTTTGGCGTTTCAACGTCCTTCAGATTGTCTTGCGAATTTCCATCCCGAATTTTGTGATTAAATACCATATTCTGCTGCTTGCGGCAAGCTTGCGGCTGTCCATATGGGGCGTGCGTACTCTCAGAGACGCCAGCAAGGCCTCAGCGATTGGTGGCGCGGGCTGCGGTCAGTTCGGCGGTGGTCTGGCTTAGGCGTGCGGCAAGGCCGCGCATGATTTCGAGCGCTATCTCGGGGAAGTCGTTCACCAGTCCCAGGAAATGCTCCTTGGTGATGCGGAGCACTTCCACCGGAGTTGTGGCGCGTACTGAGGCGGTGCGCGCACCCCCGCAAAGGACCGCGATCTCTCCGACGATCGAATGGGGCCCAACCTCGGCGACCTTGATCTCGCCGTCGGGCGAGGCCACGAGAATTTCCGCGGTTCCAGAGAGCAGGACATACGCCGCATCGCCAAGGTCTCCCTGTCGAAAGACATCCTGCCCGGCACCGTATCGTTTGCGCTCCGACGCGAATGCGAGCAGTTTTAGCTTCGTCGGATTTATCTTGGCGAAGATCGGGACCTGTCGCAGCATTTCCACTTCGTCTTCTAACAAGATTACCTTTCCGGCCCCTCCCGGCCTCGTCGGAATTGCCCGTCACCCGGTTTTCCAGTCAACATTATCATTCCAGCAGCTGCCTGAAAATTGCGCTGTTTTGCGAAAGCTGCTGGAATGTACCCGATTCCAAGAGGCTTCCCCGGTCGAACAGCAACACTCGGTCGAAAAGGCGTGACAGCTTGGGATCTGACAGCACCCAGAGCACGGACGAACGCCGCTTCTGCCTTTGCAGCACCTGCATGACCTGTCGGACTATATGCTCCTGGCTCTTGCCGTCGAGGGCTGAAAGAGGACGGTTGAAGATGAAATAGTCCGAATGCCTGAGGAGCGCGCGGGCCAGATTGAGTTTCTGCCGTTGCACGGCTGTCAGCCGTTTGCCGCCGGAGCCGACGTCGAAGCGCAGGCCGATCGAAATGATCTCATGGTCGAGATGGTGCTCGGAAATCAGGTTGCGCAGTAGGGCGCAGATCCGGTCGGGAGCATCGGCCACCTCATGCTCGATGTGTCCGAACACGATATTGTCCGTCAGGCTGGCAGACGCCGCAAAGGCCGCCGGATCATGGCGTTCGATCAAGGCGGCAAGTTCGCCGGTGACCGCCTCGTGAAGATGCTTCCGGGCAACGACAATCCGCTTCATCAGGTCCTCGTTCAGGAGGCCAAAACGGTGCCGTGGCTCGATATAGGAGAAACTAAGCTGGATGATCCGGCTCCATTCCCGAGGTGATACTGCGTTCGGTGCCATGCCGACCACTCGCTTGAGCATCTCTTGATAAAAGGGAATTTCGTTAGCGGTCATGAATGTCAGCTGCAGGAAGAAAGGGTGGGTCGCCGGCAGGTCGTGGAAGAGCTCGACGACGTTTTTTGCAATCGCGATACCCAGGGCGTAAAGGCTGCCTTCGATGCCGGTTTCACGGAGACCTTGCTTGAAGAGAGGATGTTCGGCGATCTCCAGGCCAGCCGTTCTTGAACGGCGAAGTGTGCCGAACAGCAGGTTTTCGATAATCGGAGCCTGCGGATTGTAGAGGTCGAAATCGAAAGGCACGACGATTTCTTCAAGCTTTGTCTCGGCAAGTCGCCGGCGCAGGGCGCTCCTGAGGTCGACGATATTGCGGGAAATGGCCGGATGGCCGTCAATATCCACGGTCGCCCTCAATGCGAGGTCGAAAACATCGTCCGAGAACAGGACGGCATCGAGGATCGGCCGGACGGCTTCCGGAAGATCCTCGGGTCCTTGTGCGCCGGCAGCCAGATAATCGATCCAGTCGCTGTGAAGATCGAATGTCGGATTTCCAGCCTTTTGTGCCTCGGCTGCATGCCATGAGAAACTGTCTCCGGAATTGGCCTTGTCGGAGGCCATCTGCGATGGGGCGTGCTTGAGGCCATAAAGAAGGTTGTCCTCCAGGCTTCCATGGAGGCAGAATGTATCGCTTGAGGCATAGGACATGCGCCGCCCGGTCAAAGACTCCGGCAGTTCCAACAGGCTGCGGCCATTGATGGTGATCGCGCCGTCGGTCGGCCAGGCAATTCGCGCCAGCGTTTCCGCGAAAGCTTCCGCCCCGCTGCCGCTGGAACCGACAAGGGCAACGGTTTCGTTCGGCCTGATTTCGGTTGTGACGTGATCCAGAAGTCGCGCTCCGCTGGCGTCATTCAGCGACAGATTGTTTATCACGATGGCGCTGCTGAGAGCTTCAACCGGCTGTGGCGGGATGGCCTGGATGTCATGGTTTATGAGCGGCTCCACGTTGAACTGCTGGCAGACCTGTGCATATTTCACCTGCATGTCCTGGCGTGCCTGATCCCAGTCGATAAGCTCCTTCAGGGGGCCGGGCAGATCCTTGTAGGCGGCGATGACGGCCACGAGCTGGCCAAGATCGAGCCTTCCCAACAGAACGAAATAGCCTCCAAGTATGTAGAAAAAGAATGGAGTGATCTGAGCGAGGAAATTGTTGATGAACTTCACCAGAAATTTCCATCGGTAGAGATCGTAGCGTATCGAGAAAATCC
The DNA here is from genome assembly GCA_023451735.1 of Pseudomonadota bacterium. Taxonomy (GTDB): domain Bacteria; phylum Pseudomonadota; class Alphaproteobacteria; order Rhizobiales; family Rhizobiaceae; genus Neorhizobium. The sequence goes on along the minus strand of JAEXYH010000053.1, from coordinate 80,431 downwards.
GCCCCAGCCGCCAGGCGATGTCGGCGCGCTCGAGATTGGACGTGTCGTTACTGTGGATCGCGGCAATTCCCTCAACAATTTCGCTGACCCTGCCCGACAGCTCGCGGGCGGTCAGCTGCCGCTGGCGTCCCAGTTCCAGCAATCTTTTCCGCATGCGCGGTATAAGGATGGCCTGAACCCCGACCATGCCGACGGCGATCATGCCGAGCCAGAAATTCTGTATGACGATGAAAACCAGTGCGGTCAGCGCCTGCCCGCTAAGCAATGTCGGCTGCACGAAGGCGTCCCCGGTGAAGCCGCCGAGCGGCTCCGCCTCATCCTTGATCATTGTTGCAATCTCAGCCGACTTGACGCGGCTGAAGTACCAGGGGGGAAACCGCAGAACCCGGTCGACAAGCTCGAAGCGAATGCGGCGTAGCATGCGCTCGCCCAGCCGTCCCTTGTAGGTATTGATGTAGAGCTTGAATATCCCGTTCAGGACGACCATCAGCAGGAAGACGAAACTCAGCGCCACAAGCGCCTGTAACCGGTCAAGTTCGACGCCTTGGAATACCTCGATTTTTCCCAGGAAAGGAAGCTCGAAGGCGACATGAAGGTAGGTGCGATAGGCAGCGGGGTCTGCGAAGCCCGTGCCCTGAATCGGTCCGTTGATGATCTGTTTCGGCAGGTCGAGTGCGAGAAAATACGGCCACATCGAGACAAGCACGACAAGCAGAACGAATATCTGCTGTGGCCAGGTATTCCTCCAGATATACCGAAGCAGGTTCTCTTCCATGTCGGCCCCCGCACAAGAGATCGAACAAAGCCGCCGCGCGGTCTGCAAGAATTGCACGTTTGGACTGTCAGTCCACCCCGCTGCAGGTGGAATGTAAAACAGTCGTCACAGAAAGGGTCAAAATTTTCGCCGGCTGCATACGTCCGCCCTTCATTCGCGAATGGGCAAGGAAGCTGGAAAGGCCACAAGATCGCAATCACCGCGCCATGCAGGAGATCCTGGTCCTCGCTGTTTCCGGTGACGAGTTGAGGTCCTGTTTATGCCGCGCCAGCGTCTGCCAAGGTGATGTTGTCCGGGTTGCCGATTTGAAGAATAGGAGTAGAGAGCATTGCTGTGATTGCTAGGGTCTGCATGTGGCGATAGGCAGCGGGTCTTTGATGGAGTTAACTTGTGAGCAGTGAACTGCAGGCGAGGGCGGCCAATAGCGCGGCGATAAGGCATCGAGCCGAAGTCGAGATGAAGGCCGTCGGGATTACCCCCGAATTTATCCGGGATCTGGTGCATGTTTTTTATGGACGAGTGTTGGCCCACCCGCAGCTCGGACCGGTCTTCGACGCGAGACTCTCGGGACGCTGGCCGGAGCATATCGAGCGCATGGTTTCTTTCTGGACCTCGATTGCATTCAAAACCGGGGCCTATGGCGGCAAGCCTGTCCAGGCGCATCTCGGTATCGCCAACATGACGCCGGACCTGTTTCCGCAATGGCTTGAACTCTTTTCTGCAACGCTGGACGATGTTGCCCCCAATCCCGAGGTAAAGGCATGGTTCATGGCAACTGCCGACAGGATCGCGCGAAGCCTGACCTTATCTCTGTTTTACAATCCGGCACTCGACGATCCGACCCGGCTGAAACCTTAGTCATTCCCAGCGCCAAAAAAGTCGAGTTCATACAGGCAACGCATGAATAGCTCTCTCTCCGGTCACAGATCCTTGCTGGGAATTGCTCTGGCATCAGGAGGATATGCCTGCTTTGCGCTGCAAGACGCCATGGTGAAGTGGCTTGTGGCTGGATATGAAGTCCCCCAGATTTTGTTCATGCGAAGCTTGGTCATCGTTCTGATAACAGCGCCGCTTGCACTCCATTTTCGACATCCGTCAATCATGCGGAGCCGTTATCGTGGCACTGTCGTCCTGCGGGCCGGGCTTATGCTTGTCGCCTGGCTTCTGTTCTATAACGCCGCAAAGCATCTGGGGCTTGCCGAGCTGACGACGCTTTATTTCTCTGCGCCGATTATGATCGTTTTTCTCTCCATACTGGTTCTCAAGGAAACGGTCGGGCTGGGGCGGTGGATCGCATGTCTTGGCGGGTTCGTGGGAGTCGTGGTCGCCGCCAACCCGGCGCATTCTCCAAACCTTCTGCCGGCTGCAATGTGTGTTGCTGCCGGATTTTGCTGGGCCTGGAGCACGATCCTCATCCGCCTTGTCAGCAGAACCGAGACAACCTTGACGCAGATGTGGGCGACAAGCCTGTTGTTTGCGCTCGCATGTGCGGCTTCGTTTCCCTGGCTATGGAAGACACCCGACATGATGGGGTGGGTGCTTATGATCCTGCTCGGCCTTGTCGCCACCATCGGGCAATATCTTCTTTACGAAGGTTTCCGCCACGCCCCGGCCTCTGCACTTGCGCCGGTGGAATACACCGGTTTGATATGGGCCTTCCTTTACGGATATGCGATCTGGATGGAGATTCCGGCCGTCAACGTCTTTATCGGGGCATGTTTGATCGTGGCATCCAGCTGTGTCCTGATCGTCTGGGAACGGCGCACCGAAAAGCTTGCCAAGACCGGTGTCTCGCCGTGCACCTGACTGGCGATGCCGTCATAGATTGATGTCAGGGCAGGGCAGACTTTGGATTCCGTTCAGCTGCATGAAGAAGCACTCACCTGGACCTCCTGCTTTTGCGACCTACCGCCTCCCCGAGCGAAATAATCAGCACGCAGATGGCGATGAGGACGAGCGAGGCGGCGGATGCCGCCGGCAGATCGGTACCGGTTTCGGATATCTTGCTGTAGAGAACGAGCGGCAGAATGTTGACCTGTGTGCCGACCAGCGCGAGCGCCGTACCGTAAGCGCCGACCGCGACCGCGGATGTCAGGCAGAAGGCCGCAACAAGGCTTGGTGCTATCTGCGGCAGCATGACATCGATCATCGCCCGGCCTGCGCCAGCACCCAGTGAGCGGGCCGCAATCAATTGGTTCCGGTCAAAATTGCTGATGGCGGGCAGGACGATAAGCACGACGCGCGGCACCAGATAGTAAGAATAGGCAAGCCCAAGCCCGAAAGGTGAAAATATGAAACCGCCAACCACGGCGGGATCGAATCCCAGTTCCGCAAGAAGAAGGGTCACAAAGCCTGCGCGGCCAAGCAACAGGATAAACCCGTAGGCGACGATCAACCCTGAAAAGGTCAGCGGCAGAGAAATGGCAATCAGCGCAGCCGTGCGAGCCTTGGGCGCGAGGCGGGCAAGGGTGAGCGCGATGCAGAAGCCGACGACAAGGGAAAATAACGGTGCGGCCGTTCCAAGAATAAGCGTCCCCTTCAGGCCATTCCAGAAGACGGGGTCGTTGACGAGCCGCACAAATGCGCCACCATCGGTAAGAGCACCCGTCATAACCGCGCCTACGGGAAGCAGGAAAAACAGGCCAAGCGTGATGCCGCCCGGCAGGGCAAAGGCTGCAAGTGCTTTTCTGGAGGCACGAACGCTCATTGGGAAACTCCTGGCTGACGCGCGATAAGGAAGATGCGGGAAAGCTGCTTTTGCCAGCCGCTCCGGTCAGATCATATCGACCGAAGCCAAACTGTTTTCTTGCGGGATGATCCCCTGCCAGCCGTCTTCGACAGGCAGGGAATTTACCCAGATCAGACGTTACTGACCGAGGACGGCCTTGGCCCAGCCAGCGTCGATCTCTGCCTTCTTGGCGGTCGACTTGGCAATATCCAGCGGCTGGATCTGAGCGGCCACCGGCATCTTGTCGGCGACTGCTTCTGGCAGCTTGATGCCATCGACGGACGGACGGACATAACCTTCGGCGAAGATCTTCTGGCCTTCATCGCTCATGATGAAGTTCAGCCACAGCTTGCCGGCATCCGGGTTAGGGCCATTTTTGACCAGCGAGATGGCGTAGGGAGCCGCGGCGGATGCCTCTTCAGGGATGACGACTTCGATGTTGTCTGCCATGCCGTCGGTGAACTTTGCCTTAAGGCCATCGTTTTCATAACCGATCCAGATCGGGATCTCGCCTTTCAGGAACTGGGCGTAGGGCGTCGTGCCGACGGTGCGCAGAACGTTACCTGCCTTGGTCAGCTTGCCGAGATAGTCGATGCCGGGTTTGACGTCTTCCATCGAGCCGCCATTGCCGAAGCTGGCGGCAAAGGTCACGACCTGGCCCTGGCCGGTTGAACGCGGGTCCTGGTAGACGATCGAATTCTTGTATTCGGATTTGAGAAGGTCCGCCCAGGTCTTGGGGACATTCTTGACAAGCTTGGTGTTGACGAGAAATGCAACGCTCAGCGTATGGACGGTGAACCACTCGCCATTGGTTTCGCGCAACTGCTCCGGCAGGCGGTCGAAATTGACTGGCTTGTAGCCTTCGACAACGCCGGCTTTTGCCGCGTCGAGGGCGGAGGCTGCGAAGTAATACGCCGTATCGGCCTGCGGGCGGTTGCGGGATTTGTCGAGCGCAACGACCGTGGTCGCCGATCCGATATCGTTATAGACCATTTCGATACCGGGATAACGCTTCTGGAAAGCCTTGAACTGGCCAGCCCAGTTCGCCCAGGTCGGACCTGTATCGAAGGATACGACGATGCCCTGCTTCAGGGCAGCATCGTAAAGAGCCTTTTCGCCCTGGTAGAGTTCGGGGCCTTCAAAGGCGAAGGCGCTGGTCGAAAGACCGAGGGCTGTCACGCCAGCCATTACGGTCGTGATGAATTGCCGTCTGTTCATGAAGATACCTCTGATTGAGATCAGTTTGCTGGGAGGAGACGAATTGCATCTGCTGGAATCCGAACCGAAGTCACGGCATCCCGAAGATGGGTTTCAAGGCGGATAAGGCCGCCGGGAACCTTGAGATCGATGCGGCGGATGGGGCCGAGATAGCGGTCGGCATCCACGGCACCGGAGAATTGACTGGCCGGCAGGCCGCCGTCCGTGTTCTGTCCTTCGCCGACTGTGGCGGGAAGCACCCTCTCCGGGCGGACGAAGACCGTGACCACGTCGCCGGACGAACGCCCCTGCGTGTCACAAGCAAAAGCGCCGATGTCTGTGTCCACCATCCCGTCAGAATGGACCTTGCCCTGCCAGAGATTTGACTGCCCGACAAAACCGGCGACATAGGCGCTGGCAGGCGTTTCGTACAGTTCGCGCGGAGTGCCGAGCTGGATCAGACGCCCGTCGCGCATCACGGCGATCTTGTCGGCAATCGAAAGCGCCTCTTCCTGATCGTGGGTGACAAGCAGGGTAGCGATGCCGGAGGCGCGCTGGACACGTAGGATTTCGTCGCGCATTTCGACACGCAGGCTGGCGTCGAGCGCGGAAAGCGGCTCGTCCAGAAGCAGCCCTCGGGGTTCGAACACAAGCGCACGGGCGAGCGCCACACGCTGTTGCTGGCCGCCGGAAAGAGCTGCCGGCAGATCGTCAGCACGGCCTTTCATTCCGACACGCTCGAGCATTTCAAGCGCCTTGTTGTACCTTTCGCTCTTGGCAACGCCGCGCACTTTTAAAGGATAGGCAACGTTTTCCCACAGTCTCATATGGGGAAAGAGCGCATAATTCTGGAATACAACGCCAAGCCGCCGCGCCTCTGGAGAAAGTGTGCTGACGTCCTTGTCATCAATGAGGATGCGGCCACGATCCGGACTGACGAAACCCGCAAGCAGCTTTAGAATGGTCGACTTACCGGAGCCGGAAGCCCCGATTATTGCCAGAAGCTCACCCTTGCCGATCTCAAGCGAGATATTGAAGATGCCCGCTGTGGCGCCTGGATAGGTGAAGCTGACGTTTTCATATTTGAGCGTCATGCCGCTGCTTCTTTCTTATTATTGGACAATCGGGACGTCAGGCTGCTGGCAAGTGATGCGATCGCGGCGAGGAGAAGCAGGACGATGGTCGCTGCGCAGGCAAAGCCTGTGGCACCGTAAAAAGCCTGCAACAACACGACCGGATAAGGTCGGGAGAGGAAACCGGCGATCAGGTTCGACAGCTAGAATTCACCGATCGAAAGGGCTGCCACCGTCAGCATGGAGGAGACAAGGCTTGGGCCTAAAAGCGGAAAGACGATGTCGCGTATCCTCGCCAAAAACGGCGCGCCAAGAGTTGCTGCTGCATGCTCGTATTCATCGAGCCGCAGTTGCTCCATGTCGGCGACGAGCGCGGTGACCGTGTAGGGCAGGGTGAGCACGAGGTGGCCCGCTGCCAGTAACCAGAAACTGCCAAGCCAGGGAAGCTGGTCCGACGAAAACACCAGGATGAAACCGAAGGCGAGAACGAGGTCCGGAACGGCGACGGGAAGAAGCGTCACCATGCGTGCCGCCAGCCGGACGCCGCCTCTCGCACCGACCTGAATGGCGTAAGCCAGCGGCAGGCCGACCAAGACGTTGAGGACGCAGGTAATTCCGACGATCTGAAGGCTTGTGACAAAGGCGCGGCGAAAACTGGGATCCGCCGCAACTTCCTCATACCACCGCCATGTGAAGCCGGTGGGCAGAAGCGTATTGCTCCAACTTTCCCCGAACGACCCCAGTGCCAACAGCAGCACCGGCGCGAACAGAAAAAGGAAATATGCTATGGCGACGATGGGCAAGGTGGCGGTCCGCTGTCTTGTGCGTGTTGCATTCGACCGCCTCTCTACTGCCATCGGGTGATGGTTTTATGACAGCAGTAAGATATCTTACATTCCGCCCATTATCCGTCTGGCAACGTGATCCAGTGCTTCCTCGATATCAGCCATGATCGAAACGCCATCGACATGGGGTGCTCCTGCCATGGCAAGCACGAGCCGATTGAACTGCAGTCCGAGCGCCATCTCGGACAATGTCCCAACACCACCGCCGACTGCGATAAGGGCGATGCAGGCGCGCGCTATGATGGCGTTGCGTGCAGGACCTATGCCGGTTGCAATCGGGATGCCGACGAAAGGGTTGGCTGCGTGCCATTCCTCGTCCGGCAAAATACCGACTGGCAAGCCGCCATGCGCCGCATGACCTTCACAGGCGGCCTCCATGACCCCGTTTTTCCCGCCGCAGAGAAGTTGCAGGCCGTGATCAGCCATCGCTGCGCCGAGCGCATAAGCGATATCCCGTTGCTCCGTCGTTGCATCGCGAGGCCCGATAATGCCAATCGGCACACGCTTGAGCGCGCCTTTTTCGGCTAGAAGTTTCAGAGCCTGGAGTGGCGATACGACCATTCCTTCACGCGGTCCTGCAGCGTCATCCAGCCACCGTAACCGCGACGGATCGAAAATTTTTCCGTCTGTATGAAGGCATTTTTCTCGCCCGTCCCATTGCAATGCTGGCATACTTGTCATGGCTCTTTTGTTGTTTAAACGTTCGTCAAACTGTCATGGTCATGTAATATATATGACATCAATGGAAGATTTATGACAAGTGATTTCATGCCCACATCCCATGAGCTGACATCCCGCCAGGCGGAAATTCTGGAGACAGTCGGAGAGACCGGATATGCGACGCTGGAAGCCTTATCCCAGCGCTTCGACGTTTCCGTGCAGTCGATCAGACGCGATATTATTCATCTGGACAAGCTGCGACTGCTCCAGCGTTTCCACGGCGGCGCCGGGCCGATGGATTCGACCGTCCGCCTCGGCTACGCTGAAAAAACCATGCGTGCGGCAGCGGCCAAGGAACGTATCGGAGCTGCCGCCGCCCGGCTGGTGCCGAACGGCGCGGCGGTGTTCCTCGATGTCGGCACGACGGTGGAAGCGGTGGCGACAGCCCTGAGGGAGAGAGACATCCGGCTGTATGCATTCACCAACAGTATTGCCTGCGCCATGCTGTTGGCCGCCGAACCGAAGATCCAGCTTCACGTCTTCGGCGGATCGCTCCGCGGTGCAGACGGGTCGCTCGTCGGTGCCGCAACGCTTGCGGGCATCGAGGGAATTCATTTCGATTACGCATTTATCGGCTTTTCCGGATTTGCGCCGGACGGCTCGGCACTTGATTACGACCTCGAAAAAATCGCCATCAAGCAGGCGGCCATGCGGCGCTCGGAACATGCGGTGCTCGTCGGCGATCAATCGAAGTTCCACAGCAAGGCCGTCGCCACGATCGGAAGCTCAAGCGAATTTTCGCATCTGGTGAGTGATGCGAACCCGCCGGATTTCCTCCTCACATCTTTCGCTCAATCGAGGCTCGATGTTGTGATTGCAAGCTGAAATATCGACGTTTTATTGGAATTTGCAATAGATGTCAGGCGTGATGTCGAGCCGATAGTCGCGGCGATGTGACTCCGTTTTGGAGGAGACGTGCGGGATGGATAATGAGCCTGTGTTCTGAACGGACTGATCGGCAGTTATCTGGGCAGCCGAACTCATTGGATGTCTGCGCCCCTGAGGGGAGGGGATGCGGCCACCGATCGCCGTTCCACCACATGGCAAGCGAGTTCGATACGTCGCGGCAGGGCCGGTAGGCCGGAACAGAGATCGCGCAGCAGATCGACCGCCGTCATGCCAATCTCGCGCATCGGGATGTGTACCGTGCTGAGCGGCGGATTGAGAAATTCCGCTTGCGGCAGGTCGTCCATACCCATCACCGACACGTCTTCAGGCACGCTGTAACCGGCCTGTTGAACCGCCATCATCGCACCGGCCGCAAGGCTGTCTCCGGCCGTCAGGATAGCGGTGAAATCGAGGCCTTTTTGGGCGATGCGCTCAGTGATCGCCTGTGTCGCCAGTTCCGGCAGCCAATCGTCGACGGTGACGGTCATGCCCGGTGTCGGCGTGATGCCGCGATGGCGAAGTGCATCCCAAAAACCTTCCTGACGGCGTTCGATCGTGCGACGACCGGGGCGCATGAGGAACAGGATACGGCGGTGTCCGAGATCGAGCAGCCGGTCGGTGGCAAGCTGTGCGGCGGAACGGTTGCAGGGTGTGACGCTCGACAGCCGCATATGCGGATCGTCGCCATTGATCAGCACGACCGGCTTGTCGAAGGCGCGGGTGGCGGCCAGCATGCGTTCGTCATCCACCGTCAGGAACAAAAGGCCTGTTACGTCGGGATCGCTGCCCGCCTCGTCGAGAACGGAGCGTTCGTCACTGGCATCGGCAATCGGGCGGGTGATGATGTCGAGGCCGAGCATGTTTGCGCGGTCGCGGGCACCTTCCAGAACATGCAGCGTGAACTGGTTGCGCACGTAATCGATCATCGCCGCACTGGAGGCGGCAATGACGATTTTTTTGCCGGGAACGGCCGCCGGCATCGGATAATTGGCGTCCTTTGCGGCTTCCAGAATACGCTGGCGGATATCGTCGCGCACGCCCTTTTCACCCGTGAGCGCGCGCGACACGGTGCTCAGCGATACACCGACCTTTTCGGCAATATCTTCCAGCCGCACACGCCGGCTTTTTTTGCCCCGCTTGTTGGGAAGTGCTGCGTCCGCCATCGACCTTCTCCGGTAATCGTCGCCAGACTGCAAAAAATTTTCAGATTGCGCAATCGCAAATCCGGTGTTTACATCCGCTCACCGCTCGGGAGAAGCGGATTGGAGGACCGCTTTCGAAAGAGGGCGGAAGGAGGAGAAAAGGATGGGCCTTTCTGCCCTGAAAATCCGTGGGAAGCTTGATCTGCTCGTCACCGGCATGACCGGCCTGCGCGATGACGGTCGCTTTCACGAGCCCAATCTCGATGGTTCGGCCGGCGATTACATTTCTTTCGACAGCTGGGAATGGCCGCAGGGTGTCGGCCTTTATGGGCTGATCCGGCTGTGGCAGTTCACCGGTCGCGACGACCTCAAAGTTTTGATCGAGAACTGGTATGCCGCCCGCATCGAGGCTGGCCTGCCGAAACTCAATGTCAACACGACGGCGCCGATGCTGGGCCTTTCCGTGCTCTGGCGGGAAACCCGCGATCCGTGCTGGCAGCCGGTTCTGGACGCATGGGCGAACCGCGCGGTGACCGAAATGGGCCGCACGCGGGAAGGCGCCTTTGCGCATCATGTATCCGACAAGGTCAATGACGACGAGCTTTGGGACGATACGCTTTATATGGTGGCACTGTTCCTTGCCTCCTATGGTCAGGCCAGCGGCCGGGCTGAACTGGTCGATGAGGCGGTCAAACAGTTTCTCGTCCATACCCGTTATCTGGCCGACAAAAAGACCGGCCTGTGGTTCCATGGCTGGACCTTTCAGGGGCATCATAACTTTGCAGAGGCCCGCTGGGCGCGCGGCAATGCCTGGATCACCGCCGGTTTACTCGATCTTTTCGATCTCGCAAAAATTCCGGCGGCGGTGAAGGATTTTTTGACCGGCGTTCTGGTGGCGCAGGTGGATGCGCTCCTCGAGTTGCAGACGGCATCCGGCGCATGGCGCACGCTGCTGGACGATCCGACATCCTATGAGGAAATCTCGGCGACGGCCGGTTTTGGTTATGGCCTGCTCAAGGGGCATCGGCTGGGTATCGGCACGCCGGAATGGCGCGAGGCTGGTTTGCGGGCCGTCGAGGCGCTGCTGGCCAATATCGATGAGACCGGCACCGTGCTGAATGTTTCCTACGGCACCCGCATGGGCCATGACCTGCAGTTTTATCGCGACATCCCGATCCAGCCGACCGGTTACGGACAGGCGCTTGCGATCCTGTGCCTGTCCGAGGCGCTGCGCCATGTCGAAGGAGAGGTTTGATGGTGATGAAGGTTCTGTATGGCGCCGGCCCGGATGACATCAAAGGTTTTGATACGGCGCGGCTGCGCAAGGAATTTCTGGTCGAGGACCTTTTTCAGCCGGGTGAGGTGAGTTTCACCTATACCCATGTCGATCGCCTGATCCTCGGCGGTGCAGTGCCGCTCGATGCGACGCTGACATTTGGTTCGGGCAAGGATATCGGCACGCCCTATCTTTTGTCGGCCCGTGAAATGGGTGTTGCCAATCTCGGTGGCACCGGCACGATCACGGTGGATGGCCAAGAATTCGAGCTGGAAAACCGCGACATTCTTTACATCGGCCGGGGTGCGCGGGAAATTTTGGTCGCCAGCCATTCGGCAGACAGACCGGCACGGTTTTACATGAATTCGGTTCCGGCCGGGGCCGATATCCCGCATCGGCTGATCAAACAGGCAGAATCGAAACCGCTCGATCTCGGCGAAGCAAAACGCTCCAACAAGCGGAATTTGCGGATGTATATCCACCCGCAGGTGGCGCCTTCCTGCCTGCTTCTGATGGGCATTACCGATCTCGCCGAAGGTTCTGTTTGGAACACCATGCCGCCGCATCTGCATGAACGGCGCATGGAAGCCTACTGCTATTTCGATCTCGCGCCGGAAGAGCGCGTCATCCACCTGATGGGACGGCCGGAGGAAACCCGGCATCTGCTGGTCAAGGATCTTGATGCGGTGCTGTCGCCGGCTTGGTCCATCCATATGGGGGCGGGGACCGATGGCTACGCCTTCGTCTGGGGCATGACCGGCGAAAACCAGGAATATAACGACGTGGCCCCGGTGGCCCTCAGCGAACTCAGATAAGGCGGCAGACGAAAATGAACCCGGAACAGAACTGGATGCGCAAGACATTGAAGCCGGGCGACGCGGTGCGTTACTGGCAGCTTGGCCGCATTGCCGAAGAACGGTTCGACGTGCCCGACGCGCCGATGAAGGGCGAGATGGACCCGTTCTTCTTCCTCACCAAGGTCAAGAACTTCATTCCGCACGAATATCCCTGCCGCACCATTTTTGCCGACACCTATCGCGGCAAACGGCCGGATGTGCGCGGCGAATTCGAGGCGTCGCGCTGGTGGTTACCCTTCGGTTCGCCACGGCTCGATCTGTCCGGTTTCTGGTTCCGCCCGACGCGGCTGGCCACATGGACACGCACCTATATCGAGGCAGAGGTGGCGGGCACGGCAAAGATCCGGCTCGGCACCTGCGGCGGCGCGGTTCTGTGGCTGAACGGTTCGGAAGTGGGCTGGATGGCGCCCTATAGCCGCAATCTCGAAGCCAAGCAGGAGTTCGGACTGGAACTGACCGCCGGCCTGAACGAGATCGTGCTTTTCTTCGATGATCTCGCCGAGCGCGATGCCCGTTATTTCTACCAGTTCGACTATCTCTCCGGCCCCGCTGCCAATGTCGCGCTGCCGGTTCCGGTCGCGGGTGCCGTGGCGGACAGTCTGGAAGAGGCGCTGGACGGCATGCATCTCGACCGCCAGCATTATTTTGGCGGCGATATCACCGTGCTGTTTGCCAAGGCCTTGCCGGTGGAGGCCAAGGTGAATGTTGCCATCGAAGGCGATTTCATGTCGCGGGAGCGTTTCGATTACGATTTCGAGCTTCCGGCCGGTGTCGGCAGTCTCAATGTCGGTGCGTCGGAAAATGCGCCGGCCGACTTCCGCCATCTGCGCGTGACGTTGAATGCCGGTGGTTTTGTCGCCTCGCGCTCCGTCGGTGTGGAAATATGCCATACGGCGCGTCAGGGCGATGCCTCAAGTTCGCTGTCTGAGCGTATCACAGACACGCTGACCGAGGTGTCAGACTATTCCGAACGCGATACGGTGCGCGCCTTTGCCCGGCTGGCCAGCGGTCGGGGTGGCGCTGACACGGATGCGATGATCGAGGAGATCCTGCCGTCGATCGAAGATTGCCATGACTGCGCCGATTTTTCGCTGGTGCCGCTGATCTGGTCGCGCACGACATGGGGCGGCGATATCAACGACAAGACGCGTGCCCGCATCGATGCGGCAATCCTCAACTATCGTTACTGGATGGATGAACCGGGCAATGACGTGCAGTGGTATTTTTCGGAAAACCACGCGCTGCTGTTTCATACCTCCGCTTATCTGGCCGGTCATCTTCTTCCCGACGCCACGTTCGTGCGTTCCGGCCGCAAGGGTTCGGAACAGGCGAAGGTCGGTGCGGAACGGGTGCGCGCATGGCTCGACCATTTCGAACACTGGGAAATGGCGGAGTTCAACTCGGCTCCCTACTTCCCGATCGATCTGAAGGGACTGACGGCGCTGGCCGCGCTTTCGCCGGACAAGGATATCGCCGACCGTGCCAAGGCCGGCATTGTGCGGCTTGCGGAAATCATCGCGCGGTCGGCGCATCATGGCATGGTGACGGCGGCGCAGGGGCGCTCCTACGAACACACGCTGTGCGCTGGTCGTTCGCTGGAGCTTTCGGCGGTTGCCCGCCTGCTCTGGGGCAAGGGTTTTTATGGCCGCCGCGTGCATTGCCTGCCGCAGATGGCGGTGTGCCTGCGCGACCATGGGCTGGTGATCCCGCAAGAGTTTGCAGCGATTGCCGATCATCAGGGTGATCAGCATCAGGAATGGCGGTTTGCGCAGGGCGAAAATTCCTTTGCCGCGCTTTATCACTACAAGGGCAGAAATTTCGCCATGGGCTCGACGGTGCATTACCGCTGGGACGAATGGGGTTATCAGGAAACCGTGCTGCACCTGCGCATCGGCCAAAAGCCGGAGGCGGCGATCTGGATCAATCATCCGGGTGAGACGATCCAGTTCGGTTATGGGCGTCCGTCCTATTGGGGCGGTTGTGGCACCATTCCGCGCGTGCAGCAATATCGTGGCCTCGCCGTTCTGGAATTCACGACCTATGAGGAACAGCCCGACTTTACCCATGCCTGGTTCCCGGTGGCCGAGTTCGATGAAAGCCGTGTTTCGGGCAGTCTTGCTCTCGCCCGCTCGGGAGAAGGCGCGGTGCTTTTGCGCGCAGGTTCCGATCTTGAGGCAACGAAAGACGGCCCGTCCGCCGGTGCGGAACTGCGGCAATACGGCCAGAAGACAAGCTGGATCGTGCGGGTCTGCGAGGCCGGTGATCTCGCCTCGGTGGAAAGCCGGTTCGGCGCTCTGCAGGTTGAACGGGCGGGCGACGGCACACTCGTTGTCGCGGACCCGGAATATGGTAGCGTGTCTTTCCGGGCCGATGGCACGGTGGAGGCTGAAGGCCGCGTGATCGCGCGGAAAGACTATGAGGTGAAGGGCGAAGCAACACTGCTTGGCGCTTGAGATTGGTCAATGGACGGGTTGGGAGGCCTTGGTCCATCAGAGGAGGAAAATGCGCATGAAGACCAGATCGCTTCTTACGGGCCTCGCGCTCACGTTTCTCACCTCGACGGCGGCCCATGCCGGCGATGTGCGCATCATGTGGTATTCCGATGGCGTCGAAGGCGAGGTGATGAAAGACCTTGTCGGGCGTTTCATGAAGGAAAACCCCGGCATCAACGTCATTCTCGATAATGTCGCCTACAGCGTGATCAAGGAACAGCTGCCGGTGCAGCTGGAAGCCGGCAACGGCCCGGATATCGCCCGCGTCACCGCCATCAAGGAACTGTCGAAACACTGGCTGGACCTGCGCCCGCTGGTGAAGGACGCCAAATACTGGGACGACAATTTTGGTCTGCAGGCAGACTGGATGCGGCCTGACGGGTCCAACCAGATTTCCGGCTTCATGACGCAGATCACCTTGACCGGCGGTTATGCCAACAAAACCCTGTTCGATCAGGCCGGCGTGCCGATCCCCGGCCCGAAGGCGACATGGGAAGATTGGGCGGCGGCTTCCAAGAAGGTGCAGGAAAGCCAGCAGGTGCCGTTCGCCATGGCGATCGATCGTTCCGGCCATCGCATCACCGCGCCGCTTCTTTCCTATGGCGCCAATTATATCGGCTCCGACGGCAAACCGGCGCCGCTCGACAAGGGCGCGAAGGATTATCTCACCAAATTCGTCGGCTGGGCTGAAGACGGCACGGTGAGCAAGGATGTCTGGGTGTCTGCCGCCGGCAGCACCTACCGTGCCGCGGCCGACGATTTCATCAACGGCCAGCTCGCGTTTTATTATTCCGGTTCCTGGCAGGTGGCGAACCTTGCCACCAAGATCGGCAACAATTTCGACTGGGTGGCTGTCGGCAGCCCCTGCGGCCCGGCCGCCTGCACCGGCATGCCGGGTGGGGCTGCTCTCGTTGCGGTGAAATACACCAAGAACCAGAAGGACGCCGCCACCGTGATGGACTGGTTCGCACAGGAAAAGATCGTCAAGGAATTTTCCGAACGCACGCTGTTCCTGCCCGGCCACAAGGCCGTGGTCGACAAGGGTGGTCTCGATTTCAAATCGGACAATGAGCAGGCCAAGGCGGCGCTGAACGTCTTCGTGGAATCCACCAAGACGACCTCGGAAGCCGCGCTGAAACTGCCGGGCTGGCGCTGGTCCGACACGGTTTATGCGGCGATTGTCACCCGTATCGGCCAGACGCTGGCGGGCGAGTTGAAGATCGATGATGCGTTTACGCGCATCGATGCGGATATCGCCCAGAAGGTGAAGGATGCGGGGCAGTGAGGAGCGGTCGTCGGCGTTGAGAGGCTTGTGAATGGATCCTCGGGTCAAGCCCGAGGATGACGAAAGCGAGGCTTTGAAAATGGAGCCAGGCATTAGACGCCGCCGATAAGTTTCCAACAGCACGACGCCCAATGGAGTCACCCGTCACTCCCTCCACCGTAGTCATCCTCGGGCTTGACCCGAGGATCCACACCCAAGCCCGATAAACGCGAAAAGGGGGCAAGCCGGTGACCACATTCACACCCCCTGCATTCTTCATCCGGGCCTGCATGATGGGAACGAGCCGATGACCACACCAACTGTCACCTCACGGCTCACCAGCCTCCTGATGACACCCATCAACGCCGTCATGCGCATTATCGATGCGCCGCTGCGCCGCCTGCAGAAAGCGACCGGCATCGGTGGCATGGCGGCGTTTTTCCTCGCACCGAACATGTTGATCTTCGGCATCTTCGTGCTGCTGCCTCTTGTCATCAACTTCGTCTACTCGATGACCGGCGGCACCGCCTTTTTCCTGTCCGAGCGCGATTTTATCGGCGGGGCGCAATATGCGCGCCTGTTCGAGTGCCAGAACTATCTCGATCCGATGTCGTGTCAGGAGGATGCTTTCTGGACCGCCGTCGGCAACACGTTCTGGTTCGTGGTGCTGCAGGTCTCGCTGATGATCCTGACGGCGCTGATCACGGCGTTGATCCTCAATCGCGAGCTTGCCGCCCGGTCCTTCTGGCGCGCCGTGTTCTTCTTTCCGGTTCTGCTGTCGCCGGTGGTTGTTGGCCTGATCTGGAAATGGATTCTTCAGAGGCAGGGGCTCTTGAATTTCGGCCTCTACCAGTTCGGCATGGACCCATACACGTGGCTTACCGACCGCAACTGGACCTTTGCCGCCACGATCGGTGTGTCGCTCTGGGCGCATATGGGTTTTTATGCGCTGATCATTCTGGCCGGCCTTCAGGCGATCCCCAAAGATCTCTATGAGGCGGCGGAAATGGACGGCACGAAACCGGCGCGCGTTTTCTGGCGTATCACGCTTCCGTTGCTGGCGCCGAACCTGCTTGTCGTCGTGGTGCTGGCGCTGATCAAGTCGGTGCAGGTGTTTGACGAAATCTACGTGCTGACCGGCGGCGGGCCGGGCACGAGCACGCTGTTCCTGACGCAATATATCTATGAAACCGGCTTTGCCTCGGCGCTGCGCAATCCGGGTCTGGCGGCGGCCGCCTCGATCCTGATGGGCACGGTGCTGGTGGTGCTGACGTTGATCCAGCTCGGCATCGGCAGGCGCGGCGAAAACAAGGGGAAACGCTGATGGGAAAGGTCGCGCATTTCATCCTGCGCCGGCGAGGCGCCCATGGCAGCGGCAAGGGCTGGCACTGGACCGATGTGTTTACGTGGGTCTGGCTGATCGGCGGGCTGATCATCATGTTCGGCCCGGCTGTCTGGCTGGTGTTTTCCTCGCTGAAGACACCGGCGGCGCTCGCCGAATTCCCGCCGTCGATCCTGCCCTATGTCACCAGCCAGGCGACCGTTGAAGGCTATGACAAGCCGTTGATGCTCTACGATGCGAAGATGCCGGACGGTTCTACGCGGGTTCTTGCCGAAGTGCGGCGCATCGGTCTGGTGGCGCAGATGGTCGACCCCAAGGCGCCGGGCGAGATCGTCAAGGTCAACATCAATGACCGCACGCCGGTTCGAACCATGTCCTTCGCCACCGGCAACTATACCGAACCCTTCGTGCATTTCGATTTCCTGCGGTACCTGTGGAACTCGGTTTTCGTGACGGTGGTGGCGACTGTCATCACGCTGGTGGTCAATTCCATGGCGGCCTTCGCGCTGTCGAAATACGAGTTCAAGGGGCGCTCGCTCGCCATGCTCGTCATCCTCGCGACGCTGATGGTGCCGTTGTCGGTGATCATGGTGCCGCTCTATTCGATCATCTCGACGCTTGGCCTGTTCAACAGTCTCTGGGGGGTTATCCTGCCGACGGTGGCGACGCCGACCGGAGTGTTCATCCTGCGGCAATACATGCTGACCATTCCCGACGAGTTGCTCGACGCGGCGCGCATGGACAAGGCGTCGGAATGGCAGATTTATTGGCGCATCGTATTGCCGTTGACGGCACCGGCGCTGGCGGTCCTGGCGATCTTTTCGGTCGTCTGGCGCTGGAACGACTTCTTGTGGCCGCTGATCGTGCTGTCGCGGCGTGAGCTTTACACCCTGCAGGTCGGCCTGAGCATCTATTCCGGCGAACTCAATGTGCAATGGCATTTCATTCTGGCGATGACCGTCGTCACCATGATCCCGGTCGTGCTGGTCTTCATTTTCCTGCAGCGTTTCATCACTACCGGCATTGCCGGCACCGGCCTGAAGTAAGGGACACCGATGGGCGAAATCAAACTCACCGACGTCAAGAAATCGTTTGGCGCACTCGCGGTCCTGAAAGACATCGACCTGCATATCAAGGATGGCGAATTCGTCGTTTTTGTCGGTCCGTCCGGCTGCGGAAAATCGACGCTTCTGCGCACCATTGCCGGGCTTGAAAAGGTGACGGGCGGCGAAATCCAGATCGACGGCAAGCGCGTCAACGAGGTGACGGCGGCCGATCGCGGGCTTGCCATGGTGTTCCAGTCCTATGCGCTTTATCCCCACATGAGCGTGCGTCAGAACCTCGCTTTCGGGCTCGAAAATTCCAACATGCCGAAGGCGGAGATATCAGAGCGCATCAATGAAGCCGCGCGCATGCTGGAGATCGAGGCCTATATGGATCGCCGTCCCGGTCAGCTTTCCGGCGGCCAGCGCCAGCGTGTCGCCATCGGCCGCGCCATCGTGCGCCGCCCCACCGCCTTCCTGTTGGATGAGCCGCTTTCGAACCTCGATGCCGAACTACGTGTCTCGACCCGCGCGGAACTGGCGGCGCTGCATGCGCGACTGGGTTCGACGATGATCTATGTTACCCACGATCAGGTCGAGGCGATGACGCTTGCGCATCGCATCGTCGTCATGCGGGCCGGCAAGATCGAGCAGGTCGGCACACCGCTCGAGCTATATAACGAACCGGCCAACCGGTTCGTGGCCGGTTTTATCGGCGCGCCGCATATGAACTTTCTGAAGGCGGATGTGGTGGCCGTGTCTTCAGGTTCGGCGACGCTCACCTTCGCCGGTGGTTATCGTGCGGATCTGCAGACCGGGCAGGCGAAACTGCAGGTTGGCGACAAGGTAAATGTTGGCGTGCGGCCGCAACATCTGGCGGTCAGCAGTGATCCGCAACATCCCGCCGCAAAACTCTATCTGGTCGAGGCGCTGGGCTCGGAAACCGTCGTGCATGGCGATATCGGCGGCGAAAAGCTACTGGCCGTGCTGCCCGGGCAGCAGCGGCTGAACGCCGGGGACACGGTGCATTTCGACCTATCGAAACCGGTCCTGCATGTCTTCGACGACAATGGCCACCGCCTGTTCACCCATCCGGGAAGCGGCGCCTAAAATCTAGCGACGTTCGCCTGTGCCAAGCGGCGTGGCGGGCGCCTCTTTTGGCACGCGGCCATAGGCATGCGGCAGTGAGCAGGTCTTTAGCTGCGGCAGGACCTTTGTGCCGAAATGTTCGGCCTCATCGAGATGCGGGTAACCGGAAAAGATGAAGGCGCGAATGCCCATCTTTCGGTAGGCCTCGATTTCCGAAAGCACCTGATCAGTCGAGCCGACAATGGCGGCGCCGCAGCCGGAGCGAGCGCGGCCGATACCGGTCCAGAGATGCCGCTCCACATAACCGAACTGGTCCGCCAGTTCACGGGCACGCGCCTGATGCGACACGCCGAGCGAAATGCTGTCATGCGCCCGTTCGCGGATCAGTTTACCGTATTCGTCATCGAGTTTCGAGACGAGATGTTCGGCATATTCGCGGGCTTCCTGTTCGGTGTCGCGCACGATCATGTGCACCCGCAGACCGTAATCCAGCACCCGGCCATGTGCCTCGGCGTGGGCATGCACGGCGCGCATGCGCTCCGCCAGCTGTTCCTTCGGTTCCGGCCACATCAGGTAGACGTCACACTGTGCCCCACACAGCTCCAGCGCATCCGGTGAATAACCGCCGAAATAGAGCAGCGGCCCGCCATTCTGCTGGTAGGGGCGGGCGGGTTCGGTGGAGACATTTTTGAACTGGTAGATCTCGCCGTCATGGTCGATCGTGTCGCGCGTCCAGGCCTGCCGCAGGATCTCAACCACCTCATGGCTGCGGCGATACCGCCAGTCGCTGTCGGCGACTTCGCCGGGAAAATCGGAACTGATGACGTTGAGCGTGAGGCGGCCTTTCAGCATGTGGTCGAGCGTGGCGACGGTGCGGGCCAGCATGATCGGCTGCATTTCGCCGCAGCGGATGGCCGCCAGCATGTTGATGCGCTCGGTGATCGGCGCGCAGGCGGCGACAAAACTCAGCGTGTCCTGTCCGACCTGATAGGAGGAGGGGCAGAGGATGTTGCGAAACCCCAGTGTTTCCGCCTTTTTCACGATAGCGGAACAGTGTTCGAAGCTGGAGCGCAGGGCGCCGTCGGGCACGCCGAGTAAGGCGTAATCATCCGAGCAGAGCGCGGAAAACCATGAGATTTCCGAGGCATCAAGATCGACGGATCGGACGGGCACAACGGTCATCGGAATTCTCCTCCCCGAGATCGATTGCCTGTTGCGTAACATTGCGATTGATGTAAATCAATAGTGTATCAATTCGGCTGCGCGTGATGGGAGGCGGCATGCAGCAGACATCCGGCAGCCTGCCGATCTATCTGCAGATCACCGAGCTTCTGATCCGTGACATTGCCAGCGGCCGGCTGATCGACGGCGAAAAGCTGCCGCCGGAACGGGAGATGTCGGAGCGGTTGGGTATCGCCACCGGTACGCTGCGCAAGGCGCTGGCCGAATTGCAGTCGCGCGGCATGCTGGAGCGGGTGCAGGGCTCGGGCAATTACGTGCGTGCCGTCAGTGATCCCAAAAGCATCTATGCGATGTTCCGGCTGGAGCTTCTTGAAGGTGGCGGCCTGCCGACGGCGGATATTCTGGATGTGCGGCGTTTGCCAAAAAACGTCGATCTGCCGGATTTCGGAACGTCTAACGAGGGGCATCGCATCCGGCGCGTTCGTTTCCTGTCCGGCAAGGTCGCGGCGCTGGAGGAAATCTGGCTCGACGGCGATTATGTCGAGATCATCAGCGCCGAAGACCTGTCGGAGTCGCTTTATCTCTATTATCGCGAGGCTCTCGGTCTCTGGATCGTGCGCGCGGAGGACCGGATCGGTCTCGATACGGTGCCGGATTGGGCGCCGGAAACTTTTGGCCGTCGGGCGGGAGAGCCGGCGATGCAGGTGCTGCGCGTGAGCGAGGCGCAGGATGGCAAACGGGCGGAGGTTTCACGCACATGGATCGACCATTCGGTCGCCCGCTATGTGTCGCGTCTGAAATAATCGAGAGGAGAGATGTCAGTGCGTTACGGCGTGATCGGCTGCGGCATGATGGGGCAGGAGCATTTGCGCAATCTGGCGCTTTTGCCGGATGTGGATGTGGTGGCGATTTTCGAGCCGGATGCGGGAATGAGGGCGCGCGCCGCCGAGGTCGCTCCGAGTGCGCGCATGGTCGGATCGGTGGCGGAACTTCTGGCCATCGAGGCGATCGATTGCCTGCTGATCGCCAGCCCCAACCATTTCCATCTCGGTCAACTGGAGGAAATCGCGGCGATCCGGCCGCTGCCGGTTCTAGTGGAAAAACCGCTGTTTACCAGCGCAGAAGACATGGCCCGTATCGAGGCCCTGCGCGAAAAATATCCGGCGCCGATCTGGGTGGCCATGGAATATCGCTACATGCCGCCTGTGGCAAGGTTAATTGCAGAAACCGAGGCAGCGACGGGCGGCATCCGCATGCTGACCATCCGCGAACATCGCTTTCCCTTCCTCAAAAAGGTCGGCGACTGGAACCGTTTCAATGAGCGGACCGGCGGCACGATGGTGGAAAAATGCTGCCACTTCTTCGATCTCATGCGACTGATCCTCAAATCCGATCCAGTGCGCATCATGGCGTCGGGTGGGCAGGCGGTGAACCATGTCGATGAACGGTATGACGGGGTACAACCGGATGTCTGGGATCATGGCTACGCCATCGTCGACTTTGTTTCCGGCGCCCGGGCCATGCTGGAGCTTTGCATGTTTGCGGAAGGCTCACGCTATCAGGAAGAGATTTCGGCGATTGGACCTCTCGGAAAGATCGAATGCAAGGTGCCCGGGCCGAGCCGGTTCTGGCCGCAACATCTCGGTGCTTCGCCGGTCGCCAAGGTAATCGTGTCACCGCGCGAACCGCGGGGACCGCGCGTGGTCGATATTCCGGTTGATTCGGCCTTGCTGGACGCCGGTGACCATAACGGCTCAACCTTCTACCAGCATCAGCGTTTCTTACGCGCGGTCAGGGGCGAAGGACCGGTGGAAGTGACGGTGGACGATGGTTGGTGGGCTGTAGCAATGGGATTGGCGGCGCAAAAATCCGCCATAACCGGTCAGATGGTGGAACTCCCCTCTCTCAGGCAAATTAAGGCATAAAGCCTTTGGATATGGGAACATTCGCCTGCATCCTGGAATATGCCGAGAAGCCGGGCGGCGAAGATGTAAAGGGGTATGATGGCAAATTCTTGGACCGGGCGGCAAAGATCGAAATTACCATCCTCGGCATATATGTCTGCGAAGACCTGCTGACCGGCTCTACGAGAGATTTCGAGCTCGCTCAATCCGATACGGGAGCTCGCATCCGCGTAACCGAGCGCTGACACGATAGATGACAAGAAGACGGGAGCGCAAGAAATTGCTGCGTGAGTTGAACTCACAACTCTAACATCACAAGTCAGTGGATGGCGCACGTCTTAAGGTAGACATGGCGCGTTGAATCCTAACCTGGACAACGGATGCGACGGTCAGTCGCAATCGTATAGACGGCTTCCAATGCTTCGCGATCTGCAACGCGGGAATCTGACATCGCCAACATCGATGCCCGACAGATGCGCTTGTCGGAGGATACCGCGCAGTGACTGATAACATGCCTGTAAAGATCATGTCCGGACAGGCCGCTGCAAAGGCCCTGGATCAGCACTTCGTAGACGCTGGAAAGCTTCCTGCCCATGACTGTCTCCTGCTTCGCCACGAAGGTAGGCGATTGGATGAACGCCGAGACAGGACATTTGGTTGCCTGATAGCAAGGCCGGGATCGATCAGTCGGACCCTTGCGGACTCGGGTACTCGGCGCCGCTCATCCTCGGTTACACATGCAAGCCAGTTTTACAGGAAGACACGCCAACCTGCTGAAAGGCTTGGAAATCCATCAGCCGCCGCTAGATCACCTCATTCATAGGAATGGAGAACATGTCATGACTGAAGCGACGCGGATCGTCCTAGCAAGCAGACCCTCGGGCGAGCCCAATGCGGATAATTTCCGGATAGAGCATGTCGAATTGCCCGAGGCTGCCGAAGGAGAAGTCACGGTCAGGGTACTCTACTTGTCGCTGGACCCCTACATGAGGGGAAGAATGAGCGATGCGAAATCCTACGCCGAACCCGTTCCGATTGGCGGCATCATGGAAGGCGAGACCGTAGCTGAAGTGCTCAAATCGCGACATAACGGCTTCTCTCCGGGAGATGTCGTTCGCGGAAGAACAGGATGGTGCTCGCACGCCGTTATCGACGGCGACAAGCTGCGGACCGTTGAAACGCACGGCGCGTCTGTCTCTACGGCTCTCGGTGTCCTGGGCATGCCGGGCTTCACGGCTTGGAGCGGCCTGAAATTCATCGGCAAACCGCAATCGGGCGACACGGTGGCGGTCGCGGCAGCATCTGGTCCGGTAGGATCGATGGTCGGCCAGCTTGCAAAGCTCGCCGGCGCAAGAGCAGTCGGAATTGCTGGCGGCCCTGAGAAATGTGCATTTGTGAGGGAAGAGCTGGGCTTTGACGCAGTGGTCGACCATCGTTCATCCGACCTCTCATCCGATCTGCAGACCGCCTGCCCAGACGGCATCGATGTCTATTTCGAGAACGTCGGCGGGCATGTGTGGGAAGCGGTGTTGCCGCTGCTCAATCAATACGGCCGCGTTCCGGTCTGCGGCCTCGTTGCTCACTACAATGGTGCGGGAGCGGGAGAAACGGACAGACTTCCGGCGACGATGTCGACAATCCTTCGAAGAAGCCTGACCATTCGTGGCTTTATTCAGACCGAGTTCGCGGCAGATAATTTTGCAGAGTTCCTGGCCGAAATTGGTCCGCGTGTTGCTTCCGGCGAGATCCGCTATCGGGAAGATGTCGTGGAGGGCATCGAAAACGCGCCGGAGGCATTCATCGGTATGCTGACCGGGAAAAACTTCGGTAAACTCATCATCAAGGTTTCTTAGCGGGAAAACTGGATACCAAATAGACAGGCTCGCCGCCTGACCGCAGACGGCGGGCGGACTCTGCGCAATACCTCAGATGATAGGTTTGCCACCGGTAACCGCAATAGTCGCACCGGATACGTAACTCGACATCGGATCGGCCAACATCACGTAAGAGGTTGCAAGTTCGGCCGGCTGGCCGGGCCTCTGTATTGGGACCTGCCTGCCGAAATTTTTAACGGACTCGTCCGGCATAGTCGACGGGATAAGTGGCGTCCAGATCGGGCCGGGAGCGACCGCGTTCGCACGGATGCCTTTATCGGCCAGCATCTGCGCAAGCCCCGCTGTGAAGTTCTGAATGGCTCCCTTTGTCGTCGCATAGGCGAGCAGGTGAGGGCTCGGACTGTCGGCGTTGATCGACGCGGTATTGATGATCGCGCTCCCGGGCTTCATGTGGGCTACAGCTGCCTTCGTCAGATAAAACATGGCGTGGATATTTGTCCGGAACGTAAGCTCCCATTCTTCGTCGCTGATCTCAGCGATGTTCTGAAAGCTTGCCTGGTGGGCCGCATTGTTGACGAGAATGTCGATGCCACCGAGTTCAGCGACCGCCGTATCGATGATATGGCGGCAATGGCCGGCATTCTGGATATCTCCAGGAACAAGTACGGCCTTGCGGCCAGCTCTCTCGACCCAAGACTTTGTCTGTTCCGCATCGTTGTCCTCATCGAGATAGGAAATAACGACGTCTGCGCCCTCGCGCGCGTAGGCGATTGCGACGGCACGACCGATCCCGCTGTCGCCGCCCGTGATGATCGCCTTCTTGCCATTCAGGCGGCCAGAGCCGCGATAGGTCTCTTCGCCATGATCCGGGACGGGAGCCATCTCGTTGGTCAATCCCGGCATCGGCTGACGAGGGGTGTCGAAAGGTGGGCTCGGATAGTTGGTCATATTTCTTTTCCTTGCTGTGGCTCTGGCATTGATGGGCGACGTCTTCGGCGCCCCGCCAGGACGGGGATAGGGCGCTGTGCGCCCGTGCTGGGTGCCAGCCTTCGGCAAACCTCAACGGTCTCGGCGCAGCAGGCCGGAAGATCGTCCGGATTGTCCCGGCACAAGGGCCAAAGCACTCAGAGTGCAGACTTGTTCCGAAGCGAATTTGTCGGGGGCAATCTCAGGTAGTACTAGATGACTTGGGGAAATTTCCATCCTTCTTGGCGAGCAAATCGCGGATCTCCGTCAGCAGACGCACGTCGGCCGGAGGCGGGGAGGGCGGTGTCGCGCCGGATTTTTCGTGATGCTCGACCTGATGGCGCAGGAAATTTACGCCCTTAATCATCAGGAAAATGATCCAGGCGAGAATGAGGAAATTGATCAGAACGGTGATGAAATTGCCATAGGCGAAGACGGCGCCTTGGGCTCGCGCCGCCTCAAGCGTCGGTGCGTTGACCGCCGACGACAGCGGCAGGAAGTAGTTGGAGAAATCAAAACCGCCAAAGAGCGCGCCGACGACGGGCATGATGATGTCATCGGTCAATGATTTTACGATACCCCCAAAGGCACCGCCGATAATGACGCCGACAGCCAGATCCATGACATTGCCACGCGCGATAAATGACTTGAACTCGTTGATAACGCTCATATTCCATCTTTCGTTGGGAAGGATGGTGGCGCAACGAACAAACGGAGACAATTGTTCCTGCGCTTCCGCCCGACCTTGGCGCAGAACTCCGTGCCAGGCCGATGCGAGCGAGGAAAGGTCGCGCTCGCCACATTGAAGCAATATTACCCCGGCAGAACTGGATTTTACCGCGTTGCCGCCGGGGATGCGTAATGTTCCCGCAACCTCCATCAGGCATTTACGGCAAATCCTGTCGTGGCTTCGACCACAGCCACGCGGGAGGCGTTGTTTGAGAACATCCATCGGTAACCCCTTGTAATCCGTCGAGTGTAGACCAGCTTTAGACACCTGCAGAAAATGAAATCGAGGTCATCCATGACGACGGCTACATGCCGCCTAGGCCGCGCTTTTTGCGTATATTCCTTCATCGTTGCGATCAGTGTGACTGGTGCGTTGTCCAATGCCGCCGCACAGCAGCCGCAAAGCGCTCCGATCGAATTGTCCAAGGTCGATGTCAGCACCGCGACGCGCCAGGATATGGCGACCGAAGTGCGGATTGCCGGCTCGCTGACACCCATTCGGCGCTCTACCCTGACCTCACGCGTCTCCTCTACAATCCTCGAATTGCCGGTGCAGATCGGCGATGTGGTCAAAAAGGGCGACCTGCTCGTTCGCTTCGATACCGAGGCGCTCGCCTCGGCGGTGACGGCGCGCAAAGCGGAGATCGATGCACTCGGCGCCCAGATCGAACTGGCCGAAGTGGTGCTGGAACGGAACACTTCACTCGGCGAGCGCGGCGCTGCATCCGAAGCGACGCGGCTTGAGGCGCAGGCCAATCTATTGAATCTGCGGGCACAGCTCAGATCAAAGCAGGCGGAAGTCGCGGATGCGGAACGCTCGCTTGCCTATGCGGAACTGAGGGCGGAATTCGACGGTGTCGTCGCCTCGCGCGCGGTGGATCAGGGACAGACAGTGCCGCTCAATACGGAACTGATGAGCCTTGTCGACCTCAGCCGGATGGAGGTGGATGCCGGCGTCCCGACGAGCCGTATCCCGCTAGTGCAGCTGAAACAGCCCGTAGAGCTTAATGTCGAAGGGTTCCCGGGTCGCACCTTTGCAGGCGAAGTGATGCGCATTTCGCCGACCGCTGTCGCAGGTTCGAGGGCCGTACGCGTCTTCGTCGCAATCAACAATGACGAGGGGCTTCTGCGCGGCGGCATGTTCACGACAGGTATCCTGAAAGTGGACGACCAGAAGGGTATCATTGCCCTGCCGTCGGCTGCGATCCGGCATGATGCAGAAGGCTCATTTGTACTCAAGGTGGATGACGACATGCTGCGACGGCAGCCTGTCGATCTCGGAACGAGCTGGACCGACCGCAATCTCGTCCAGGTTTCGGGCGTGGAAGAGGGAGACGTCATCGTCACAGCTCCGCTGCCGGATCTCGTCGCCGGTACATCCGTGCGCATCGAGGATATCTGACCCATGTTCCTCACCCGCGTCAGTGTAGCCCATCCCGTTTTCGCCACGATGATGATGGTGACGATCCTGGTCGTCGGCTTGTTTTCCTACAGCCGCCTCGGGGTCGATCAGTTTCCCGAAACCGACCTGCCGATCGTCGTCGTCGCGACCACCTATACCGGAGCGTCACCCGCCTCCGTCGAAAGCGAGGTGTCGCGCCCGATCGAATCCTCGCTCAACACGATCGGCGGCATCGACACGATCACATCGGAATCCTACGAAGGGCGTTCCATCGTCGTCGTCCAGTTCGATCTCGATACGGATAGCCAGGTTGCTGCGCAGGAAGTGCGCGACCGGGTGGCGCGACTGGAGGCGGCTTTCCCTGACGAGGTCGATACGCCCCAGGTGACCCGTTTCAACCCTGACGACCAGCCGATCCTTTCGGTAGCCGCGTCGTCACCGACCAGGACGCTCTCGGAAATCACCACGCTCGCCAATCGGATCATCACCAACCGGCTGAATGTGATCGCCGGTGTCGGTCAGATCTCGCTTGTCGGCGATAGCGAGCGACAGGTGCTGGTTGTCGTCGACCCGGACCGGCTGGAAGCCTATGGCGTGGGCGTGTCGACCGTCATGGATGCGATCCGTCGCGAGAACCAGGATCGCGCCGCCGGCACGCTGATTTCCGGCATCAATCAGCGCATCGTGACGGTGGAGGGCCGTATTGCCGATGCGGCCGGCTTCAACAGCATCATCGTGGCGCAGAGCGGCGGTTATCCGGTTTATCTTTCCGATGTTGCGAGCATTCTCGATACGGGCGCTGAAGTGACAAGCCGCGCCACCTATCAGGGCGCACCGTCTCTCGGGCTCGATATCGTCAAGGTCCAGGGCGCCAACACGGTGGAAGTGGCGCGTGCACTGCGCGACGAAATCGCTACTTTGAATACCGAACTGGCCAAGGAGAATATCGAACTCACCATCACGCGCGACAATTCCCGTGCGATCGCATCCCAGGTTTCCGAAGTCCAACGCACGCTGATCGAGGGCGGCGTGCTGACGGTACTGATCGTCTTTATCTTCCTGAATTCCTGGCGGTCGACCGTCATTACCGGCCTCACCCTTCCGATCTCGGTCATCGGCACATTCGCGGTAATTTACGCTCTGGGCTTCACGCTCAATACGATGACGCTGATGGCACTGTCGCTGTCGATCGGTATCCTGATCGACGATGCGATCGTCGTGCGCGAGAACATTACGCGTCACCTGCAGATGGGCAAGGACCATGTAAGGGCTGCGCTCGACGGCACTAATGAAATCGGGTTGGCAGTTCTCGCGACCACGCTCTGCATCGTCGCCGTCTTCCTGCCCGTTGCTTTTATGGGTGGACTGATCGGCCGGTTCTTCCTGCAGTTCGGGGTGACGGTGGCCGCCGCCGTGATGATCTCGCTGTTCGTGTCCTTCACGCTCGATCCGATGTTGTCCAGCGTCTGGTACGACCCTCAATCGCAAAAGGGCGCCAAGCGTGGCTTCATCGGCCGCCTTGTCGAGCGCTTCGATCACTGGTTCGAAAGGCTGGCGGGTCGCTATCGTTCTCTGATCCACTGGACCTTCGATCATCGCAAGACGACGATCGCCATAGTCGTGACTATGTTCGTCGGCAGCCTGCTTCTTGTGCCGCGCATCGGTGCGGAGTTCCTGCCGCCTGCCGATCAGGGCGAGGTGAGCGTCTCGCTGGAAGCCAACGAAGGCGCGTCGCTGGATTATATGGCGGCGAAGGTCGGTCAGGTCGAACGGGCGCTGCGCGAATTTCCCTACGTCGCCACCATCTATTCGACCGTCAATTCCGGCGGAGCGCGCGGCTTTAACGAGGCTGTAGTCGCGGTGCAGCTCATACCGAGCGCGGAGAGGAATTTGACCACGGCGCAGAGCATCGAACCGATCCGGCAGAGGCTGGCAAGGATTGCCGGCCTGGAAATCTCGGTCGGACAGTCCGACGGTGTCGGCGGATCCCAGAAGCCGCTGCAGCTATCGATCCTCGGTGATGGAGACGAAGGGTTGCTGCAAATTTCGGACCAGATCACCAGTGCGCTTTCTGCCATTCCCGGCGCAACCGAAGTGGAATCGTCGATCGAGAACGTTCGGCCGACGCTTGCTGTGCGCGTCCGGCGCGAGGCGGCAAGCGATCTGGGCGTCTCCATCGCGATGATCGGTGATACGCTGCGGCCGTTGGTGGCGGGTGATGCGATATCGGTATGGAATGCGCCGGACGGCGAATCCTACGACGTTATGGTGCGCCTGCCGGCGACCGGCCGAAAGGATGCTGCGCAGCTTCGAAACCTCACGATTTCGACCAATCGCACCGATGATGATGGCAAGCCGATCACCGTTCTGCTTGATCAGGTCGCCGACGTGGTGGAAAGCACGGCACCCGATGCGATCACCCGCAAGGATCTGTCGCGTGAAGTGCGCATTTCGAGCAATATCGAGGGCAGGGCGCTGGGTGACGTCACCAACGATCTAAATGCGGCGATCGCCAAGATGGACATTCCGGTCGGTTATCGCATCTCCTTCGGCGGCGATGCCGAGAATTTGGCGGAAAGCACCGGTTATGCGCTGCAATCGCTCGTGCTTGCGGTAATCTTTATCTACATCATTCTCGCCTCGCAATTCGGCTCCTTCATCCAGCCGATCGCGATCATGATGACTTTGCCGCTGTCGTTGATCGGCGTGCTGCTCGGGCTGCTGTTCACCGGTTCGACGCTCAACATGTTCTCGATGATCGGCTTCATCATGCTGATGGGCCTCGTCACGAAGAACGCCATCCTGCTGGTCGATTACTCCAATCTCGGCGTGCGTGAAGGCAAGACATTGCGGCAGAGTCTTGCCGATGCCGGAGCGGTCCGGTTACGGCCGATCGTCATGACGACGCTTGCGATGATTTTCGGCATGTTGCCCATGGCACTGGGAATGGGGGAGGGCGGCGAACAGCGCGCGCCCATGGCGCATGCAGTAATTGGCGGACTGATCTCCTCGACACTGTTGACGCTCGTCTTCGTTCCGGTCGTCCTCACCTATCTCGACGGAATGGCGAGGCGCGTCAAAAGGTGGTTCTCGCCGGCAACAAGGAGAACGCAGGACGGCGAGGTCAAAGCGACGCTTTCGGGCTGAAAATTCTGCGATCGACGAAACCCTTTGGACGGCGAGGCTTATGAGACTTTTGCTGGTTGAAGACGAAGTGGAAATGGCGAGGGCACTTACCTCGGTTCTGGTGCAGCATAGTCATGTCGTCGATCATTTGACGATGATCGAGCATGCCCGCGAGGCCTTGCGCTCGAAAGTCCATGATGCCGTCATTCTCGACCGTCAGCTTCCGGATGGTGACGGTCTCCTTCTTCTTCGCGAGATGCGAGTTGCAGGAGACAAGACCCCGGTCATCATCCTGACGGCGCATAACGGACCTGTTGATCGGGTTGATGGCCTTGACGACGGGGCCGACGACTACCTCGGAAAACCGTTTCTGGCCGCTGAACTGATGGCGCGGTTGCGCGCTGTGGTGCGTCGGTCGGAAAGCTACATCAGCCAGGTTTTCACAGAGGGAAATGTGGAGATCGATCTCGACCATCAGGAACTGCGGGTTGGTGGAGAAACCATTACGCTGACGCGGCGCGAGATGGCGGTTCTCCAGATCCTCGTTCGACGGGTCGGAAAAACGGTGTTGCGCGCAACCCTTGAAGAAGCCGTTTATGGCTATGACGACGAAATACAATCCAATGCTCTCGACAGTCACGTGTCCCGTCTTCGCAGAAAGCTTGCGGATGCGGGCGCCAGCGTGACGATCCATACGATACGGGGCATCGGCTATCTCTTGAAGGGCGAATGATGATCGGGATGTTCAGTCGACGTTCTCTGAAGGGCAGGCTGGTATTGCGATTTGCAATCGTCCTCGGCGTGCTGATGATCGTCATGAATGTCGGCTTCCTGGTGCTCCTAGGGTATCTGCTTCCGACGAAGAACGATGCGGATGATGCCGTGAAGCCCTCGGTCGCGGCAGCAATCGAATCTATGAACGGCGAGCTTGTCGTTTCGCCCACCGAGGACCTCAAACGGCTGTCGGAGAACGCGCCTGCATTCTGGTTTTTGGCAAGAGCATCCGATGGTCGTCAGGCGAGCTTCGGGATAGTGCCACCCCAGTATCAGGCGCTTTTGCCGATTATGGGCGATATCCATTTCCTCGACATGCGAGGAGACGACAACTCACCGCTCACAGCGAATTTTGCCGAACTTGAAACGCCTGCGGGCAGGATCAAGGTGATGTATGGCGGTACGGTTGCGACGCGCTCATACCTGACCAAGGTCATGCTGGGCATGAGCGTGTTCTACATTCCCTTCACCTTGATCCCGATCGCGCTTGTTTTCCTTGCACTGCCTATCCTCGTTGGCCGTGCACTTTCCGGCATCAGGCTGACCATCAATCGCGCGGCCTCTATCGATGCGAACAGCCTTGGCATCCGCTTGCCCAGGGAAGACGTGGTTCTGGAGTTGCAGCCTCTGGTGGATGCATTCAACTCCGCTCTTGGCCGTATCGACGAAGATGTCTCTCAGCGACGCCGGTTTCTTGCCAATGCCGCCCATGAACTGAGGACCCCTATCGCGATCCTGCAAACGAGGCTTGAAGCCTCTGCGCCCGGTCCGGAAAAGGAGAGGCTTCTGATGGATGTTGCGCGCTTGGCGCAAACGGCGGAACAGCTTCTCGACATGCAGCGTTTCGGCGCCATCCAGTCCTGGGAAAATATCGATCTCGTTGATCTTTGCCGTAAGGTCGTTGCCGAAAGCGCTCCGATGGCGATTTCGGCCGGATACGAGCTTGGATTCGAAGCGGAAACTCCTTCGCTCATCATCAAAGGCGACAGGGACTCCCTTGAGCGAGCCGTCAGCAATCTGATCCGCAATGCCATAGAGCATGGTGGCGGGTCTGGAAATATCCGGGTCGAAGTCACGCGCGACGGATCGATCGATGTCGCAGATGACGGACCAGGAATTCTTCAGGAAGAGCGAGAAAAGGTCTTTGAGCCATTTTACAGATCGAAGCCGAAGTCCACAGGGGCGGGCCTCGGCCTCAGCATCGTCTGGCAGATCGCCCAGACGCATCATGGACATGTCGCCATCATCCCTCAGGGATGGGGCACGCGTTTCCGTCTGACGTTCAACACAAAGTCCATGCTGCCCTTA
This sequence comes from Pseudomonadota bacterium, assembly GCA_023451735.1. Lineage (GTDB taxonomy): Bacteria > Pseudomonadota > Alphaproteobacteria > Rhizobiales > Rhizobiaceae > Neorhizobium. Next base: position 48,474 of record JAEXYH010000053.1, on the reverse strand, counting down.
CCAGAACGGGGCCAACACGTGACTAATCCGGCGCGTCGATGATCGGTGCAAAGGTCGTCGCATTGAACACTTCCAGTCGTGCTTCGCCTTTTGGAAATGCAAGGATGGTCAGGCTCGCCGGGCCGACGGGGATGATGCGGGCGGGTGCCAGTCCAAGCGCGCCATCGAGAGCTGCGCGGATGACCCCGCCATGGCAGACCGCCAGCACCGTTTCGGCCTCTGCTTCAATCGCCTTTTCGAGTGCGCGGGCGATCCGGCTGCGGAAATCGCTCCAGATCTCGCCGTTTTCGGGGGCGAAGGTGCCTGCCCGCCAACCGGCATAGGCGCCCGGCGCGTCGGCCATCAATTGGGCAATCTCGGCGCCTGTCCATGCTCCGACATTCTGTTCGCGCAGCAGCGGTTCGTGGGCAGCTTCCGGATAACCGAGCAGGGCTGCAGTCTGGGCCGCACGTTTCAGGTCCGATGTCATCACGAGACCGGGTTTGAAACTCGCGACCATCGGGGCCAGAGTGCGCGCCTGTTCTGCGCCGCGTTGTGACAACCCGATATCGGCCTGCCCCTGCAGGCGACGGATCGCGTTCCATTCACTTTCTCCGTGGCGCACCAGAAGTATGCGTTTCATGAAATTCTTGTTCCTTGCATGTCGAAAATGGCAGCCGGGCTGGCGGGCAGTCGGAAGCGCAGCTGTCCCGAAGGCCGGCTGACAGTGTCGGAAATAGCGGTGATGCGGATGCCGTTGACGATGCCGGTGATCAGGAACCGACCTGCCATGGGCACGACTTCCGCCAGAACGGCATCAAATGTGCGGGCTCCCGCTTCATCGGCCAATGCGATCTGTTCTGCGCGCACCATGGCATGGCCCGTAAAATCGCGCAGACCTGCGTCCGGCATCGTGCCGAACCAGCTGCCATCGGCGATCGGGATGAGATTGGCGGCCGGGGTGCCGACGAACCCGGCGACGAAGGCCGATGCCGGCTGTGATAACAGCGTCTGTGGTGCGTCGAACTGTTCGATGCGGCCGTTGTTCATGACCGCCACATGGGTCGCCATGGTCATGGCCTCGACCTGGTCGTGCGTGACATAGACGGCGGTGGCGCCGGTTTCCGCATGCAGCCTCATCAATTCGAAACGCATCTCGACGCGCAATGTCGCGTCGAGGTTGGACAACGGCTCGTCGAACAGCATCACCTTCGGCCGCGGCGCGATCATGCGTGCCAGTGCCACGCGCTGTTGCTGGCCGCCGGAAATTTCGCCGGGATAACGGTTGGCGAACTTTTCGATGCCGAGCATTTTCATGGCTTCCAGCACGCGAGCCCGGCGCTCTTCGGTCGCCAGTCTGGCGACCTTCAGCGGCCATTCTATGTTGCCTGCAACCGTCATGTGCGGCCATAGCGCGTAGGACTGGAAGACGAGACCGGCATTGCGATCTGCCGGCGGCAATGAAAGTCCCGAGCCGCCATCGGCGACCAGCGTATCGCCGAATTGCATTTTTCCCGATGTCGGCTGGTCCAGCCCGGCCAGCATGCGCAGCATCGTGCTTTTGCCGCAGCCGGAGGGCCCGAGCAGCACGAGAAACGATCCTTCCGGCACGGAAAAGCTGACATCGGAAACGGCATTGGATGTGCCGAAGGATTTTGTGATCTTGTCGAGGGAAATCACGGGATAACCTCAGGTAAAGGACTGGCGACGGCGGCCGCGCAAAAGCGTCGCGGCGCCGGTGGCCAGCATGGAAATGATCAGAATGACTAGCGTCACCGCGTTGGCGAACTGGTGGAACCCGTCTGACGCATAGCTATAGGACAGGACGGCCAGAAGCGGCGAGGTGGGTGTGTAGAGAAGAATGGTGATCGCCAGATCGCCGATGACATTGACGAAGGTGATCAGCAAACCGGCTGCAAGCCCGCGCGCCGCAAGCGGCAGCGTGATGGCGCCGAGCCTGCGAAAGAAACCGGCGCCGGTCATCCGCGCCGCCTCATCGATGTCGCCGGAAATCTGCGATACCGTTGCCCGCCCCGTCTGCACAGCAAAGGGCAGCATGGCGGCCGTGAGCGCCAGTGCCAGCAGCAGCTTGGTGCCGTAGAGAGCCGGCAGCGGGCCGATCGGTGCGCCGTAAAGCGCGATATAGGCGGCGGCAAAAGCGATGCCGGGCAGCAGCATCGGCAGAAAACTGAGTTGGGAAACGAGATTGCTCAGCACCGGCACTTTCTGGCGGGTCAGAGCGACCGCGATCAGGATGCCGATGATATTGGCGGCAAGTGCTACGGATGCGCCCAAGATCAGCGTTGTCGTCAGAGCAGAGATAAGCTGCGGGTTATGAAAAATGCCGGGCTGACCTCGGGCGAAGGCCGGGTCGGCGTCGCCGATCCAGTAATGCAGCGTCCAGTCGGAGAAGAGTGCGAGCGAAGAGGGGGCAAGACTTGCTGCGACGAGTAGCAGGATCGGCAGGATGGTTGTGAAGATGCAGACGATCCAGGCGACGACCGTCAGCGGCATGCGGGCGCCGCCAAGCGCAAACCGGCGCGGTTTTGCGCCTTTGCCGCCGATCGTCGCAAAGCTGCGGCGGCCGGAAAGCATGCGGTTGCCGAGCCCCAGGAAGACTGCCGAGATACCGATCAGCAGGATGGCGAGAACGTAACCCCGTTCCGTCTGGCCGATCTCGATCATGCCGAACAGGCGGGTAGATAATGTCTGCATGCGCACCGGCAGGCCGAGCAGGGCGGGGGCTGCAAAGTTGGAAACGGCGCCGGCAAAGGCCAGCGACCCGCCTGCGATGATGGCGGGGGTGACGACCGGCAGCACGATGCCGAACAAGATGCGTTTGCGCGAGGCACCGGTCATCTGCGCGGCTTCGACGAGATCGCCGTTGACCGTGGCAAGCGCTGCGGCAATGACGGTGAAGGCGAGCGCATAATAGTGGGCGATCAGCACGACGATGGTCGGCGTCATGCCCCATGAAAGCCAGTCGGGCACGGCAAAGCCAAGCCCTTCCAGCAAGCCGCCGCCACCGCCGACACGGCCGTTGCGGAACACGGTGCCCCAGGCGAGCGCCGTGGCAAAGCTCGGGATCATGAAGGGCAGCGTCGCCATGAAGGCGATGGCCGGCCGGCCGGGAATGTCGGTCATCACCACCAGCCAGGCGAGGAAGCCACCCAGCAGAACGCAGCCGGCGGAGACGCCGAGCCCGATGATCATGGTGTTGATCGTCGGACGCCAGAACAGGTTCTGGGACAGGCGGCTCGCCAGCACATCGGCCCAGGCGGCGGATGACGGGTAGACGGTCTGAATGAGAATGGTGGCCAGCGGCGCCGCCACCAGCGCAACGAGCACCAGTGCCATGACAAGCGTCAGGCCGCGTTTATTGAATGCTGAACCGATCGGCCCGAGCAGGGTGGTCATGTGGTACTCCGGATAACGACGGCAGGGTTATGCCGCTCGCCTCAGTATGTTGCTTGCGTTTGAATTCTCGGGTCGCGCCCGAGGATGAAGGCCTTGACGGTGTGCACTGGCAGAAGAGGTGTTTCACGTATTGAAACGGGTGCAGGAGGATATGATGACCTCCGCCCCACAGTCTGCTCGAGTGGCCTCGGTCTCAACGGGTTCCCTGATCAATCTGGATCCCTTCGATCTCCGTCATCGTCGGTTTTGACCCGAGGATCCAAACACAACTGTCTCACCATCGTGGAAGATCAAGACTGCGCTTTTGGACAGAGAAGACAGGCGGCCGAACCGCCCGCCTCCATCCGAAAACCTCACTGCAGCGCGAGAATGAAATCCGCCACTTCGGCGCGGATCTTGGCGGTTTCTTCCGGTGCCATCTGCCAGCCCTTGAAGTCTGCCAGCGGGATTGCGTCCTTGTGCGGCTTGATGTCGGAACGGGTTGCCCAGTCACCGGCCACGTAGAAGGGCTTGAAGCCTTCGCCGCCGGTCTCGCTCTCGTCACCCATCATGAAATCGACGGCGAGGCGGGCAGCGGCGGGGCTTGCCGGCTTCGGGTTCAGCGCCAAGAGCGCCGGGAAAACGATGCCGTTTGAGGGGGCAACATCGTTTGCCACCTGCAGCGCCCAGCCTTCGTCTTCGTTGTCACGACGGTCGGAATAGCTGGTGAAGCCGATCGGCGGTTTTTCCTGACCCTTGGCGCCGATTGCCTTGTTCACGTCGTCGGTCGAGCCGACCAGAACGAGGTCATTGGCAAACAGGTCGGTAATGAACTGCTGGCCAGCATTCTCGTTGCCATCGGTGAGTTCGATCTTCTTGCCGAATGCAGCTTCGTAAGCCGTGGCCATTTCGTCTGATTGCAAAACGATCTCGGTCATCAGGTCGAGGTAATCGCCGCGCTGAAGCGGATCGACCATGATGACGCGACCCTTCCATTCTGGCTTTGTCAGGTCCCAGAGGTTCTTGACCGGCGAGCCGTTCGGATGAGCTTCTTCATTATACATCAGAACCTTGGTAGACAGGCGCTGAGCCAGAAGAGGCGACTTGAACCCGTCTGCAAGGTCACCTGCAACACGTGGCGGGACGTAAGGGGCAACCAGTTTGTTGGCCAGCAGTTCGGTGAGCACGACCGGTGCGTCGGAAATATAGATCACGTCGGCGCCCGGCAGACCGGCCTGCGCCTCGCTCTTGATGCGGGCGATCTGCTCGGTGGACGACATGTCGAAGGTCACCATGTCGATGCCCGGATAAGCGGCCTCGAAAGCCTTTTCAACGCGGCCGATGCGGCTGGTAAAGGCGTAGACCGTTACCTTGCCTTCCTGTTTGGCTTGCGGCAGCAGGTCGGCAGCGGATTTGGTGTCGAGTTCTTGCGCAAAGGCGGCAGTGGTCATCAGCAATGCAGCAGTTGCAGTCAGGATGCGGCGCATGGAGTGGCTCCGTTGTTGGGTTCGGAGTGTCCTGTAAGGTATTCTTGCTACAGTTTTGTGACGTGCAAAATTTCTTGCAGATCAGTTTTCGAATTTTGCAATGAGGTCGCCCAGCCGGTCGAGCGTCGCAAGCGCATCCGGGCCTCTTCGCTCCGCAAGAGCCAGAATGATTGCGTTGCAGATTGCCATCGGCACGGTCAGCGTCTGAAAACTGTCCGGCATGCCGGCGCGGGGGGCAGACAGCAAAACATCCGGGCTAGGGCTGAGTGACGGGCCGATCGTGCCCGATATCACGATCGTGCGCGCTCTCGTCCCGGTTGCCACCTGCATCAGACGCTCATAGTCCGGCGGCTGGCGGCGGAAGGCGAAGAGAAGAAGAGCGTCATCTGCGGAAAGTGTCAGCATCTGTTCAGCAAGATCCCGTGGGCTGCCGGAAAGTGGATGGCTGTCTATTCCCAGCCGCCGCAGCCGTCGTTCCATCAGCACCGACAGAACTTCCGCATTGCCGTGTCCATAGATGAACACGCGGCGGCAATCGAGCTTTTCCGCCGCTTCGAGAATGCGCGCGTCGGAAATGTGGTCGGTCATGGCGGTCAGCGCGGCAAGTTCGCTTGCCACCAGCAACGGCAGAAAACCTTGCGCGCGGGCGTCGTTCAGCGTTGCAGAAATGCGCTCCGCCGGATCGGCGACTTTCAAGAATTCGCGGCGCAGCTCATCACGAAATTCCGCATAGGAGGCAAAACCCAGCTTGCGGGCGAGGCGGGAAGTCGTCGCCTCATGCACGCCAAGCCGGGCTGCGAACTCGCCCGAAGTCCCGATCGCCACTGCGCGTGGCGCGCGCATCAGCTCCGAGATCAGTTTCTGTTCGGTGGCCGTCAGGTTGGCGGCAACGGCCTGAACACGCTCAACCAGCGGCTTGTGGGTAACAACCTTGGACATGGACACCACGCGTGTTTAACTTCATTCCGGCTAGCGCGCGGCAGCACGAAAAGCAACGCAAGGTAAGAGTGATTTCTCCTACATGGTGTTTTCCGGGCTTTGTCGGCCACATTCGCGCCAGCGTGAAACCAGCCCCTAGCCGAACGGCCTGTCGATCGAATGGGCCGGTTCGGTGAAGAAGACCGGGCCTTGTTCCGACATGTAGATGATGTCTTCGAGGCGGACGCCGCATTCACCATAGACACAGAGCATCGGCTCGTCGGAGAAGACCATGCCGGGCTGAAGCGGCGTCTTGTTGCCGCGGACGATGAACGGGTTTTCGTGCAGGTCCATGCCGAGGCCGTGGCCGGTTCGATGCGGCAGGCCGGGGACCTGATAGTCCGGTCCGTAACCGGCATCCGTCAGCACCTTGCGCGCTGCGGCATCGATATTTTCGCAGGGAGAACCCAACTGAGCTGCCTCGAAGGCGGCGCGATGGGCCTTCTTTTCCATGTTCCAGAGTTCCCGCTGGCGCTCGGTCGGCTCGCCGAAGACATAGGTGCGGGTGATATCCGAGCAATACCGATGGATATGGCCGCCGAGATCGATCAGCACCATGTCGCCCTTGTTGAGCGTCTGCGCATAGGGAACGCCATGCGGATAGGCGGTCGCCTCGCCGAACTGGGCGGCGGCGAAGACATGGCGCATGCCGAGTTTTGCGTGGGCGCTGGCGATAAAATCCGTCACTTCGGTGGTCGAAACGCCTTCGTAAAGACCTTCCCATACCGCCTTGTGGACGCGCAGGCTGGCGGACATGGCCGTCTGGATGATGGCGATTTCGGTGGCCGACTTGATCTGGCGGCAGGCGGCGATGAGGTCGGCCGCACTGAGAATGGCCAGCTTCGCGCCGACATGGGCGGCGATCGGGCTTGAGAACATGAAGGGGGTGGCGGGATCGAAGGCCAGCGTTTTGCCTTCGGCCGGGAGATCGCAGATCAGGTTGGCGACCAGCAGGGCCGGGTCTTCATGCTCTTCCCAGGTGGCGATCTCGCCCTCGATCCTGATCAGGGTTACCGTTTTCGGTTCCTCGAAGGCGGGGCTGATATAAATCGGCGCGCCGGAAGATGGGATGATCGCGCCATGCAGGCGTTCGCTGGCGCCGAGCGTCATTCCGGTGAAATAGGTGAGGCTGGTCGAGGTATCGAGATAGACGGCCTTGACGCCCGCCTCTTGCATCAGCCCCTGTAGTTTTGCGATGCGTGACTGAAGTTCTTCATTGGAGATCGGGGACACGGCGGCTGCAATATTTTCGAATTCGGCGAGCGATTGCTCGAAGGATTTGTAGGTGGGGGCACTCATGATCTTGTTCCTGAACGATGGCCGGTCTCGGCTTGGATGGTCTGAAATCAGAAGACAACGGGGTGGGTGGCGCCGGTCTCGACATTGACGAGGCCTTGCGGGGCGTGATCGCTCGGCGCGACCAGAACCCAGCGCCAGGGCGCGCAAGTGAGTGTGGCGAAGGCGAGCCGTTCCGGGAAACCGGGGAACCAGCGCGGATGAAAGCTCGGCTCGTACATCCACTCGACCTTTTCGCCCTCGGCATAAAGCGCCTGCATCTCTTCATGCAGGTCTTCCGCCGGGCGGCAGCTCATAAGGCCGGCGACCTCGTATCGCACGCTGGCGACAACTTCGCCTTGCCGCACCAGCGCCCAGCCACCGTCGATGTCGGCAACCGCGTTGACGGCTTTCGCCATCGCCTCGTCGGAGGAGCCGACACACCAGATATTATGTTTGTCATGTGCCATCGAGCAGGCGAGCGCGGTGTCCGGCGTTGATGGGCCGCAGCCGAGCCAAAACATTTTCGACACGGCTGCCTTGCCCGAAAAACGGTCGATGACGGAGAATTTTGTGATGTTTCGCGTGTGGTCACGCTCAACGAGACCGTCCTTGACCGGCAGGTCAAAGGTCAGAAAGTCGTCGGTCCAGTGGAAGGGGCGCAGAACCGCAGCCGTCATCGTCTCGCGACCCGGTTCGGCCTTGATGGCAAAATCCTCCGCCGTCAGGCCCCGGCCGATATTGATGGTTTTCGTTGCCCATTCCGGCCAGCCGATCTTCGGTACTTGCGGCAGATAGGCCTTGCCGTCGGAAACCTGCTTTCCATCGGCCCAAACCTTGGCGATCTCGAACCGTTCGACATTCGACAGAAGCACGATATCGGCATAACGGCCCGGTGTGATCGAACCGACCCAAGGGGTGAGGCGCATGTGGCGGGCGGGGTTGATCGTGACGCACTGGATAGCGATTTCCGGCGCAAGACCGGCCTCTATCGCAAGCCGCACATTGTGGTCGGTGGCGCCGAGCTTCAGCGTGTCGGATGCCGAGCGGTCGTCTGTGGTGAGCGCGATCTGCGACCAGTCGGCAAGACCACGGTCAAGAAGACCCTTGATGACTTCCGGCAGGCTGTGCGGGCGAAGCTCCATGAACAGGCCGTGGGTGAGCTTGTCCCAGAACTCTTCCGGTGTCCACGCTTCGTGGTCGGAGGCAAGGCCAGCCGCGGCAAAGGCATTGATCGACGGCAGATCGCGGATGCCGGCGGCATGGCCCTCGACGACGGCGCGTTTTTCGAATGTAGCGCGGATCATGCCCCAGAGACGTTCATGCGAAGGGTTTTCCGGATTCCAGACAGCCGGCCAGTCCATTACTTCATCAAGGCCTGCGGTCATCAGACTTTGTTGAAGGAATGATTTCTGTTCGTCATAGCCGAGATACCCGCCGCCATGTTCATAGGCTGTCGGGGGAACCGCAGAGCCCGGAAGCGGGAAGATCTTGAGTGGCGAGCCTGCTTCGCGGGCTTTCAGCCAGAATTCCAGGGTCTTGCCGCCATTGACGTTGGAAAATTCGTGGCTTGCCTCACAGGTCCAGGTATTGCCACGCGGCAGCACCAGGGCGGCTTCCCATTCCGGCGTCAGATGCGAGCTTTCGATATGCTTGTGCACTTCGCCAAGGCCCGGAACGGCGGCGAGGTCGGGTTCGTGAACGCGATGCTCCACTTCCCCCGGATAAGAGCCGGCCTTGCCGACATAGGCGATGCGGCGATCCTTGATGATGATTTCCTGGTCTTCCGACCATGTTCGGGTCGCGACGTCCAGCAGCCGCCCGACCCTCAGCGCCACATCGGCCTTTTCCTTGCCGAGTGCGACCAGCGTCAGGCGCTGGCGGATCCGCACTTCGTTGGCAGCGTCAATGAGGGTGTCTTGGATCTCTACTGGCATGGTCTTCTCTGCATCGCATTGTCCCGATCGCGGGCCTGCAGTGATAGTCCGTGGCGGGGATCAGTCAACCGTGAAGTCCGTCGGAGCTGGTTGAAAATGGCACCTTCGCTTTTCAAGGCGGGTCAAGCGAAAATTGATCTGCCTCAACGCGGTTTTTTACCGCAGCGGCATAGTTTCCAAAAGGCCGCGAGCAGCTTGCGTCCTCCCGGTATTGGTCCAGTATTCAACCTTCTAAATCGATTAGTACGCGTGATGAACGCGACCAGCCATGTACCATGATACAATTTGAGGTGGAATTATCATGACAGTTAGCACGATTGCGGATCTGGACGCGCTTGTCGCGCGGGTTGAGGCGGCGCAGAAGGCCTATGCGACCTTCAGCCAGGAGCAAGTGGACGAGATTTTCCGCAACGCCGCGCTTGCCGCTGCGAATGCGCGTATCCCGCTTGCCAAGATGGCGGTCGAGGAGACCGGTATGGGCGTGATGGAGGACAAGGTGGTGAAGAACCACTTTGCATCCGAATATATCTATAACAAATACAAGGACGAGAAGACCTGCGGTGTTCTTTCTGAAGAACCGGAATACGGGATCGCGACAGTTGCCGAGCCGATCGGCTTGATCTGCGCCATCGTGCCGACCACCAATCCGACGTCGACCGCGATATTCAAGGCGCTGATCGCGCTGAAGACCCGCAACGGCATCGTCTTCTCGCCGCACCCGCGGGCAAAGTGCGCGACCTGCGAGGCAGCCCGGATCGTGCTCGAAGCAGCCGTCAAGGCCGGTGCGCCGAAGGACATTATCGGCTGGATTGATGAGCCGAGTGTCGAGCTTTCCAACGCCCTGATGCATCATCCCGCAATCGACCTCATCCTTGCAACCGGCGGACCGGGCATGGTCAAGGCCGCCTATTCATCCGGCAAGCCGGCAATCGGTGTGGGTGCCGGCAATACGCCGGCGGTCATCGACGAGTTTGCCGACATCAAGCGTGCGGTCGCCTCGATCCTGATGTCGAAGACCTTCGACAATGGCGTGGTGTGCGCTTCCGAACAGTCGGTGGTCGTGGTGGAAGAGGTCTATAACGCCGTTCGCGAACGCTTCCGCAGTCATGGCGGTTATGTGCTGTCGAGTAATGAGGCCGGCGCGATCAAGAGCTTGATCCTGAAGAAGGGCTCGATCAATGCTGAGATCGTCGGCCAGTCGGCCAGCAGGATCGCCGAGATGGCGGGCTTCGAGGCGCCAGCGGGCACCAAGGTGCTGATCGCCGAGGTCGATGCGATCGACGAAACCGAACCCTTTGCCTATGAAAAGCTTTCGCCGCTTCTCGCCATGTACCAGGCGAAGAATTTCGAGCAGGCTTGCGACAAGGCTGAAGCGCTGGTTGCCTTCGGTGGCGTCGGCCACACATCGGTTCTCTATACCGACCAGGATCTCCAGCCAGAGCGCATCGCCACCTATGGCGCGAAGATGAAGACCTCGCGCATCCTGATCAACTCACCGGCTTCGCATGGCGGTATCGGCGATCTCTACAACTTCCGCCTGGCACCGTCGCTGACGCTCGGTTGCGGCTCCTGGGGCGGCAACTCGATCTCGGAAAATGTCGGTCCGCAGCATCTGATCAACAGGAAGACCGTGGCCATGCGCGCCGAGAACATGCTCTGGCACAAGCTGCCGCCGTCGATCTATTTCCGCCGCGGCAGCCTGCCATTTGCGCTGGAAGACCTGAAGGGTAAGAAGCGCTGCCTGATCGTCACCGACCGCTTCCTGTTCGAGAACGGCAATGTCAATGACACGATCCGCATCCTGAAAGACCTCGGTCTCGAGGTCGAAGTCTTCTTCGAAGTCAGTGCCGATCCGACGCTTGCCGTCGTGCGCAAGGCAACCGCACTTGCCAACGCCTTCCAGCCGGACCTGATCCTGGCGGTCGGCGGTGGTTCCCCGATGGATGCAGCCAAGATCATGTGGGTCATGTACGAGCATCCCGATGTGGAATTTACCGATCTGGCGCTGCGCTTCATGGATATCCGCAAGCGCATCTACCGTTTCCCGACACTTGGCAAAAAGGCCATGTTCGTGGCTGTTCCAACAACCTCGGGCACCGGTTCGGAAGTCACGCCTTTTGCCGTGGTGACGGACGAGAAGACGGGGATCAAATACCCGATCGCCGACTATCAGCTGACGCCGCATATGGCGATCGTTGATGCCAATCTGGTCATGAACATGCCGAAGTCGCTGACCGCCCATGGCGGTATCGATGCGGTGACTCATGCGCTGGAAGCCTATGTCTCGGTCATGGCCAACGAATATTCGGATGGTCAGGCGCTGCAGGCGTTGAAACTGCTCAAGACCTACCTGCCCTCTGCCTACAAGAACGGCGCCAAGGACCCGAAGGCACGCGAGCAGGTTCACAATGCGGCGACGCTCGCCGGCATCGCCTTTGCCAATGCCTTCCTCGGCGTATGCCATTCGATGGCGCACAAGATCGGTGCGGAATTCCATCTGCCGCACGGCCTGTCAAATGCACTCTTGATCTCCAACGTTGTCCGTTACAACGCGGTCGACAATCCGAGCAAGCAGGCGGCGTTCAGCCAGTATGATCGGCCGAAGGCCTTGTGCCGTTATGCCGAGATCGCCCAGCATCTGGGACTTGCCGGCAAGAACGATGCCGCGTCGGTCGAGAACCTTGTCCAGTGGCTGGAACAGTTGAAGAAGGATCTCGATATCCCCGCCTCGATCCAGGCCGCGGGTGTCGGCGAAGCCGACTTTATGGCCAAGGTCGACAAGCTTGCCGAAATGGCCTTCGACGATCAGTGCACGGGCGCCAATCCGCGTTATCCGCTGATCGCCGAAATCCGCGATGTGCTCATCGCCAGCTATCACGGCGAGGCCTATGTCGAAGAGCAGAAGGACAAGCCCGCCGCCAGGGAACCGCGCGTCGTATCCATCAAGACGAAGGGGTGAACGTCACTCGAGACAAATATGCATGTTGAGGGGATCCTCCCGGCCCTCAACATGCGCCCCACCGAGCCCGTGTTGGTTCGGTGGGGCGCCAATTTGTTGATGCTTCAAGAGAGCCTGCACTTGCATGCCGCCCCGATCAAATGGGCTTGCTTATCAGGGTCAAAGCCCGGCCGGCTTCGGGAGGGCTAAAAGCCAACGGTTTCCGAACTTGACGCTAGCGTGACGAAGCGGAGGAAAGGGAGCCTTTGCGCGGTCGGTAGATAACAGCGAGTATGGTTATCCAGTAACCGCAGAAGGCGATGAGCTGCATCAGGTTGGGTCGGGCACGATAGCCTGTCATCGATGCGAAGAAGCCGCCGGCGGTGGTGCCGTCGGAGAGCAGGAAGTTCGTGTTCCAGAGTGTGCGTGACAGACGCGGAAGGATATCGAGATTGATGAGCCCGTCGATGCCGGTCATCAGCAGGCCGCAGGCGAGGAACAGCAGCACGATCTCGGAGACACGGAAGAAAAGCCGCCACGAGACGATCGAGCTCCCGGTCCTCAGCAAAGCATAGGTAACCGCTGCAAGCATAAAACCGGTCAATCCGGCAAGAATGCCGGCAGGCAGCGAGCCCATGACACCTGCGGACAGGATGCCGTAGATGAAGACGACCGTTTCGCTGCCTTCGCGGGCAACGGCAATGAGTGCCAGCGCAAAGATACCCCACCAGTTGCCGGCCGTAACCGCCGTGTTCAGGGAGCCCTCAAGCTCGCTGCGCATCGAGCGGCCGTGACCGCGCATCCAGAACACCATCTGCAGGATAAGCGTGGCGGCGAGTAGCGCGATCACGGTCTGGTAGATCGTCTGAGTATCGTCGGAAACCGCTTCGCCAAGCCAGAGCAAAAGCGCTGCCAGCGTGCCGGCAACGCCGAGCCCGGCGGCGACCCCGCCCCAGAGAAAACCGCGAGCGCGGTGGTTGTCGATACTTCGGCTGACCAGCCAGGCATCCAGAATGCCGATCACCAGCAGGGCTTCGACGCACTCGCGCCAAACGACAAAAGCAATGGACGCAAACATGTCAGTCCTCTGAAGGAACCGCGACAAGAACCGCAGGTGGGGCGTCCGGGTGAAAATCGTCGAAGAACGAGTATTCACCGGGATCGAGATATTTGATGACGATGAAGGTCGAGACGCCCGGCCCGATTACCTTTTCCTTGCTCAGCGGAATGCTCTCGAATTCAGCCGGCGTCTGGCCATTGTTGATCAGGCGGATTTCGAAGCGGGTCTCCGCTGGCACTTCGAGACGTGACGGCGAAACCTCGCCATCGTTGAATGTGATTGTGAAGCTCGGATCGTCTTCGGCAACCACTTTCGCCGGGGAGATAATCGAAAAGGCGAGGAACAGTGCCGTGGTGAGGCCAAGGCACTGTCCTTCGCGAATTCCCGGGCGGGTTTCAGGATGATCAATAGCCACCCTTTTTACCCACGCCGGTGAAGGTAAAGTCATAGCTTGTCTCGAACGGTGCGAACCACTGGGCAACACCGGTTTCGTCATCGACATGGCGGCCGAACATCATGCCGTCTGGCGGTGCGATCTTGAATACGAGATTATATTCGCCGGGACCGTCGAGCTTGACGTTGTCGCCATAATGCGGGCCATCCGAGGCGACCATCGGCATCAGCGGACCTTCCGAGACCTTCGCGCCGTCCTTGGTCAGCACATAGCTTATCGCCAGGTTCGGCACCCAGTCGCCATTGGCAAAACCGTTCTTGTTATCCCGTGTGGCGTGAATGTCGGCTTCCAGGTGCACGTCGGAATCTGCAGCCGCGCGCATCATGTGGGCGGGCTCCATCAGGATAGGCTGCAGATAGACAGCGGCGACTTCCATACCGCCGCCCTCCTGCGGTTCTCCGATCGGATATTCCAGGGCAGATACGGAGCCGGTGGAGAAGAGTGTCACGGCGGCAAAAGCGGCGGGCAGAAGAACCACCTTGAAGATGTGTTTTTCGCGCATAGCATGTCCTTGTTTCGGGCGATTTCGGCGCACCATCTGCCTGTGAAAATGTGGAGTCAAGTCTGAAAGTTTCTGTCAACGCGATGATATAAATGACAAAATTCAAGTACTTCCACGCATGTTCATGATAAACATGAGGATGTTTGTCCTGATTGGTGAACTTGTTTGTTCCGACTTGGATATGCGGCAAATTTACGCGCAATAGTTGCCGGAATGTCGAAAGAGATGAAATGGCAGAGATTTACCGTCACCGTGATTTCGCTTCAGCGGCATCCTTCCAGCCATTGTCGTTTGCGCCGCCGGAAGAGTTGCCTGAACGCTCGAACTGGTTGATGGGCCTGGAAGCGTTCTTCGTTCAGACGCGCCCGTATTTCTGGATCGTTCAGGGCGTGATGTTTCTGCTGTTCCTGTTGGTGCTTGGCCTGCCGCTCCTTCTGCCGGATCCGCCGCCGGAAACGACCCCGTTGTCGAATGGAACGCTGGCGCTGCAATATCTGCTCTGGGGCATCTGGTTTCCGTTGGTCTTTCTATCCGTCATCGTCTTCGGTCGGATCTGGTGCGGTCTTCTTTGCCCCATGGGAGCGGCCTCAGAGCTTGCCAATCGTTACGGTCTGCAGCGCAGGATTCCGGCATGGATCCGTTGGGAGGGTACACCTGCGCTCAGCTTCATCGCCATGACGCTCTATGGTCAGACGATCGGCGTGCGCGATCATCCCGAGGCCGCCGCAGGGCTCTTCGGCGGCACCATGCTGCTGGCTATCGCGATCGGCGGACTGTACGGCCGAAAGAAACGGGTCTGGTGCAGGCATCTCTGCCCGATCGGTCGGGTGCTCGGGCTCTATTCCCGCCTTGGGGCGGTGCAGTTCACGCCGAAGATCCGGCTGCCCGGCGGTGATGCCTATAGCCAGAAAGGCGCCTGCCCGACCATGATCGATCTGCCGCGCAAGAGTGAAAGCCGACATTGCATCGAATGTTTTCGCTGCGTTCATCCTCAGGCGGCAGGCAGCATCCGGTTGGACCTGCGCCGACCGGGTCGCGAGATCGAGGAAATCCGCGATCACCGTGCCAACAAGGCGGAAGCTTGGTTCCTGTTCCTGGATACCGGCGTCGCGCTCGGTGGTTTTCTCTGGCTTGTACTGCCGCAATACCAGCAGTGGCGGCAGGTCTTTGGCGTTTTCGCAATCGAGCATCACTGGAACTGGGTCACCGCCATAGGCCCGTCATGGCTGATGAGCGTTCATCCGGCACGCGCTGAAGTATTCCGCTGGCTCGATTTCATCATGATTGTCTTCTTCATGCTGGCGGTCATGGCGATATTGACAGCCGTCCTTGCGCTGCTCACAACTGCCAGTGCGTTTCTGGCAAAGCGCGCGGGGGCGGGTGGCGGCCTCGGACAGTTATTCACTGAACTCGGTTATCAATATGCCCCGATCGCGCTTATCAGCCTGATCATCGGACTCGGCGCGGAGCTCCTGGAACCGCTGCGGTATACGGCGCTTGGTCATAGCGGTGCAGGCGCGGTCCGCGGCGGGCTGTTCTTGGTGGGATTATTGTGGAGCGTCTGGCTCGGTGTGAAAATCCTCGAACGACAGCAGGTCGCTCCACACCGGCGCTTTCTTCCGCTGCTTCCAGGCCTTGCCGGTAGCCTCTTCGTTGGCCTTGGCTGGTGGCCGGCGATCATCGGGCTTTAGCGGCTAACATCGGCGGTGTGTCCGGTCACGGGAGATGACCGGGCACACAATTTTAAAGCCAAGCGCGCAACAATTGCATTATGGAATGGACCGCTGCCCGAAGGCGGCCGTTACTTGTATCAGGCTGCGGCTAGTGCTCCGGCTTTTGCATCCGTCAGGTATCGAACGAGGTCCTCGATGGTGATGACCAGCAAGCCGTTTTGCTCTGCAAAAATCTCCAGCTGAGGTAGCCGCGCCATGGTGCCGTCGTCGTTGGATATCTCGCAGATGACACCTGCCGGAAGTTTTCCAGCCAGCCGGCAAAGATCGACTGCTGCTTCTGTGTGGCCGGTGCGACCGAGAACGCCGTCCGGGTTTGCTCTCAACGGAAAGATATGGCCGGGGCGCGCAAACTCGGCCGGGCGGGCATTCGGATCGACCAACGCCTTGACGGTCGCTGCGCGGTCCGCTGCCGAGATGCCGGTCGTGGTGCCCGGAATGTAATCGACGGACACCGTAAAGGCCGTCTTCATAGATTCCGTGTTGTTCGGCACCATGAGGGGAAGTTCGAGTGCGTCGATGCGATTGTGGTCCATGGCGATGCAGATCAGGCCGCGCGCCTTGTTCATCATGAACGCGATCTTCTCGTTTGTTGCATCCTCCGCAGCAAAGATAAGATCGCCTTCGTTTTCGCGATCCTCGTCATCGACAACCACAACCATTTCCCCACGGGAAAAGGCTTCAATTGCATCTTCAATTCTGGAAATCGTCATTTCAAGTCTTTCAAGGGTTAAGCCGGTGAAGGCTGTTGCATCGGCTTTCGCCGACAAAACTTTCCCTTGGGCGAACAAGCGCCACGGGCAGCCTGGTCAAAGGCCGCCGCGGGTTGGTCTCTTCCATCCGGACTATAACCGTCGGCTCCGGCATCTCACCGGATCTGCTGACCTTCCTTTTGGGAAGCGCTCGCGGGCTCCGGGAAAATCCCGATACCGCCGGTGGGGAGTTACACCCCGCCCTGAGAACGGGGGAAGTTTATTTCAACAGACGCTTGAATTGCAACAGCTAAAAGCGCTCCAAAAGTTCCCGAATTGATGAAAATATTGCGCGATCGTCATGGCGCGCGCTTTATTTTGCTATCAGAACCTCGATCCCGCGCTTCTCGAACTCGCGTGCATCCCGATCGGAAATTCCGTCATCAGTGATGAAGGAATTGATGACGTCCAGTGAGCCCAGCCGGGTGAAGGATGAGCGATTGATCTTGGTGGAATCGGCGACAAGATAGACATGTGCGGCGGCCTTGATCATTGCTTCCTTCAGCTGGAGGTCCGCAAAGCTTGGATAGGTCAGGCCTGCATCCAGCGCCACACCAGCTGTGGCGAGGAAAAGTTTGCCGGCGAAGATGTTGCGGAAATATTCGACCGATTTGTCGCCCGAAAGCGAAAGTGTCGGTGACTTGAATTGTCCGCCCGGCATATGGACCGCGAAGGTCGGCACCGATCCCAGTATGATGGCGATGTTGAGCGCATTGGTGATCAGCGTCAGGTCGCGCCGGCTTGTCAGCCGTGTTGCGATCTCGGTCGTCGTCGTTCCCGCGTCGAGGATCAGCGTCTCGCCGTCTTTAACCAGGCTGGCGGCAAGCGCACCGATGCGGCGCTTCTTGTCCATGTTTTCCTGGTGGTGAAGCGTCATCGTGCCGGTCGCAGGCGCTGCGGTATTGAGATAGGCACCGCCATGCTCGCGGGTGATGAACCCCTCGCTTTCCAGCCGCTCCAGATCCTGCCGGATCGTTGCTTCCGATACACGGAAGGCGCCAGCGAGGTCTCTGACCCGCGCTGACCCTTCTTCCTGAAGCCATTCAAGGATCCGGCGTCGTCTCGGCTCGGATAGGAGACCGATCATCGACTCCGAAGCATCTTGCTCGCCTTTTGCTTCCATTCCGGCCTGCCTAAATCCTTGAACCGCAAACAATCGAAACTATTCGATTCTCTTTATGGGATCCTTACAGGAACGGATCTGAGCTTTAAATCCTCAATTCGCGTTCTGCTGCAGGACGACACGGGCCTGCAGCTTCTGCTGGACCTGATCGACAACGACGGCGGCGATGATGACGAGGCCTTTGATAACGGTTTGCCAGAAGGACGAAACCCCCATCATGATCAGTCCGTCCGCAAGAATGCCGATCACGAATGCGCCGACGATCGTGCCGGCAATGCGTCCGCGTCCGCCGGACATGGACGTTCCACCCAGCACCGCCGCAGCAATCGCGTTGAGTTCGAATGTCTCGCCGCTCGCCGGATGGCTGGCCTGGAGTTGCGAGGAGATGATCAGGCCGACGAGCGCGGCGCAAAGTCCGGAGAACATGTAGACGAACAGTTTCGTGCGGTCGACATTGACGCCGGAAAGTGCAGCGCCCCGCTCGTTGCCGCCGACGGCGTAAATATGCCGGCCAAGCGGTGTGCGCGTAGCAAGATAGGCTGCGCCAAGCGCGACCACGACCATGATCCAGACAGAGACGGGGAGGCCGAAGAACGTTCCCGAGCCGATGACCCTAAACGTATCCGACCCGTATTCCGGATTGCCCGAGAGATTGGGGAATGTACGTCCGTCCGAGAACAGAAGTGCTGCGCCGCGGGCGACGTAGAGGATCCCAAGCGTCGCTATGAATGGTGCCACATTCAGCTTTGTTATCAGTAATCCGTTTATCCAGCCGATGAAGATGCCGGCGACAAGCACGATGAGGCAGATTTCGATCGTGTTGAACTGGATACTGTAGGCGATGCCGAGAAAGCCGAGGTCGATCCCGTAGAGAACCAGATAGCCGGCCACCATGGCGCAGAGCCCGACGATGGAGCCGACCGAGAGGTCGATACCGCCGGCGATGATGACGAAGGTCATGCCAATCGCCAGGATCGCGTTCAGCGCCACATGCTTCGAAATGATCAGCATGTTGCCCATCGTCAGGAAGTTTGGTGCGGCAATGGCGAAGAAGGCGAAGACCAGAATCAACGCCACGAACGTGCGCATATGCAGAAGCAGCAACAGCGCGGATGTTCTGGATTTGTGGCCACCGATGACGGTCTTGGTATTGCCTGCGGCGTCGATGCTGCTCATTGTGTTTCAACCCTGTTTAGATTGGGGGTCGCCGCTGACACGACGTCCGCCGCGTTGGCGCCGGCCGGAAACTGTCCGGTCAGCCTGCCATTCGCCATGACGAGAACGCGATCGGAAAGGGCGAGAACCTCTTCCAGATCGGATGTTACGAAGAGAATGCCCAGGCCGTCGGCTGAAAGCCGGCGCATGGTGCGGAAGATCTCCGCCTTGGCGCCGATATCGATGCCGCGTGACGGTTCGTCCATCAGCAGGATTTTCGGCTTTGTCATCAGTGCCTTGCCGATCACCACCTTCTGCTGGTTGCCGCCGGAAAGGCTGGAGACCGGGTGTTCGAGGCTGGCGATCTTGATCGCCATGCGCTTGACGAATTCCGCCGCCTTGGCGGCCTCGGCCTTCAGCGACAGGTGGAAGCCGCGGGTGAAATCATAAAGCGACGACATGGTCAGGTTTTCGCGGATCGTCATGATCTGCACGAGCCCGTCGCGCTTGCGATCTTCCGGGATCAGCGCCAGACCGCGACGGATGCGACCGGAGACGCTTTTCTCCTTCACCGGCTTGCCGCCGATGAAGATCTGGCCCGAGGAATTCGGGTGCTGCGCCATGATGCATTCGAGAAGCTCCGAGCGACCGGCGCCCATCAGGCCGTAAAGCCCGACGATCTCGCCCTCGCGGACGGAAAGCGACATGTGGTCGACGGCATATCCGCCGGCCGGGCTCGGAAGGCAGACATTGTCGACACGGAACACTTCCTGCCCGAGTTCGTGGTCGCCGGTCTTCGGAAATTCCTTCGAGGCGCTGCCGATCATGTTTGCGACGATCCAGGGAATATCGACGCCCTGCATCGAGCGCGATCCGGTGATCGCACCATCGCGCAGAACGGTGATGTAATCGCCGATGCGGATCAGCTCTTCCAGCCGATGGGAAATATAGACGATGCCGACGCCCTGCTTCCTCAGGTCGTTGATCACCCGGAACAGGACTTCCACCTCCGCTGCGGAAAGAGCCGAGGTCGGCTCGTCGAGGATCAGGATGCGGGCATTTTCGGCCAGCGCCTTGGCGATCTCGACGATCTGCTGCTGGCCGATCCGCAGGTTGCCGAGCGGCGTATCCGGGTCTATATTCTGCTCCAGGCGCTTCATCAGCGCCGCCGCGGCCGTTCTCTGGGCCTGGCTGTCGATATGGATGCCGACGCGTGTTTTTTCGTGGCCGACAAAGATGTTTTCAGCCACGGTCAGGTTGGGAAACAGGTTGAGCTCCTGAAACACGATGCCGACGCCATGTCTGGCGGCGTCCGTCTTGTCCGCGAAAACGACCTGTTGCCCGTCGAGTTCGATCGTGCCGCCATTCAATTGCTCCACACCGGCGATGATCTTCATCAGCGTCGATTTGCCCGCGCCGTTTTCACCCACGAGAACATTCACTGCTCCCATGCGCAGGTCGAAGTCGACTTGTCTGAGCGCTTGGGTGCCGGGGTAGATTTTCGAACCGTTGCGGATCGAAAGACCGATGGGGTGGGCTTCCGTCATGGTGCGACCTCGATCGACACCGGCGTGATGAGCGGCTTTTCGCTGGCCGAACGAATGACCACCGCGCCAACGAAGTTCACCTTCTTGCCCTTCAGCTCGGTGTCTGCAGCGGGAAGTTTGGAAACAGCCTTGTCGTTGAGTGCGCGCCCGAGTTTCGCGTATTCGATCTGGTCGCGGAATGTCGAGAAATCATAGAGGCTCGTGGTGTCGCGCAGTGCGCTACCCTTGACGACCGGGCCGAGCTGCAGCGTGGCATCGGCCTTGCCGTCGTCATCGACATCGATTTCTGCAACGCCTGCCTTGGTGCTTGCGCGGGTGTCGTCCAACACGGTCGCCGTGCCCTTGACCGGGAAGTTCCAGCCGCCGCCAGCACCGCCAACGCGAACGCCGTAGCTTTCGCCCGCCTTGTCCAGGCTGTCCTTGATCGCATCTCGCAGGGTTACAAGGTCGACCGCCTTCTCAGTCAGGGCGGGAACGAGCTTGGTGTCAAACGTCGTTTCGACGGTCTCGGCAATGGGATCGGCGGCAGTACCTGCTTCACCATCACTGGTTTTCACCAGCTTGCAGCCGGAAACGGACGCGGCAAGAAGGCTTGCCACAAACAGGGTCGTGATCTTCATGGGTACCCGCACTTCTTTTAAAGCAAGAGGCACCCGGGACATATGATATGTCCCGGGTGGGGATGGCGGTATTAGGGCTTCAGCGCGAAGGTCTCGAGCTTGTCGGCATTGTCAGCGTTGATGAGAATGCAATCCATCAGCTGTTTCTCATCGAGCCCGGTCTTGCCGGTCTTGATGAACTTGTCCGCCTGCTCGACGGCGTTCTGTGCCTGCTGGTAGGCCGGCTGAAGAACGGTAGCCTTGATGCCGCCCTTCTTGATCGAGTCGCGGACGTCGTTCGAACCGTCGAAACCGACGACGATCACGTCCTTGCGGCCGGCGGCCTCAAGCGCTGCATAGGCGCCCATGGCCATCGTGTCGTTGCCCGAGATCACGCCCTTGATATCCGGATGCGCCTGCAGCATCGATTCCATCACCGTATAGGCCTCGGTCTGCGACCAGTTGGCCGTCTGCTTGGCAACCAGTTTCAATTCCGAATACTGGTCGATGACATCATGGTAGCCTTGGGAGCGGATGCCGGCATTGGTGTCGGATTCCTTGCCGAGAAGCTCGGCATAGTTGCCCTTCTCACCCATCAGCTTGACGAATTCCTCAGCGCCGAGCTGGGCGCCCTGGTAGTTGTTCGACACGATCTGCGAGACGGCAACGCCCGCCGTGGTGATTTCGCGGTCGATCAGGAACGAAGGAATACCCTTGTCCTTTGCCTTCTGAACCGCGGCAACGGAAGCGTCCGCGCCTGCATTGTCGAGAATGATGGCCTTCACGCCGGCTGCGATGGCAGAGTCAAAGAGTTCGTTCTGCTTGTTTGCATCATCATCGTGCACGAGGACCATGGTCGCGTAACCCAGTTCCTTCGCTTTTGCAGCTGCGCCATCGGCTTCGGCCTTGAAGAATGGGTTGGAGTGGCTCGGTGTAATGATTGCGATCGTATCGGCCGCAAGTGCGGTGCCCGACATGGCGCCGGCAATGCCGAGTGCGACGACAGACATCAAAAGACGTTTCGTAAGCTTCATGATTACCTCCCGTTGAAAAAGACCACCCTCCCGTGGTGCCTGTCGTAAACTATCGATCGCTTTCGTTTAATGTCAATATGTTTTTGATGGCTGCGCTTTTGTGCGCGGTTTTTACATTGTAGGGCACGCTAATGTTGCATTGCGGCATGGTTTTCGAACATGCGACCGCCTTGAGCGCAAATAAATCACTTGAATGTCACGCCAACGTGTGTCAACTAACTTTCAAACGAAAGAGATCGAAAGTAATCAAAAATCTTTTGTCGGGCTTTGTGGCGATTGTGCGTGTCCTGAGGAGGGCTCGCAGGTGCGCGTTTTAGGCGTTCAGCATTGTACCCAACGCCCTGAGAAGACGACATGGAATAATCGGAGGAAGCATTATGACTGTACAACGTTTCGGCGCCGGAATCTGGCACTTCGCGACCTATCTCGACCGTTACGCAACGGACGGCTACGGCACTCCGCGCAGCGTCATCGAGGCGATCGACCTTGCTGGCCAGGTCAAGGATCTGTCCGTGGTGGATATCAATTATCCTTTCTTCGGCGGCGACTTTTCCAATGCGCAGGTAAAAGAGGCGCTGGACCGCAACAAGCTCGGCGTTATCGGCATCACGCCGGAAATCTACACGCGCGAGTTCGTCAAGGGCTCCTTCACCAATCCGGATGCGGGCGTTCGTCGCCGCACTCATGAACTGGTAACCGAAGCCTGCGATCAGGTCCGTTATTTCGGGGCAGATTACGTCAAGCTTTGGCCGGGCCAGGATGGGTGGGATTATCCGTTCCAGGTCGATTACGGCACACTGTGGAAGCATTCCCTCGATGGTGTCGGTCAGCTCGCCAGCGAAAATCCGGATCTGAAATTCGTCATCGAATACAAGCCGCGCGAGCCGCGGGTGCGGATGAGCTTTGGCTCGGTTGCCCGCACTCTCCTCGGTATCGAGAAGATCGGCCTGCCCAATGTCGGCATCCTGCTCGATTTCGGCCACGCCATCATGGGCGGTGAATCGGCCGCCGACAGCGCCCAGCTTGCTATCGACTACGGCCGGCTGTTCGGCATGGACGTCAACGACAACTACCGCTCCTGGGATGACGATCTGGTCGCCGGTAGCCTGCATCCGATCGAACTCTTCGAGTTCTTTTATGTTCTGCGGAAGAACAAGTGGGAAGGTGTCTGGCAGCTCGACCAGTTCCCGTTCCGCGAAGACAGCGTCGCGACCGCCAATCACGCAATCGACTTCCTGAAGGCTGCCGACAAGGGACTCGATGCGCTTGATATTGATGCGCTGAAGGAAGCGCAAAGCCGCCACGACGCGATCGGCGCTTTGAAGATCGCTCAGAAGGCCCTGTTCGGCGCCATGTAGGCGCCGTTCACGGCAACAGCCAGTCTGGCCCAGTCCGGCAATGAAAGGCCAATACCCATGTTGAAGAATGACATCGCCGATACTATTCGCGAGAAAGCATTGTGGATGCGCCGCAGGGCCTTCACGATGGTCCATGATGCCCAGCTCGGGCATCCGGGCGGCGATTTTTCGGCGATCGACATCATTGCGACGCTCTATTTCGGCGTCATGCGCTACGATCCGAAAAAGCCGGACATGCCGGATCGCGATCGCTTCATCATGTCGAAAGGCCACGCGACCGGCGCGCTCTACACCGCCCTTTGCGCTGCCGGTTATTATCCGGAGGACTGGCTAAAGACCTATATGCAGCCGCAGTCGAAGCTGAACGGGCATCCGAACCGCAATTATCTTCCCGGCGTGGAAACCAATACCGGGCCGCTCGGCCATGGCCTGCCGGTTGGCCTCGGCATTGCGATCGCCGGACAGATGACCGGCAGCGATTACCGCACCTTCGTGCTGACCGGCGACGGGGAACTGCAGGAAGGATCGAACTGGGAAGCGGCGATGAGTGCCGGCAATCGCAAGCTCGGCAAATTTACCCTTATCGTCGACCGCAACCGGCTGCAGCAGGGCATGGGAACGGAAGAGACCAACGGGCTGGATCCGCTGGACGACAAGTTCCGCGCCTTCGGCTGGGATGTCGAAGTGGTCGACGGGCATGATGTCGGCGCGCTCGTCAACGCCCTGTCCGAACCGCCGGGCGGCCGTGCGAAACCGCTATGCATCATTGCCAATACCATCAAGGGCAAGGGCGTCTCCTTCATGGAAAATAAGGCGTCTTGGCACCATGGCGTGCCGAATGCCGAACAATTTGATACTGCCATGGAGGAACTGGTCTGATGGCTGCTCCCGCTGCAAAACAGGAAGGTTTTTACGATTGTCGCGATGCCTGGGCACGAACGATCGAGGAACTTGCCGAAAATGATCCGCGCATCGTCGCCGTCGTTAACGACTCCGTCGGCTCCTCCAAGCTCGGCGGTTTCCAGAAGAGATTCCCCGATCGGCTGGTCAATGTCGGCATCGCCGAACAAAACATGGTCGGCGTCGGGGCCGGCCTCGCCAATGGTGGCCGCATTCCCTTCGTCTCGGCTGCTTCCTGCTTTCTGACCGGCCGTGCGCTCGAACAGGTCAAGGCTGATATCGCCTATGCCGGCTTCAACGTGAAGCTTGTCGGACAATCATCCGGCGTAGCCTATGGCGAGCTAGGTCCGACACATCACTCGATCGAGGATTTTGCGTGGCTGCGGCCGCTGAGCAATATCACGGTCGTGGTTCCGGCAGACAGTTGGGAAACTGCGGAAGCGGTGAAATGGGCGGCTGCCCATGAAGGGCCGGTCTATATTCGATTGAGCCGTATGCCTGTGCCTGATCTTGCCGTCGAAAACCGAAAATTCCAGCCCGGCAAGGCCGAGCTTGTTCGCAAGGGCAATGACGTCACGATTATCGCCTGTGGCACCATGGTTCATCTCGCGGTCAAGGCCGCAGCAGAGCTCGAAGTGGAAGGCATTTCCGCCCGCATCCTCAACATGGCGACCATTTCGCCGCTCGATGAGGCTTCGATTTCGGCGGCCGCCAGCGAGACGGGAGCCATCGTTACCATCGAGGAAGCCAATATCCACGGTGGTCTCGGTGGAGCAGTTGCGGAGCACACCTCCGCGCATCTTCCGGTTCCGATCGAGCGCATGGGTTTCCCGGGGTTTGTGCCGACAGGTTCGGTTGAGTGGCTGTTCGATCACTTTGGTCTGACGGCCGCCGGGATCGCCAGATCCGCGCGCAAGGCGATCGGGCGCAAACGGGGATGAGCGACAGCGGGAGGGGAGAATATGTCATTGCCGTTGACCAGGGGACGACCAATACCAAGGCCATCCTGGTCAACGCCGCAGGAGAAGTTGTTGCCAAGGCATCGGCACCTCTGACATCCACTTATCCCCGCCCCGGTTGGGCGGAGCAATCGGCGGAGGATATCTGGACGACGGTGCAGGCGGTAATCGCCGACATCGTCGGGAAAACCGGCGCGAAAATAGCAGGGCTTGCAATCGCAAACCAGCGCGAGACATTGGTCGTCTGGAACGTCGAGACGGGCAAGCCGATTGCACCCGCAATCCTGTGGCAGTGCCGGCGCACGGCAAAGGCCTGCGAGGCGCTTATTGCCGAAGGCCACGACCCAATGGTGGTCGAGGCGACAGGCCTGTCCATCAACGCCCTGTTTCCAGCCTCTAAGCTCGCCTGGATCATGGAAAACGTGCCTGAAGCAAAGGCGCTTGCCGCGCGAGGCCTTCTTCGCGCCGGCACCGTCGATAGCTGGCTGCTCTACAACCTGACGGGCGGACAAGAATTTGCCACCGACCATTCGAATGCATCGCGCACGCAGCTGTTCAACACGGGCACGCTGACATGGGATGAAGGTCTCTGCGACCTGTTTGGCGTGCCGGTCGCGGCCCTGCCCGAAGTGCGCGCCTCCGACAGCCGGTTTGGCGAAGTGGGTGAGGGCACAACCGCCCTGAGCGCCGGTGTTCCTGTCCTCGCGATGATGGGTGACAGTCACGCCGCGCTTTACGGCCATCGCGTACGAGCGCCGGGTCTGGTCAAGGCGACCTATGGAACCGGTTCGTCGCTGATGACGCTGACGCCGGGACGGGTTCTGTCGAAAAATGGCCTGTCCAGTACGATCGCCTGGAGCGACCGGCATGGCATCGCCTATGCGCTGGAAGGCAATATCACCGTATCTGCACAGGCCGCCTCCTTTGCTGCAGAAATGCTTGGATTGCCGGATGCGAAAGCCTTGTCTACTCTTGCCCGGACCGTTTCGGACGCTGCCGGCGTTGTCTTCGTGCCGGCCCTTGCGGGACTGGGTGCGCCCCATTGGAACGACAATGTCTCCGGCACGATTTCGGGCATGACACTTGCGACGACCCGCGCCCATCTCGCGCGGGCCACGCTCGACGCCATCGTCCTGCAGATATCGGATGTCTTTGCCGCTATGGAAAAGGATCTAGGGACCAGCCTCGGCGGCCTGCTGGCGGATGGAGGAGCGTCGTCGAACGATTTCCTGATGCAGTTGCAAGCGGATGTTCTCGATCGGCCGGTAACACGAAGCGGCCAGGCCGAGGTCGGCGCGATCGGTGTTGCGATGATGGCGCTTCTGGGCCTTCACGGAGAAACACCGGGTGCGGATGAGACCCGAAGCGAGTTTCAGCCGCATGCCGATGCAGCCGTTTGGCGCCAGGAGACCAGACGCGGCTGGCAGTCGCTGCTCACACAAATGACCACGCATTGAGGCTTGGCAAGAAAGCCAAATTCGTCGGAAAAAGCAGCACTTTTGCCATCGCGAGCAGAACGCTTCATTGCCACTTGACCGATTAATCCGGCTGCCATAGCCTTTCTTCATTCACCAGGGGTGTCCCGGCAAGGGGCTGAGATTCTGCTATCGCGCGCAGTGACCCGTTGAACCTGATCCAGTTCATACTGGCGTAGGGACGGTGCAAAACGCTGCGATGATTAGGAATCCATAACCGGGATTCCATGATCGGCGTTCTTCCATCTTTCCGGCTCTAGGACTGGGTCTCCAACCTTAAAACCTTGGAGCCTCACGATGAATATTGCCGCCAAACCTCAAAGCCCGACCGTTACTTCGGGTCCGTTTCCCGCCTCCACCAAAGTCCATGTCGAAGGGCAATCGTATCCGGACATCCGCGTGCCGATGCGCGAGATCGCGCTTCATCCGACGGCAGGCGAACCTCCTGTCACGGTCTATGACAGTTCCGGTCCCTATACCGATCCCAATCATATGGTCGCCATCGATAACGGCCTGCCGCGCCTGCGCGAAAACTGGATTTTGCGCCGCGGCGATGTCACGCGTTATGACGGCCGCCACGTCAAGCCGGAAGACAACGGTTTTGCCACCGGCGAGCGGCTGACGCCTGAATTCCCGATCCGCAATGCACCGCTGAAGGCCAATGAGGGTAGGGCCGTCACCCAGCTCGCCTATGCCCGCGCCGGCATCATTACGCCGGAAATGGAATTCATCGCCATCCGCGAAAACATCGGCCGTCAGGCGGCGAAAGAAGCGCTGGCGAGGGACGGCGAGAGTTTTGGTGCGCATATCCCGGATTACATCACGCCGGAATTCGTCCGCCGCGAAGTCGCCGAAGGCCGCGCCGTCATTCCGGTCAATATCAATCATTCTGAAATCGAACCGATGATCATCGGCCGCAATTTTCTGGTCAAGATCAACGCCAATATCGGCAATTCGGCAGTCACCTCTTCCATGGCGGAAGAGGTCGAAAAGATGGTCTGGGCGATCCGCTGGGGCGCCGATACGGTGATGGATCTTTCGACCGGCCGCAACATCCACAATATCCGCGAATGGATCATCCGCAATTCGCCGGTGCCGATCGGCACGGTGCCGCTCTATCAGGCGCTGGAAAAGGTGAATGGCATTGCCGAGGATCTCACCTGGGAGGTCTATCGCGATACGCTGATCGAGCAGGCCGAGCAGGGCGTCGATTATTTCACCATCCATGCCGGCGTGCGGCTTTCCTATATCCATCTCACCGTCAACCGCATCACCGGCATCGTTTCGCGCGGGGGCTCGATCATGGCCAAGTGGTGTCTGCATCACCACCGAGAAAGCTTCCTCTACGAACATTTCGACGAGATCTGCGACATCGCCCGCGCCTACGACGTGACCTTTTCGCTGGGAGACGGCTTGCGCCCGGGCTCGATCGCCGATGCCAATGATGCTGCCCAGTTTGCTGAACTGGAGACGCTTGGTGAGCTGACCAAAATCGCCTGGGAAAAGGATTGCCAGGTGATGATCGAAGGCCCGGGTCATGTGCCGATGCACAAGATCAAGGAAAACATGGACAAGCAGCTGAAGACCTGCGGCGAGGCGCCGTTCTATACGCTCGGTCCGCTCACCACCGATATCGCTCCCGGTTACGATCACATCACGTCGGCGATCGGGGCGGCGATGATCGGCTGGTTCGGCACCGCCATGCTCTGCTATGTCACGCCGAAGGAGCATCTGGGCCTGCCCGACCGCGACGACGTGAAAACCGGCGTCATCACCTACAAGATCGCCGCCCACGCCGCCGATCTCGCCAAGGGGCATCCGGGCGCGCAGATGCGCGACGACGCCCTGTCTCGCGCCCGTTTCGAGTTCCGCTGGGAGGATCAGTTCAACCTGTCGCTCGACCCGGATACGGCACGCGACTTCCACGACGAGACCCTGCCCAAGGACGCGCACAAGGTGGCGCATTTCTGCTCCATGTGTGGGCCGAAATTCTGCTCGATGCGAATTTCGCACGATATTCGCGCCGAAGCCCAGAAGGAGGGACTGGAGGCGATGGCCGCAAAATACCGTGATGGCGGCGATCTCTACATGCCGCTGGCCGATGTGAAGGGAGAAGGCTGATGTCCCTTTTTCTCGTCAAAGGGGCCGGCGTCGCCGGCCTCGCAGTTGCCTATGAATTGCTCAGACGCGGCGAAGATGTCGATGTCGTCGACTATCAGGATACGATCGGGCACGGAGCCTCGTTTTTTGCCGGCGGCATGCTGGCCCCCTATTGCGAACGGGAGGCGGCGGAAGAGATCGTCCTGACACTCGGGCTTGATGCTGCCGACTGGTGGGATAAGGCGGTACCGGGCGCGGTTATCCGCAACGGCACGCTGGTGGTGGCGCAGCCGCGCGATCTGCCGGATCTGGTGCGGTTCGCCTCGCGCACATCGGGCCATGTCTGGCTCGACCGCGAAGCTATTGCCGATCTTGAACCATCGCTCGCCGGTCGGTTCGACAAGGCGCTGTTCTTTGAAAGCGAAGCGCATCTTGATCCCCGTCGGGCATTGACCGGACTGGCCAAGGCGATACGAAATCATGGCGGACAGTTCCATCTCGGGTGGGGGCCGCTGCCGAAGAAGAATTACACCGCCGTACTCGACTGCACCGGCCCGGCGGCGATCCCGAATATACCGGGCCTTCGCGGCGTGCGAGGCGAAATGCTCTATCTCGAAACCGGTGAGGTGACGTTGTCGCGCCCAGTGCGCATGCTGCATCCGCGCCACCCGATCTATGTCGTCCCGCGTGACGACCATCGTTTCATGGTGGGTGCAACGATGATCGAGACGGATGATGACGGGCCGATCTCGGCACGCTCGCTGATGGAATTGTTGAATGCAGCTTACGCGCTGCACCCTGCTTTTGGCGAGGCGCGTGTGGTGGAAACCGGCGTCGGCATCCGCCCTGCCTTCGAGGATAATGTTCCGCGTGTCGTGGAGACGGAGACTGGGCTGGCGATCGCCGGCATGCATCGCCACGGTTTTCTACTCGCCCCCGCCATGGCGAAAAAAGCCGCCACCCGCCTTTCCAATGGTTACGCCCTTCAGGAGGAAGTGATCCCATGAACCTCATCGTCAATGGAGAAACCCAGACCTTGGAAGCTGTCACGCTCGCGGATCTGCTTGTCGCGCTCGAATACGAGGGCGACTGGCTGGCCACGGCCGTGAATGGCGATCTCGTCCATCGTCAGGACCGGGCGGATACGCATCTGGAAGAAGGGGATCGGATCGAAGTCCTTTCCCCCATGCAGGGAGGCTGAGCCATGCTGAAACTCTACGATACCGAATTGCCTTCACGCCTGCTGCTCGGCACCGCGCGTTATCCGTCGCCGGCCGTTTTGTCGCAGGCCGTGAAACGGTCGGGCGCGGGCATCGTTACTGTCTCTCTTCGCCGGGAGACTTCCGGAGGAAAGACAGGTGGCTCGTTTTTCGAGATGATCCGTCAACTGGGTGTGCACGTACTGCCCAACACTGCCGGATGTCATAGTGCATCGGAAGCGGTGCTGACTGCAAAAATGGCCCGCGAAGTGTTTGGCACCAACTGGATCAAGCTGGAGGTCATCGGCCATCACGACAGTCTCCAGCCCGATGTCTTCGAACTGGTGGAGGCTGCGCGCATCCTCACCGACGAAGGTTTTAATGTCTTTCCCTATACGACGGACGACCTGATCGTCGGCGAAAAACTGCTGGCCGCCGGTTGCCAGGTGCTGATGCCATGGTGCTCCCCGATCGGCTCGGCGGCGGGGCCACGCAACCCATCAGCACTTGTGGCCATGCGGGCCGCTTTCCCCGAAATCCCGCTGATTGTCGATGCCGGCCTCGGCCGACCATCGCATGCGGCCGTGGTGATGGAATTGGGATACGATGCCGTACTGCTCAACACGGCTGTTGCCAGTGCCGGCGATCCGCCTGTCATGGCCGAGGCCTTTGCGAAGGCGATAGATGCCGGAAGGCTTGCCCATATCGCCGGCATGCTGGAACCGCGCGATATGGCGGTGCCTTCGACACCGGTCATCGGCAAGGCGGTGTTTTCATGAAGCTCGATCCCTTTTACCTCATCGTCGATAGCGCCGACTGGATCGAGCGGCTGGTGCCGCTCGGGGTCAAGCTTGTGCAACTGCGTGTCAAGGACAAGCCCGACAGTGTGTTGCGGCAGGAAATCCGTCGGTCGAAATCCGTGTGCCAAACCTATGGCTGCCAGCTCATCGTCAATGACTATTGGCAGCTCGCGATTGATGAGGGATGCGACTTCATCCATCTTGGGCAGGAGGATCTCGCGGCTGCAGATCTTGATGCCATTCGTAGAGCGGGTATGAAACTCGGCGTTTCCACCCATGATGTTTCCGAACTGGAAACGGCGCTCGCGGTGGAGCCGGATTACATAGCGCTCGGCCCCGTCTGGCCGACGATCCTGAAAAAGATGAAATGGCAGCCTCAGGGTGTCGAGCGTGTCGGTGACTGGAAACGGCGGATCGGTTCCCTCCCGCTGGTCGCCATCGGCGGCATCACCGCTCAGCGTGCACCGCTGGTTCTGGAGCAGGGGGCGGCATGCGCTGCCGTCGTCACTGATATAACGCTCCACGAAAATCCGAAAGAGCGTACCCGGCAATGGTTGGGCGCCACGGCGCAATGGCGACACGGGCTCGCGGCGGTGCCTTGACGCCGGTTGCGCGGCCATGCTGCCCACTGAAGTCGGTGTTGGTTTCAAATTCTGTCATGAAAGCTTTAAGGGAGAACAATAGAAACGGCGCCGACCGGTTCATCATGCATGGCTGTGCAATGGTTGGTCAGCTCGGCCCGATCGATGTGAGATCGGGGCGGCATCCTAGCAATGATCAGCAGATCGACCGGAGTTCATCGTGACCGCTCCCATTCATATCGAGCGTAATGGCCACCGCACGTGGCTCAAATGGCATCGCGGCCGGCGCCGCCTGTCCGATCCGGTGTTTACCGGAGACCGCATCGTTGAAGCGATGCGTCTCGGAGCAAGCGTCGAAGTCGATCTCGTCATTCATGCGGATGGTGGCTTTGCGGTGCTGCACGATCTGGATCTCGATCGTGAAACAACGGGTTACGGAAAGGTGCGCGAAGCCGGTGCCGCTGCCCTGCGGCAGCTTCACCTGCGTGACAACGAAGGACAGCCGGTTTCTGACAGGGTGATGCTTCTCGAAGACCTTGGCGCTCTTCTCTCGTGCGGAAATGTTCATCCGGATGCGCTGCTTCAGCTTGATTTCAAGGAAGATTTGCAGGCACTCACTCCGCAAGTTGTCGCCGGTTTCGGGGCAAGTGTTGCACCGATTGCCGGATCGCTGATCCTCTCCGGCGGCGATTTTGATGCCATCGCCATGCTGGCCAAGGCCGTCCCCGGTATCGCGACCGGTTACGATCCGTGTTACGGCGAGAGCCTTGCCCGGCTGCAGGCAACCGGTGACTACCGTGGTTTCATCGAGCAGGCGCTTGTAACTGCGCCCGATGCCAAGATGATCTATCTCGCCTATGACATCGTCCTCGCCGCCGAGGATGCGGGAATCAACATCGTTGCCCCGATCCACGCTGCAGGTCGCCGCGTCGATGCCTGGACAATCAACCGGATAACCCCTCAGACCATCGTCCAGATCGAGCGCCTCTTGCGGCTCAAGGTCGATCAGATCACCACTGACGACCCGGAAGGGTTATCCGAGGCCATCCGTCCATGACAATCGATTACAGCATTATTCTCGATCACATGGTCGCCACCGCCCGTGAGGCCGGAGCCTTGACGCTCGACCATTTCAAGCGTTTCCGCGATATCGAGATCGGCATCAAGGGGCCGGGTGATTTCGTCTCCGATGCCGACAGGGAATCCGAAACACTCATCCGCGAGCGCCTGCTCTCGCGTTATCCCTGGGGCCTCACCGGCGAGGAGTTCGCGCCCGTCGACGGTTCGGATGACGATCACCGCTGGCTGGTCGATCCCATCGATGGAACCACCAATTTCATCTACGGCCAGCACTACACGATTACGATTTCATTGCGTCGCGGCAATGAGACGATTTGCGGTCTGGTCTATAATCCGGTCTCCGACGAGATGTTCACCGCGATCAAGGGCGAAGGGGCCTATCTAAACGGCACGCGCCTGAAGGTCAGCGCGAGTGAAGACATTGCACTGATGTGCATCGGCACCGGCCTGCCCACGCCCAATCTGTCGCTGCATCCCGGAGCCTACCGGCGTCTCGATGAGATCCGTGCGCCGATCGGGGCAGTTCGTGTTCTGGGAAGTGCGGCCAATTCCTGCGCCTATGTCGCCTGTGGCAGGCTCACCGGCTATTACGAGGAGACGGGCTTCGTCGATACCGCAGCCGGCATCCTGCTCGTTCAGGAGGCAGGAGGCATCGTCACTGACTGGTGGGGTCGCGGGCCGGAAGTCTATGAAAAGACCGGCACGCTGATCGTCGCCAATGCGGCAACCCACGCCTACCTGATCGAATGCCTGCGCGAGGTTCCGGTCAAGAACGTGGGCTAGTTCTTCGCCCTCACGCGCCTGAAGTTCTCAATCCGGTGCTGCCCGATCCGCTCCCCCCGGTCAGCGAGAGAAGAAATTTGACTTCGTCACATCGATCAATTCGTCTCCGCGGCCGCTCATCACCGTCTTGGCGGCCCAGAGGCTCATGCCCATCACCTGCGCAGCCTTGATCTTGGGTGGAATGGAAAGCTCCTGCGGGTTTGTAACGACATCCAGCAGCGCCGGCCCCGGATGGCGGAGAACCGCTTCTATCCCACGTTCAAGCTCCGCCGGATCTTCCACACGCACCGCATGGATGCCCGCAGCACGAGCAACGGCCGCGAAATCGGGATTTTCGAGATCCGTCCCGGTCTCAAGATAACCTGCGGCCTTCATTTCCATGGCGACGAAACCAAGGGACGAGTTGTTGAAGACGATCACCTTGACCGGAAGATTTTCCTGTTTCAGCGTCAGAAAATCCCCCATCAGCATGGTGAAGCCGCCATCTCCGGACATGCTGATGACTTGCCGATTTCGATCTGCAGCCTGCGCACCGATTGCCTGGGGCAGGGCGTTTGCCATGGAACCATGTACCAGCGATCCGATCAGCCGGCGCTTCCCATTCATCTTGAGATAGCGTGCGGCCCAGACCGTTGGGGTGCCGACGTCGAAGGTAAAGATCGCGTCCTCGGCCGCCTGTTCACTGAGCAGGCGTGTAATATGCTGGGGATGGATTGTTCCTCCGGGCTTGCCTGTTGCGAGGTCGTCCAGCCCTTCGCGCGCCTTCTCGTACGCTGCCAGGCAGCGTTCAAGGTGCTTGACGTCGGATCGCTCCTCAAGCCTGGGCAGGATTGCGCGAAGCGTCGACTTGACGTCGCCGACAATCGCAAGGTCGAGAGACGTTCTTCGGCCAAGATTTTCGGGTCGGATATCGATCTGCACGACCTTTGCGTCCGTCGGATAAAACTGTCGGTATGGGAAGTCAGTCCCAAGCATGACCAACGTGTCGCATTCGAGCATCGCCTTATAGCCCGAGGAGAACCCGATCAGGCCCGTCATGCCTACATCGTAAGGGTTTTCAAACTCCACATGCTCCTTGCCGCCGAGCGCATGAACGATTGGCGCCTTGAGGCGTGATGCGAAGGCAACGACCTCATCATGCGCACCCTCGCAACCACGACCACATAAAAGGGTGATTTTCGAGCCTTCTCCGAGCAGCGCTGTCAGGCTGTCGATCTGATCGTCCGCCGGAACAATGCTCGGTTTGGAAAGCTTGAGGGCTGCGGGGGAAGAAATTTTGGCGGAGAAATCGGTGAGCGCAACGTCACCGGGTATGACGATGACCGCGACGCCACGCTTGCCAACGGCAGCCCTGATGGCGGATTCCAGAACGCCGGGCAGCTGTTCCGGCTTGCTGACAAGCTCGCAATAATGGCTGCATTCCCGGAAGAGTTGATCCGGATGGGTTTCCTGAAAATAGCCTCGGCCGATTTCCTCGGACGGTATCTGGGCCGCGATCGCCAGAACCGGGACACCCGATCGGTGGCAGTCGAACAGTCCGTTGATGAGATGCAGGTTACCGGGGCCGCAGCTTCCCGCACAGACCGCCAGCTCGCCGGTGATATGTGCCTCCGCGCCGGCCGCAAAGGCTGCAGTCTCCTCATGCCGTGTGTGCACCCACTCGATATCGCCGCGTTTGCGCAAGGATTCCGTCAGGCCGTTCAGGCTGTCGCCGACGACGCCATAGATCCGTTTCACGCCTGCAGAATGCAGGATCTCAGTCATTACGTCGGCAACCTTGGACTTCATCGGGATACTCCTTTGAAAAGAAACTCGGCGTCGTTCTTACTGAGGTTCCCGGTTCACTTAGTCTCCAGGCGCCGCTTTCCAACCCTGATGCGGCCGCGCCTGTGGCTGAATGGATCGAATTCGAAGGTTTTGTCCCAGATGTTCTGAAGTCTGTTGCGCGGCGCACGCAGGCGATCATCTCAAGCTTGAGCACAGCCGCATTTTTTTGATTGGGCGGAACCAAGGGGCACCCAGCGCCTTTTCCACCCATGACCGCGCCAGCGAACAAAGTTGCCCGAATTCGCAATGATTCCCATGTCAGGGATGCGATCATTCATGCGCTTTATCTGAAGCTAAAGTCCGAGCGGGAAACCCGGGAGGCAATTCTCGACGCTGCCCGATCGGGAGCCACAGCGGAAGTGCTGGAGGCGATCGCGTCCGATCCGGTGCCGATGATCGACGACTTCGGACAGGAGGCGACTGTGCATGCACTCGTGGATACTTTCCTGACGAGATCCAGGAAGCAGTCGGCCGATACAATCGGCGTAGGACGGTAACCGCCCATGTCCCGCAATCTTTCGACATACAAGAGCAAGCGCGATTTCAAGAAAACCCGGGAGCCGAGCGGCGATGTCGAGATAAAGCCATCCAACCGGCTCCGCTTCGTCATTCAGAAACACGATGCGACGCGGTTGCATTACGACTTGCGCCTTGAACTCGATGGCGTCTTCAAATCCTGGGCGGTTACGCGCGGACCGTCACTTGATCCGGCAGACAAGCGGCTGGCTGTCGAGGTGGAAGACCATCCCTTGGACTATGGCGACTTCGAAGGCACGATACCGGAGGGTGAATATGGCGGCGGCAACGTAATGCTCTGGGATCGCGGATATTGGGAGCCGGAAGGCGACCTATCCGCCGAGGAAGCGATCAAGAAGGGCGATCTTAAATTCACCCTCCATGGCCATCGCCTGCAGGGTAGCTTCGTTCTTGTGCGGATGAAAAGGGACCGAGACGGCGGCAAGCGGACCAACTGGTTATTGATCAAGCACCGCGACGACAATGCCGTGAACAGGAATGGCGGCGCCATCCTCAACCGAGAAAAAACGTCGGTCGCATCTGGCCGCGACATGGCGACGATAGAGGCCGGCAAAGGGCGTAAGCCGAAGCCCTTCATGCTGAGTGAAGCGGTCGTCGGGGCCGATGCCGTGTGGGACAGCAGCGAAGGGCTTGCTGCGGAAGGGCGGCAAAACCGGAAGCGTGGCAAAGCCAAAGATGGGGGCAGCTCGGCTGCAACAACGATGCCCGGGTTCATTCCACCCCAACTCTGCAAATCGCAGGAACGACCGCCATCGGCATCCGGTTGGCTGCATGAAATCAAGTTCGATGGCTATCGCATCCAGATGCGCATCGAGAATGGCATGATCGAACTCAGGACCCGCAAAGGATTGGATTGGACAGGCCGTTTTAAGCAGATCGCGACGGATGCCGCCGATCTGCCCGATGCCATCATCGATGGTGAAGTCTGTGCTCTGGACGACAGCGGAGCACCCGATTTTGCGGCACTTCAGGCGGCGCTGTCGGAAGGCAAGACCGAAAATCTGGTCTACTTTGCTTTCGATCTGCTGTTCGCCAACGGCCAAGATCTGTGCGAGCTACCGCTTGATCAGCGTAAATCCCGCCTTGCCGCGCTTCTCGCTGAAGCAAAGCCTGAACCGCGCATCCGTTATGTCGACCATTTCGAGACCGGCGGTGACGCCGTGCTCCGCTCCGCCTGCCGGCTCTCGTTGGAGGGGATCGTGTCGAAGAGAGTCGATGCGCCATACCAATCCGGGAGAAGTGATAGCTGGGTGAAGTCCAAGTGCAGGGCAGGGCATGAGGTGGTGATCGGCGGTTACGCGACAAATGGCAGTCAATTCCGATCACTTCTGGTCGGTGTCCATCGCGGAAAACATTTCGTCTATGTCGGCCGTGTCGGGACGGGTTTTGGCGGCGGGAGATCGAAGATGCTGCTCGACACCTTGAAGCCGCTGCATCGCGCGCGTTCTCCTTTCACGGGCATCGGCGCACCGAAAAAAACGGATGACATCCACTGGGTGAAGCCGGACCATGTCGCGGAAATCGAATTTGCTGGCTGGACTGCCGACGGGCAGGTCCGCCAGGCTGCGTTCAAGGGCCTGCGGGAAGACAAGCCTGCCGATGAAATCACAACTGAAAAACCTGCTTCTGTCGATCAGGCCACGCCGAAAGCAGAGCCCGAGCGGAAGTCCAAGCCGGCATCCGGCGGCAAGAGCGCAAAGGCCGAGGTGATGGGCGTTCTGATTTCAAACCCTGACAAGGCGCTGTGGCCCGACGAAAACCATCCTGTTACCAAACAGGATCTGGCTCACTACTACGAGGCGGTCGGCGAATGGCTGATCGGCCATGTGCGTGGCAGGCCCTGCTCCGTGATCCGGGCGCCTGACGGCATAGGCAGAGAGCAGTTCTTCCAGCGTCACGCCATGTCCGGAACATCCAACCTCTTGGAGCTCGTCAAGGTAACCGGTGACAAGAAGCCCTATCTTCAGCTCGACCGCATCGAGGGGCTGGCGGCGCTGGCGCAGGTAGCGGCCCTTGAACTCCATCCGTGGAACTGCCAGCCCGGTGATCCTGACGTGCCAGGCCGCCTGGTCTTCGACCTTGATCCAGGCCCGGAGGTGGCCTTTTCCACCGTGGTAGAAACGGCCCGCGAACTGCGCGACCGCCTGGACGCTCTTGGTCTCGTGAGCTTTTGCAAGACGACAGGCGGCAAAGGATTGCATGTCGTGACGCCGCTTAAAGATACCAAGTCCCCGAGTTGGGATGATGCCAAGGATTTCGCCCGTCACCTTTGCGAAAATATGGCTGATGACCAGCCTGACCGCTACCTCACCAAGATGTCAAAAAAACTTCGGAAGGGGCGGATTTTCCTCGATTATTTGCGCAATGACCGCATGGCGACTGCAGTCGCACCGTTATCGCCACGAGCGCGGCCGGGGGCAACCGTCTCGATGCCACTCACATGGAGTCAGGTGAAGTCGGACCTCGATCCCAAACGCTTCACGATCGCGACCGTGCTGGAACTCATTGGGAAAAGCGACGCCTGGAGGGACTATTGCCAGTCCGAGCGCTCGCTGATCGAAGCTATAAGGCGCTTGAACAAGATAAAGTAAGCTTCGGGCTCTTAAGTCTTTTTCGATCGGCGGCTGTCCGCATCCACCGATCTGCGAAGTGCGTCCATTATGTCGATGACGTTGCTTGGTTTTTCGCTCTTCTCCGGTTCCGCCTTTCTGGCTGCAGGCGCTTTGCGGTGCTTCTTTTTCGACTTGATGATGTCGAGAAGATTCTCCTGGACCGGATCGGAAACCATCCTGGCATCCCAGTGACGGGTCTGCTTCTTGATCAGCTTGCGGATCAACGGCAGCGCTTCAGTTTCCGGAGCCGCCTTATCCAGACCGTCGAAATAGTCGGTTGCCTCACGCACCTCGTCGCCATATCTGAGCGTCCATAACACGATGCCCTTGCCACGTGGCTCAAGCATCACTGCGCGCTCGCGGCGTCCCAGAACCAGCCGGGAAATACCGACCATTTTCTGCTTTTCCATCGCGGCTCGGATGACGGCAAATGCCTCTTCGCCGACCTTGTCGTTCGGCGTCAGGTAATAGGGCTTGTCGAGCCATATCCAGTCGATCTCATCGCGGGGAGTGAAGGTGGAGATGTCGATCGTCTTGGTGCTTTCCAGCGCCACATGCTCGAGGTCGTCGTCTTCCAGCATGACATAATCGTCTTCGCCGCGCTGGTAGCCCTTCACCTCGTCCTGTTCGCGAACAGGCTTGCCGGTGATCGAGTCCACATACTGGCTCAACACCCGGTTGCCGGTCTCGCGGTTGAGCGTATGAAACTTGATCTTCTCGCTGTCGGAGGTGGCCGGCGTCATCTCGACTGCACAGGTGACGAGCGAGAGCTTGAGATAGCCTTTCCAATAGGGACGCAGTGGCATGCGCTTGAACTCCCGTTCACCCTGCCTTGCGGCGTGACGACGATGTTGCGGATGCCGGCTTGCCGCTTTTGGAGGCCTTCTTTCGCGATGTATTGGAGTTCGCGGATTTACGCTTTTCTGCCGGTTTCTTTCCCGTACCTGCACTGTCTCTCAGGGCCTGGAGAAGGTCGCTCGGCTTCGATGCTGTGGGCGTTGCGATCTTCTTGAACGGTTTGCCTTCGATCTTCGCCTTCACGAGTTCCGCCAGCGCTTCCTCATAACGGTCATCGAACTTGGAGGCATCGTATCGGCCCTTCTTGGTGCCGATGATGTGCGAGGCGAGCTCGAGCATTTCCGTGTCGATCTTGATTTCGGCCATGTCGTCGAAAGCGTCTTCGGCCGAGCGCACCTCGTAGTCGAAATTCAGGGTGGTTCCGATCAGTCCCTCGCCATGCGGCCGGATCAGCACCGTGCGCAATCGGCGAAACAGGACAGTTCTGGCAATCGCCGCGACCCCGCCTTCTTTCATCCCGTCTCTCAGGAGAGCGTAAGCCTCTTCTCCCGTCTCCTGGGGAGCCAGATAGTAGGGCTTGTCGAAATAGACGTCATCGATCTCGTCGCAGGGGATGAAGGCATCGATCGCGAGAGTCTTGTCGCTGTCGGGCACGGCTGAGGCTATCTCTTCCGGTTCCAGCACGACATATCGGCCATTGCCGGTCTCATAACCCTTGACCTGTTCGTGGTGTTCGACAACGTCGCCCGTATCGCTGTCAACGAACTCCCGTCGAATGCGGTTTCCCGTCTTGCGGTTGAGAATGTTGAAGCTGATCCGCTCGGATGAGGAAGCTGCGGTGTAGAGCGCGACCGGACAATTGACCTCGCCGAACTTGATATGCCCCTTCCAGTTGGCGCGCGGGCCGGCCATGCTTCGATCCTCTTCGTGATGGTGACTGCAATCAACCCCTCAGGCCACCAAACGTTCCGGATACGGGCAGTGACGCACCGAAACCTTTTGCGGATTGGGGGGGCTATACGGCTGCCGATACGAGACTGCGGATTTCCGGCAAAAGCGGATTCCTGTTTTCCGGGCTCCATATGGCGTGAAGTTCGGCGATGCATTCCTGCTGCAAATCCAATGAGCGAAAAACGACATTGTCGAAACAGGCATTCTGTGTGCTCGCGGGCACTATGGCCAGTCCGATCCCGGCGCTGACCAGCGAGAGGATGGCCTGCGAATGGGTCATGTTCTGAACGATACGGGGTGCGATCGCATGGTCCTCCATCAGCATCGTCAGCTTGTCATGCAGATAGCGGGCCTGGGCCGAGAACATGATGAACGGTTCGGCGTTCAGCATCGACAGGGAAGGCCGTCGCCGTGAAGCCAGTGGATGGGATCTCGGTATGGCAAGCATCATCTGCTCGCGGAAAACGCAGAGACTTTGAAGGTGGTGCTGCCCGGATAGCGGCCGCGACAGGCCGAGATCGACATCCCCGGCATTGATCGCCTGAAGCTGTTCCGTCGTCTCCATCTGCACCAGTTCGAGTTCTATCTGTGGTGCCGACGCCCGAACCGCACCGATGACGCCGGGCAGAAAGCCGTAGGTCGCCGCGCCGACAAAAGCGATACGGATCGTTCCCGCACTGCCGCGCGCGGCACGGCGCGTCGCTGTTACGGCGGCCTCGCCTTGCGCAAGCAGTTTTTGCGCCTCGGAGAGGAATGCGTGTCCCGCAGGGGTCAACGTGACACGCCGGCTGTTCCGCTCGAACAGGATCACGTCTAGCTGCTGTTCCAGCAGCCTGATCTGCCGGCTGAGTGGAGGCTGGGTCATGTTAAGCCGTCTGGCCGCGCGGCTGAAATTCAGCTCGGAAGCTACCGCCACAAACGACCTGACCTGCCCCATGTCCAGCATCTATTCAATTCCTGTATTGATGAGCGTCAATAATCGATTTGGACTTAACTTGATCCCAACGGTATTGGTCAAGTTGAGAGGTGCCCTTCACGGGCGGAAAACCACGGGTGGAGATATATGGACACGCAGACGAAGACGCATGTTGGGCAAAAAACGGTCGAAGCAGACAGCATCGCCTGGATCAAGCTTTCGTCCATCTTCCTGCCGCTGAAGACCCCGATCAGCGATGCCAAGGTTTTGACCGGGCGGCAGAAGCCGTTGACGGAAGTGGCATTCCTGTTTGCCGAAATCGAGACGAAGAACGGCCATAGCGGTATCGGCTTCAGCTATTCCAAACGCGCGGGCGGACCGGGACAGTATGAGCATGCCAAGGAAATCGCCAATGTGCTGATCGGCGAGGATCCGAACGATATCGGCAAGCTGTGGAACAAGCTTTGCTGGGCAGGCGCTTCCGTCGGGCGCAGCGGGCTTGCGGTGCAGGCGATTGCCGCCTTCGACGTGGCGCTGTGGGACCTGAAGGCCAAACGCGCCGGCCTGCCTTTGGCGAAACTGCTCGGCGCTCATCGTGACAGCGTGCGCTGCTACAATACATCCGGTGGCTTCCTTTCCTCGCCGATCGAGGAAGTTCTCAACAATGTCGAGCAGTCGATCGCGGCTGGTATTGGCGGCATCAAGATCAAGGTCGGACAGCCGGATATGGCGGTCGATCTGAAGCGTGTCGCGGCCGTGCATGACCGGATCGGCGGCAGAGCGGCGATGATGGTCGACGCAAACCAGCAATGGGACCGCCCGAGCGCCATGCGCTTCGGCCGGCTGATGGAGCCCTATCACCTGACCTGGATCGAAGAACCCCTTGATGCCTATGACGTCGAGGGACATGCGGCGCTGGCCGCTCAGCTCGACACGCCGATCGCGACTGGCGAGATGCTGGCGAGCGTGCTGGAGCATATCGCGCTGATCCAGAACAATTCCGTCGATTTCATTCAGCCGGATGCGCCGCGCGTCGGCGGCATCACGCAGTTCCTCAAGATCTGCGCACTAGCGGAAGCGAAGAAGCTGCAGCTTGCGCCACATTTCGCCATGGAAATCCACCTCCACCTGGCCGCAGCCTACGAACTCGAGCCGTGGGTGGAGCATTTCGACTGGCTCGATCCGCTGTTCAACGAGCGGCTGGAGATCAGGGACGGTCGCATGCTCGTGCCGAACCGGCCGGGGCTGGGGATCACGCTGTCTGAACAGGCGGGTCACTGGACGCGGGGCACGGCGGAATTCGGCAAGCGGCCCTGATTGATCTGAAGTCAGGCGGTACCACGGGCAACGATGTGGAAATCTATGGTGACCATCGATTCCACATTCTCGTCGCCATCAATCTTCCTGAGAATTGACCGGGCCGCCTTGGTGCCGA
Source organism: Pseudomonadota bacterium (assembly GCA_023451735.1). Classification (GTDB taxonomy): domain Bacteria; phylum Pseudomonadota; class Alphaproteobacteria; order Rhizobiales; family Rhizobiaceae; genus Neorhizobium. The sequence goes on along the minus strand of JAEXYH010000053.1, from coordinate 6,217 downwards.
TATCGCGGCGATCGATGCGCACCGTTGTCAGTGGCGGATGAGTGTGGGACGCGAAGTCGAAATCTCCGAACCCTATGATCGCCAGATCCTCCGGCAATCGGCAACCGCGGGCATGGGCTTCGGCCAGCGCGCCATGGGCGACGACGTCCGACGAGCAGAACACGCCGAGCGAGCCTTTTCCTCTGTCGAGAAGCTGCGCCATCGCCACGCGCCCGTCTCGGAAAGTGGAGGGCGAATTCATTTCCAATTCCGGCAGTTCGACCTCGGAGATTCCTCTCAGGCGGTTGACGAAGCCATCGCGGCGCTGGACGGCACGCGGGTCGTTGGCGCCGACCTGCGCATAGCGATCATAGCCCCGGATCAGCAGATGTTCCGCCACAAGTGCACCGACCGCCGCATGCGAGAAGCCGACCGCAGTATCGAGCGGCGAAGGTGTGGAATCCCATATCTCGACGATCGGCAGCCCCGCGCCCGTGAGCATCGCGCGGGTTTCCTTCATATGCGTAATGCCGGTCAGAATGATCCCGTCGGGACGGCGGGCCAGAATGGCACGGGTCAGTTCAAGCTCGCGACCCAGATCGTAGCCGGAAAGGCCAAGCAGAAGCTGATAGCCGGCTGCAACGAGTTCGGCATTCAGCCCTTCGATGGTTTCCGCAAAGATTGTGCTGGCCACTGAAGGGACGATTGCGGCGATCAGCCGGGTCTTTCGGGATGCGAGGCCGCCGGCCAGCAGATTGGGTACATAACCCGTTTTCGCGATCACGCGCTCAATGGCTTCCAGTGTGCGCGGCTTGACCAGAGCGGGCGTGTTGATCGCGCGCGAGACCGTGACGGGCGAGACGCCTGCGAGTTTTGCGATGTCGGCGAGCGTGACCGGACCATTCGTCGGGTTATGTTTATTCTTTTCGTTGTCGGCCATGATCGAGATCCTTGCTGAAATGAGTTACGCTTTCATTTCCATTTCAATCAAGTGCCGATATGCAAATTTTCGTAATTGACGGAATAATATGATGATATTATTGAATTTAAAATTTTCCTCCAGTGGTTGCAGCATGGAATTTTGAAGTTACAATGAAAGCGCTTCCATTTCTTCGTCAGGAGGGTCTCGAAGGGTGGTGAGTGGGACCGGCAGGAGGCCGGGCAAGTGGAGGAAATAGTATGAAGCTCAAGCGTTTCATGACGTTTGCGGCCGTTACGGCCGCGATCTGTGCAACCGGCCTTCAGGCGAGTTATGCGCAGGATTATCCGACCAAGACCGTCACTGTGGTTGTGCCGTTCGCCGCCGGCGGCAATACCGATACGTTTGGTCGTCTTGTGGCAGAGGAACTCGACAAGCGGCTCGGCCAGCGTTTCATCGTCGAGAACAAGCCGGGCGCCGGTGGCAATATCGGTCTCGGCGATCTCGCCCGCTCGAAGCCGGACGGCTATACGATCGGCATGGGCACGGTCAGCTCCAATGCGATCAACCAGACGCTCTACAAGACCCTGCCTTACGACAAGGAAAAGGGTTTTGCACCGATCTCGCTGATCGCCAGCCTGCCGAACGTGCTTGTCGTCAACCCGGACAAGATCAAGGCGAACAATGTCGAGGAACTGATCGCCTTCCTCAAGACCGAGCCAGGCAAGCATACCTATGCTTCCTCGGGTGTCGGCACCTCGATCCACCTGGCGGGCGAGCTTCTCGCCACCAAGGCCGGCATCAAGATCACCCATGTGCCCTACAAGGGTAGCAGCCAGGCAATCCTTGATGTCGTGGCCGGCCATGTGGATATGATGTTCGACAATATCCCGACGGCAGCCCAGCAGGTGAAGGCGGGCAAGGTAAAGGCGCTTGCCGTGACGAGCCTGGAAAAGGCGGCGCTGCTGCCCGACGTGCCGACCATGGCAAGCGTCATTCCCGGCTTCGAGGCGACTTCGTGGCATGGTCTCTTTGCTCCTCCCGGCACGCCGCCGGAAATCGTCGAAAAGCTGAGCAAGGAAGTGCAGGCGATCATCGCCGAGCCGGCTATGCAGGAAAAACTCAAGGCCATGGGCGTGACCCCGGTCGGCAATACGTCGGAGGAGTTCAAGGCCTTTATCGATGCGGAAACGGCCAAGTGGGCCGAAGTCATCAAGGCTGCCAACGTGCCACTGCAGTGAGGCAATCTGCCGGCCGGGCCTGAGCACCGGCCGGCATATCTTTCACACGCGAGTATCATGCCATGCTGAAAATTAGAAACGGCCGCGACTTCGTCGGCGGCGTAACGATGATCTGTGTCGGCCTCCTGTTCATCTGGTTCGGCCGCGAACTCGAAGTCGGCAACTCCTTCCAGATGGGGCCGGGCTATTTTCCAACCATGCTCAGCCTTCTCCTGATGGTGATCGGTGCGCTGATCATCGCGCAGTCGCTGATTGTGGATGCGGAAGAGGGCGAGCCGGAAAGCTGGAACTGGAAGGCCTATTTCCTGGTGATCCTCGGGCCTGTCGGCTTTGGTCTCCTGCTGGCCGGGCTAGGCCTTGCGCCAACCATGTTCCTGCTCATCATCGGGGTGGCGACCGCCAGCCGCTATGCCAACTGGCGGCATTCGATCCTGCTCGGGCTGTTTCTCTCGGTCTGTTCGGTCCTGCTGTTCACCAAGCTTCTGTCGCTTCCCGTCTCGGCCTTCGGACCTTGGATCCCCTTCATCGGCGACCTCTTCTAGAACTCGCCTGCCAACCGCGAAACCGGATTGGATTGTTTATGGATATCTTCGCTAATCTCTGGCTCGGCGCCTCGACCGCCTTTATGCCGATGAACCTGTTCTACGGCTTCATCGGCTGTCTTCTCGGCACGGCGATCGGCGTCCTGCCTGGGCTTGGACCAACCGCCACCATAGCCATGCTTCTGCCGATCACCTTCGGCCTGCCGCCGGAATCGGCGCTGATCATGCTGGCCGGTATCTTTTACGGCGCGCAATATGGCGGCTCGACCACCGCCGTACTCATCAATCTTCCCGGCGAAAGCTCGTCCGTTGTCACCGCGATCGACGGTTACCAGATGGCGCGTAACGGCCGCGCTGGCGCCGCCTTGGCCACAGCCGCCCTGGGCTCCTTCTTTGCCGGCAGCGTGGCAACCATCCTGCTTGCCGTCGCCGCTCCGCCGCTTGCCGCGGTGGCGCTGAATTTCGGGCCGGCCGAATATTTCTCGCTGATGGTGCTGGGTCTCGTCGCATCGGTGGCGCTTGCCAGCGGTTCGCTGCTCAAAGCCTTCGCGATGATTGTCTTCGGATTGATCCTCGGCACGGTCGGCACCGACGTGGAGAGCGGTACGCCGCGTTATGTCTTCGATATCCCGGAGCTTTACGACGGGCTGAACTTCGTCGCCGTCAGTATGGGTATCTTCGGCATCTGCGAGATCCTGCGCAACCTGGAAAGCGAACATGAGCGTTCGGTGGGTGTCAAGCGCGTGACCGGGCTTATGCTGACAAAGGAGGATTTCAAGCGGATCATCGCACCCGTTCTGCGCGGCACGGCGCTCGGGTCCTTCCTCGGCGTGCTCCCGGGGGGAGGGGCAATGCTTGCCTCGTTTGCGTCCTATGCAGTGGAAAAGCGTGTCTCCCCCAATAGGGCCGAATTCGGCAAGGGAGCGATCGAGGGCGTTGCTGCACCGGAATCGGCTAATAATGCCGGTGCGCAAACCTCGTTCATCCCGATGCTGACGCTCGGCATTCCCGGCAATCCGGTCATGGCGCTGATGGTAGGTGCGATGATCATCCAGGGCATCACGCCCGGGCCGAACGTGATTTCAGACGAGCCGGAGCTGTTCTGGGGCATGATCGTCTCCATGTGGTCGGGCAATCTAATGCTCGTCATCCTCAACCTGCCGCTCATCGGTCTCTGGGTGCGGATGCTGACCGTGCCGTACCACCTGCTTTTTCCCGCCATCATCGGCTTCTGCTGCATCGGCGCCTACAGCATCAACAACAGCGTCTTCGACGTCTTCGTCATGGCAGGCTTCAGCGTCATCGGTTTTGCGCTTTCCAAGATGCGCTTCGAGCCGGCACCACTGCTCCTGGGCTTCATTCTCGGGCCGATGCTCGAGGAAAACTTGAGGCGTGCGATGCTGATCAGCCAGGGCGATCCGTCGATCTTTGTGCGCAGCCCGCTCAGCCTCTCGCTGCTGATTTTCGCCGTCGTGGTTCTGGTGCTCGTCTTGTCGCCGAGCATCAGCCGCAAGCGCGAAGAGGCTTTCACGGAATAACGGACCGGTCTGGTCCCGGAGGAGTGCCTTTGGGCACGGGAGTTTGGAATGGCAGGCAGAAAGAAGACTTATGAAGAGCTGCGCTCGGCGCGCTGGATGATGCCGGATGACCAGCGGTCGTTCGGACATCGGTCACGCACAATGCAGATGGGGTACGCCCCGGAAGACTGGGAAGGGCGGCCGATCATCGCGATCATCAACACATGGTCGGATGCGCAGCCCTGTCACATGCATTTCCGTGAAAGGGCGGAATGGGTGAAGCGCGGCGTGCTGCAGGCAGGCGGCTTTCCGATGGAACTGCCGGCGCTGTCCCTGTCTGAAAATTTCGTCAAACCGACGACCATGCTCTACCGCAACATGCTGGCGATGGAGACGGAGGAACTGCTGCGCTCTCACCCGATCGACGGCGCGGTGCTGATGGGCGGCTGCGACAAGACTACGCCTGGGCTCGTCATGGGCGCGGTGTCGATGGGCATTCCTTTCATCTACCTCCCGGCCGGGCCGATGCTGCGCGGCAATTACGCCGGCAAGGCTTTGGGGTCGGGCACCGACGGGTTCAAGTATTGGGATGAGCGGCGCGCCGGCACGATCTCCAAAGAGGAGTGGCAGGGGATCGAGGGCGGCATTGCCCGCAGCTACGGTCACTGCATGACCATGGGCACGGCCTCCACCATGACGGCGATTGCCGAGGGGATGGGGCTCACGCTTCCGAATGCCTCTTCCATCCCGGCAGCGGATGCCAACCACCAGCGCATGTCCGCCACCTGCGGGCGGCGGGTCGTCGAAATGGTGTGGGAAGATCTGACGCCCGACAAAGTGATCACGCCGGCGGCAGTCAACAATGCGGTGACGGTGGCGATGGCGACTGGCTGTTCGACCAATGCTATCATCCACCTGATCGCCATGGCGCGCCGCGCCGGTGTACCGCTGGAACTCGACGATCTCGACCGGATAGGCCGCACGACGCCTGTCATCGCCAACATTCGCCCTTCCGGTACCACCTATCTGATGGAAGACTTTTTTTATGCCGGAGGCCTCCGCGCCCTGATGAAGCAGCTCGGCGACAAGCTCGATCCGAGTGCGATCACGGTTACCGGCAAGCCGCTTACGGATGGGCTGGAGGATGTGAAGATCTGGAACGAGGATGTCATCCGGCCGCTATCCAATCCCGTCTATCACGAAGGATCGCTCGCGGTGCTGAAGGGCAATCTCTGCCCGGACGGCGCGGTGATCAAGCCGGCGGCCTGCGATCCGAAATTCCACAAGCATACCGGCCCGGCGCTGGTGGCGGACAGCTATCCGGAACTGAAGACGATCATCGATGATCCCGATTATCCGCTGACGCCGGAAACGGTGCTGGTGCTGCGCAATGCAGGGCCGCAGGGTGGGCCGGGCATGCCGGAATGGGGAATGATCCCGATGCCGAAGGCTTTGTTGAAACTCGGTCTTCGCGACATGGTGCGGATTTCCGATGCCCGCATGTCTGGCACCAGTTTCGGCGCCTGCGTGCTGCATGCCTCGCCGGAAGCATTCGTCGGCGGGCCGCTGGCGCTGCTGAAGACCGGCGACATGGTGGAGCTGGATATTCCTGCACGCAGCCTCAACATGCTGGTGTCCGACGAGGAGCTGGCTGCGCGCAAGGCGGCATGGATGCCGCCCGAGCCGCACTACGAGCGTGGTTATGGCTTCATGTTTACCAAGCATATCGAACAGGCCGACAAGGGCTGTGACTTCGATTTCCTGAAGACCGAGTTCGGCGCCAAGGTGTCCGAGCCGGTGATCAACTGATGAAGCGTCGAGGAGAGACAATGAACCCCGTAACCCGTGAAAAACTGATGGGCGTATCCGTCGCGACGCTGTGCTCGGCGCTGTACAAGCGCGGCCTGAAGAACCAGACGATCCAGGATGTGCGACCGGTTCGACCGAAGGGCCGTAACATGGTCGGTCCGGCATTCACGCTGCGCTATATGCCGGCACGCGAGGATCGTAATCCGATGA
>JAEXYH010000073.1 GCA_023451735.1 Pseudomonadota bacterium | reverse complement strand
GGTCAGCTCGTCGCGGCGTTTCAGCAGGCGGCCGGCTTCTTCTTCCAGCTGGCTGCGGGCGATCTGCAGGCGTTGCAGGGCGGCACCGGCTTTCGCTTCTTCCTCGCGCAGTTCCGGCAGCTTGAGGCTGGCGACCGCCTGATCCTTGGCCGCGTGCATCTGGTCTTGAGCCTTTTCGGCAACGACATTGGTGATCTGGTTCAGCGCCGTCTGGGCTTCAAGTTCCGCCTGTTCGGCCTCGACCCAGCGGATATGCAAAAGCATCGCCTCGCGGGCGCGGATATCGGCGGAGAGCGACTTGAAGCGGTTTGCCTGGCGGGCCTGTCGCTTCAAGCTTTCGATCTGGCTTTCCAGCTGGACGACGACATCTTCCAGACGTTCCAGATTGGTTTCGGCGGCACGAAGGCGAAGTTCCGCCTCGTGGCGGCGGGAATGCAGGCCGGAAATGCCGGCGGCTTCTTCGAGCAATTGCCGGCGGGCCTGCGGTTTGGCGTTGATCAGTTCGCCGATCCTGCCCTGTCCGACCATAGAGGGGGAGCGGGCGCCGGTGGAGGCGTCGGCGAAAAGCAGCTGCACATCCTTGGCGCGGCTTTCCTTGCCGTTGATGCGATAGACAGAACCGTTCTCGCGCTCGATCCGGCGGGTCACCTGGATCTCGTCGGCATCGTTGAAGGCCGCCGGCGCGGTGCGATCGGAATTGTCCAGATAGAGACCGACTTCGGCGGTGTTGCGCGCCGGGCGGTTGCCGGAGCCAGAGAAGATGACGTCGTCCATACCGGACGCGCGCATGTTCTTGTAGGAGTTCTCGCCCATCACCCAGCGGAGCGCCTCGACAAGATTGGACTTGCCGCAGCCGTTTGGCCCGACCACACCGGTCAGGCCGCGCTCGATGAAGAATTCGGTCGGTTCGACGAAAGACTTGAACCCGACGAGGCGCAGCTTGTTGAACTTCATGCTGCGCCCCTCACGCTCTCGCTAGAGAGAATGTTATCCGATGCTGTCGAAAAGCGCCGACATGGATTCAACCGACATGTCTCCAGAATACTTCTTCCCGTTGATCAGGAAGGTCGGCGTGGAGTTGACTGCGAATTCATCCGCGCCCCGCTTAACCGATGCGTTGATTTCATCGAGAAGCGTCTGGTTCGTCAAGCATGCCTCGAAAGTCTGCTGTGTGTAACCGGCAATCTTGACGGTCTGCATCAGCGCAGCACGGACATCCTTGTCAGCCGGGGCCGCCCAGGCGCGCTGCTGCTTGAACAGCATCGAAACCATGGCGAAATACTGTTCCGGCGTCGAATGCTCGGTCGGGTTCTGCGGGTTCGAACGCGCCAGCATGAAGGCTGCGGTCGCGACCGGATCAAACGGGAATTCGCGGATGATGAACTGCACCTTGCCGCTATCAATGTATTTTTCCTTGATCGGATCGAAGGTGGTGACGTGGAAGTGGGCGCAATGCGGGCAGGTCATCGACATGTATTCGATGACCTTGATCGGTGCGTCGTCCTTGCCGAGTGCCATTTCCGGCAGGGTGCCGGGCTTCAGAGCGGCGGCCATATCAACATCGCCCTGCGCTTCCGGCATTTCCTGAGCGAGAGCATCGGTGATGCCGAGCGGCAGGGCAAGGGCAAGCGCAGTAACGGCCACACCGCCGAGAAGCGCGCGCCGTGTCGTGGTCATATCGTTCAGAAACATGGGACACCCGTGTGAGAGCAAAAATAAAAGATTGGAACCTCCGTATCTCGGCGCTCAATCCTCGGCAAGTTGCCGATAAGTAACTTACTTCAAAGAATTGTGACGAAAGCTGGGAATCTCAAGTCACGCTTGCGCCTTCACGTCAACGTGCGCGCTTTTGCTGCATGACGGCGGTGCCCAAACGCTCGACTGCCTTACGCAGCGCCTCGCTTTCAATACCTTCCATCATGTCGTGCAGCTTTCGAGCCGGCTCGCCTTTCAGCGGACGTGGCGTGCGGGAGTGCTTCACCTGCGGCGAGACCGGCTTCTGGACGATGCGGATCTGGCGCACGGCGGGGAAGCCGAAAAAGCTGTTGATGCGGCCAATCAGCTCGCCCTGGGCATGGGTGAGAAACAGTGCTCGCGCACCTTCGCAGGCGATCGTCAGCACGCCCGGCGTATAACCGTCGTCCCGATATCCGTCGTTGCGCGCCCAGGTGATCTTTTCCGGCCTTGTGCAATCGGCAAACTCCTCGCCGGCGATCTCGTCCCAGGAGCCGAGAAGCGCGGTAGAGATGCCGGCGCGTTTCGCCAGTACCGGATCGATGATGCCGTTAGCGATCTCGGCGATCTGGTTTGCGCCCTTGCGGATAAAAGGCTTGTTCTTCTTGACGGGATAATTCATCGCTGGATAACCGGCCTCACAGGATTGAGCCGTCCTTGATGCCGGCGCATTCATCTTCCAAGTATAGGGCACGCACCCCCATAACGGCAAACGATGCTCGATACGTTATCCCCGATACCCACGCTCACCCATGCAGCAAAGCTGCTTTCCTGGTATGATCGCCACCACCGGGAACTGCCCTGGCGCGTCAGCCCATCGGCGGCGAAGGCCGGAAAACGGGCCGATCCCTACCATGTCTGGCTGTCGGAAGTGATGCTGCAACAGACCACGGTGCAGGCGGTCAAACCTTATTTCGCCAAGTTTCTGGAACGCTGGCCGAAGGTGACGGATCTGGCAGCGGCGCCTTCCGACGACGTGATGGCCGCCTGGGCAGGGCTCGGATATTATGCCCGCGCCCGCAACCTCAAGAAATGCGCCGAGGCCGTGGCCACCGACCATCACGGAATATTCCCGGATACGGAGGATGGGCTGCGCGCACTCCCCGGCATCGGCGATTACACGTCGGCGGCCGTCGCCGCGATCGCCTTCAACCGCCCTTCCGCCGTGATGGACGGCAATGTCGAGCGGGTGATCTCTCGTCTGTTCGCGATAGACGCCCCCCTGCCCGGCTCCAAGCCGGAGATGAAAACACGGGTGCGCGAACTGACGCCGACCGACCGGCCTGGCGATTTCGCCCAGGCGATGATGGATCTCGGCGCGACGATCTGTACGCCGAAGCGGCCCGCCTGCGCGCTCTGTCCCTTCCGCGAGGATTGTCTGGCGCTCAGCCGACATGATCCCGAGCGTTTTCCCGTGAAGGCGGCGAAAAAGGAAAAGCCGATCCGCGTCGGCGCGGGTTTCGTTGCCGTTACGGAGAATGGCGAAATCCTGTTGAGACGGCGGGCCGAAACCGGCCTGCTCGGCGGCATGACGGAAGTTCCGACCACCGCATGGACGGCGCGGATAGACGGCGGCACCGGCGTTGATCACGCCCCATTCGAAGCGGATTGGCAGCCGTGCGGCGCCATTACCCACGTCTTCACCCATTTCGAGCTGAGACTTTCGGTCTACCGTACGCGGGTTCCTTCCAGTCAGGAGCTAGCCGGTTGGTGGGTGCCGGTCGACAAGCTCGATAACGAAGCTTTGCCGACCGTCATGAAAAAGGTAATCAGTCAGGCTATTCCGACAGCCTTTGCAAAAAATTGATCCAGACACCGACCCCAAGGACAGCAGGAACATCATGGCAGACAAGATCGACCACATCGTCTTCGATATCGGCAAGGTTCTTATCCACTACGACCCGAACCTGCCGTTTTCCCGCATCATTCCCGATGCTGGCGAGCGCAAGTGGTTTTTCCAGAATGTCTGCACCCATGACTGGAACCTGGAACAGGACCGTGGGCGCAAGTGGGAAGACGCAGAGGCACTGCTGATTGCGCAATATCCCGAGCGCGAGGAGCATATCCGCGCCTTCCGCAAATACTGGCACGAGATGGTGTCGCATTCCTATGACGACAGCGTCGCCATCATGCTCGGGCTGATCGACAAGGGCCATGACGTGACGATGCTGACGAATTTTGCGGCTGACACATTCGTCGAGGCGCGCAAAATGTATCCGTTCCTCAATGCAACGCGCGGCGTGACCGTGTCGGGCGAGATCGGGCTGATCAAGCCCGACGTTGAGATCTACGAACGGCATGCAAAGGATTTTGGACTGACGCCGGAAAACTCGATCTTCATCGACGATACGATGGTGAATGTCGAAGGCGCACGCGCCGCTGGCTGGAAAGCCGTGCAATTCACCGATGCCGAAACGCTGAAGCGTGATCTGACCGCCCACGGCATAGAGATCTAAGCCGCGCGCCCCGCAGATGCCGCCCGCTCAGCAGGCGACGGCGGCGCTGCGGACACGGCCTATTATCTCAAGGTCGGCAAGACCCGTCTCTCCGAGCCTTTGCGGAGGATAGGCCGTTGCATTGTCGGCCAGCAATTCCAGCCCTCCGCCGACCAGACGCTGCACCCGCCGGATAATCAACTGGCCATTGGCCCTGATCGCGTAAATTCCGCCATCCGCGAGATTGTGATCTGCCGTATCGACAAAGACGGGAGCCCGGTCCGCGATGGTGGGGACCATGCTGTCGCCTTCCACCAGCACGGTCGACAACGATGCCGGATCGAGCCCGAGTCTCACCCAATATTGCTCGATTGCCGCGGCAAAAACCGATGCCGGACGAATCTCGTCATATCCATGCAGATAGGGTTGCGGATTATCCATGAGGCCCGGCGGCATCGTAGCCGCCGGATAGGCCAGAGACGCACCTTCCGACAAATCAATGCGGATACTATCTGAATCAAACGACCAGTTGCCCCCCAGGTAACGTGCGGCGATGCCGGCCTTTTCCGCCATCTCATGCAGCTTGGCGAAGGTGGGATCCTTCTTGCCGTGGCGATAGTTATCAAGCGTGTTGTCAGCCAGTTCGACGGCCTGCGCGGCTGTCGTCCTGCCGCCCAGCATCTCGCAGAGAACCAGGACCTTGAAGCAAACCGCCTGTCGCAGCGGATCCAGACCAAGCTTTGCCCAGCTGCGCGAAAACTTGGCGAGCTTCGCCTCGACCTTACCGGCAATTTCGTCCGAAAGTGGAATCTTCATCCAAATGTAACTCTGAGTAGAAATGAGTTTACAGGTGAAAATCATTTTACTAAGCTTTGCACGATTTCACCATCGTCAGAACGGGTTCACTGCCAGATTACCCAGCAGGAACGCAACCGCAAGTGGTCTTTCTTGGGTGTCGCAAACTATCCTCGTCGAGCTATTTTCATGAGCCATCCCGACCGGACCGAAGACACAGTCGAGATGTCATCTGACGTCTTCCAGCAGAGCTATGCCTTCGAGATGGAGGATGGCCTGCGCAAGATGGTGACCGTTTCACGGTCGGGCCAGGTATTCCGCGTTGCGACCGATTATCTCGACGGGGCGGTGGTAGATGCGACGGTCGATACGTTCGAGGCGGACGGCCCGGTCCGCATCAGCGTGGTGGAGACGGGCATCTACCTGGCAAGCGTGCGGATGCTGCTTGCCGACCGCGTACGGCTACGCAGAACGCGGTTTTTCTGAAGACATCGCACAAGAAAATGGCGCCCGGGTACAGCCACCCGGGCGCCGATTATCCTCTTCAGGGACTAGAGGTACAAAACCGGAAGAGGAACTCTGCGATCTTGGCCATGTCGGAGGCTAAAGACTGGTGGTTCAGTCCAGCTTGGCAAGATCGTTGCGGATGACGACGCGGAGTTCATCAATGGGACGCAGGGACTGGCCGTCGTCGAAGTGCCAGAAGGTCCATCCGTTGCAGGCATCGAAGCCCTGTACCTTTGCACCGAGCCGGTGGATCGAGCCGGCATCGCCCCCCGATGCCAGCGTTCCATCGGCGCGAATGATCGCGCTGTAGCGGCGGCGGGCATCGGTCAGAACCTGGCCGGGCTTCAGAAGGCCCGCCTCGATCAGCACGTTGAAGGCGACGCGCGGTTCGGCCTTCTTGCCGGTCATGACGGTGAGTTCCGCCTTGCCGAGCGGTTCGACCGCCTCGATACGGGCGGAGGCGGCGTCGATATAGACCTGCTCGCGCTCGATGCCGACGAAGTTGCGGCCGAGGCGCTTGGCGACTGCCCCGGTGGTACCGGAGCCGAAGAACGGGTCGAGAATGACATCGCCGGGCTTGGTGGAGGCCATGATGACACGCGCCAGAAGCGCTTCCGGCTTCTGGGTCGGATGGACCTTCTTGCCGTCGTCGCCCTTCAGGCGTTCGCCGCCCGAGCAGATCGGGAACAGCCAGTCGGAGCGCATCTGCACGTCGTCGTTGGACGCCTTCAGTGCATCATAATTGAACGTATAGCCCTTGGCCTTGGCGTCGCGGCTGGCCCAGATCATCGTTTCATGAGCGTTCTGGAACCGGCGGCCCTTGAAGTTCGGCATCGGGTTGACCTTGCGCCAGACAACGTCGTTCAGCAGCCAGAAATTCAGGTCCTGCATGATCGCGCCGACGCGGAAGATGTTGTGGTAGGAGCCGATCACCCAGATCGTGCCATTCGGCTTCAGGACGCGGCGGCAGGCGAGCAGCCAGGCGCGGGTGAAGGCATCGTACATTTCAAACGAGGCGAACTGGTCCCATTCGTCGTCGACGGCATCGACGACGGAATGATCCGGGCGATGCAGCGTGCCGCCAAGCTGGAGGTTGTATGGCGGATCGGCAAAGATCGCATCGACGGAGTGGTCCGGGAGCGCTTCGAGAGCTGCGACGCAATCACCCTTGATGATGGAGTTAACCCATGCGTCGGGACGGACCTGATGCTTCAGGTCGGACAGCGGAAGAACAGCAGCCATTTTCACACTCGCTACGCTATACATAAAACGAATTTATTGGCTGTTATGGTTACTCATTCTGGTTACCAAAACCTGAAGGCGCTGAATTATTTCGGGAAAAGTTTGTTTTGGGAGGCCGGGACGGCAACTGCGGACAGTGACCGCCGCTGCCGCCGGCCGGTCTAAAAACCGTCCCTGTGTTCGACTGCCGCCTCGGAATAGCCGATCTCGGCTTCAGGTGCCCGGTCCACGGAAAAACTGTCGAAGGATGCCGCCGGAAACGGCCCGGCCGTCATCAGGCCGAAATCGAAGTTGCTGCGCTGGTCGGAAGCCAACACATACTGGCGGTGCACTCTCAGGAAATCCAGCTTGATCTTCCGGTAACGCTCGACCGATAGCATTTTGCGGATGCGGAGAAAAACCAGCTTCGGCTGAGGCGCATCCGGGTGCCCGGTCAGAGCCGTTACCGAGGATTTGTAGAAGCTGATGATATCGGTCAGACACTGGATTTCGAGCCAGAGGATGGTTTTCGCACGGGCGATCGCCCCGACGCGGTCACGAAGTACGCTTGCCGAACGCAGCAGTGCGCATTGGAGCGTGGCCCCGCCGAGGGTTACAAACACGACGCGCTTGCCGTCGAGGAGATGAGGCTCCCGTTCGAGCAGAAGACCGATCGTGTGGGCGGCCATGCTGGATCCCATGCTGTGGGAGCTGACGACATATTCATCGGCCTCCTGCGCAAATGCCTGCCTTGCCGATCGGGCGGAAGCCTCGATCCAGTCGTTGATCGCGGCATTATCCAGACGCGCCACCGCCACGGCCATTTCCCAATCGGAAAACAGGTGCAGCGTGTGAAACCGGTCCGACCAGGGGATGAACAGCTTGACGAAAAAGAGGTAGCCGAGGGCGATCCCGACGGGAAGCTGCCACAAGCCAAAGCCCAGCCACAATGGATAGGTCGCGATCGTCAGGCTGATCGCCATGCCGAAGATCACGAGAAGAAATGGAAAGATAAAGAAAAGACCAAAGCGCCATGCATGGCGGAAATAACCGAAAGCGCCGCCTTCCAGCAAAACGGCTGCGGCACTTCGAAACCCTTCGACCAGTCGCGTGAAGAGCGGTCGTGCGGCCAGATGATCGACAATCGCTCCGTGATCGAAGACGAAGAAGCGGGTTGCTGTCTGCCATGTCTCTCCGGGCCGGCTGGTCCCGATATCGAAATGCGGCTGGCCGCCCTCCCGGCGCAAGACACTGATCTCGGCGTTCAGCCTCCAGAGTTCCGCGGTCTTCTGCATCACGCGTTCATAACGGACCTGATGTTTTTCCGCGTCCAGCGGTTCAAAGCCGGGGAAATGCAGAACGACACGTGTTTTCACGCGAGCGGATGACGGGATTTCGGGCACTTAATTCTTTCTCGACGACAAGCGGTTGCAAGTCGAACGGCTATGATCCCAGCCCTGTGGCGAGATTAAGGTGGCGTGGCCGGCGCGCATGTGGGTACGAAGCATAGGCATTCCCCATAGCCCGCCTCGAATGTCGCGATTTCAGCAGGATCGTCCCAAGGCTGGGTTTCCCGCCTTGCCTCTCCGGCCCCGCTTTCCTATTCAGGGCACTGATTTGGAATGAAGGAGTTCGAACGCCATGGAAAGTATCACTATAGCCCTGGTTCTGCTCCTTGCCGTCATCCTCAGCGGCACGCTTTCCAGACTGCTACCGCTTCCCGTTCCTCTGCCGCTGATCCAGATCGCATTCGGGGCAGCGATTACCGGGATCACCGGCGATGGCGTGGTGCTGGAGCCGGATATCTTTTTCCTTCTGTTCCTGCCGCCTCTCCTGTTTCTCGATGGCTGGCGCATTCCCAAGGAAGGACTGTTCCGCGACAAGGGCGTCATCCTAGAACTGGCGCTCGGGCTCGTAATCTTCACGGTCGTCGGCGTCGGGCTTTTGATCCACTGGATGATTCCGGCCATGCCGCTTGCCGTCGCTTTTGCGCTTGCGGCCATCGTTTCGCCGACCGATCCGGTCGCGGTCTCGGCGATTGCCGCGCGCGTGCCGATCCCGCCCCGGCTGATGCATATTCTCGAAGGGGAATCGCTGCTCAACGATGCCTCGGGCCTCGTCTGCATGCGGTTTGCGGTAGCGGCCGCGGTTACCGGCGCGTTCTCGCTCACGGATGCGGTGGGCACCTTCCTGTGGGTCGCTATCGGCGGCGTTGCAATCGGCGTCGGCGTGACCTGGCTGGTCGTGCGGGTGAAGGACATCGTTTCCCGCAAGCTCGGCGAGGAGCCGGGGGCGCAGATCCTCATCAGCCTGCTCATTCCCTTCGGCGCCTATCTGGTTGCAGAACACCTGCATTGCTCGGGCATCCTGGCCGCGGTCGCCGCCGGCATCACCATGAGTTACGCGGAACTGAGGGGCAAGGCGCTCGGCATTACTCGCGTCCGGCGCAACGCCGTATGGGACACGGTGCAGTTCGCGCTGAACGGCATCATGTTCGTGCTGCTCGGCGAACAGCTGCCGGGCATCGTTTCCGGCGCAGCAAAGGTCGTCACCGAGACCGGGCATGTCGATCCCATCTGGCTGATCGGCTATGTTATCGCGATCAACGCAGCGCTTGCAGCACTTCGCTTCGCATGGGTGTGGGTGTCGCTGCATTTCACCCTGTTTCGTGCTGCCCGCCGCGGCCAGGAAATCCGCAAGCCGCACTGGAAGCTGCTGGTTGCGACCTCGCTTGCCGGCGTGCGCGGCGCCATCACGCTTGCCGGCATCCTGACGCTGCCGCTATTTCTCGATGACGGGATCACGCCATTCCCGGCCCGTGACCTTGCGATCTTCCTTGCTGCCGGGGTGATCATCTTTTCGCTGATTGCGGCAAGCGTCGGCCTGCCCTTCCTGCTGAAGGACCTCGAACTGCCGCCAGAGCCGGACCATCATCAGGAAGAGGATACGGCCCGTATCGCCTCGGCCGAGGCGGCAATCCGGATGATCGAGAAGCTGCAGCACGCAATGAGCGAGGGCCGGACGGATGCCGATCTCTACGGCGATGTCGGCACACGACTTATGGAAATTTACCGGCAGCGCATCGATGGGCGGTCGAAGATCGGCGACGAGGCCGAGCAGGTACGACGGATGGAAGAGGTCGACAGACGCCTACGCCTCGCCGCCCTTCGTGCCGAGCGCGACGAGATCTTTCGCCTGAGCCGTGCCCGTAAGGTATCCGAAGAGATCGCCCGCAAGCTCATCCGCGAGATCGACCTTGCCGAGGCACGCTACACGGTCTGAAGCAGCCTATGCGGCATGTTCCTGCCGGCTGTCCTTCGGCGCTTCATCGCGCTCGAACATGCCGTAATCGCGCAGGACATGGCCGATCCGCAGGCGGTAGTCGGCGAAGATGCCGCTGCGACCGGCAGCTTGCGCGGCGCGGTGCGCCTCGACATTACGCCATTCCCTCACCGCGTCTTCATCCCGCCAGAAGGACAGAGACAATAGCTTGCCGCGCATCGTCAGGCTTTCGAAACGTTCGATGGAGATGAAACCGTCGATCTTTTCCAGCTCGGCCCGCAGGTCACCGGCGAGATCAAGATAACGATGGCGTTCGCCCATATAGGGCACGACTTCGAAGATAACGGCGATCATGGTTTTGCTCCCTCCTCCATCGGCACCACATGCGGCAGGGACATGTTTTTCAGAAAGATCCGATCCTCCTTGAGGATAAAACGTTCACGCTTGGCGAATTCATAATTTTCCCGGCCCAGCGGGTCGACGGCCAGCCGGGCGCGATAGGCTTCATAGGCCGCCAAGTTCTCGATGTTATAGATGCCATAGGCTGTGGTGGCGGATCCTTCATGCGGACCGAAATAACCGATCAGGTCGGCGCCGTTGCGCGGGATCGACTGGCCCCAGGCACGGGCATATTGCTCGAAGCGGTCGCGCTTAAACGGGTCGATCTCGTAGCGGATGAAGCAGGTGATCATGGCATTTCCCTTGGCCGTTTTTCCTCGTAACGGGACCGTTCTGCCATGCTGGCGAACAAGGATGCTTCGATAGCGATCGAAGTATGGAGGAGGAAAACGTGATAGAAGGTGTTGCATGAACGAAGGTCCAGACATTGCACAGATCGCCTCGCTGATCGGCGATCCCGCCCGCGCCAACATGCTGGCAGCACTTTCCGGCGGGCGGGCACTGACCGCAACCGAGCTTGCAGCCATCGGCGGCATCACGTTGCAGACGGCAAGTTCACATCTTTCCAAGCTCGAGGCCGGAGGGCTTCTTTCCCAGCGCAAACAGGGACGGCATCGCTATTTTGCGCTCGCCGACGAGGCCGCGGCCCGGCTGATCGAGACGATGATGGGATTTGCCTCGAGCCGCGGGCACTTACGCTATCGGCCTGGACCGAAGGATCCGGCGCTGCGCAAGGCGCGCATCTGCTACGATCACCTTGCCGGCGATTTCGGGGTTCGGATGCTCGACAGTTTGGTCTGTCACGGCGACATCGCATCGGATGGCGAAAACCTGACGGTCACCGAAAAAGGTCGTGCGCAAATGGAAGCGTTCGGCATCGACCTCTCCAGCCTCGCCTCCAGCCGCCGACCCTTGTGCAAATCCTGTCTCGACTGGAGCGAACGTCGATCGCATCTGGCCGGCACGCTTGGCAAGGCGCTGCTTGCCCAGATGTTCGATAAAGGCTGGGCGCGACGCAGCGAGGATAGTCGGGTCGTGATTTTTTCGCCTGAAGGAGAACGGCAATTCCTGATGCAGTTTCCCCTTGAGCGGCAAAGCGTCCCGCCTCGCATGACCCAGCCATGCGGCCGGACCGGTTGAGCTTCGTCCATCCATCCGTTAGAAGGCGGCTGACGTCTTAACAGGGTATCCATCATGAGTGGCTTCGATCTCATCATCTTCGATTGCGACGGCGTGCTCGTCGATTCCGAAATCATCGCGGCGCAGGTCGAATCGCGGCTGCTGACGGAAGCGGGTTACCCGATCAGCGTCGAGGAAATGGGGGAGCGGTTTGCCGGCATGACCTGGAAGAACATTCTTCTCGCCGTCGAGAAGGAAGCCGATATCCCGCTGTCCGCCTCGCTGCTCGACAAGTCGGAAAAGCTGCTCGACGCCCGGCTGGAACGCGACGTGAAGATCATCGAGGGCGTGAAGTTCGCGCTTGCCCGGCTGACCACGCAGCGCTGCATCTGCTCCAATTCCTCCAGCGCGCGGCTGGACATGATGCTGACCAAGGTGGGGCTGAAGCCCTATTTTGCGCCGCATATCTATTCGGCAAAAGATCTCGGACCGGACCGGGTCAAGCCGAAGCCGGATATCTTTCTGCATGGCGCGCAGCAGTTTGGCGTCGATCCGTCGCGCTGCCTGGTGATCGAGGATTCCACCCATGGAATCCATGGCGCCAAGGCTGCCGGCATGCGGGTCGTCGGCTTTACCGGCGCATCGCATACCTATCCGAGCCATGCGGACCGTCTGACGGATGCCGGTGCTGAAACGGTGATCTCGCGCATGCAGGATCTGCCGGCCGTGGTTGCAGCGCTGGGCGAATGGGCCGACGCGATCTAGTTCGCAGCGTTTTTTTTCAGAAATCGACGACGAGGCTGGCCTTTGCCGCATGGGCGGCAAAGGAGTGGGCGAATTCTCCCGAATAGCTGAGTTTGACGCGCGCAGTCTTCGAAATCTGCGCGGAAAGCGAAGCTTCCAGCACTGCCGTGTCACGCGGCAGGGAGACGCCCTCGATCACGAACGGGCTACCGGATGAAAAGGCAAAACGCGATGACGGCGTCAGGTCACCAATCGCGTGACGCCAACCGAGCGTGCCGGAAAACGTCGCCGGCAGATCCGCATTGCCGATATCGGCCGACCATCTGAGGCCAAGTGTCGTCAGCGTCACGTCATCCGTACCGCCACTCCCCGAAAGCGCCGCTGCACCGCCCTTTTCGCGGAACCCATCGGTTTCGAGATTGACATAGGCGAGATTGGCGAAGGGCTCGAGCGTCACCGATCCGAGTTTCTCGCGCCAGCCGAGATCGGCGAAAACCTGCCTTGTCGCGCCCTGATAATCGGTCTCAAGCTGATCTTCGAACGCGCCGAAAGCGATTTCCCGTTCGGTTGAAATATCGTTCTTCGAATAGATCGCACCTGTCGTGAAGTTGAGCTTGCCCCATTCGGTTGCCACATAAAGACCGGCGCTGAAGCTGTCCCAGTCGGCGTCGTTGCCTGCCGATGCGTTTGTGTAACCGAACAGGCCACCGACACGCCAGTGATCCGAAACGTCGCCGTCGATACCGGCAAACAGGCCTGCCACATGGCCGTTCATGCCTGCGGCATTGCCGTCGCTGTCGAAACGGTCTGTGGCGGCTATGCCGGTCATCCAGAAGCTTGCGCCGCCTTCGATTTCCTGCACCGGCACATTCCCGTTGATCCGGTCGATCACCGCCTCGCGGGCAAGGCCTGCCTGTTGCAGCAGCTGGCTTTTCAGCGAGGCATGCAGCTCACCACTCAGTTGCGAGAAGGCATCACGGGCACCGGCGGCATTCAACGGCAGGACGCCGAGGAAGACGGAGTTGGTGTTGCCGAGGGACTGCACGGCGTCGGCCGTCGCGCGGGTATTGCGCGTCTCGGTCACATCCGCGAAATCGACATCGTTGCGGTAGAGCCCGAGCGTGATCGAGGTCGGATCATAGGTGAGGATCGGCGACAGGAAGGCCAGATCGGAATTCACCTCATCGAAAGCGCCGGTGACGCTGTCACCGGTGAGGATCGTGTAGGTGGTTCCCGGCGAGTAGGTTCCCGCACCCGCCAGAACCTCCACCGTGCCACCGTCGATGGTCACGGTTCCGGCTGCATCAAGCCGGTCGGACAGGCCGGATGCATCGGTTTCCACCTGATAGGTGGAGCCCTTTTCGAAAGTGACATTACCGTTCACCGGAACGGTCGCGATACCCGGACCCGGCGCAAATGTGCCGCCGGCGCCGACGGTCAACCCTCCGATTGCGCCCGATCCGGCCAGCGTTCCATCCGTGCCGATGGAAATTGCGCCACCAACGGTACCGTCGTTGACCAAGGTTCCGCCGATAACCGTTGCGTTGCCGGTAATCGTGCCGCCATCGTTGTTGACGAAGGTGCCGCCGGTATTGTTCAGCGAGGCAACCGTACCCGCGTTGGAGACCGTGCCGGCATTGGTTATGTCGCCCGCCGTCGCGCCGGTATTGTTGACGAATCTCGCGGCGGCCGCGACGTCGACATCGGTGACAATGAAATTGTTGACCATCGTACCGCCGGAGACCTTCGTATCGCCGGTGATGGTGCCGCCGTCATTGTTGGTAAAGGTGCCGCCGGTATTGGTCAGCGAGGCGATCGTACCGGCGTTCGACGAGTTGCCCGCATTGGTGACGTCGCCGGCCGTGGCGCCGGTATTGTTGACGAAGATTGCTGCGGCCATCACATCGACATTGGTGACGACGAAATTGTTGGTCACCGTACCGCCGGTAATCACCGTATCACCGGTGATCCTGCCGCCATCATTGTTGGTGAAGGTACCGTCCGTGTTGGTCAGCGAGGCGACCGTGCCGGCGTTCGACGAGTTGCCGGCATTGGCAACATTTCCGGCCGTGGCACCTGAATTGTTGACGAAGATCGCCGCCGCCGCGACATCCACATAGGTCACGACGAAATTGTTGGTCACCGTGCCGCCGATAACGTTGGTATCGCCGGTGACCGTGCCGCCGCTGTTGTTGGTGAAGGAACCACCAGTATTGGTCAGAGACGCGATGGTCCCGGCATTGGACGCCGTGCCGGCATTTGTAACGTTTCCGGCTTCGGCGCCCGAGTTGTTGACGAACTCGGCAGCAGCCGACACGTCGACATCGGTTACGACAAAATTATTGGTGAGCTTGCCGTCATCGATCGTGGCTTTGCCGCTGATCGTGCCGTCATTGACCGTCTCGCCGCCGGTCATATGCAGATCGCCATCCAGTGTGCCTGAATTGGCGATATTGCCGCCGGTCATTTCGACATCGGAGATGAGCCGGCCGCCGGTGGAGATCTCGATTCGGCCCGGATCGGAAAGGCTGGTGCCGCCCGTAGCGGAAAGATCGGCATCTACATGCAGAGAGCCGCCCGTCACGTCGACAGTGTTTACCGTCGCATTCGTCGAAACAGTCGGGGCGCCGGAGCCGATCGCAGCGGCATCAGCCGCGCCGGGCGCTGCAGGCGTCCAGTTGGCGCCGTTGGAGAAATTGTCGTCGGAAGCGCCGGTCCAGCTGGATTGCGCTGAAACGCCGGCCGGCAGAAGCCAAGCCAGCGAGACGATCGCCGTGCAAAGCTGCAAGCGCCGCTTTGCGCCCGCCGATACAGCTGCAGGAGACATTCCAACCTCATGGAGACCCGGCTCTTTTTCAAGCGCCTCGCAGGGCGACACACCCTTAACGATCTACTAATATGAGGTAAGCAATTATGGTTAACGGAGGCTTAACGCCTCCATCCACGGACGCCTGAAAGTGGCGATTTAAGACCGCCGGCCCTTCTTTGCAGGGGCGTTGTCGAAGCCAAGACGAACACGGGTGAAGCGCGACGCACCGCCTGCAGCATTGGGGATCTGGATATCAGCCTTGGAGAAGATGAACTGCGTGCCGCCGACAGGTACATCGACCGGATAGGCCACCTTCTGCGAATAAAGCACGTTGTCACCGTCCACGACCTCGACCAGAACCGGCAGCGTGACCGAACCCGGTGTGCCGGCCGGCCCCTGAACCACGCGGCCCTGGGCGACCAGATTGATGGTCAGCGTCGTTTCATTGGCCGTGCACTGGCGCGTCGCGTCGTTGAACGAGACCTGATAGAGCAGCTTGTCAGGGTTATCCTGTCCGCCGCGCGCATAGGAGCGATAGACGGCATTCTGGTCGCGCATCACGACCTGCGGGCAATAGGCCTGCACGACCGGCGTAACGGGCTGCGCATTGGCGTCAGGTGCAGAAGAGGTCAGGCCGAGACCCGGCGAAGATGAACTGCAGCCGCCGAGGACAGCCGCCATGGATACCGCCAGAAAACCGCGAGAGAACTTGCCAACCACGTTACTCAACCCTTTGCAGCCTCGTTTCCGATACGGTACCGACCCGACATATTCCGGTCTTTCACCGCCGATTTCGATAGTCTATATCAGCGGTCGGAACAAAAATCGATTAGGGATTCAAGGTCGTGGAATACATTTCTACCCGGGGCACAGCACCCGCTCTCGGCTTCCGTGATGCGCTCATGGCAGGTCTTGCAAAAGACGGCGGCCTGTATGTCCCGCGCAAATGGCCTACCCTTTCGAAAAAGCAGATTCGCGCGCTACGCGGCAAATCCTATCAGGAGGTCGCGTTTGAAATCCTGTCGCTTTTCGTCGATGGCGAGATTGAGTCGACCAAGCTGAAGGCGATGATCGACGAGGCTTATGCCACTTTCCGGCATCCGGCCGTCGTGCCGCTGGTTCAGGTCGGACCGAATGATTTCATCCTCGAACTCTTCCACGGCACGACGCTCGCGTTCAAGGATGTGGCGATGCAGCTGCTCGCACGCCTGATGGACCATGTGCTTGCCGAGCGGAACGAGCGAGCGACGATCGTCGGCGCCACTTCGGGCGATACGGGCGGGGCTGCGATCGACGCGTTTGCCGGCCGCGAGCGCACCGACATCTTCATCTTTTTCCCGCATGGCAAGGTTTCGCCGGTCCAGCAGCGCCAGATGACCTCCTCGACGGCGTCGAACGTGCATGCAATTGCGGTGAACGGCAATTTCGAC
This sequence comes from Pseudomonadota bacterium, assembly GCA_023451735.1. GTDB lineage: Bacteria > Pseudomonadota > Alphaproteobacteria > Rhizobiales > Rhizobiaceae > Neorhizobium. The sequence goes on along the minus strand of JAEXYH010000073.1, from coordinate 42,147 downwards.
GATTGCCAGAACCTCGTGAAAGAGATGTTCAACGACGCGGCCTTCCGCGACAAGGTCAGGCTTTCGGGCGTCAACTCGATCAACTGGGCGCGCATCATGGCGCAGGTGGTCTATTACTTCACTGCCGCCGTTTCACTCGGCGGGCCGGACCGAAAGGTCTCGTTCACGGTGCCGACCGGCAATTTCGGCGATATCTTCGCCGGATATGTTGCAAAGAAGATGGGCCTGCCGATCGACCGCCTCGTCATCGCTACCAATGACAACGACATCCTCGCCCGCACGCTGAAGACCGGCCGCTACGAGATGAAGGGGGTGAAGGCCACCACCTCGCCTTCGATGGATATCCAGATTTCGTCGAATTTCGAACGCCTTCTGTTCGAAGCCTATGATCGCGACGATGCCGCGGTGCGCCGCTCGATGGACGGGCTGAAACAGTCCGGCGCTTTCGAGATCAAGGAAAAGGCGCTGAAGACGATCAAGCGCGAATTCCGCGCCGGTCGCGCCACGGAAAAGCAGGTTGCACAGACGATCCGCGAGACGCTTTCGGCCACCGGTTACCTTCTCGATCCACATACGGCGACCGGTGTTTTCGTGGGCAAGAAGAACGCAAAGCCATCCAGCCCGATGGTAACGTTATCGACCGCACATCCGGCCAAATTCCCGGCTGCGGTAAAATCCGCTTGCGGAATTGATCCCGCGCTTCCATCATGGCTCGCTGATCTCATGCAAAGGGAGGAGCGCTTCGACATCCTTGAACCGGAACTGAAAGCCGTCGAAACTTTCATCGGCAGCCACACCCGGGCCAAGTGAAGAAAGCGCCGCAAGGACGTTAGTATGAATGTAGAGATTACCCGGCTCCCCTCCGGGCTTACCGTCGTCACCGAAACCATGCCGCATCTGGAAAGCGTCGCGCTCGGTGTGTGGATCAAGTCCGGATCGCGCAACGAGACGGAGGAAGAGCATGGCATTGCTCATCTTCTCGAGCACATGGCTTTCAAGGGTACGGCACGACGCAGCGCCCGCGACATCGCCGAGCAGATCGAGGATGTCGGCGGCGAGCTCAACGCCGCGACCTCGACCGAGACAACGTCTTATTACGCCCGCGTGCTCAAGGATCATGTGCCGCTGGCGGTCGATATCCTTGCCGACATTCTGACGGAGTCGGAATTCGACGAGGAAGAGCTGCGCCGCGAAAAGCATGTCATCCTTCAGGAAATCGGCGCGGCCAACGACACGCCGGACGACGTTGTCTTCGACAAGTTTTCCGAGGTCGCCTATCGCGGCCAGACAATCGGGCGCGCCATTCTCGGCACGCCCGAACGGGTGAAAAGCTTCACGCCTTCGCAGATCCGCGGTTATCTCTCGCGCAATTATACGACCGACCGGATGTTTGTGGTCGCGGCCGGCGCCGTCGACCACCAAACCTTCTGCAAACAGGTCGAGGAGCGTTTCGCCAGCCTTCCGCAGCTCGCCAGCGCACCGCCGGTCTTCGATGCTGCACGTTATATCGGCGGCGACGTGCGCGAGGAACGTGATCTGATGGATACCCAGGTCCTGCTCGGTTTCGAGGGCAAGGCCTATCACATGCGCGACTTCTACTGTTCGCAGATCCTTGCCAACATCCTCGGCGGCGGCATGTCCTCCCGCCTGTTCCAGGAAGTGCGCGAGCATCGCGGCCTGTGTTATTCCGTCTATGCCTTCCATTGGGGCTTTTCCGACACCGGCATCTTCGGCATCCATGCCGCGACCGGCGCCGACGACCTGCCGAAGCTGATCCCGGTCATCATCGACGAATTGCACAAGTCAGCGGACACGATCCATCAGGTGGAAATCGATCGCGCCCGCGCGCAGATCCGCGCGCAGCTTCTGATGGGCCAGGAAAGCCCGGCCGCCCGCGCCGGCCAGATCGCCCGGCAGATGATGCTCTACGGCCGGTCCATTCCCAACGAGGAGATGATGGAGCGCCTGGAAGGGATCACCACCCAGCGGCTCACCGACCTTGCCGGACGCCTGTTCTTCGACACCGTACCGACACTTTCCGCCGTCGGACCGATCGAAAAGCTTGCCCCGATGTCAGACATCGCGGCGGCGCTTTCATCCCCGGTCGTCACGGCGAAAGCGGCCAGCTGAACAGAGGCCCCGAAGCGAAATGGGTCGATCGGTGTTCCGGTTCCTATCCCGTCAACCGGACACGCCGGAATTATCCGGGCCTCAGCATGTTCTGAGGCTTCCACAAAATTCCGACTACAAGAGCTGGTACAGGCTGCGTTCGGAGAGCCGCAGTTTCCTGCAGCCATGGGAGCCGACATGGCGTGCGGACGAGCTGACGGAAAGCTCGTTTCGCGCCCGCGTACTGCGCGCGCAGCAGGAACATGCAACGGGTCTCGCCATGCCGATGCTGCTTTTCCGGAAGGAAGACATGACCCTGCTTGGCGGCCTGACCATCGGCTATATCCGCCGCGGTGCCGCGCAAAGCTGCATGGTCGGATACTGGATGGGCGAAAAACATGCGGGCCAAGGCCATATGTTGGCCGCATTGAGAGTGGCAATCCCGTATATCTATGGCGGACTTCAGTTGCACCGGATCGAGGCAGCCTGTATTCCGGACAATTGGAAGAGCATCCGGCTACTCGAAAAAGCCGGCTTCGAGCGGGAAGGTCTTTTGCGGAAATATCTCAAAATAAACGGCGAGTGGCGTGACCACATGATGTTTTCCCGGTTGCCGGAAGACGGCGAGTTCGGGAAAATGGTCGGGCCATGATCGACGGTATGCGTTTTAGTTTTGCGTATCGGGCCTTCGGCCTGAAATTCCTGCTGCTGACAATCGTCGCTCTTCTGGCGTTCGGGCTTGCCGGTGCGCGTGCTGCCGAACCGGTGAAAATCTCCCGCGACGACACGGCGCTCGACCTGACCGCCACGACCGACATCTATGCCAACCAGGGCGAGGCCTTCCAGGTTTCCACCGCGGCGGGCGGCGACGGGATCAGGCGACGCATCGAAGTCAGATCCAGCAATCCCGGCCACCAGGGCGACTGGGCGGTGTTTGCGCTGTCCAACGTGTCGGAAGAGCAGCTTGAGCGTGTCATCGTCGCCCCGCATTTCCGTCTCGTCGGCTCCAAAGTGTTCTGGCCCGACCTCGGCTCGCAGCGCATCATTGCGATCACGCCGTCCGAAGGCTTTTCGCTCGACCGCCTGCCAAGTCCGGATGCCGACGTCTTCCGCATCACGCTCAATCCGGGCTCGACGATCACTTTCGTGGCGGAACTGGCGACCCCTTCCCTGCCGCAGATCTATCTCTGGCAGCCGGATGCCTACAAGGACACGGTCAACTCGTTCACGCTCTATCGCGGCATCGTGCTCGGCATTGCCGGTCTTCTGGCGGTGTTCCTGACGATCCTTTTCGTCGTCAAAGGCACATCGATGCTGCCGGCGGCCGCTGCCCTTGCCTGGGCGGTGCTTGCCTATATCTGCGTCGACTTCGGTTTCCTAGACAAGCTGATCACCATCACCTCCAGCGACCAGCGTATATGGCGCGCGGGTGCGGAAGTGGCGCTCGCCTCCTCGCTGGTGATCTTCCTGTTCACCTACCTGAACCTCAACCGCTGGCACGTGCATCTGGGTTATGCGACGCTTGCCTGGGTCGTCGGTCTCGGGCTGCTCGGCGGCGTGGCGATCTACGATCCGTCGGTTGCCGCGGGCATCGCCCGGCTTTCGTTTGCGCTGACAGGTACCGTTGGCATCCTGCTGATCATCTATCTCGGTTTCAACCGCTACGACCGCGCGATCCTGCTCGTGCCGACATGGACGCTGATCCTTGTCTGGCTGTTCGGCAGCTGGCTGACGGTAACGGGGCAGCTCGACAACGACATCATCCAGCCGGCGCTCGGCGGCGGCCTCGTCCTGATCGTGCTTCTTATCGGCTTCACAGTCATGCAGCACGCCTTTGCCGGCGGCGCCTATCAGCAGGGCCTGTTCTCCGATCTGGAACGGCAGTCGCTCGCGCTGACGGGCTCCGGCGATACCGTGTGGGACTGGGATGTGGCACGTGACCGCGTGGTCACCACGCCGGATATTTCCGGACGTCTCGGGCTTGAGGCCGGGGCCATGCATGGTCCGGTGCGCAATTGGGTTCCACGGCTTCATCCCGACGACCGCGACCGTTTTCGCGCCACACTCGACGTGCTGCTTGAACATCGCCGCGGGCGGCTGCATCACGAATTCCGTATTCGCGCCGAAGACGGGCATTTCCACTGGCTGCAGATCCGCGCCCGGCCGGTGCTCGGCTCCAATGGCGAGATCATCCGCTGCGTCGGCATCATCATCGACGTCACCGAGCAGAAGAATTCTGTCGAACGATTGTTGCAGGATGCGTTGCACGACAACCTGACAGGCCTGCCGAACCGGCAGATCTTCCTCGATCGCCTGCAAGGTGTGCTGACGCTTGCCTCCAGCGGTGACACCGTGCGCCCGACGGTGATGGCGATCGATCTCGACCGCTACAAACAGGTGAACGACAGCCTCGGGATTGCGGCCGGCGACAACATGCTGATCGCGATTACCCGACGTCTGCGGCGTCTGATGAAGCCGCAGGATACGCTTGCGCGGCTTGCCGGCGACCAGTTCGGCTTGATTCTCGTTTCCGAACGCGACCCGGCCAAGATCGCCGATTTTGCCGAGGCTGTATCGCAGGCGATCATGGTGCCGATCAACTATGCCAATCGCGAGATCGTGCTGACCGCGTCGATCGGACTTGCTTCCTTCGTCGATCAGCAGGAAAGCGCTGCCGGTCTCCTGGCTGATGCGGAACTGGCCATGTACCGGGCCAAGCGCGGCGGTGGCAACAAGGTGGAGCCGTTCCGGCCGATCTTCCGCACCTCCGGTACCGACCGGCTGCAGATCGAGACCGATCTTCGCCGTGCGATCGAACGCAAGGAACTTTCGCTCGCCTATCAGCCGATCATATCGCTGAAGGACGGCGAGATCGCCGGCTTTGAAGCCTTGATGCGGTGGGAACACCCCAAGCGCGGCAGCATTCCGCCAGCGGAATTCATCCCGATCGCCGAAATGTCGGACCTTATCGGCCCGCTCGGCGTGTTCGCCATGGAGCGTGCAGCCACCGATCTCGTTTCCTGGCAGGAGCAGACCGGCGAAGTGCCGATCTTCGTCTCGGTCAATCTCTCCAGCGCGCAGTTGCTCAATGCGGACCTCTATAACGACGTCAGGGCACTGATCTCCAAGACGCAGGTCAACCCGCATCAGCTAAAGCTGGAGCTGACAGAGTCGCTGATGATGGAAAACCCGGAACAGGCCCGGCTGATCCTCGCCAAGCTCAAGGAAACCGGCATCAGCCTGGCGCTCGACGATTTCGGTACCGGCTATTCCTCACTCGCCTATCTGACCCAGTTCCCGTTCGACATGATCAAGCTCGACAAGACACTTGTCGGAGATATGAGCGAAAAGGGCGTGATCCTGCTTCGCTCCGTCATCGCCATGGCGCGGGGGCTGGAAATGGCAGTCGTGGCCGAAGGTATCCAGACGGACGAAGACGCGATGGAGCTTGCCAAGATGGGCTGCCATTTCGGCCAAAGCTACCTTTTCGGCCCGCCTGCCACCAGCGAGGCGATGCAGCGCCTCCTGAAGGAGCGGTTTCCGCTGACGAAACGGGCTTAAGGTCGCTCTCTTCGATCTCCCCTAAAAGGGGGAGATAAGCTGGCGGCACCCCTACCGCCTTAACACCAGGTCATGCACGAACTGCAGTTTTGCGGTTACTGCCGGTGTCAGGATGAACGGGTAGAGGTCCGGAACACCCATCGAGCGGTGAATGCCGTTGATCGCCAGACTGAAAGGGATCCAGGCGGAGACGAGCTGTTCGGCGCTCTCGGCCCGATAGGGATTGAAGTCCACTTCGGCAGACAGCTCCTCGTGCCGGCGGGGATCGATCGACATGCCGTAGGACCGCGCCGTTTCCAGCGTGTCGACGATATGGATGTAGTGGGCGAAACATTCGGCAAAATCCTCCCAAGGATGGGAGCTGGCATAGGTGGAGATGAAGAATTCCTGCCAGTTCGGCGGCGGGCCTTCCTCGTAATTGCGCCTCAGCGCTTCTCCGTAATCGACCGTCTCGTCGCCGAAGACCGCGCGGAACTCATCCAGCCTGTCACCGTCACGAACCATCTTGTCCCAGATGTAATGACCTGTTTCGTGGCGGAAATGGCCGAGCATGGTACGGTATGGCTCGTTCATCGAGACCCTGATCTGCTCGCGGGTAGCGTCGTCGGCCTCGGCGGCGCGAATGGCGATCAGACCGTTTTCGTGGCCCGTCATTGCGGCCTTCACCGTGCCGTCGGGCTGGAGCTCATCAATGAGGAAGTCAAAAACAAGCCCGCCGACCGGGTCCTCGTCGCGATTGATGCGCGGCAGGTTCCATTTCAGCAGGGAATAAAAGAGATGGCGCTGCGCCTGGCTGATGCGCCGCCATTGCCTCAAGCCATCTTCGGTAGAAGCATCCGGCACCAAACGGTTATGTCGGCAGGCAGGGCAGAAGGGATTGGGATCATCCGCCAGAACCGTCCAGTTGCAAATATCCATGCCGGCATTGGCGCACAGCCGCACCTTGTGTTGTGGCCTTGCGATCAGCGACCATAAGTCCTCGCCATCGACCGGCTGGAGCGCGTGCATGGCAAGGGTTTCCGGCACGAAGGCCAAACGGGAACCGCAATTCATGCAATCCCGGTTATCGAAATGAATGGGCTGTCCGCAGTGATCGCAATCGAAAAGGCGCATGGGCGGGATCCGCGTCTATGGAGGGAGGACATAGAGAAAACCTGCCCCGGCATGGCCGAAACAGGTTTCTCAAATGACTGGAGATCATTCTTCGAACCGCGGGGCGGTCCGGTATTTCCGAGATTTGGTCAGATCCCGTTATTACATGCGATCAACGAAGTCCTTGCCGGCTTCCTTGATTTTGCCCTTGGCCTGCTGGGCATGGCCCTTGGCTTCCTGAGCATTGCCCTTGGCCTTGAGCTTCGGATTGTCGGTCATGTCGCCTGCAGCCTGCTTGACCTTGCCGGCAACTTCGTTGCCCTTGCCTGCCATCTTATCGCCGGTGCTACCCATTACTCGTTCTCCTTATCTCTTTCGGCGCCTTCTCAACGCCTTGCGATAATAGAACTCCGTCGGGCGGATATCGTTCCACTGGCCGTCGTCAGGCGTGACCGGCTTCGGTGGAAAGCATCTCCGGGCTGACGCCCATGATGGCAAGCGCGCGCTCGTATTTGGTATCGACGGCCGGATCGAAAATGATGTCATCCTGAGGTGCGCAATTGAGCCAGCCGTTATTGCTGACCTCCGCTTCGAGCTGCCCAGGCCCCCAGCCGGCATAACCCAGCAGCAGAGTAGCCCGTCTCGGCCCCTTCCCTTCAGCGATCGCTCTCAAGATATCCAGTGTTGCGGTCAACGAGATATCGTCGCTGACAGGAATGGAGGATTCGCTCGAAAAATCGTCGGAATGCAGGACGAAGCCCCTGCCCGTTTCCACCGGGCCACCATAGAGAACAGGGAAATAACGCGCCTGTTCGGACAGGAAACCCGTATGCGGCTCCTCGACCAGCTTCAGGTGTTCGAGCACATCCGGGAAGGAGAGGTCCTGCTGCCTGTTGATGATGAAACCCATGGCACCGGCAGGCGAGTGGGCGCAGATATAGACGACGCTGCGCGCGAAACTGCCATCCTGAACACCCGGCATGGCGATCAGGAACTGGCCGTCGAGAAAACCGCGTTCTCGCTTGTCTTTCAGTGCCGAAATTCCCAATCAAGCCTCCCGTGTGCCGTCAAAGCGCCGTGTGGCGGCAGCCGTATGAAGCTGCCTTCCAAGGCAACATGGGGCAGTCGGCTATATCATTCAACCGAAAATGATCGGTTTTCATCAGACGTGGCTGGCGACCGTGGAATTGCTGAGATAAATCGTTTTTCATGATCTTGACCGCTTTTACCATTCGACACCTTTCCATCGCCGGCTCGCTTTTATTTGCCTCAGCCGTCATGCCGGCAGCCGTGCGGGCAGAAACGACCGACTGGATCAGCAATGAAGGCGGCCGCATGAGGATTGTCGCACTGGCGCCCGATACACGCGGCACCGTGCGCGGCGCGCTGCAGATCGAACCCAAGGCCGGCTGGATCACCTATTGGCGGGAACCGGGCGATGCAGGCATACCGCCACATATTTCATTTTCCAAAACATCCGGCGTCAGCTTGAGCAAGATGTCCTATCCGGTGCCGCGGCGTTTCGACAATGGCGATGTTCGCGACATCGGTTACGACACGGCCGTCAGTTTTCCCTTCGAGCTTTCGGTGAAAAGCCCGAACCAGCCGTCCTCGATCACGGCATCGGCCTTTATCGGCATCTGCCGCAATATCTGCATTCCTTTCCAGGGCGAGTTCAATCTGGCTTTAAAGGCGGATGAAGGCACCTCGTTCTCCGAGGCGATGATCATCAACGATGCCGAATCCAGGTTGCCGGAACATCCTTCCGACGATTTTGCGGTGACGCATTATTCCGTCTCCGCGGATGGCGACACGCTGCGTCTGCGGCTGCAGCTTCCCAAAGATGCGCTGAAGAAGCCGCAAGTGATCGTCACCGGGCCGGAAGGCCATGTGCTTTTCAGCGACGGCAAGGGAGAGCGCGAGGACGACAGCTACTCGCTGGAGATGCCGGTCGGAAAGTTGCCTAAGGACTATCACCTGAAGGGCAAACGCTGGGGCATTCTCGTGCTTGCCGGCAAGCGCGCCATGGAAACGTCCCTCGCCTTCGAATAAGGCAATGATGCTTGCGCCTACAGGCTCCGCAGATGCGCTTCGGACGTGTCAATGCCTTACGGATCGCCTTGTCTTGTCACTCGCCAACCCTATAGTGCAGCCAGACGGTCGCGTGGGTGATCGAAAGGCTGGAGAAACAAGATGACGATTGCAGTGGGCGAGAAGCTTCCCGAGGCGAAGTTCAAGGAAAAGACCGCGGACGGCCCGGTGGAAGTAAGCACGACGGATCTTTTTGCCGGCAAGAAGGTGGTGCTGTTTGCCGTGCCCGGCGCGTTCACGCCGACCTGCACACTCAACCACCTGCCCGGTTATCTTGAAAACCGTGATGCCATTCTTGCGCGCGGCGTCGATGATATCGCTGTTGTCGCCGTCAACGACTGGCACGTGATGGGCGCCTGGGCGCAGCAATCCAATGCGCTCGGCAAGATCCATTTCCTTGCCGACTTTGACGCGTCCTTCACCAAGGCTCTGGGACTGGATGCGGATCTTTCCGGCGGCGGTCTCGGCCTTCGCTCCAAGCGTTATTCGATGTTGGTTGAAGATGGCGTGGTAAAGTCTCTCAATGTCGAAGAAAGCCCCGGCCAGGCCACCGTTTCGGGTGCGGCGGCTATGCTGGAACAGCTTTAATTTTCACTGACAGGATATGCAAAATGATAAAGGGCGCCAAACGGCGCCCTTTATGCGTTTTCTGCGAGAAAGACTGAGCCTAGACAGCCAGATCGTAGACGATGAGGCCCGACAAACCGCCGTCGGCGGAGGCGACGATACGTTCGGCGACGGCAAGATGATCCGGGGCCGCAAGATATGTGTCACGTGCCTCCGGGCTTTCGAAGGTCACGATGAAACCATCGAGAAAGCCGCCGCTCAAACCTTCCGAAGACACGTTCGGCCCAAATTTCACATCGGTGATACCGGACAACGTGTCTTTGAGGGCCGCGATCGCTGCATAGATTTCCTGTTTTTCGGCGTCCTGTACCGAAGACTTGAAACGCAGAAAAACACAGTGAAGGATCATGCGTGGTCTCCTGTTGTCGTGCCCTGATTTTGCCGCGATCACCATAGGCAGTCACGCCGCGATGGCAAGCCGCACGTGATGCGGCTCAGCGACGCCGGTCGCATTCCTGATCAACGCACGCATCGATAAGCGATTTATTTCACGAGGAGCGATCGGCCGAAATTGGGCTTCTTGAACGGCGCCATGCCAAGACGGGCCAGCTCATCGGCGCGCTCGTTTTCCGGGTGGCCGGCATGGCCCTTGACCCAGTGCCACTTGACCTTGTGGCGCTGGTTGGCGGCATCGAGCTGCTGCCACAATTCTCCGTTCTTGACCGGCTTCTTGTCGGCGGTCTTCCAGCCGTTCTTCTTCCAGCCAAAAATCCATTTCGAGATGCCGTCCATCACATATTTGCTGTCGGTATAGAGGTCGACCTCGCAAGGCGTCTTGAGCGCATCGAGCGCAGAGATGGCCGCCATCAACTCCATGCGGTTGTTGGTGGTTTCCGCCTCGCCGCCATTCAGCTCCTTGGTGGTTTCTCCGTAGCGCAGGATGGCACCCCAGCCTCCGGGGCCAGGATTGCCGGAGCAGGCGCCATCGGTGAAAATCTCGACCTGTTTCACGACACCACCTCGATTGCCGGCGCATATTCGGCGACGGAGGATATCTGGCGGTGAAAGCGCAACTTCTTCAGGTATTCCAGCGGATCCTTCTTCACCACGAGCGCACCTTCCGGCGTGGTCAGCCAGTCATAGAGGCGGGTGAGGAAGAAGCGAAGGGCCGAACCGCGGGCGAGAACCGGAAGTGCATCGCGCTCGGCTTCCGACAGAGGCCGCACCGAGCAATAACCTTCGAGCAGCGCCGAACCCTTGGTGACGTTGTAAGATCCGTCCTTTTCGAAGCACCAGGCATTGAGGCAGATCGAGACGTCATAGGCGAGCAGATCGTTGCAGGCGAAATAGAAGTCGATCAGGCCGGAAAGCTCGTCGCCTAGGAAGAAGACATTGTCCTGAAAGAGGTCGGCATGGATAACGCCCGCCGGCAAGTCTTTCGGCCAATGGGCTTGAAGGAAAGCCAGCTCGGCGGTGATTTCCTGCTCGAGGCCGATCTCGACCTCGTCGGCGCGTTCGGCCGACTTTTCCCACAGCACCTTCCAGCCTTCGAGCGACAGCGCATTCGGCCGTTTGATCTCAAAACCTTCGCCGGCGAGGTGCATTCCGGCCAGCGCCTTGCCGACTTCGCGGCAGTGCTTCGCTTCCGGCTTTCTCAGCCACATGCCTTCGAGGAAGGAGATGAGCGCCGCCGGACGGCCGGAGAGTTCGCCGAGAAGCTCGCCATCACGACGCGGCAGCGGCAGCGGGCAGGACAGGCCGCGCTCAGAAAGATGCTGCATCAGGCCGAGGAAAAACGGCAGGTCCGACTTTTCTACCCGCTTTTCATAGAGTGTCAGGATCAGCGGATCCTTCGTCGTATGCAGCAGGAAGTTGGAGTTCTCTACACCCTCGGCAATGCCCTTGTAGGAGGTCAGCTCGCCGACGTCATATTGCGCCAGAAAGTGCTTGAGGTCGGTTTCGGTGATGTCGGTATAAACGGCCAAGGCGATCTCACAGTCGGTCGAGGGGCAGAATCATCTGCCCGGAAATGGTGACTTACCTATCGCGCTGTTTACGTGGTCGCCGCAAGCGGGCGATCGCCATTTACCCAGGCCATATCCTCGACCGTCAGTGGCACGGAGCGAAGCTCGCGGTTGACAAGGAAGTTCTCGGTCTCCTCGGCTGTGATAGCAAGTTCGATCTCGGCTGAAAAACGTTCCTTGAAAGCGGCGATGATCTCGTCGACGATGACTTCCGGGGCAGATGCACCGGCAGAAAGGCCAAGCGTGCGGATGTCGCCGATATCGTCCCAGTTCAGTTCGGAGGCGCGCTGGACAAGCAGCGAGCGCTTTGCCCCTGCCCTCAAGGCGACTTCGACGAGACGCTTGGAGTTGGAAGAGTTCGGCGCGCCGACGACGATAAAGAGATCGCAGCCGGGGGCAGCTTCCTTCACCGCTTCCTGACGGTTGGTGGTGGCGTAACAGATGCTGTCGGCGGCCGGTGCCTGGAGATTGGGGAAACGTTCCTGCAATTTGGCAATGACGCCCGCCGTGTCATCAACCGAGAGCGTCGTCTGGGTGACGAAACCGAGATTGTCGGGATCCTCCGGCATATAGGCTTCGGCGTCCGCAATCGTATCGACAAGCGAGACAGTGCCGGGCGGCAATTGCCCCATCGTGCCGATGACTTCCGGATGGCCGGCATGGCCGATCAAAACCACATGGCGGCCGAGGCGCTGGTGGCGCATGGCCTGCTTGTGAACCTTGGAAACCAGCGGGCAGGTCGCATCGAGATAAAAGAGATTTCGCGCATGCGCATCTTCCGGCACGGATTTCGGCACGCCGTGAGCGGAAAAGACGACCGGTTGCTCGCGATGTTCATCCGGGATCTCGTGCAGTTCCTCGACGAAGACGGCGCCCTTGGCTTCCAGTCCCTCGACAACATAGCGGTTATGGACGATCTCGTGGCGGACATAGACCGGCGCACCATATTGTTTCAGCGCCAGGACAACGATCTGGATTGCCCGGTCGACGCCGGCGCAGAAACCGCGCGGACCGCAAAGCCTGATCGAAAGAGCCGGTTTGGTGACCTGGATATTCATTCCGCGTCCGCTGTTGATGAATGTCTGAGCCCTCATATAGGCGAGGCAATTAAGGCGCGCCAACAGAAAATGTCGTTATCGCCCTTCTCCAAGTGGCGATGGGCGCTCGCGGCTGCGCCACCACATGCCAAAAACCACGGCCAGTAGTGCCGCAGCCAGCCCATACCAGGTGACGGCATATTGGAGATGGTTGTTGGGCAGGTCGAACTGCGTCACGCCGCCCTTCGGCCAACCGCCGGGATTGGTGACGGATGCGTCGGCATCGACAAAAAAAGGAATGACGTCGGACAACCCGGTGCTTGCGGCCATGGCATCGAGGTCTTTCCAATAGAAGATGTTTTTCGCCAGATCGTTGTCCGGCACCAGCATGGACGGCTTACCGGGGAGTTTCGCACGGGCATAACCAGTGATTGCCTGCTCGCCTGAAACTTCACCTTCCGCCCTCGTTGCCGGCTCCTTCATCTCATAGGGCACAAAGCCGCGATTGACGAAGATTGTGCGGCCGTCTGTCAGCTTCAGCGGCGTGTAGACATAGAAGCCGGTGCGGCCTTCGAAAGTGGCGAAGAAATGCCGTTCCTTCGTATGATCGAAACTGCCGGAGAGCGAGATGCGATGGTATTCGATATCGTCGCCAGCCGCAGCTATCTGCTCGATTGCCGACAGCGGTACCGGCTCGGCCGCGCGGCGTTCGGCGATATCGGCAAGAAGGCCTTCCTTCCAATAGAGCCGTTCCACCTGCCATGTGCCGAGAGTGAGCAGTATGGCGAGAGAGAGGAGGACGAGGATGGTGGTGAGGATAGTTCTCAATGAGGTTTTCTTGCGTGGGTTGGTCGTGATCGCGTTGGTTCTCATCTTGCTACGACCAATCTCAGACGAAGTCACATGCGGAAAGCCTTTCCCCTCCCCCTAACCCATTCCCGGGTAGATCCACGGGTCTCTACCCGCCCTTCGGGCCCCGCAGGCGGGGAGAGGGAACGTGCCCCGCTTGATGCCGAACAAAGACGGAGAGGATGCGGTTTGTGTCCTTTTCCCCGTCATTACGGGGAGAAGGTGCCGACAGGCGGATGAGGGGCATCCGCCTGCTCCACCCCTCAAAAATGCGCCAGCGGTGCGCCCCAGCCACCCCAGATGTAGATGGAGAAGAACAGGAACAGCCAGACGACGTCGACGAAGTGCCAGTACCAGGCGGCGGCTTCGAAGCCGAAATGGCGTTCGGGGGTAAAGCCGCCATTGATCGCACGGATCAGGCAGACGATCAGGAAGATCGTTCCGATCAGGACGTGGAAACCGTGGAAACCTGTCGCCATGAAGAAGGTGGCGCCATAGATCGAGTTGGAAAACTCGAAGGGTGCGTGGGCATATTCGTAAGCCTGTACGGCCGAGAACAGGATGCCGAGCGCCACGGTCAGCCCAAGGCCGGTGACCAGCCCCTTGCGGTCATTGTGCAGGAGTGCGTGATGCGCCCAGGTCACGCAGGTGCCGGAGAGAAGCAGGATAATGGTGTTGTAGAGCGGCAGGTGCCAGGGATCGAGAACCTCGATGCCCTTCGGCGGCCATTGCCCGCCGAGTGCTTCGACACGGGCGGCCTGGATCGCCTCGTTTGGATAGAGGCTCGCATCGAAAAAGGCCCAGAACCAAGCGACGAAGAACATCACTTCGGAAGCGATGAACATGATCATGCCATAGCGCAAATGGAGAGAGACCACCCGCGTGTGGTGACCTTCCCGGCCTTCCTTGATCGTATCGGCCCACCAGCCGATCATCACATAAAGGATGATCGCCAGACCGATAAAGAAGACCCAGGGAGTGGCCCAGTTGAGGCCGAACATGTGGAATTCGCTGCCCTTGAGGTAGCGCATGTAGCCGACGCCGCCGAAGGTGATGACGAAGGCGCCGATCGCAGCCAGAAGCGGCCAGGGACTCGGATCGATGATGTGGTAGTCGTGATGTTTCTGATGCGCGTCTGCCATGTCAGAATCCCCGATAAATGCCTCTCCACCGCTTGCGGAATTGCCCGCAAGCGCTCCTCTCAAAGCTTGCTGTCCACCTCATTCTTCTTCACCGCCGCGACGGGCTTTGCCGGCTCGCTCGGATAGAAGGAGTAAGACAGGGTAATCGTCTTGATATTCTTCGTTTCCTCCGCCTTGACGATCTCCGGATCGACATAAAAGACGACGGGCATGGAAACGCTTTCGCCCGGCTGCAGCGTCTGCTCGGTGAAGCAGAAACATTGCACCTTGTTGAAATAGGCGCCGGCTTCCATGGGCGTGACGTTGAAGACGGCGGTGCCGGTGGTCGCGACGGGCGAACGGTTGGTCGCCGTATATTCGACCTGGATGGTCTCGCCGATCTTCGGCTGCACGGCTCTTGCCGGCTTGAAATCCCAGTTCATGCCGCTGGAAATATTGGCGTCGAACGTGACCTGCATGGTGCGGTCGAGCACGGTTGACGAATATTGTTCGACACGTTGTGTAGTGCCGCCGTAACCCGTGACCTGGCAGAAGAGACGATATAGTGGAACGGCGGCATAGGCGGCGCCTACCATGCCGAAAACAAAGACGGCGCAACCGGCAAAGATCGAGGCATTGCTGACCCGCTTTGCCTGGCTACGCTGACCGCCCTGAATTCCGCCTGCCATGTCGCTCCTCCCTTAGCTCCATTCGGCTCCGATTACCGGCCTAGTTCCACAGCCCGCCAACCTTGACGAGCGTGATGATGTAGAAAAGCACGCAAAGCCCCGCGAGAACGAGGCCGAGCGCCACATTGCGGTTTCGCCGCGACTTCTTCTGTGTCTCGCTGAGTTTTACGGTATCGATCACAGAATTCCTCCGAGGAACTGGCCGAGACCGGCCGCCACATGGTCGAACAGCAATGCCGAGAACACTGCGAAGAGATAGAAGATCGAATAGAAGAACAGCTTTTTGGCCGGCAACATCTTCTCATCATCCTCGGGCATGCGAAGGACGAGAATGGAATAGTAGATGAAGATGAGGCTCAGAATGCCGGCAAAGATGCCGTAGCCGATGCTGGCAAGACCGGTGAAGGTGGGCGCGATGGCCACGGCAGCCATCAGGACCGAATAGACGACCATCTGGATCTTGGTCGAGCGCTGGCCGACAACATTCGGCATCATCGGAATGCCGACGGAGCCGTAATCGCGCATCTTGAACAGCGCCAGCGCCCAGAAATGCGGCGGGGTCCACATGAAGGTGATCATGAACAGGATGACGCTGTCGAGCGACACGCCACCGGTGACACAGGCCCAGCCGAGCATGGGCGGGAAAGCGCCGGCGGCACCACCGATGACGATGTTCTGCGGCGTCGAGCGCTTCAGCCACATCGTATAGACGACAGCGTAGAAGAAGATGGTGAAGGCGAGCAGGCCGGCAGCAAACCAGTTGACGGCAAGGCCGAGGATCACAACCGAGAAGGCGGACAACGTCAGGCCAAAGGCAAGCGCTTCATTGGGGCGGATGCGGCCGGCGGGGATCGGACGCTTTGCCGTGCGCGTCATCACGGCATCGATATCGGCATCATACCACATGTTGAGGGCGCCAGAGGCCCCGGCGCCGACGGCGATGCAGAGGATGGAGATGATCGCCAGAACCGGGTTGATCGCGCCAGGCGCGAGCACCAAACCGGCAACGGCGGTGAAGACCACCAGCGACATGACGCGCGGCTTCAGCAACGCGAAGAAATCGCGCGCATCGGCTTCTGAAAGGAGTTTTCCTTCCTCGGTCGAGATCGCTTGGGTGGAATCGATAACGGTCATTTCAACTCAAATCCTGACGAGATACCGGGCACTGCCAAGGCAGCACCCGGATCGGAACTTTTACTTGATGCGGGGAAGCTGTTCCCATTGGTGATAGGGCGGCGGCGACGACAGCTGCCATTCCAGCGTGGTCGCACCCTCGCCCCAGGGATTATCACCGGCAACCCGCTTCTTGGCGAAGGCTTCCCATACGCCAAACAGGAAGATGAGTACACCCACGAAGGAAATATACGAACCGACCGAGGACACGTAGTTCCAGCCGGCGAAAGCATCCGGATAGTCGATGTAACGGCGCGGCATACCGGCAAGGCCGAGGAAATGCTGCGGGAAGAAGACCAGGTTCACACCGATGAACATGACCCAGAAATGCAGCTTGCCGATCGTCTCGTTATACATGTAGCCGAACATTTTCGGGAACCAGTAATACCAGGCGGCAAAGATGGCGAAGACCGCGCCGAGCGACAGAACGTAGTGGAAGTGAGCCACGACGTAATAGGTGTCGTGCAGCGAGCGGTCGAGACCGGCATTGGCCAGCTGCACGCCGGTGACGCCGCCGACGGTGAACAGGAAGATGAAGCCGATCGCCCACATCATCGGTGTCGTGAACGTGATCGAACCGCCCCACATGGTCGCAATCCAGGAGAAGATCTTGATGCCGGTCGGCACCGCGATCACCATCGTGGCGAAAACGAAGTATCGCTGCGCATCGAGCGACAGGCCGACCGTGTACATGTGGTGGGCCCAGACGACGAAGCCGACGGCACCGATCGCCACCATCGCATAGGCCATGCCGAGATAACCGAAGACCGGCTTTTTCGAGAAGGTCGAGACGATGTGGCTGACAATGCCGAAGCCGGGCAGGATGAGGATGTAGACTTCCGGGTGGCCGAAGAACCAGAACAGGTGCTGGTAGAGGATCGGGTCACCGCCGCCTTCAGGCGAGAAGAAGGTCGTGCCGAAATTACGATCTGTCAGCGCCATGGTGATGGCACCGGCGAGAACCGGCAGCGACAGAAGCAGAAGAAATGCGGTCACCAGCACCGACCAGGCAAACAGCGGCATCTTGTGCAGCGTCATGCCCGGCGCGCGCATGTTGAGGATCGTGGTGATGAAGTTGATCGCGCCAAGGATCGACGAGGCACCGGCGACATGCAGCGAGAATATCGCGAGATCGACTGCAGGTCCCGGATGGCCCGAGGTCGAAAGCGGCGGATACATGGTCCAGCCGCCACCCGCACCATAGGCACCGGCCGGGCCTTCGACGAACATCGACAGCACCAGCAGCAGGAAGGCGGGGACGATCAGCCAGAAGGAAATGTTGTTCAGACGCGGAAAGGCCATGTCCGGCGCGCCGATCATGATCGGCACCATCCAGTTGGCGAAACCGCCGATCATCGCCGGCATGACCATGAAGAAGATCATGATCAGCGCGTGAGCGGTGGTGAACACGTTGAACATGTGCTTGCCGCCATCTATCGCGGCATCGCCCTCGAAACCGTAGACGATCGAGGCGAGGCCGTGGAAAATCTGGATGCCCGGCTCCTGCAGTTCCATGCGCATCGCGACCGACAGAAGGCCGCCAACAATACCGGCCATGATCGCGAAGATCAGGTAGAGCGTGCCGATATCCTTGTGGTTGGTCGAGAACAGCCAGCGGGCGGCAAAGCCCGGCTTGTGATGATGTTCGCCATGCGCATGCGCGTCATCATGGGCGGCGCGATGGGAATGGTCGTCGTGATGTGTCGTTTCAGCCATTGATCTCGCCTCCCTTATTTAACGTCGTTTGCAGCGACATCGACGCCAGCTGCATTTTTGTTGTCCGCAGATGCGAGAAGCGCCTTGTAGGCTCCCGGCAGATCATTGGCGGCGGCAGCGAGCCAGGCTGTGTATTTGTCTTCAGAGACGACGCGGATGGCGATCGGCATATAGGCGTGGTCCTTGCCACAAAGCTCGGAACACTGTCCGTAATAAAGGCCCTCGCGTTCGGCGCGGAACCAGGTTTCGTTCAATCGGCCCGGCACGGCATCGATCTTCACGCCGAAGGCCGGCATGGCGAAGGCGTGGATGACATCGGTCGGGGCAGCGGTAACGAGAAGGCGGACCGTCTTGCCGACGGGGATGATCATTTCGTTATCGACGGCGAGAAGCCGCGGGTAGACTGACACGTCCGTCTTGCCGGCCGCCTCGCGATCCGGCTCCTTCAGCATGTAGCTGTCGAAGGCAACCGGGGACGCCCCCTCCCCTTGGCCTGATCCTTCATATTCGTAATTCCACTGCCACTGGGTGGCGGTGGCCTTCACCGTCATATCCGTCTCGGGAATTTCGAGCTGCGCGTTCAGAAGGTTGAAGGACGGGATGGCCAGCATAAAGAGAATCAGCACCGGCGCCACCGTCCAGACGATCTCGATCGTCGTGTTATGGCTGGTGCGGGACGGCGTCGGGTTCTTGTCGGCACGGAATTTGACGGCGACAATGATCAACAGCGCCAGAACGAAAAGCGTGACCGGAACGATGAACCAGAGCGTGTAGTGCTCGAACCATTTTATCTGATGCATGATTTCGGTTGCCGGCGCCTGCAGGTCCAACTGCCAGGCGTGCGGCTGGTCCGCATGCGCCACCGAAGCGCTTACCAGCCCCGCAAGCGGGGCGGTGATAAGACAGATGATCGCCATCATCATCGCATAAGCCCTGTTCACCACAAACTTTCTCCCCACGCATGTGATTCAGATCAAATCTTACGCAGTCTCCAAGCTATAGGCTTGGTTCAACCATAGTTTGCTTATATCCGCAACGCCTTGCGACAAATGCCCCTGCGGCATTTTGCGCATTGAAGGCGCGCGACAGCCTGTGGTTGAATTTCCTCCGTAACAGACCACACCTCCCTCCACAGAGTCGCAGCCTGAAATGAGGATAAGCTCTTTCGGCCGACAAATTCCACCATATTTTGAAGGCTGCACCCTCCTTGTGACTTGAACAGGGTCCTACTTTCGCCGTACTCCGCTGAAAACTCCGCAAGGCTTTCCAATTCGCATCCCGAGCGACAGGATAAGCTGCATTGATTCGAACCAGAGGTTTCCATGGCTCGTCCCTCCCTTATCGGCGCAAGCCTTATTGCCCTCCTCGCGCTGGGCTTCGTCTCCGCCGCATCGGCACAAACGCCGCCTGCGACGGGGGTCGCACCGAGAGGTCCGGCACCGGGCGCGCAGTCACAGGCCCCGGCTCCCGCGCCTTCGGGGCAGCAGCCCGGTAATGTGAAGGAAAGCCACGGCGCATGGTCGGTTATCTGTGACCGCCCTGCCGGTGCATCGGCAGAACAATGCGCGCTGATGCAGAACGTGATTGCTGAAGACCGGCCGGAAGTCGGCTTGTCGGTGGTGGTGCTAAAGACCGCCGACCGGAAGGCCCGCATCCTGCGCATTCTGGCGCCGCTCGGCGTGCTGCTGAAGGACGGCATGGAGCTTTACGTCGACAACAACAATATCGGACGCGCTTATTTCACCCGCTGCTTCTCCGAGGGCTGCTATGTGGAAGTGGAAATCGACGAGGAACTGATGCGCATCATGCGCGCCGGCAAAAGCGCCGTGTTTGCACTGCGCGAATCCTCCGATCAGGACCGCGTCGGCATTCCCGTCGAGCTCAACGGCTTCGGCCCCGGTTACGACGCGCTTCCTTAAAGCGTGAGTGGCGCAAGACTCGACAGCGCTTGCGTCAGCCGGCTCTCGGACCTACATCGGTTTTCAGACATTTGGGCCTGAGCGCAAGCTTCTGCCGCCAAGGAGTATTTCCATGAACACCGATCTCTTGAGCCTGTTCGACACGGATGAGGCGAAGCTGCGGGCTATCGTCGCCAAGGCGATTTCCGGCGCCGATGACGGCGAGCTTTACGTCGAACATGCGCAGGCAGAATCGCTGACCTTCGACAACGGACGCCTCAAGGGCGGCTCGTTCAACACCGACCAGGGATTCGGCCTGCGCGCGGTGGCGGGTGAAGCGGTCGGTTATGCCCATGCGGGCGATCTCAGCGCCGCAGCACTGGAACGTGCGTCGGATGCCGTGCGCGCGGTGACCGCCGGTTATGCTGGTTCCTATGCGGCCGCGCCGCAGCGGACCAACAAGAAATACTACGGCGACGAGAACCCGATCGGCTCCCCGAGCTTCGAGGCCAAGGCCAAGCTTTTGACCGATATCGACGCCTATCTGCGCAACAAGGACGACAAGGTTCGTCAGGTCACCGCAACGATTTCCGCCAGCTGGCAAGTCGTCGATATCCTGCGTGCCGACGGGCACCGAGTGCAGGACATCCGCCCGATGACACGCATCAACATTTCCGTTGTTGTCGGTAACGGTGACCGGCAGGAATCCGGGTCCTTCGGCACCGGCGGGCGTATCGGTTTCGGTGATTTCGTTGCCGAGGGCAACTGGCAGGTGGGCGCTGACGAGGCACTTCGTCAGGCGCTGGTCAATCTCGAAGCGATCGAGGCACCGGCCGGTACGATGGATGTGGTTCTTTCCTCCGGCTGGCCGGGTGTGATGTTGCACGAGGCCGTCGGCCACGGGCTGGAAGGCGATTTCAACCGCAAGAAAACCTCGGCTTTTGCCGGGTTGCTTGGCGAAATGGTTGCGGCTCCGGGTGTTACCGTCGTCGATGACGGCACGATCGACAATCGCCGCGGCTCGATCACGATCGATGACGAAGGCACGCCTTCGGCCTATAATGTGCTGATCGAGAACGGAAAGCTGGTCGGCTACATGCAGGATCGGCAGAATGCCCGGCTGATGGGCATGAAGCCAACCGGCAACGGCCGCCGGCAGGGCTACAGTTCCGTGCCGATGCCGCGAATGACCAATACCTACATGCTCGGCGGCGACAAGACGCCGGAAGAGATCATCGCTTCCGTCAAGAAGGGCGTCTATGCCGTTTCCTTCGGCGGCGGTCAGGTGGATATCACGTCGGGAAAATTCGTCTTCGGCTGCACCGAGGCCTATCTCATCGAAAACGGCAAGGTCGGGCCCGCGATCAAGGGCGCGATGCTGATCGGCAACGGGCCGGATGCGATGAAGCGTGTTTCGATGGTCGGTAACGACATGAAGCTCGATACCGGGATCGGCAATTGCGGCAAGGCCGGGCAATGGGTTCCGGTCGGCGTCGGCCAGCCGCATTTGAGAATGGACCAGGTGACGGTCGGCGGCACGAAGGCGTAACAGCGATGAACGACATCGTGATCCGTCCCTTTCAACCTGGCGACGAACAGGGCGTGATCGGCGTTATCCTGCCAATCCAGCGCGAGGAATTCGGCGTCGCGATCACTGCTGCGGATCAGCCGGATCTCGCCGCCATTCCGGATTTTTACCAATCGGGCAAGGGCGGGTTCTGGGTTGCGGAGAAGGGTGGAAAAATCGTCGGCACGATATCGCTGAAGGATATCGGCAATGGCGAGGCGGCACTGCGCAAGATGTTCGTCGCAGCCGAGGTTCGCGGCAGGGAATTCGGCGTTGCCGCGCGGTTGCTGGAGGCGCTGATGGCTCACGCGTCGGATGCCCGACTGAAGACGATCCTGCTTGGTACAACAGACAGGTTTCTGGCCGCACACCGGTTTTACGAGAAGAACGGGTTTGCCGAGGTCGCTGCGGAAGAACTGCCCGAGAATTTCCCCCGGATGGTGGTCGACAGCAAGTTCTATCGACGAATGGTTTGACGCCTAAAACTTCCATGTTGCTGAACCGGATCGACGCGACATGCTCGGTAGATGAACGCTTTTCCGTGTCCGCTTTATCTTTTCAAGAGCGAGGGATTTGCCTCTGCAGGTGAAACCGTGGTGTGCGTGGCGCCCGTGGACCGCGTCATTTCCGTCTATGGCGGAGGAGGGCCGTTCGACGCAGACGGTGTCGCCGCCGCTTTCGGTGGGGCAGTCGTTTTCCGAGATGACGAAACGGGACAGTGTTTCGCCGGCGTATGGGGACGCCGATACGCTTCCCGTTTTCGCAACCGGCTCCGCGCTACTATGCAGATTGTGATCCACAAGGAAGCGCCGGAGGCCCGCCTCACCATACGGACGATAACGGGAGAGCGTCCGCAAACAGTTCCTTTTAGTCTTTCCGGTCTTTAGTCGTTTCCAGCCTGTCGCCCCGATTTCAGCTTCTTGACAGATCACCCGAAACCACCACAGGTGAGCGCGTCTCCCTCACCTTGCATATTACCGCCTCATCATGCCCTCCCCCGATCCGATTTCCGCCTTTCTCACCACCTGGCTTCCCGGTCATTCCATCGGTGAACTTGCCTTTGTCTTTTTCGCCGCCATGATCGCAGGTCTTGCCCGCGGCTTTTCGGGGTTCGGCGGGGCGCTTATCTTCGTGCCGCTGGCCGGAGCGGCGACAAGCCCGCAGATGGCTTCGGGACTGCTTCTCGTCATCGACGGCATCATGACGCTCGGCATGCTGCCGGAAGGATGGCGCAGGGCGAACCGGCGTGACGTCTTCACAATGCTGATCGGCGCCGTCGTCGGCGTGCCGGCAGGCGCTGCGGCGCTTTCACTGCTGCCGTCGGTTACATTGCGCTGGATCATCTCTCTCGTCGTGCTCTGCCTTTTGATCTTCCTGATCTCTGGCTGGCGTTATCACGGGCGGCCGAAAACCTGGCTGACCGTCGGCGTCGGAGCGATTGCGGGGCTGTTCGGCGGTGCAGCTCAGATGTCCGGCCCGCCGGTCGTCGCCTATTGGCTGGGTGGGGCGATCGAACGCAATGTCGTGCGCGCCAACCTCATTCTCTATTTCGCGCTGGCAAGCGTGCTTTCGGCAACCTCCTATATTATCGGCGGCATCCTGACACTGGAGGTGCTGCTGATCGCGCTGATTGCCGGACCGGGTTACGGAATTGGACTTTCTTTCGGGTCGCGGATGTTTGGGATTGCCAGCGAAACCACGTTCCGACGCATCTGTTTCGTACTGATCGGCGCGGCTGCCGTCATCGGGTTGCCTCTGCTCGACGGCCTGCGTCCTTAGGCATCTTGTCATTCAGCAAGGCTTAACCGGTCAGGGACTAGCCTTCGGCATCCGGGGTAAGGACGAATCCGCGACACGATGAAGGACAAGGCAAAAGCGATCTGGCGTCGCAACGTCAAGCGCTGGCTGATCGGCGCCGGGCTGGAAGGGTCTGCGCTGGCTGCGGGTGCCGGTCTGATGAAAGCCGCGCGCGGCTACGGCGTCATCTTCACGCTGCATCATGTCAGACCCGAAACCTCACCGGTCATCGGCCCCAACCGACATCTCGAAATCACACCGGATTTTCTCGATCTCGCCATCACTCAACTGAAAGCCCTGGGCTACGATTGCATCGCCCTGTCGGATGTGCCGGCACGGCTGGCATCCCCATCGGCGACGCCGTTCGCGGCTTTTACCCTCGATGACGGATACCGCAACAATGCGGAGCATGCGCTTCCCGTTTTCGCCCGGCATGACGTGCCTTTCACCGTCTTTATCGCACAGGGACTGGCTGAACATAAGCAACCGCTCTGGTGGGAGATCATGGGCCGGCTGCTGCGTGACCAAGAGCGGGTCAGCTTCGATTTCGGACAAGGTCCTGAAACGTTGGATATCAGAACACCGGTGGAGCAGCTCGACACGTTCTTCCGTTTTGCCAGCTATGTCTGGGCCCATAAAGAGGCAGAGACCGTCGCGAAGCTCTGCGATCTGGCGGGCAGATACGGGATCGATCCGCTTGCCATCACCCGCGACCTTGTCATGGGACCTGCAGAACTCAAGGCGTTTGCGGCCCACCCACTCGTTTCGCTCGGTGCCCATACTGTGACACATCGCAAGCTTGCCCGCTTGGCCGCAGAAGAGGCGGAAGACGAGATGCGCAGATCGGCCGACTGGCTGACCGATCTGACCGGCACGCGACCGACCGCGATCGCCTACCCATACGGAAGCCGCGACGCCGTGGGGCAGCGGGAATTCCAGATCGCCCGCGATCTCGGTTTTGTGATCGGGCTTACCACACAACCAGGGATGCTGACCGGTGCCGACCTGACCCGGCCGACCGCCCTGCCCCGCGTTTCGCTTAACGGCTATTACCAGAAGGCACGCTACGTCACTGCGCTCGCCTCCGGCATTCCTTTCGCGCTGAAACGCTAAGGTCGGTCAGGGATACATCCGCACCTTATTCCAGTTTCCTGACGGATCGTCGCGGCGGAACTCGACACGATCATGCAAGCGGAACTGGCGGTCGTGCCAGAATTCGATCGATGTGGGCCGGATGCGGAAACCCGACCAATAGGATGGTCGCGGGATTTCGCCGATTGCGTATCGGGCAGTATATTCGGCAACCGACTTTTCCAGTGCAAAACGTCCTTCGAGCGGGCGCGACTGCTTCGACGCCCAGGCGCCGATGCGGCTTCCGCGCGGCCGCGACGCATAATAAGCGTCGGCTTCCGCATCGGTGACGACCTCTACCGGTCCACGGATGCGCACCTGGCGGCGCAGCGATTTCCAGTGAAAACACATGGCGGCCTTCTTCTGGCCGAGGATTTCCTGCCCCTTCTGGCTCTCGAAATTTGTGTAGAAAACGAAACCATGTTCATCGAAGCCTTTCAACAGCACCATTCGCACGTTAGGCAGGCCGTGCTCATCGACCGTTGCAACCGCGACGGCGTTTGGATCGTTAGGCTCTGACGCTTCAGCATCCTTCAACCAGCGGGCGAAAAGAGCGAATGGTTCAGATTCTTCGGTGAAGTCACCGGTTGTTAACTCACTTCCAGACATATTGACTTAAATACTCCCAATCTGCTCGAACATGCCCGAGACGACGCGCCGGACAGGATACAAGGTGTTAGTGATAGCAAAGTGGACCGAAATGACAAAGTGCTGGAGCCGCAAGAGCGGCGCTGCAATTTGCCTCGCCACGTTGACGCTGTCGCTTGCGGGGTGCACCAGCAGTCTCGATATGTTCGGCGGATCGGACAAGGTCGACCGGTCGCTTGCGACCGGGACCGTTGCAGGCAAGCCCCAATCCGATACCAGCCTTTCCGACGAAGCAACGGTGCGCAACGCAGTCACCTCCGCCGATCTCGCCAAGATGGGTACCGCCCCTCTTCCCTGGGCCAATGCTGCAACAGGCAGTGCCGGTGTTGTTTCCGTCATTCACGAAGACAATGCCCAGGGTCGCGTCTGCCGCGCCTTCAAGACCACACGCCATTCCTACGAGGGGATCGCCCTTTTTGCCGGCCAAACCTGCATGACCGGAAGCGGCGACTGGATGCTGACTGCCTTCGACAGGCAGGGCTGAGCCAATTCGCCGCCTGGCGCGGACTTGTTTCCAAATCCTACACCGCATTAACCCTTCCTTCACCATGCCCAAGTTGTGAGGTGGAGCTGTAACCACTGATTCAGGACTAGGCTCCTACTCTCATTCCAGAGAAAATCGGAGCAGCGAGCAGTGCATGATGGCCCTGTGTTGCCCGTGTTTAAGTCTATTATCGGCGGGGTCGCGATTATGCCGGATCCGCTGTCAAAAGCGTAACCGGTGGTCTCACGATGCGTGATCCCTATTCCATCCTCGGCGTCCGACGGAACGCCGATGCAGACGAAATCAAGGCGGCCTGGCGGACGAAGGCCAAGACTATACATCCTGACCAAAATCGCGACGATCCGAGCGCAACGGACCGGTTTGCGGAAGTCGGACAGGCCTATGAACTGCTCAAGGACCCGGAGCGGCGCCGGCGTTATGACCGTGCAGCCGACATGCACCAGACGATCATGCAGCAGCGCGATGCGGCCGAACGCGCCAAGGCTGCGCGGGCCAATGCGGAAAAGGTGATGGAGGAACTGGCACGGGCCCAGGCTGCCCGCGCCCAATCCGAAGCCGGCAAGACCGAACCGAAAGCAAAAGCCGAGACCGCAGGGGCCGGACAGGCCAAGCCACAGACCGGCAAGAAGCCGGGTGAAAGTCCGGAAGAAACCATCGAGCGTATTTTCGGCGGTGGACCGGAGGCGCGAGAGCGCGCCAAGGAACATGTCGATACCGCTCCCGAGCCCAAGCCCGCAGAGGCCGGCACAAAGGACACTCCCGCGCCGGAGGCTCGTCCACCGCTGCCGCTGATGGCCGTCGACCTCATCGCCAGCTTGGTCAAGCGTATCCGCGGCACCGCGCCTCAACCGGAAAAGGCGCCGGACCTTCTGGTCGAGGCAAGGGTCACGGTGGCCGAATTCCTGGCCCTGAAACCGGTGACGATCAGGCTTTCGGACGACCGCGAAGTTCGCGTACCGATCGAGCGGGGTGCGACTGACGGACACCAGATCCGCCTCTCCGGGCAAGGTCTGAAATTACCCAACATGAAACAGGGCGACCTTGTCGTGACCCTGAAGGCGGCCCGCGACGACATTTATATCGTCAGGGATTTCAACCTTCATATCGTATTGCCAATCTCGCTGCAGGACGCCGTGCTTGGCGGCGAGGCGCAGGTGGAAACACCGGCGGGGCCGCGTTCGGTCGAGATTCCCAGTTGGTCGGGCTCGGATCGAACGATCCGGATCGAGGGGCTTGGCCTTCACGACGCCGCAGGACGCGGCGACCTCGTGGTCGAACTGAGGATCGTGCTCCTGGAACAACCGGACGCAAAGGTCACCGATCTCATGCGGCTGATGCGCGACGGGCTTTACCTGTGAGAAGGACCGTGACAGCGGGATGACGCCATCCCCAGTCACGCATCCGATTTTGCACGATCTTATCAGCTGATCACCTGACGCATGCTTGAACCGTGATGCTGGCTATGCCATAGGCAGCATTCATTTTTTCGTGTCAGGGATTACACAATGGTTCAGGCATCCGGCCTTATGGCAGGCAAGCGCGGGCTCATCATGGGCGTTGCGAACAACCGCTCGATTGCATGGGGCATTGCCAAGGCCATCGTCGACAATGGCGGCGAAGTGGCCTTCACCTACCAGGGCGATGCACTGAAGAAGCGGGTCGAACCGCTGGCTGCCGAACTGGGCGCCTTCATGGCGGGCCACTGTGATGTCAGCGACGAAGCCACGATCGACGAGGTTTTTGCCAATATCGAGAAACATTGGGGCAAGATCGACTTCATCGTCCACGCCATCGGCTTTTCCGACAAGGACGAACTGACCGGCCGTTATGTGGACACGTCGGCCGAAAACTTCGCCAAGACGATGCAGATCTCGGTCTATTCGTTCACCTCGGTTGCGCGCCGCGCCGAAAAGCTGATGACCGATGGCGGCTCGATGCTGACGCTGACCTATTACGGTGCGGAAAAGGTCATGCCGAACTACAACGTCATGGGCGTTGCCAAGGCGGCACTTGAAGCGAGCGTCAAATATCTCGCCGTCGACCTCGGCCCGAAGAACATCCGCGTCAACGCGATTTCCGCCGGCCCGATCAAGACGCTTGCAGCATCGGGTATCGGCGATTTCCGCTATATCCTGAAGTGGAACGAGTATAACGCGCCGCTTCGCCGTACCGTGACGATCGAGGAAGTGGGCGATGTCGGCCTCTACATGCTTTCCGACCTGTCCCGTTCGGTCACCGGTGAAGTGCATCATGCCGACAGCGGTTACCACACGATCGGGATGAAGGCGGTCGACGCTCCCGACATCTCGGTCATCAAAGACTAACAAGGACGCTTTGCCGTGCTCATCTATGTGATCCGCCACGGCCAGACGGACTGGAACGCCGAGGGCCGTCTCCAGGGGCAGAAGGACATCCCGATCAACGCGATCGGACGTGGACAGGCGACCCGCAACGGCGAAGCGCTTCGTGAACTCGTCGGCTCCGCCGACGGGTTCGATTTCGTTGCAAGCCCGCTTGGGCGCACGAGGGAAACGATGGAGCGCATCCGGACCGCCATGGGGCTCGATCCCACGGGCTACCGGACCGACGAACGCCTGAAGGAACTTTCCTTCGGTGACTGGGAAGGCTTTACCACCGCCGAAATAAAAAAGAGCGCTCCGGAGCGCCTGCGGGAGCGTTCCAAAAACAAATGGGGTTTCATCCCGCCGGGCGAAGATGCCGAGAGTTATGAGATCCTCTCATGGCGCGTCGGCGCATGGCTCGCCTCGCTGAACAAGCCAACCATTTCCGTCAGCCATGGCGGCGTATTGAGGTCGCTTTTCCGCATCATCGGCAATGTTGATGAGAATGAAGCCGCCAACATGCCGATCCATCAGGACCGTATCGTCAGGATTGAAATGAGCGACGGCGAGGCAGTCGATGGAACTGTCGCAAAACGCACGATAACCTGGATCTGAACGACGCCGCCTTCCATACAGCTGAAGGCGGCAACAATGCCATCCGGTTATTGCACGATTTCGAGATCGTCGACGATACGGCTGTCATCCACCATCGTATAGAAAACCAGAACCTTCACGCCGGCCTTCAGCCCTTCGAAATTGAACTCCTCGGGAACCTTGTAGGTCTTGCCGTCGTCGAGCGTCAGGCTCAGCGCATTGACGTCCACCGTCTTGATCGTCGCCTCAATGTCCGCACTCTGCGCCCAGCTGTTGAGCGGCGAAAAGATGCTGGCGGTGGCGAGCAGGGTGGCGATGAGCATGCGCATCTTGGAGGCCTTTGACGAGGTCCGTGGTGTTTCGTTTCGATGCAAAGATAGCCTGCGGAATGTGGCGAAAATTGCCCTTGATCATGGCATTTCATGCGCAAAACGAGGCTTTATTATTAACAAAATTCTACCGGACAACTTTACGCATTTTCCGCGAATATTTCCGGCCTGATGAAATCAAGTATTATTTAAGCATAATTCGCCGCCTCCCGCAGGCATTTTCGAGAAATGATAAATTAACACCCGAACAATACACTAATTCCCGCATCTCAGGGGTTAACGAAGGACCAAAAGCAAGTGAAATTCAAGCTGCCGCAACATTTAAACTGGCACAACATCATTGCTTCAAATCCTGTCTCCCTGCTGGCCGCACTGACAATTTCACTTTGCATATTCGCAGTGGCAATAGGTCTTGACCGACGCAATACCGAATCCGGACAGGCAGCCTTGCGCGCGGATGTGGAAAACACTGCTTCTGCCATGACGCGGAATCTTGCGGGGCGTCTCGAAAGCGACATCAAGGATGCCGGAGCGCTCGCCCAGCACCTTTTTCGCGAAAAGAACGCAACCTCCGACCATATTCGGCACCTGATTGAAATCGCGTTTGAGAATCATCGGCATTTCTCCGCGATTGCGCTGGCTCCAGATCTCTCGATATCCGAGATTCACACACCCGAGGGCATTTCGGACATCAACGCGTCGCTGCCGTTCAACGTCGAGCGGCTCGGCGCCGATCTGGTGGTGGCGAACAACACCGCGTCTCCAAAAATCATCACCGGTTCGCAGGAAAACCATCTGACGCTCGTCGTCCCGATCACGCTGGACGATAACACGCTTCGTCAGCCCTGGGGCGCACTTGCGATCATCGTCGACAAGGTCGAACTGCTGAAGGAAGCGGGAATGTCGGTCGATGGCAATGCGACCCGGTTCAGCCCGACCGATCTCAGCGGCGTGAACTTCTCGCTGCACGACCAAGCAAAACCGGACTATCTGGCTTTTCTTGGCGACGACATCGCGGACAACAAGTTACCCCTGATCAAGACGCTGGACATCGCCGGCTCGCGCTGGAATTTCTCGATTGTGCCGAAAAGCGGCTGGGCCGCACCGCCGGAAAACCAGTCTCAATTCCGTCTGCTTCTGGCATTCGGAGCGCTTGCCGTCATCGTGCCGATCGTGGTGGCGACGGGGCTACTTTCGGAGCGCAATCGAAACATTGCAGAGCTAAAGACGCGGGAGACCAGTCTGCTGGACCTTTCGCAACGCTTCAACCTTGCCATGGAAGCCTCGAAAATCGGCATATGGGAAGTCAGCGGCGACGGATTGCAGCTCTTCCTCGACCGGCGGGCCAGATTGCTGCATGGCATGAACGCTCCATTGGATGTACAGCGATTGAAAGGCCTGCTGCAAGTGGTCGTGGTCGAGGACCGGATCAAGGCGGAAGCGCATTTTCTGAAATGGGCGCGTTTGTATGAATCCTGCACCGAAACCTATCGTGTCGCTTTGCCTGATGGCGATGTCCGATATCTGAGATCTGCCGGCGCGCGCTACGAGAACATCGACGGCAGCCAGCGTATGACCGGCATTGTCTGGGATGCCACAGCCGACATGCTGATGGCGCAGACACTGCGCGACGCGAAGGCAAATACCGAGGTCAAGAATGCCGAGCTCGAACTCGCGCTGGACGAATTGTCGAACCGCGAGCGGGAGCTTGAGGAACTGTCCGGCAAGCTCGATCTGGCGCTTGCTTCCTACGGCTGCGGGATCTGGGAATATACGCCCGGGCCTGGCACGGAGACATGGGATGAGCGGATGTGCCAGCTCTACGGCATCCCGTTCACCAACGGCATCGTCGCCCAGGAGCGCTGGCTGAACCTGCTTCTGCCGGAAGACCGGCCAATCGCGATCAACGCATCGCGCGCGTATCTGAGCGGTCAGACAAAAGAGGCACTGGTCGTTCGTGTGCCACAGGGGGACGGCACGATCCGCTACGTGCGTTCCGTCGGGCAGTTGCACATCGGCAAGGATGGCTCGAAAAAGCTTATCGGTCTTGCTTTCGACGTGACGAAGGATACGGCGCTGACGGTCGAACTGCAGAAGGCCAAGACCGAAGCCGACGCCAAGAACAACGAACTCGAAATGGCCAAAAGCCGGATCGAACATAACGCGCTCCACGATCCGCTGACGCTGCTTGCCAACAGGCGCAAGCTGGACCTGGAACTCGACGCCCTGTCACGCTCTTCCGGCAGGCGGAAATTCGCCCTCCTTCACCTCGATCTCGACCGTTTCAAGCAGATCAACGACACGCTGGGACATGCAGCGGGGGATGCCATGCTTGTTCACGCCTCGAAAATCCTGACGCACAACGTCCACGAAAATGACATCGTGGCACGCATCGGCGGCGACGAATTCGTCATTCTCGTGCATGATCAGGCCAGTTCAAAGGAGCTGGCACAGCTTGCTTCGCGGATCATTTCCGAATTCCGCCAGCCGCTCGACTTCGACAGGTTCTCATGCCGTTGTGGCGTATCGATCGGGATCGCCGAAGCCAACGGGACGCATGTCGACGCGCGGCGTATTCTCGTCAACGCTGACTTGGCGCTCTACCGCGCCAAGGGCATGGGGCGCAACCGCTTCGAATTTTTCACGCAGAACCTGCATGCGGAAATCATCGATCACAAGCGGACGGCGGACGAGCTGCTTGCGGCGATCGAAAACCATGAATTTACCGCCTGGTACCAGCCGCAGCTCAGCGCGACCACCCATCAGCTGACGGGCGTCGAGGCGCTGATACGCTGGCGGCATCCCCGCCGCGGGCTGCTTGCTCCCGACCAGTTCCTGAAGATTGCCGACGACCTGAATGTTACGGCCACGCTCGACCAGATCGTCCTGGAAACGGTGCTGAAGGACAAGATGCGCTGGGCCGCGATGGGTGTCTCGGTTCCCAGGGTCTCGGTCAACGTCTCATCGAGGCGGCTGCATGACGAACACCTGATCGACATGCTGCGTGGCCTGCAGATCGCGCCCGGCGAGATCGCTTTCGAGCTGGTGGAGTCGATCTTTCTCGACGACGGCGACAGCGCCGTCATCGCCAATCTGGACAGGATCAAGGAACTTGGAATCGATGTAGAGATCGATGATTTCGGCACTGGACATACCTCCATCGTCAGCCTGCTGAGGCTGAAGCCGAAGCGGTTGAAGATCGACAAGCAGCTGGTACTGCCGATCCTTCATTCGCCGCAGGAACTAGCGCTGGTTCGATCGATCGTCGACATCGCCCGATCGCTCGGCCTCGAAACGGTGGCGGAAGGCGTCGAGACCTTCGAGCATGCGAGCCTGCTCGGAGAACTCGGTTGCGATCTGCTGCAGGGTTATGCCTTCGCGCGCGCCTTGCCCTTCGAAGACTTCACCGCAAGGGCACAGGAAGGCTGGCATCGGGCGGTGGCTTAAGCCACCGAACCGGCCTCCATTGACCGGGGGCTCACCCGCCGGGTACCGGCCGGGTGCAAGAAAGGCTTGTCCGCGCCCGGGCTTTTGCCTAAGAAAGCCTCGATAAAACCGGCGATCCAAGCGCCCTCGCAGCCAGGCAGCATCCATGTCCCATAACTCTTTCGGCCATCTTTTCCGCGTTACGACCTGGGGCGAAAGCCATGGTCCCGCACTCGGCTGCGTGGTTGACGGATGCCCTCCCGGACTGCGCTTCACCCATGCCGACATTCAGGCCTGGATGGACAAGCGCAAGCCCGGCCAGTCGCGTTTCGTCACCCAGCGGCGCGAGGACGATATCGTCAAGGTCCTCTCCGGCGTGATGTTCGACGATGACGGCGAGACGATGATCTCGACCGGTACGCCGATTTCCATGCTGATCGAGAATACCGACCAGCGGTCCAAGGATTACGGCGAGATCGCCCGACGCTATCGCCCCGGTCATGCCGACTATACCTATGACGTCAAATATGGGATCCGCGACTATCGCGGCGGCGGACGCTCGTCTGCCCGCGAGACGGCAGCGCGTGTTGCTGCCGGCGGCATTGCGCGACTGGTCGTGCCGGGTGTGACCGTGCGTGGCGCGCTCGTCCAGATCGGCAAGCACAAGATCAACCGGAACAACTGGGACTGGACACAGGTCGACCAGAACCCGTTCTTCTGCCCCGACCCGCAGATGGTACCCGTCTGGGAAGAGTATCTCGATGGTATCCGCAAGGGCGGCTCCTCGATCGGCGCCGTCGTCGAAGTGATCGCCGAGGGTGTACCGGCAGGCCTCGGCGCACCGATCTACAGCAAGCTCGACCAGGACATCGCCTCTCTTTTGATGTCGATCAACGCGGTCAAGGGCGTCGAGATTGGCGAAGGTTTTGCCTCCGCGGAACTGACCGGCGAAGAGAATGCCGATGAGATGCGGATGGGCAATGACGGCAAGCCGATCTTCCTGTCGAACCATGCCGGCGGCATTCTTGGCGGCATTTCGACCGGCGAGGCCATCATCGCCCGCTTTGCGATCAAGCCGACCTCGTCGATCCTGACCGAACGTCAATCGATCGATGCGGACGGTAACAATGTCGATGTCCGCACCAAGGGTCGTCACGACCCCTGCGTCGGCATCCGTGCCGTGCCGATCGGCGAGGCAATGGTGGCTTGCGCGATTGCAGATCACTATCTTAGGGATCGCGGCCAGACCGGCCGCCTGAAATAGGAATTTTCCCATGGCCTACGATCAGAAATCCGTCGTTGAAGCCATCCGCGCCTTCGAAGCCGGAGAGATCGTTGTCGTTACCGATGACGACGACCGCGAGAACGAGGGCGACCTGATCGTCGCGGCCGTGCATTGCACGCCCGAAAAGATGGCCTTCATCGTGCGCCACACCTCCGGCATCGTTTGCGCGCCGATGCCGCGCGAGGAGGCCAAGCGGCTGAACCTCAACGCTATGGTGGCCGAAAACGACAGTGCGCATACGACCGCCTTCACCGTCAGCGTCGATTTCAAGCACGGCACCACGACCGGCATTTCCGCAGACGACCGGACGCTGACAGTGCGCAACCTTGCAAACCCGAATGTCGGCGCGGCCGATTTCGTTCGTCCCGGCCATATCTTTCCGCTGATTTCACGCGAGGGCGGCGTGCTGATGCGGTCAGGCCATACGGAGGCGGCGACCGATCTCTGCAAGCTCGCGAACCTGCCGCCGATCGGCGTGATTTCCGAACTCGTCAACGATAACGGCACCGTAATGCGCGGTCAGCAGGTGGCGGATTTCGCCGTGGAGCACGGGCTGAAGCAGGTTTCCGTTGCGGACCTTATCGCCTACCGGCAGCGCAAGGAAACGCTGATCGAACTGATGTCATCCTTCGAAGTCACGACCCCGGTCGGCCGCGCCAGGGCGCATGCCTATTCACTGCCGTGGGATCCGATGCAGCATGTCGCCGTGATCTTCGGCGACATCCGCGACGGCGTCGAGATTCCGGTTCGGCTACATCTGGAAAACGTGGCGCAGGACGTGTTCGGCGCTGAACGTTCGGTCGAGCGCTATATGAAGATGATCGAGAAAGAAGGCCGCGGCGTGATCATCTACCTGCGCGAAGGCTCGGTCGGTGTCGGTCAGACCGAACATGGCCGCAAGATGCGCCAGGACCAGGAGGCCCATGCGGAAGCGCAGGCGCGCGAAAGCGAGTGGCTGGAGATCGGGCTTGGCGCGCAGATCCTGAAGGATCTAGGCGTCACCTCGATCAAGCTTCTGACCCGCAGCGAACGACACTATGTCGGGCTGGAAGGTTTTGGCATCCGGATTTCTCAGACGGTGATCTGCTGACCGCTGCGGTCGCAGGCCCCTATAATCAAGGGATTGTAACGTTGGTCGTTTCGTCGGATCGTCGCTCGTTGTCGGGCGGCGATTTTTCGTGTACGAATAATGGTCAGATCTGTTTGGGATGAGATAAAGCGACAAAGAAACATCGCGCTTCACGGTTTGGATTTCGCCGTTGTAGCTGCTGAATGCGATTTTCTGGAAGCGCTGATCGAACCCAGTTATTCGGATAAGGATGGTCGCGCCCGGTTTACTGCCATAGGACCGCTAGGTGACGATCTGACCACGATCGTTTTTTCGATGATGGGGGAACGCGGCTATTTCGATCATCAGCTTCCGGCGCGCAAGCCGGAGTGAAAGGAGACGATATGCCGAAGCCTGAACCACGTTTCCGAGAGCTTACCGATGAGGAAGAAGCACTAATACAAAAAGCTGCGGAGGAGGACCCGGACAATCCACCGCTGACAGATGAAGAACTGGCGCGTATGCGCCCCTTCCGCGAAGTCTTTCCGGAGATTGCGGAAAAGATGGAAAAGGCGATTGCCGCCCGTGGTCGCCCGAAAATCGAGGCGCCGAAGGTGGCGGTGACGCTGCGGCTCGATCCCGACGTGCTCGACAGGTTCAAGGCATTGGGCAAGGACTGGCGAAGCCGCATGGCAGAAGAATTGCGCAAGGCGGCCGGGCTCTGACCCGGTCAGCCGCTGGCGGCCAATATCTTCTCGATGAAACGATGCGCCTGCAGCGCATCGTGGCCGGTAATGCGCAAGGTCTCTCGGCCGGTGATCGAACCGATGAAATTGCCGATCAGGGCGCGGTGCATCTCATGACCGAATGCCATCGGGTCGGCGCCGGTCCCGATTGACTGCTCTCCTCCCACCTTTGCCACTGAACCATCCATGAAGGCCGCTTCCAGCGTGTCGCCGGAGAGGGTTGCCGTGCCCTCGGTGCCGATAAGTTCGATCCGGTCCGGCAGGCCGGGATAGGCTGACGTCGTGGCATTCAGCGTGCCGATCGCGCCGTTTTCGAATGAGAAGGAGGCGGCGACAAGATCTTCGGTCTCCATTCTGTGAACGGGCGTGGTGCGGACGAATGAGGAGACATCCTTCGGCATACCGGCATAACTCAGGAGCAGGTCGATCGTGTGGATTGCCTGGGTGAGCAAGACCCCACCGCCGTCGCGCGCCCGCGTTCCCCTGCCCTCAACGTCGTAATAGCTTTGCGGCCGCCAGTTGCGGATGGAAGCGGAAGCGCCAACCAGCGAACCAAGACGACTGGTGACCACCAGAAGATCAAGCGCGAGGGCTGCAGGGCGGAAGCGATTCTGCAGCACGACACCCAGTTTCACATCGGCCTTTTCAGTGGCATTCACGATTGCTTCGGCCCGCTCGAGGCTGATGTCGAGCGGCTTTTCCAGCAGAATGTGCTTTCCCGCCTTTGCGGCACGTTCGACAAGCTCGAAATGGCTGCTCGGAGGCGTCAGGATCAACACCGCATCGATCCCCGGATCGTCGAAGATCGCGTCGAGGCTGTCGACGACCGGGATCGGGTATTGCGCAGAGAAAGCCTCGCGGCGTGCCGCCGTAGGGCTGTAGGCCGCAACGCATTCCACCTGATCGGCAAGATCGAGCAAAGCCCGGGCATGGTGGCCCGCCGCCATGCCGAGACCGATCATTGCCATCCGCACTTTCGCCATATCGTATTCCTCCAGAGATCCTGCGGATGAAGACTTAATCGTAACGAACTCGTTTGCGAAGCCGGAACTTCGAGCGATGGGCGTGGTTGGGGAAGACAAATAGACGCTTTTGGAGTTCAACCATGCCTACGAAAAAATGGTCGCAGGATGTGACCGAACACAGCGATGCGATGAGCCTCGAAAAGGACGTGTTCAAACAACGTAGCGCGAAGAAGATCGCCGACTCGCTCAAACGCTCAGCTCAAGCAAGCCACCGGCGCAAGTCCACACCTTTCCAGTCGGCGATGTCGATGCTGAATTTCTACATCAACCGCGCCGGCGACCAGCTTTCTACATCTCGCCGGGCGGTGCTGGAAAAGGCGAAGGACGAATTGCGCAAGGATTTCGGACGGGAGCCGAAACAGTAAGCGACATTGATCTTGCCCCGACGACAGGCTGATCGATCAGGAAAGAGCAGGGCAAGCTAGCGTTGATTGCCATTTCGCATCAATGATTTCGGCCTCAAGAGCATGTCGGACGCCGTAATCGCGGCTCGATGGCGACAATTTTATCGGAACCAGCCCAGCCACAACGCAGTTAGTCCACGGTCCTCGTGGCTCAAAATCGACTGCTCCAACGCTCAAGGCAAGGCAAGACCGATGAACACGCGCCCGCAATTTGCATCCCGCATTTCGCTCACCGACCTGCCGCCGCAGATTTACTACGTGCATCCGCTGGTCTTGCGCGGCTTGGAGGCCTGGCGGGAGACGTTTGCCCACGCCCGCAACCTCGGTTTCGACACTGTTCTCTCCGGTCCGCTTTATGAACGCGGCTATGGTGCGAGCATATTCACAAGTCAGAATTTCGAACGGGTGGACCCGGCGCTCGGCCTTGGCGTCGATCCTGCGGAGGCTGTCGCTGCGCTGGTTTCGGCGGCACGGGAGCATGACTTGAAGGTAATGCTCGACCTGGTCATAGACCAGATCGCGGTTGACCGTGAGCACGCTCTGCCTGTTGCCGCCGATCCGCGGCTGAAGCCGCAGCAGGTGGGTGCTCGGCATATCGATTTTCTGGCGGAGGCTCGACATATCGAGGGCTGGCGCGAGCGGCTCGTGTCATTGGCAGGGATCGGCGTTGCCGGCTTTCGCTGCATCGGAATCGGTCGCGTTGCCCCCGAAGCGTGGCATCACCTGATCGCCCATACGCGCCGAAACAAACCGGATACGGCCTTCGTCGCATGGACGCCGGGCAGCGCCTTTGCCGATCGCAAGGCACTTGCCGGTAGCGGGTTCGACGGCAGTTTTTCCTCGCTCGCCTGGTGGGATATGGAAGAGCGCTGGATCATGGACGAATACCAGATTCAGCGGGATCTCGGTTATCAGATCGCCTTTCCCGAAGCGCCATTCGGCAAGCGCATCGCGCATGGCACGGATGGCTGCGAGGTGCTGAAACGCAAAGCGGTGCGGGCGCTAAAACTTGCCTCGACCTTCACCAGCGGCCTGATGATCCCGATGGGTTTCGAATATGGCGTATCGCTGCCACTCGACCCGCTTCATGGCGACGGTTCTGGCTTGCGCGGTCTGAGGGATCAGAGTTCCTACGATCTTTCCGCCGAAATCCGCGAGATCAACGGCGCGACCAACAAGACCGCTGCAGGCTTTGGTCGCCGACCACTCAAGCTTGTTTCCGCCAGCCAGGGGCCGGTGGTCGGGCTTTTCCAGACGGATGAGGAAGACAGCCGCGCTTCGGAGAAGATGCGGGTGGTGCTCCTGAACCGGGACCTGCGCAAGACTGCGGCGGCGCCGTTCAATGTGTTGCGCGAGGCCGCCTCTCCCTTCCTGCCGCTTGTGGCACCGGAGGATGAAACGGAGATTTTCGACGCAAAGCTGAAGCTCAAGCCGGGCGAGATCCGCATCTTTGAAGGCTATGTTTCCGAGCCGATTGTCGATGCCGTGCCGGTACCCAAGGCCGAGGAGGCCGCGGCCACGCCGCGTCTGGCAATCGAGAAGATTACGCCTGCCGTTGATGAAGGACGCTTCGTTGTGAAGCGCGTCGTCGGCGAGGTGTTGAAGGTGGAGGCAGATATCTTTGGCGACGGGCACGATCCGCTCTCTGCTGCCCTGCTCTACCGTTGCGCCGATGACGAGGAGTGGCAGGAAATGCCGATGCAACTCGTCCTCAATGACCGCTGGCACGCGGAGTTTCCGCTGAAGCGCATGGGCCGGCACGAGTTTGCCGTCGAGGGCTGGAAGAACCCGTTCCAGATCTTTCGCTACGAGTTCACCAAGAAGCATGAAGCCGGGCTCGACCTGAGGCTGGAGATCCAGGAAGGCATCAATCTGGTGCTTGATGCGCTTGATCACGCTTCGGACGTTTTGAAGCTCCAGCTGCAAAAACTGTTTGATCGGCTGACGGCCGAACAGGACAAGCAGCGGACGCAAACCCTGCTTCTGCCGGAAACAGCCGAGCTGATGGCGAAGGCTGACCGCCGGCCGCACCGTGTCCGCTCGCAGGTCATCCCTGTCGATGCCGAGCGGACGGCAGCAAGTTTTGCCAGCTGGTACCAGATCTTTCCGCGCTCGCAGAGCGGCGATCCGAACCGGCACGGGACGTTCGACGATGTGATCGGGCGGCTTCCCGCCATTCGCGAAATGGGGTTCGACGTACTTTATTTCCCGCCGATCCACCCGATTGGCAGCACCAACCGCAAGGGCAAGAACAATACGCTTACGCCCGGCCCGGATGATCCGGGCAGCCCTTACGCGATCGGCTCACCGGATGGCGGGCATGATGAAATCCATCCCGAGCTCGGCACGTTCGAGGACTTTCGACGGCTGGTGGATGCCGCTGGCGATCACGGGCTGGAGATCGCGCTCGACCTCGCCATCCAGGCGTCACCCGACCATCCGTGGCTGAAATCGCATCCCGGCTGGTTCGACTGGCGGCCGGACGGGACAATCCGATATGCTGAAAACCCGCCGAAGAAATACGAGGACATCGTCAATGTCGACTTCTACGCGAAGGAAGCGGTTCCGTCGCTGTGGATCGAGCTGCGCGACGTGGTGCAGAAATGGGTCGATAACGGCGTAAAACTCTTCCGCGTCGACAACCCGCACACCAAGCCGTTTCCTTTCTGGGAATGGATGATTGCTGATATCCGCTCGCGCCACCCGGATGTCGTGTTCCTTTCGGAAGCCTTTACCAAACCAAAGGTGATGTACCGGCTGGCCAAGGTCGGCTTCTCACAGTCCTATACCTATTTCACCTGGCGCAATGCCAAATGGGAACTCGAGCAGTATATGCGCGAGATTACCACCGAAGAGCCGAAGGAGTTCTTCCGGCCGCATTTCTTCGTCAACACGCACGACATCAACCCGGATTTCCTGCAGAACGCGCCGCGCCCGGCCTATCTGATCCGGGCAGCGCTTGCCGCCACGCTGTCGGGTCTCTGGGGCGTCTATAACGGGTTCGAGCTTTGCGAGGGCCGGCCGGATGCCAAGCGCAAGGAATATGCAGATTCGGAAAAGTACGAGATCCGCGCCTGGGATCATGACCGGCCCGGCAATATCAAGGGCGAGATTGCGCTCCTGAACCGCATCCGCCGCGAGAACCCGGCGCTACATTCACATCTTGGCCTGCAGCTTCTGACAGCCTGGAACGAGAACATCATGTTCTTCGAAAAGGCGAGTGCGGGGCGCGAGAACGTACTGCTGATTGCTGTCAATCTCGATCCGTACAACGCGCATGAAGCGGATGTCGAAATTCCGCTGTGGTCGTGGAACCTTCCTGACCACGGGGCACTTCAGCTTGAAGACCTGATCGCTGGTAACCGGTTCACCTGGACAGGAAAGATACAGCGCCTTCGGCTCGACCCGCAGGCAGACCTGCCGTTCGCCATCTGGCGCGTCAGATAAGGGAGGAATGCGCCGTGGATTTCATGACGAACAGCCTGACAGATGCGATGGGCCAGCAGTCACAGGGTGACGATCCATTGTGGTACAAGGATGCGATCATCTACCAGCTGCATGTGAAATCTTTCCATGACAGCAACGGCGATGGGATCGGCGACTTTAAAGGGCTGCACGAGAAGCTCGACCACATCGCGTCGCTCGGCGCCAACGC
Organism: Pseudomonadota bacterium; assembly: GCA_023451735.1. Classification (GTDB taxonomy): domain Bacteria; phylum Pseudomonadota; class Alphaproteobacteria; order Rhizobiales; family Rhizobiaceae; genus Neorhizobium. Next base: position 1,718 of record JAEXYH010000073.1, on the reverse strand, counting down.
GATCTGGCTCTTACCCTTCTTCCCTTCCCCCAGGCGCGATGATGGTTATGATATTGCCGATTATGGCAATGTCAGCCCGGATTACGGCACGATGGAGGATTTTCGCGCCTTCGTCGATGCAGCGCACGAGCGCGGGATCCGGGTTATCATCGAGCTCGTGATCAACCATACCTCCGACCAGCATCCGTGGTTTCAGCGTGCCCGCAATTCTCCTGCCGGGTCGCCGGAGCGGGATTTCTACGTCTGGTCCGATACCGACCAGAAGTTTCCTGAAACCCGGATCATTTTCCTCGATACGGAAAAGTCGAACTGGACGTGGGACCCGGTCGCCGGCGCCTATTACTGGCATCGCTTCTATTCCCACCAGCCGGATCTCAACTTCGACAACCCGCAGGTGCTGGAGGAATTGCTGAAGGTCATGCGTTTCTGGGCCGATACCGGGATCGACGGTTTCCGGCTCGACGCCATTCCCTATCTGATCGAGCGCGAGGGAACCAACAACGAGAACCTGCCCGAGACGCATGACATCCTGAAGCAGATCCGCGCCGCGCTGGACGAAAGCCATCCGGGCAAGATGCTGCTCGCCGAAGCAAACCAGTGGCCGGAGGATACGCGCGAATACTTTGGCGATGGCGACGAATGCAACATGGCGTTCCATTTCCCGCTGATGCCGCGCATGTACATGGCGATCGCCAAGGAAGACCGGTTCCCGATCACCGACATAATGCGCCAGACACCGGAAATCCCGGAAAACTGCCAATGGGCGATTTTTCTCCGCAACCATGACGAACTGACGCTCGAAATGGTGACCGACGAGGAGCGCGACTATCTGTGGAACACCTATGCCGCAGACCGTCGGGCACGCATCAATCTCGGCATTCGTCGGCGCCTTGCGCCGCTTATGGAGCGTGACCGGCGGCGGATCGAACTGATGAATGCGCTGCTTTTGTCCATGCCCGGTACACCGGTTCTTTATTACGGCGACGAGATCGGCATGGGCGACAATATCTATCTCGGCGACCGGGACGGGGTACGGACCCCGATGCAATGGTCTCCCGACCGCAATGGCGGATTTTCCAAGGGCGACCCCGCTAGGCTTGTCCTGCCGCCGGTGATGGACCCGCTCTATGGCTACGAGGCGGTGAATGTCGAAGCGCAGGGCGCGGACGCACATTCGTTGCTCAACTGGACCCGCCGCATGCTGGCATTGCGCAACCGCCACCCCGCCTTCGGGCGCGGCTCGCTCAAATTCCTGACGCCCGGCAACCGCAAGATAATGGCTTATCTGCGCGAACATGACGGCGAAACGATCCTGTGTGTCGCCAATCTCTCCCGCCTGCCACAAGCGGTGGAACTGGATCTTTCCAAGTTCGAAGGATCCGTGCCGATCGAACTGACCGGCATGTCACCCTTCCCCCCGATCGGCCAGCTTACCTATCTGCTGACGCTGCCGCCCTATGGCTTTTTCTGGTTCCAGCTTGAGGCGGATTCGGACGGACCGAGCTGGCGCAAGGCGCCGCCCGAACAGGTGCAGGACATGGTGACCATGGTGGTTCGCCGCGACCTGCAGGAACTGATCGACCAGCCGAAGCTTTCAGATACGATGTCGAACGACGTGTTGCCGAGTTATCTCACCATGCGCCGCTGGTTCGGCTCAAAGGGACAGATCCTCAACCATGCTTCACTTGTTTCGGCTACACCGCTGCCGTTTGCCAACA
>JAEXYH010000050.1 GCA_023451735.1 Pseudomonadota bacterium | reverse complement strand
AATGCAGGTCGCGCCGTCGAAGCCAAAATCTCGCGCCTCAAGAGCGGCGGCCCGAAGAGCCTCCTTGTCGGCAAAATCGACCGTGGTACGCAGCATGCCGAAGGACAGCACGCCCGCTTCCTTCGCTGCATAGTGGATCATCAGCTTGGGATAACGCAGCACCTCCGGCGTCGGTTTTGCACCCATTGCGGTCGCAAGATCCTCGCCACCGGATGTCAATGCAAACACGCGCGGACCATGAGCGATGGCGCGGACCTCGAACAGGCCTTTCATGTCCTCGATCAGAGGTACGAAACCGATCGGCGCGCGATCCCTTTCATGCGGGACGAGGTCCTCGGCCAGACGCACGAGAATATCCCTGCTATCGACCTTCGGAACGTAAAGTCCATCGGCACCGGCCCGTGTCGCAGCTATGGCATCCTCGATCAGCCGATCGGACTGGTTGATGCGCACGAAAACCTGGCTGCCGCTTTGTTTGATTTCCGGCACCCACTTTGCCAACCCATCACGGGCTTCGCTCTTAGCCGTTTCCGGTACGGCATCTTCCAGATCGACGATGACGACATCGGCACCGCGCTGCCCCGCCTTTTCCAGAAAGCGGGGAGCGTTGCCCGGAACATAGAGAAGCGAAGAGATCATTCCTTCCCCTCCAGCTCGTCAGGATTCATGCCGATTTCGGCAAGGATCGCTTCGGTCTGCTCCCCGACACCCGGAGCCGGATGGCGGAAGACGCCGGGCGTCGCTGAAAAGCGCGGAAAGATATTGTGCTGCGGAATGCTGCCGAGATCGGCGTCCTCCACGTCGACGACGATCTCACGCTCAGCGAAATGCCGGTCGGTGCTGATGTCGGCGATATCATAGACGGGGCCGACCGTCGCACCGGCGGCACGCATCACCGCCAGGGCATCATCACGAGTGCGGGTAACGAACCATGCACCGAGTGCGGCATCCACCAACTCGCGATGCCTGACGCGCTCGACGTTGGTGGCAAAGCGCGGATCATCCTTCATGTCGGGTCGTCCGACGATGTCGAAGATCCGCATTGCGATAACTTGGGTCGATCCGGAAAGCGCCACATATTTCCCGTCGCTGCAGAGATAAACGTTGCGCGGCGAAACCGTGTTGGAGCCGGAACCGGACCTCTGCTTGACCTTGCCGGTGACGTGATAGATCGAGGCTTCCGGCCCGAGCGAGGCAAAGATCGGCTCGAGCAGCGACAGGTCGATAACCTGCCCGCCTGCATCCCCGCGCTCCCGCGCAAACAACGCCATCATCACCGCATTGGCACCGGTGAGGCCGGAGATCATGTCCGCGAGCGCTAATGGTGGAAGCACCGGTTCGCGATCCGGAAATCCGGTGCGCGAGGCAAAACCGCTCATAGCCTCGACGAGCGTGCCGAAGCCCGGAAGTTTGGCGTAAGGCCCGGTCTGGCCGAATCCGGAGATACGCACGATGACAAGCTTCGGATTGAGCTCCAGCAGACTTTCCGGCGAAAGTCCCATTTCTTCGAGTGTGCCCGGCCGAAAGTTCTCGATGAAGACATCCGCCGTTTCCAGCAGCTTCTTCAGCGCCTCAAGCGCCTTCGGCTGACGCAGGTTGAGCGCGATCGAACGCTTGTTGCGGCCATAGGTCTTCCAGTGCAGCGAATGACCATTATCGCGCCATTCGCGCAGCGCGTCGCCTTGCGGCGGCTCCACCTTGATGACATCGGCGCCGAAATCGCCGAGCTGCAGCGACAGCATGTTGCCGGCAACAACACGACTTAGGTCGACGACACGGATCCCGTGCAGTGGCCCCTGCCTGTCGGCTTGGAAGCGAACGGTTTTCTTGTCCTCTGCCATCTAGAACCTCAATTCGCGCCAGGCTTGTCGGGGAAGACAGCGCAATGTTCCTGAGGAATATGGACGAGGATCGAATCCTCCTTCAGCTCCGCTGGAGTCTGGATACGGAACTCGATCGAGCCCGAGCGCACGGCATATTGCCAGACAGAACCGAGATAGGTCCGCTGATCGATCGAAACCCGCATCGTGTTCGGGCCGGTCGAGCTGGAGAGCTCAATTTTTTCCGGGCGAATGGCGACGACGACCGAACTGTCCTTGCCGGCAGGACCGGGCGGAGTGACGATTTCGCTGCCGTCCGCCAAACGGATACGGGCTTTGTCAGTACCGCTCTCCACCATCGTGCCGTCGAAGAAGTTGGACGAGCCGATGAAGTCGGCGACGAAGCTGTCGGCTGGGCGCTCATAGATCTCGCGCGGCGTGCCGAGCTGGCGCATGCGGCCCATGCTCATGACGGCGATACGGTCGGAAACGGCAAGCGCTTCGGCCTGGTCGTGGGTGACGTAGATGGTAGTGACGTTCAGCCGTTCTTGCAACTCGCGCAGCCAGACGCGGGCACGTTCGCGCAGTTTCGCGTCGAGGTTCGACAGCGGCTCGTCGAGCAGCAGAAGCGGCGGTCGATAGACAAGCGCGCGGGCGAGTGCGACACGCTGCTGCTGGCCACCGGACAGTTCGAACGGGTAGCGATCCGCATAGGGCAGCATCTCCACGAGACCCAGCGCTTCCTTGATCCGCTCGTCGCGTTCCGCTCTGCCGATTTTGCGAAGTGTGAGCGGAAATGCGAGGTTTTCCGCCACCGTCTTGTGCGGCCAGAGCGCATAGGACTGGAATACTAGACCGATATTCCGCTTTTCCGGCGGGACTGTGTTGTTCGGGTTGCCATCGAACAGCACCCGGTCGCCGACGCGGATCGTGCCCGATGTCGCGTGGTTGAGACCGGCGACCGCGAACAGCGAGGTCGACTTGCCACAGCCGGAAGGCCCGAGCAGCGTCAGGAATTCGCCCGATGCAACATGGATATTAAGGTTGTCGACGGCGGTGACAGAGCCGTATTTGATGGTGAGGTTCTGAAGGACGAGATCAGCCATAGATTTTGGCTCCCATGACGCGGCGGGCGAGAATGACGAACGCGGCGGTAATGATGACTTGGATGGTTGCGAGGGCGGAGACCGGGCCGTTATCGCCCTGGGCGACAAGCTGCAGCATGGTGGTGCCGATGATTTCGGAACCCGGCTGATAGAGGAAGGCCGCCGTCACGTATTCTTTGAAGAAGTGGATGAAGAGCAGCGCGTAACAGCTGAACAGAGCGGGCTTGAGGATCGGCACGATGATGCGCGTCACCGTCGTCCACCAGTCCGCACCGGAGATGCGGGCGCCGCGGTCAAGTTCCTCACCCACCTGGGCAAGTGCAGGCGCGATGGCGCCGAAACCGACCGGGATGTAGCGGATCATGAAGGCGAGGATCAGGACCGCGATCGTGCCGCGGATGATATCCGCCCCAGGCAACCAGATGACGGCATAGAAGAAGCCGAGACCAGCGATGATGCCCGGCAGTGAACGTGGGAAGAGCGCGATATATTCGAGCGCGCGGCTGTGACGGAAGTCCGAACGACGGGCGACGAGCGCGATCACCAGGATGAAGAAGGTGCCGATCGCAGCGCCGATCGTCGCCACCAGAACGGAGTTGACGATGGAGCGCACATAGTTGGCCGAGCCGAGGACATGTTCGAAATTGGCCGTTGTCAGCACCTTCCAGAAAGGGATGAGCGGAGTGAGGAAGCTCACCGCCGAGCGCATGAAGATGCCGCCGAAGATCGAGATGATCGTCAGGAATGCGAAGGCGAATACGAACAGGAATGCCGGCCAGCGCCATGCGCCGAGATCGAGCGTCGACGGACGGCTCGCCTTGCCACGCACGGTAACGAAGCGGCCGGCACCTTTCATCAGAAAGCCCTGAAGCCAGACGAGGAAGGCGACGACGATCAGGAGGATGACGGCGGCAGCGCCGACGATGCCGTATTCCGGGCGCACGGCGGCGTTGATGCCGGCGTTATAGAGGAATGTCGTCACGGTCTGGATGCCGGACGGGCCGCCGAAGAGCAACGGGATGGCCAGCATCTCGATGCCGACGACGAAGTTCAAAACGGCCGAATAGATGATCGCAGGGCGGATCATCGGGATAGTCACCGAAAACAGCGCCCGGAAAGGACCGGCGCCGGTGGAGCGCGCTGCATCTTCGAGCAACGGATCAGCCTTGGTGACCGCTGCAAGACACATGAGATAGGTGAGCGGCGCCTGGCTGAGGCCCGCGACGATGCCCATGCCGGTGACGCTGTAGAGGTTCCACGGCGCGCCGCCGAGATAGGTCTTTGCGGCGAGCGTCATGAAGCCCGACGGGCCGTACATGGTGAACCAGCCGAAGGCGATGACGAGGTTCGAGACGAACAACGGCCAGATGAAGATCTCGCCCAGCCACTTGCGGCCCGGCAGATTGGTGCGCCCGACGAGAACCGCCATGACGGCGCCGAACACCTGCGCGACGACCATCGTCAACGCGCCGAAATAGAGCGTGTTGAAGAAGACGCCGGCCATGCCCGGTTCGCTGAATAGGCGGCTGAAATTGCCGACCGTCACGACGGCCGTGTCGTCATAGAGCGGCTTGTCGAGGAAGGCCTGAAATATGATCGGGGTGATCGGACCGAATACGAGGATCGTCGTCAGCGCCGCAACGCCCCAGTAGATCGCACGCGATCGGTCTATCCCCCGTCCGGCCGTGCCGGGGTGGCTGATATCCGTCATCGATTTTTCCTGTCAGAGTTGGTTGAAGGGCCGGCTGTTTATGGGTGGTGGCGGCCGGCCCTTCGGCTCGGCTTACTTGCCGGCGATCGCCGCGTTCCACTTCTCGACGAAGGGACCGGCTTCGGTTATCAGGCGCTGGTCGAAACCGGCAGTGATCACATTGTCCTTGCCGACGATTTCGCTGATCTTCTGGAACGTGTAGCGAACCTGGTCTTCCGGCACGTCTTCACGGTAAGGGACGAGACCGCCCTTGCCGACCTGCGTCTGGCCATCCTGGCTGAGCGCGTAATCGACAAAGAGCTTTGCCGAGTTTGGGTTGGCCGCACCCTTCGGAATGCCCATGCCGCGCAGCATCATGATCGTGCCGTCGTCGGGGAAGGCGAAGCCGAGGATCTCGCCGCCGGGCTGTTCCAGACGCGGGAAGATGGTGATGCCGGAGACGGCAATGCCCATGAGATACTCGCCGGTGGCGATCTTCTCGTTCATCGGACCGCCGGAGGTCTCGCCGCGGATCATCGGACCGATCTTGCGAAGGCCGTCCCAGCCGGCTTCACCCTTTTTGTCCATATAGGCCCACCAGGCAGTCAGGCCGAAGCTGTTGCGCGCGGCGTCATAGGTGGTGATTTTGCCCTTGAACGAGTCCGGCTCGGCCACTGCATCTTCTACCAGCGAAGCAAAATCGGTCGGGCGTTGATCCTCAGGTAGAAGCGCCGCATTGTAGGTGATGACCAGCGGGTCGGTGGAAAGCACGTTCACGCCTGGATAGGGATGAGCGAATTCCGGAAGCTTGTCGCTTTCCGGGCTCTTGTAGTCGTCCATTAGGCCGTCCTTGCCGTAGGACGCCCAGCGGTCGTTGGCGCCGGAGACCAGAAGATCGGCAGTGCGGGCGCTCGATCCCTTTTCGGCTTCCCAGCGCGAATGCACGGTGCCGGAGCCGAGATCGACGGTCTCGACCTTAACCCAGGGATATTTGGCGTTGAAGCCTTTGATGATCGGCTGCCAATTATTGTCGGCCATGTTGGAATAGATCATCAGGCCCTTCTCGGAGCGCGAACCTTCGATGATCTTCGAGTAATCGGCCGGATAGCCGGCCGGTACTTCCTGAGCATGGGCAAAACCGGCGATGCCGGCAAGCAGGCCGGCAACGGCCGTTAGAGTGACGAGTTTCATTCCTTACCTCCCTTTGGATAAACGACGGCTGCGACGCGTCAGCTCCTCACTGATCGCGACGGCCGTTTCCCGGACCACTTCAGATATGCGGTCGGAATTTGTGACAAACCGGACCTGCGGCCCGGAGATATTGAGCGCGGCAATAGCCTTGCCGTTTGCGCCGACGATCGGAGCGGCGGCACCCGCGGCACCTTCGACGACCCCCATAGCGTTTACGTAGAAACCTAATGCGCGGGCGCTTTCGATGGCTTCACGAAGCTTCGAATGTTCCACCTCGGACAGAGAGGCCGACATGGCATAAGCCTCAATTTCCGCATCGCTGCCGGCCGCCAACAGGACCACGCCGCTGGCGACCTTGTGCGCCGGGCGTGTCGGAACGATATCGCGATCGTAAAGGATTTCGCGCTTCGGAAGGACCTTGTTGAGATAGCGGATCGATTGGCCTTCCAGAACGGCAACGAAACCGCTCTCTCCCGTCTGCTGTACCGCTTCGGAAAGATAAGTCGAGACCAGGGCAATGAGCGCACCGTAGTTGCGACCGTCGGCCGAAACCTCGCCCGGCAATCTGAGCAGCTGGTATTCTCCGCTACCAAGACGATGAATGTAACCGCGCTCGTTCAGTGACTGCAGCATCAGGAGCGCGCTCGACTTCGGCATGGCGAGTGCGACGGCAATCTCCGACAGGCTGGCGCCTTCCGGTGAAGCCGCAAACCACTCGATCATATCCAAAACACGTTCGACGCCGCGTCCGCTCACGATCTCCTCCTTTGATCAAAATGTTCAGTATATTGAACACGTACATAGTAATGAATTTCCTGCCAATCGTCAAATCGTTTCCTGCGCCGCGAGATGAACTCGGCAGCAGCAAGCGTTGAATGGACGTGAACCGAAGAACGTGTTGAACTCGCGCAAACGCCCTCAATGCAACGAAGCATATGCCGCAACACTGGTTGTTGTTCTGGCTGGCCAGATCGGACCTTCGTCGTTCATATCGACGATGGCGCTGCGGTGATTAGGCGTTCCGATAGCGAAGCCGGGGAAGTGACATCCTGGCCCTATCAGGGAGAGTATGCGTCAACCACCGCCGTCATCACCGATGGTATCGAACCGCTGGTTCTGGACCACGTCGACCCTAGAGGAGAAAGGGGGCATATCCACGTGACGGAAACAGGGTCAAGGATGGGTACGAGCGAAATTGGGCTTTGCCATCAACCAATTTAGGTCTCGAAGAGATTCAAACCTTCGGCTACCTTGTGCTATTTTCTCTAACATTCTGATCTTTCTTATATTCCCTATTTAGACCGTATCTGAAGATGCCGGAGCCCAGTCTTGGTTTCGCTACAAGATGCCGATCTTTGCCGGGCTGAACACGAAACACTTGTATCTTCGTATAAATTTTACAACGATTGTTGCATTGCCATCGAAAGGCTGCAACATAGTACATCGACGGCACGCTTTATGTCGTCGACATCTCTCGTAGTCCAATCTGAACAATTCGGAGCTGACCATGAATTTTCGCATCGCTTTCGCCGGCTTCTCACTTGAATCGGTGACGGCTGTGCCGCAGGCCATGGGGATCAAGGATTTCGAGCGCGTATGCAGTCGCGGCTCCAGAATTGTTGATCTCTATCGCGGGACAAACACCGTGCCCGGCGGGGTAATCAAGGTGTGCGAGGAGCAAGCAGCGACCCTGGTGCCTCTGGTCAATGCCTCGGCAGGCGCTCTTGGACCAGCAGCCAACGAGGCGGTCGCATTCTACGTAGAAGAGACTCTGGATGGCCTAGATAAGGCAGGCGATCTTGACGGCATCGTGCTTTATCTACATGGCGCATGCTGGGCCGCGGGTTACGAGGATGTCGAGCGCCATTTCATCGATGCAGTAAGAGCCAAGAGGCCATCTGTTCCAATTGCGGTTGCGCTCGACTATCACGGCAATATCGATGCCCAGACCTTCCGAGGTGCTGACATTGCCGCCGCCTATCGTCACTCACCGCATATCGATATGGGCGAGACAGGCGAAAGGGCCACAAATGCACTATTGCGGATGATCAAGACCGGCACGAAACCCGGCCTTGCCATCGTCAAGCCTGGGGTGGTCATCCCTTCCATTATGTCCGCTACGTCACTGCAACCTCTTGCGTCCATCATTGCAGAGGCCAGGGCGATAGAGGATCAAAACGATTGTGATATCTCGGTGATGGCAGGATTTTCGTATGCCGACAGCCCAAATACCGGCATGGCGGTGATCTGCCTTGACTGGGATGGCGAAGAGGCAGCGTTTAGCAAAGCACAGAGCCTGTCTTCTGCTATTTTCGAAAACCGTCAAGCGCTTTGGGCATCCGTGCCAGTCGCGACCGTAGAGGACGCCCTCTCGGATGTGGAAGCGCGGCCGGCTCAAGGAAAGCCCATTGTCCTGCTTGAACACGCGGACCGGATGAACGACTCAACACATGTCCTCAAGGCGCTGTTGGGCCAGGACGTCGGCAAGGTCAACGTTCCATTCCTGCTCGATCCCGAAGCGGCACAGCAAGCTTATGAAGCGGGGAGCGGCACGGAAATTTCAGTGAGCCTCGCCGGCAAGACGGATCCTGCAACCGGCGGTCCGCTCGATGTCATGGCCAAAGTAATATGGGCGGGAGAAAAGTCGTTCACTATGTCGGGCCGATATCAGCAAGGGTCACTGGTCAATCTCGGCATGACGGCACTGCTCGAGGTCGGTTCGATCCGCATTTCAGTCGTCTCCCATTTCGCCTTCGCGGTCGACGGTGAGCCATTCTATATTTTTGGCGAGCGGCCCGAAGATTACGACGTCATCCTTCTACGCTCCAAAACCCATTTCCGCGATTTCTACGAGCCAATCGCAGACCGGATTATCGTGATCGACACTCCGGATTTAGGGCCAGCTGATGTTCGATTGATCTCATACGCTCAGCTCGACACGGCGGCAGTCTTCCCATGGAATGAAGATGCGGCTTGACAGAAATCCCTTTGGCCACGGCTTTCTGCGGGTAGCTAAAGGGAGGTCATTTGGCGATGCTTGAACCGAGGGGCATGCATTTCAGGTCGAATTGGATGTCTTCGGCGCGATCCAAAGCCAAAGAGGCAATGGGCAACAAACGGAGAGGCCCAGGTCAGGCGGACGTGCGGCCCGCCTGTCGTATCAATAGCTACTCTGCCAGCGGAATGTTTTCGTCCAACGGCGTCTCGTAGGTCATGAGCAGATAGCCGAGGATCGAATAAAAACCGACCGTTGCGATCAGGTCAATCACTGCCGGACGACCGATTGCCAGAGCCAGTTCCACCTCAAAGGCCAATGTCAGGCGATGATCGACAAGCAGCATATCGACTGCCTTGGCAATCAGAGCGTCTTCACCGTCGGGCTCTGCGCGCATCGCCTGGATCCGCTCATCACTGATACCGAGCAGGCTTGCACGATGGACGTGCTGGGACCATTCATAGCTCGACCCCAGGCGATAAGCTGAGCGCAGAATCACGATTTCCGATCGTTCAGGACCAAGAGCACTGTCCCTTACGATATGCTGTCGCAGCGGCGCCCACGCGCGCAGCAATGCCGGATGATGCGCCATCGTGCGATAGACGTTCAAACCCGTCGCGAAACCATCTTTCATGTTCGCGAGTTCTGCAGGCCAGTCGGCATCCGATAGAGGCGGGCAAGGCGAGTTCCTAGCGACGCTCATCTGCCTGTCCGTGCTGACGCATAGATTTCTGGAGCGTAATCCGCCCAAATGCCGACCCGAGACCTGTATCGTGTCACCTCGTCGAGGTCGATCTGAACGCGCAGGACGTCTTCCCGGTCATGGTTCAAGCGACCAACGACCTTGCCATCAGGTGCGATGACGCAAGACCTGCCAAAGAAGCGGAAGTCGCCATGCAGGCCTGCCCGATTGCAGCTCAGGAAGAAGATTCCATTCTCTACGGCTCGCGAATATCCGCGGTGAACGAACAGTTCCTCATCCGCCACGGGCTTGTCTGCCGGGCCGAAGGATGCCCAGGTAGAGACGATGATGCTTGCGCCCTTTTCAGAAAGGATACGTGTGAGTTCCGGGAAACGAGAATCGTAGCAGATCTGCATGCCGACCTTTGTGCCGACCGCATCAAAGCTGTCGATCACCTCGCCACGGGTGAAATACAGCTTTTCGTTATGCCACTGATGAACTTTGGTATAGGTGCCGACGACACCCGACGGCGTGATCAGCAGAGCCGAATTGCGGATCACCGCCGGCATGACCGGATCGCGCATGCCGAGGCCGACGATCACGCTAACGCCTCGTTCACGGCATACAGAAACGAGGCTTTCAATGTCCTCACCCGCCGGATCGGCACACGCCGCAACGAGAGCCTGACCATAATGCGGGACATCGGAAACGAAGCCGCCGCCTGGCACCAGTGGCTCAACATAGCCGGTATTGGCGAGCTCCGGAAACACGATCAGCTGCGCACCCTGATCGGCTTCGGCCATGATGAAGTCGCGTATCCGGCGAAAATTTTCGGCGGCAGCAAGCGGAATGACGTCCATCTGGACAAGAGATGCGTGGATCATTGTAGAGCCTCTGTTGAAACGGGGCGCCCCAGCCCAAAATCCCAGCTTCGGCCGGGAGCAGCTTCGATTAGAGCGCGGGTATAGCTGTGTTGTGGATCTGCAAGCACGCGGCCCGCCGGCCCCATTTCGACGACCTCGCCCTTCTGCATCACCATTACGTCGTCACAGACCTGAGCTGCGACGCGCAAATCGTGGGTGATGAACAGCATGGCAAGATTGCGTTCGGTGCGGATTTTGTCGAGAAGCTGCAGCACTTGCGCCTGCACCGAGACGTCGAGCGCGGAAACAGCCTCGTCCGCGACGATGACCTCGGGGTTCATCAGCAATGCGCGGGCAATGGCTATGCGTTGGCGCTGCCCGCCGGAGAATTGGTGGGGAAACCGATCTAGGCTGGACGATGGGAGCGAGACGACCTCGAGGATCTCGGCTGCGCGCCTGAGAGCAGAATCTCTCCTCTCTCCACTATTCAGGGGCCCCTCGATCAGACTCTCCGAGATACGCAGGCGAGGATTGAGGGAGCGATTGGGATCCTGAAAAACCATCTGGATCCCGCGCCGTGCTTCCGTCAATGCGGCTCCGTGTGCGTGAGCGACTTCCTTGCCATTCAACCAGACTGACCCGGATGTCGGATCTGCAAGCCGCAACAAACAGCGCGCTACTGTAGACTTGCCCGATCCACTTTCACCGACGATACCCAAGGTCCGGCCGCGCTCCAGTTTGAAGCTCACGTCATGGACGGCGCGCACCACATGATCCGGTTTACCTAATAAGCGTGAGACAAAACTGCCGAGGGTGAATTGCTTGCAAAGGAGCTGCACATCCAATGCGGGCGCAGATCTGGATTTTGGTCTCGGTGCCGGAGGAACCAGCGAGGGCACCGCTGCAAGCAGATCTCGTGTGTAGGATGATTGAGGGTTACCGAGGACATCGGCGACAGCCCCCTGCTCGACCACCTCCCCCTTGCGCATCACGCAAACACGGTCGGCGATATCCGCCACCACACCCATGTCATGCGTGATGAACAAAACCGCGGTGTTCTGCTCCTCCTGGAGCGTGCGGATCAGGCTGAGGATCTGCTTCTGGGTCGTGACGTCAAGCGCCGTCGTCGGTTCGTCCGCGATCAGCAAACGAGGCTTAAGCGAAAGAGCCATGGCGATCATCACACGCTGCCGCTGACCACCTGAAAGTTGATGCGGGAAGCTGTCGTAGATCCGCGACGGATCGGGAAGATGAACGGAGGCAATCGCGTCCAGAACCGCCTTTCGGCGTTCAGAGGCAGCGAGTTTCCCATGCGCCTCGAAGACCTCTTCCATTTGCAATCCGATCTTCAGCACCGGATTGAGAGCTGTCATCGGCTCCTGAAAGATCATCGCCATCTCGGCGCCCCTTAGGGCCTTGGTCCGTGCGGGCGTCGCGGTTAGAATGTCTTCACCGTTTAGAAGAACCTCTCCGCCACTGGCGCACAGTTCCCGAACTGGCAAAAGGTCCATAGTCACCAGAGAGGTAACCGATTTCCCCGACCCCGATTCGCCAACCAGGCAGAGGATTTCACCGGGTGCGATATCGAAGCTTACGCTCTTAAGAATCTCGGTCGGATTGGCGCCGGCTGTTGCAACGCGCAGGTCACGGACAGACAGCACAGGCTGGATCTGGGCGGTCATTGATGCCTCCCCTTCATTTTGGGATCGAGGGTATCACGCAAGGCATCGCCGAGAATGTTGATCGACAGGATGCACAGTGACAGCACGATGGCGGGCCAGAAGATGAGCCAAGGGTTAATAGCGAAGTAAAGCCGCCCCTCCGCCATGATATTACCCCAGGTCGGTATTTCGGATCCGATCCCGACGCCGAGGAAGGAAAGGGCTGCCTCCGTCAGGATCGATGCGGCGTAGATATAGGTTCCTTGCACGATCATCGGTGCAACAGTCGCAGGAAGCAGGTGCTTCCAAAGAATCTTGAGTGGAGGTGTGCCAAGTAGCAATGCGGCCTCGACATAGGCCTCGGATCGAACGGCGATGACACGGGAACGGATCAAACGTACAACCTGAGGAATTTCGGGAAGCATGATGGCGATGATCACCGTCACGAGACCTCCCTTAGTCAGGGCAACAACTGCAATTGCAAGCAGTATCCCCGGGATTGCCATCAACCCGTCCATGATGCGCATCAGAACGCCGTCAGCCCAGCGATACCAGCCTGCGATCAATCCGAGCGGCAGGCCGATCGCAAAACAACCAAGCGCGGCACCCGCCCCGACGATCAGGGAGATACGCGCTCCGTGGACCACCCTGGAAAAGAGATCGCGCCCATAGGTGTCTGTTCCCAGCCAATAGGTGGCATCAGACGGCTTCAAGCGCATCGCAGCGTTGAGCTTTGTCGGTTCGAATTGGGCGATCAGCGGAGCAAAGATGGCGATCAGAGCGATTGCCAGAAGCACAAAGCTCGCAGCGATGGTAAGCCAGTTGGGCAGTTTGATCGGCAGACGCCTGCGCGGCAGTGGCGTGAAAGAGGGGCTTGCATTGGTCATTCGTAGCGCACTCGCGGATCGGTCAGGGCGTAGGACAGGTCGATCAGAAGGTTGATGACCACATAAATGCCCGCCGTCAGAAGAATGATTGCCTGGATGAGCGGATAGTCCCGGGCGAGAACAGCATCGACGACGAGACGCCCGAGACCTGGAATATTGAAGACACTCTCGGTGACGACGACGCCGGATATCAGCGCGGCAAATCCGGTACCGACGACGGTAAGAATGGGAATGGCTGCATTACGAAGCGCATGACGAAAGAGGACCTTTATTTCGCCCAGGCCTTTCGCGCGGGCCGTCCGGACATAATCTTCGTTCAAGACCTCAAGCATCGATGCACGGGTCATACGAGCGACAAGTGCGATGTAGATCGAGGCCAAGGCGAGAGCCGGGAGGAATATGCGAGACAGGAAGGGGCCGAAGCCGTCGGAGATGGGCCTGTAGCCCTGGACCGGAAACCACTTCAGGTCGACCGCAAACACCGCGATCAGAATGTATCCGGTGACAAAGACCGGGGCCGAGAAGACGAGCACTGAAAAAATCATCACGCAGCGGTCAAGCAAGCGTCCGTGACGCCATGCTGCCAGTACACCCATGGGCAAGGCTGCAACGAGGGTGATCGCCATTGCAGCCAGCGCCAACGACAGTGTTGGTTCGATCCGCTGCCCGATGAGACCCAGAACGTCCTTGTTGGAGATCAGAGAAACACCAAAGTCTCCCTGCAGGAGATTGCTGATCCAGGCGAAGAACTGGGCCAGCAGCGGCTTGTCGAGCCCCAGGCTGAGGCGAATTGCCTCCAACTGTGCCGGGGTCGCTTCATCTCCGGCGATCACTTGTGCCGGGTCGCCGGGCGTCAATCGCAGCAAAAGGAATACGAAAACTGCGACAACCCCCATCACGGGGACAGCCATCAGTAGACGTTTGATAAAATACTGGGCCAAGATCTTCTCCAGTCGGCGATTTTTGATCGAGAGGTGGATACCCCATCGGAAGTCTGCCCAGAACCAACGTGAGGTGGTTCCGGGCATCATGACTTACTTGTGGACGCCCCAGAACTGAGTGTTCATGCCAAGTACGAAGCCATCAACCTTGGCGCTCCAGGCCGACAGCGACTGGAATTCGCCACCGTTGAAGTAGAAGCCCTCATCCCATGCGAGCTGCTGGATTTCGGAAGCAATTTCCTTCTGCTTTTCCGGCGTTGTGGCCTTTATCCAATTGTCGCGCAGCTGTTCGACGCGATCGCTCTTGCGCCAGCCGGACCACGCACCGGGATTGCCGGTTCCATCGATTAGCACGCTGCTGAGCGGGTTCCAGATGCCTTCCACACCCCAGGAGGTGAAGAACATGTTCCATCCGCCCTTGTCGATCGGTTCGCGGCTGGTGCGGCGAGAGCTGAGCGTTGCCCAGTCCATCGAGTCGACCTCAACGTTGAAGCCTGCTTCACGCAACTGCTCGGCTGCAACAATCGGCTGTGTCATCAGAGCGGAATTGTCGGTCGGCTGGAGCATAACGACTTTCTCGCCTTTATAACCCGAAGCCTTGAGCAATTCCTTGGCCTTGGCCATGCGTTCCTGAGCGGTGCCAGAGAGATATTCGGAGCCGGCGTCGGATGCCATCGGCACATCGCAGCCATAAATGGAAGCACAGAGCTTATAATAGGTCGGATCGCCGACCGATGTCTGCATCTGCTGTTCCTGATCCATTGCGTAAAGAGCGGCCTGCCGAACCTTCACGTTATCGAATGGCGGGATCAGGTGGTTGAACTGACCGGTAAGCTGGGTGCCAACCTGCTTGAGGACGCCGACCTTGACATCGTCGTTTGCCTGAACGAGCGGTGCGAGGTCGTTCGGCAGCCTTTCCAAGAGGTCGATATCACCGGACTGCAAAGCGTTGATCGCGGTCTGGACGTCGGGCATGACTTCCCAAACAACGCGATCGACATTGACGACCTTGCCGCCTGCAGAACCGCTCGCCGGTTCGCTACGCGGGACATAGTCGATATTCTTCTCAAACACGGCCCGGACGCCCGGCTGAAACTCTGAGCCGACGAAACGGAATGGGCCGGACCCGATGACTTCAGCCATCTGCTGTCCCTTTGGCGTTTCGGCAAGACGCTTCGGCACCATAAAGGCTGGGATAGGCGCAGGCTTTGCGAGCAGGTCAAGCACTTGGCCGAAGGGTTCCGACAGCGTCAGCGTGAACGTATTGTCGGATGTCGCAGTCAGCGCGGAAACACGCTGCATCAACTTGCCACCAGCCCCGTCATTTTCTCCCCAACGCTTCAGCGAGGCAACGCAATCTTCGGCGAGGACCGGCTTTCCATCATGCCATTTCAGACCGTCGCGCAGCGTGAAGGTGTAGGTCAGCCCGTCGTCGGAAACCTTCCAGGACGCCATCTGCGGCTGAACTTTGAGATCGGCATCGAGGCCCAGCAGCGTATCGAAAACCAGGAAAGCATAGGTAATGTTGATGCGTGCGGTGCTGACTTGCGGGTCGGTCGTCTTGAGCGGGGCGCTCATCACGGCCGTCAGGGTTGTCTCGGCCAGAGCCGAATGGGCGCCCAGCGGCCCAAATGAAACAGCAAGCAGGAGTGCTGCGCGAAGTGTCTTGTTGATCATATTCCCTCTCTTTTTTGTTTGAAGATTTTCAGGCGGTAAGCTGGGGATCTGCGCACCACGGATAAACGAGGCTCCGGTCGAGCTGCTCATATCTCACGCGGTTGAGATCAGCCGGACCGAGGTCCGGCGTATCGACGACAATGATCCGGTCCGACGCCGGCTCATAGAAATCACGGAAGTGGGTTTTCGAGCGCAGGACAATCACGTCATAATCTTCTGGGTGCTCTCCGAAGATGTAGAAGGGATCGCCGTCGATCGCGAAATTCGATGTCGTTACGACGGACACACGCAAGTTTCCGATCTCAAGAAGCGCCGTATTGCCGAGATCAACAAACTCGCCGTGCTTGACCTTGCCCGAGACATTATAGGTCATCTGCCCCGCCCAGATCACGCGAGCACGAGCCATGACCGGCCCACCGGATTCCGGCGAGGATCTGCCACCCAGGTTGACCTCGATGTCGGCGCCCTCCCCGGCAGCAACAGCCTGAGCGGCGGTCTCGGCATCGCGCAGGAACGGGAAACCCACCCGGCCAAGATCCTGAGCCAGAAGAGCCCGCAGCAGATAGGTGGAGTCATTCATGCGATCCGCATGTTCGAGGAGGATGACCGGCTTGCCCCGCCCTGGCCTCGCCAGCACGTCGGCGAATGCTCCGTCGATGTCTGTAACCGCTACCGACTGAGTAAGCGCGGCTCGCATTTCGTGAAGCCGGAGCGCCATGTTTCGCGCCTTCTCCTCAGCGGCGGCCTGTCCGTCCCAGTCGAGCGCGAGGATCGCCATGCCGGTATTGGGCGAATCCGCATAGGAAAACCCGGCCATGACGTTGATGTCGCAATCGCCTTCAGCTTCAAGCGCCCGTGCTTCGGCAATGATGCTGGCAAGAGGTTGGAGCGCCGTCGCCGACATGATGGAGGGGATCAAAATGCCAGGCCTGCGGACGGCGAGGCCCGGACGAACACCTTCCCGCACCATGCGCAGCAGTGCTTTCGTCGCGCGCGCTCCAGTCTCACCCATATCGATATGCGGTGAATGACGGAAGGCAACTGCCGCGTCGGCATTCACAAATGTCCGGCTGTCGATATTGCCGTGGTAATCGAGCGCGATGGAGATCGGAATGTCAGGAGCAACCTTGCGCACTTCGTCTATCACGTGCCGCTCAACATCCTCGAAGCCTGGCGCCCAGCACGCGCCGTGAAGAAACATCACGATCCCGTCGAGCTGGCCGGCAGCACGAATGCCGTCGACAATCTCTGACGTGATATATTCGATGGCATCGCCTGTTGCAGGGCCGTAGGCGCCGATCACCATTTGGACCAATGGCACGACGGTTACGTCATCAGCCGCCAGCAATGTATCGAAACATCCGCCGGCCACTGTATTCGTCCCACGCCAGCCTTCGAGCAGAGCATCTCCGCGCTGCAGGCGATCGGCGAAGGTCTGTCTGGTACTGAAGCTGGGTACAGCCGTGACAGACTCAAGCGAAAATCCGGCATAGGCAATCCGATAGGTCATGATCAGCTCCGGACGACGTTGTTGATCGCCACAGTGATCCTGTCGACGACAAGGTCGACCTCCTCAGGCGTGATGATGTAGGGAGGAGCCAGAAGCACGTGATCACCGCGAATACCGTCAATCGTGCCGCCCATCGGGTAGCACAGCAGTCCCTGCCGCATAGCCTCCTTCTTGATCCGGGCGTGCATCTTCAAGCTTGGATCAAAGGTCTGCTTGGTGTCCCTATCGGCGACGATCTCGATCCCGCGAAAAAGACCTCGGCCACGAATGTCCCCGACGTGAGGATTTTGCCCGAACGCGGCTTCCAAACCCGCCTGAAGCCGCTCGCCCATGCGAACCACATTGTCGAGAATGTCCGTGCCCGAAAGGATTTCTACAACCTTGTCGGCTGCCGCTGATGCAACCGGATGGCCGATATAGGTATGGCCATGCTGGAACATGCCTGACCCGTCAGCAAAAGCGCGGTAGATGCGCTCGGAGAGCATGACAGCCCCGATCGGCTGATAACCGCCGCCGAGACCCTTGGCGATGGTGACAAGGTCCGGAACTATCCCCTCCTGCTCGAAGGCGAAGAGCGTACCGGTGCGGCCCATGCCGCACATGACCTCGTCAAGGATCAGCAGAACGCCGTATTTGTCGCATACTGCGCGGATCTGCTTGAAATAGTCGGCAACCGCCCCGACAGCACCAAGCGTTGCGCCAACGACAGGCTCGGCAACGAAGGCGATGACCTCATCGGCGCCGAGCTCAAGGATCTTGGCCTCAAGTTCGGCAGCCAGCCGCGCGGCATAGGCTGCGCCATCCTCCTGTAGACCTTGATCACGATATGCGTAGCAAGGGGAGACATGATGCGTCTCCGGCAGTATCGGCTGGAATTGCGCCCGGCGCCATGCATTACCACCTGTCGCCAGCGCGCCGATCGTGTTGCCATGATAACTCTGACGGCGAGCGATGATGTGGCGACGCTGCGGCTGGCCGGTCTCGACGAAATACTGGCGCGCCATTTTCAGCGCAGCCTCGACCGCCTCGGAACCACCCGACACGAGATAGACATAGTCGAGACCATCCGGCGTCAGGGCAACAAGCCGATCAGCGAGGGATTCAGCAGCCTCACTCGTAAAGAATGAGGTATGCGCATAGCTGATGCGATCTATCTGCGACTTCATCGCAGCTGAAACATCTTGGTGACCATGCCCCAGACAGCTCACCGCTGCCCCCCCGGAACCATCTATGTAACTGCGTCCCTCGCTATCGGTAATGTAAATACCCTGACCAGAGATGGCTCTTGGCAAATTGGGGCCAATCGAACGGTGAAGAATTCTCGTCATGTCTGTCTCGATTAATTTTAGCGAAGGCGCATGAGCCCGTGTCTCGGCACATCTGTTGCAGGTATTGCCACAATATGCAACATTTGTTTTAATGCAAATAAAGTAGGCACAAACGTTTCTTTTTTGAGCAGCAATGAAACGTTCAAATCATCAGACTTCCCTCTAAAATTCGGACAAATTATCGAATTTGTTTGACTTTTTTTACGGCTGGACTGATTTCTCTTTGAAACGACGAGGGGGATTACGATCCAAATGTTGCATACGGACCCATTGCGAGCGCGGATCATCGACCGTTTTGACGAAATGTCACATCAGCTTCAGCAGGCTGCCCGATACATCCTCGAACACCCGCAGGACGTTGCCTTGGTCTCTATGCGCGAGCTTGCCCGTAACGCAGGCGTTCAACCTTCTACAATCACGCGCTTGACCAAGTTTCTCGGCCTGACCAGCTATGACGAAATAAAATCTCATCACGCACATGCAATCCGCGTCGGCGCCGACGGGTTTGCTGCGCGTGCCCTACAGCACAATGCCGTTGAGACTAGCGCCGATACCAACGACCTTGCCCGCATGATGTTGCAAGGCCTCTCGGCTCAGATCACTCGCTTATGTGAGCCCCAATCCCTCATCAGGTTGAGTGCGATTGCAGACCAATTGTTCAAGGCTCGCCGCGTCTTTGTTTTGGGGCTGCGTTCATGCCATTCTGTTGCCTGGCATTTTCATTATGTCATGACATTGCTTGGCGATAAGACGATCCACCTTGATGGGCCAGCCGGAACGGGTGGCGATGCGCTTATGCGCGCCACGTCCGAAGACGCGCTTCTGGTGATCTCCATAAATCCCTATGCCTTGCAGACGCTGGAATTGGCAGAGGTTGCGCGGGAGAAGGGCATGTCGATCGTGGCAATTACCGACAGCGAGGTCTCGCCGCTTGTCTCGATCGCAGATCACACCGCATTTGTGTCAACGGAAAGTCAGACATTTTTCCATACACTGACGCCAGCGCTCGCTATCTCGGAAGTGCTCTGTGGCCTGTTGGCAAATCGCGATCGATCGCGTTCCATCGAGGCATTGACGAGCGCGGACCGATATCTGCAATCGCTCAACATTTACTCGACGACAATCCCTCGCCGGAAAATCTGACGTTCGCTTAGAGAGGGAGGGCCGCCTCAGCCCTTGATGGGATGTGAACCAATGGCTCGCTATTGGCAACTGAATCGACCTCCGATATTAGGCCATACCATCATGACGATCTGCAAAGAGCCATTCTGAACGCAGCTTTCGATGTCCTGAGTGAATCGCAGAACATGGAGTTTTCGTTGAGAGAACTCACGCGGCGAGCCGGTGTCAGCCACAACGCTCCCTATAAGCATTTCGCCGACAAGCGGGAGATGCTGGCAGCCGTCTCCGCAGTCGGCTTCGAGCAACTTGCCGACGAGATGCGCAAAGCACAGGCGGGACCGACCGATCCACGCAAGCGTCTTGTGGTGTTAATGCGCGCCTATGTGCGAAGCGGCGTCACCAATCCGGTTTTATACCGGCTGATATTCGGTGGATTACTAACCGAGAAAGGCAATCGCCGACCTCCGATCGAACGAAATGCGGCCACTGGTTGTCGCTGCCATCGTTTAAGAAGGGTAGAGGAAAAAGTGCGCGGCTTCCCGTAGCAATTCCAGACAAAGCTCTTCAGGGGGATCGAACCGCTGACTTAGCGCGTGGCAAGCCAAAAGGCGCTTTTAGCGAGGCGCACATTCAGCGCCAATTTAGATTCACCAAGCCTGGAACGCATCAGCGTTACATTAACATCCATCGCATGCTGAATGTCGTCAATAAGTACCCACCTGTTCGCATTGCCGATCAGGTCAATAGCGCCTTATGCGGGGGGCAACTCATGCGCACTATGTGGGCTGTGTCTCTCGTATCAATCTTGATCGATACGGCATCGTGCAGCCAGTATTCGAGATCACAGTCCAGAATACGGCCTGCTTGGTCACGGTAGACACGCAAAATCTGTAGTCCGAATGCTCCATCGGAACTGTGCAGCTCAGCCACCGACATGCCACTGAGGGCAATCGGGTTGATCTCGAATGAGACGCATCTATGCAGCCGGCCGTTTCCATGACGGGTGGCGCACGCAAAATGCTTTACCAGGCGCGTGCCGTCAATCCAATTTTGCGAGCGGCGAAACTCTCCCGGATCCTTTTTGCCTCCTCGTCCGCTTTGCAGCAGCGTGGCGTGCATCTCGCGGATGAGGCGCAACGACATGGGCAGCGTTTCCAGCCGCTCCAAACCATCCATCATGGCGCCAACATAATTGGAAACTTCACAGATATCATCAACGGGCTGCCCCGCCTGAGCTTCAGTCTCAAATCGCAAGAGGCCGGAAAACGTCGACTTGTGTAGCCCGTCAATCTGCGAGAAAAGAACAGCTTTTTTTCTCACATACGCGTGGAGGAACAGCTCCTGCCGCGGCAGCGACACCGTGACACCGTCCAGACGCCCGTGTGCGCGCGCTGTCAGACCGAGACGCTCCAATAGAGAAAGCACATCGATAGCCGGCGCGGGCTGCAATGGTGGAGGCACGAACGCCCGCACTGATCACCGTCGCCGAGCGCAGTCGGTGCCTGTTGGGATTGAAGTAGCTACTGTTAAATCCGTTATCTGCACATCAGTTTATTGATAACGGCTTGGTACCTGATCGTGTCCGCCTTGATCCGGTACCTCTGCCCAAACTTTATATCGGGATGAAGCCGATACCTCGCTCTTCTTCATCAAATCCACCCAAACGCCGCAAGCATCAAGGAAGTGATTTACCCCGACAGGCCACATGATGAGGCTAAGTGCCTCTACAAGAGCATCCTCCCGTTTTCCATTTTGATAGACCCCGCGAATATGAGCGGAAAGTCCCCATTTTCGACCTTTTGTGGCATGCATGGCCGCCAAGGCCAGATGCGTGACATCCCGCGGAAGTAGTTTGTCATCAAGCATAGAATCGAAAGCCTCGAGATAGGCATTCGATCCCTCAAGCGATGGAAAGATACCCGACCAAGCATCATCCATAAACTGGAACGCCTCCGAGCCCATACCGAAAGCAACGAGACCGGTCAGATAGCGTACCTGCTCCTGCGTGCCGCCTTCTTTGAAGAAGAGTTCGACATGATGAGTGCCGATCCCTTCCTTGGCCGCGATTAGGATCGCGAGCCAGACGACCTCGCGCTCGAAAGGCGTCAGATGTCGATCCGTCTGGGTCAGTGCCGCATACATCTGGAGGTAAGCGTCGCGCAAATCCGGTGCGGCAACGACCATTGCACCGTGATGCGGCAGGAGAAAGCCTCGTTTCTGGCGGATTTCCTCAATTCTCGTTTTCAGCTCTTCGAGTGTTTCTCCGGACGAATTGCTCATCGGCTTTCGATCTCCCGCAGAGCTTCCTCTACACTCATCACCGGGCAGACAGCACGCAGCGCGGCGATCGAAACGTCATGCGTTTCCACCGAAAACGCTGCACAGCCATCGTCCAGCACCGTCACTTCCAAATCCCGAACATGCGCATCGCGCACGGTCGACGCGACACCACCATTGGTAACGATGCCTGCGACATATAGCTTTTCGATACCGCATTTGCGCAGGCACCATTCCAGGCGGGACATGTAGAAGGCCGAATAGGCGACCTTCTCAACGACAAGATCCGCCGGCCGCAGGATGTCCACCAATTGATGCCCCCAGCCACCCGGCAGAAAGTCGCCCTTGGCAAGAAAGCCGCGCAAGGCTTTCAGATGGGGGGAGATAAGCGGTTCGCCTTCCTTGGCGGGCACCAGCGTGAATTGCGTCGAAATCACCCATCCGCCTTTGGCCTGCAATGCGCGAGCCAGAGGCGCCAATCGCCGCGGCAGGGCGGCAATCTCGGGGCTGGATTGTCCGGCTCGGCCATAGGCACCGTCCGGATGGACGAAATCGTTTTGAAGATCGACGATCAGCAATGCCGTCTTCGAAATCGGAACAGGATTTCCAGCCACTATGCGCGCTCCATGATGATGTTGCCAAAGCGATCGACCGTGGCCTTCAGGCCAGGATCCACGATCGTCGTCGCATCTGCCTGTTCGAGAATAGCCGGACCTTCGATTACCGCGTCGACCGGCAGTTTCAGGCGATCAAAGACTGACGTGCGATGCCAGGCGCCATCGAACCATACATCGCGAGTCTCAAGTCGGGCGGCTTCGATTGTATTTGCCGGATCTGGCGCAAGAATAGCCGGATCGAAAGACGGTCTGCGTCCGACTGCCGCGGTTCGCAGTGATACGATCCGCACGGATATCCCCGGCAAGAGCCGGCTGAAAGCGCGCTTGTAGCTGAGTTCGAAAGCATCCCGAATGATCTGCTGCGTGATCCCGGTCTTGCCCTCGGACAAGGTCACCGGCAAGCTGACCGGCACCGTATGTGTCTGCCCCGCATAATGCATGTCGAGTTCGTAGAGCACCTCGATACCCGTGACGGACAGCCCTGCCTCGCGAACCACCGCTTCCGCTTCGCTGCCCGCCTTCACCATCTGACTGTCGAGCTCTTCGGCATCGAGACTGTCAAGGTTGAGATTGACGGTCAGCACCTGATCGTGGCGAATATCGGCAATGACGCAGCCGAGAGCGCTGGTAACCCCGGGGAACCGTGGCACGAGCGCCGATTTCAATCCGACCTCTGCAATCAACGCGCCGGCATGCAATGCGCCGCCGCCACCGAAGGGTACTGCGGTGAAGATTTGCGGATCATGGCCACGCTCGATGGAGACAAGGCGAACAGCACCAGCCATGCGGGCATTGGCAACCCGCACGATCGCTTCGGCTGCGGTCATCACATCGATATCGAGA
Source organism: Pseudomonadota bacterium (assembly GCA_023451735.1). Taxonomy (GTDB): domain Bacteria; phylum Pseudomonadota; class Alphaproteobacteria; order Rhizobiales; family Rhizobiaceae; genus Neorhizobium. The sequence goes on along the minus strand of JAEXYH010000050.1, from coordinate 58,608 downwards.
ATCCGCGCGACATGAACCTCGATGGCCTTTTTAGCCGCGTCGACATCGAGGCTCTGCAGCTTGCCGCCGATCGGACGCTTGGCATTGATACGGCCGAGAACGACATTTGCGTCGGTCAGCGTCGGGCGGTCATTGCCCTGAGCGTAGCAGACCGGCCCAGGAACCGAGCCTGCGCTCTCAGGCCCGACCTGCAGTATGCCGGCAGGTCCGACAGAGGCAATCGAGCCACCACCCGCCCCGATCGTACTGATCTCGATCATCGGCGTGCGCACGACCATGCCGAAATCGATCGTAGTCTGGGCGGCAAGCGCCGGTATTCCGTCCGCAACCAGCGACACGTCGAAGGACGTGCCACCGAGATCACCGGTAATGATGTTCTCGTAGCCCGCCGCCTTGCATAGTGCCGCAGCCGCGATGACACCGGCAGCCGGCCCTGAAAGAGCGGTTCGCACCGGAAGCCGGCGCGCGGTTTCAGTCGACATCACGCCGCCGTTGGACTGGATGATATGGAAACTGCCAGTAAAGGACTGGGTTCGAAGCGCCTCGTCCAGCTTGCGCAGATAGGAACCGACAACCGGCTGCAGATAGGCGTTGAGCGCGGTTGTAGAAGTGCGTTCGAATTCGCGGATCTCCGGCAGGATCTGGTATGACGCGGCGATGTCGTCGTTAGGCCAGATATCACGGACGGCATCGAGTGCCGCAATTTCGTTCTGCGAATTGGCATAGGCGTTGATGAAGATGATGGCGAGCGATGTCGCCCCCTGCTTCAATAGCTGCCGTGCAGCCCGCACAACCTCCTGCGTATCCACAGCCTGGCGGATGGTTCCGTCTGCAAGCGTGCGCTCGCCGACTTCGAGCCGCATGTCACGCGGCACGACCGGATCAAAGCTCCCCCACAGTCCCCAGGTGTTGGGGCGGTCCCGTCGTCGCATCTCCAGAACATCGCGAAAGCCAGCTGTCGTGATGATGCCAACCGGCGCGCCCTTCCGTTCAAGAAGCGCATTGGTCCCGACGGTCGTGCCGTGGACGACGGCACCCAATGACGGCAAGTCGCAAACGGATTTCAGGCCGTCCAGAAAGCCGAGCGCCTCATTGCCCCGGTTGGAGGGCACTTTGCCTGTTTTGAATGTCCGGCCTTCCTCGTCATAGTAGAAAAGATCGGTGAAGGTGCCGCCGACATCGACACCGACCATGGAACGATTATTGACCGTCATGCTTGCTTTCCTTCACGCAGTGCGGCTGTAGCGGCCTCGTCGACGATGCCATCATTCGTGAGACCGACGCCATAGAGCTTGGCGGCATCGGCGTGGCTGACGTAACCAAGACGCACGTCACGCGCTACGCTCACCGGCTCCCGCTCGAACGCATTTCCAAAGCCACCGCCGCCCGGCGTTTCAAGCCGCACACGTCGCCCCTTCTTAAGCTTGACGTCGGTCACTTTCGACGCCATCGGCGGTACCGCCTCACCATCCTCCGTCTGCCAACTGAACCGGTTGAGGGCCGCGTCTCCGCCACCGGCAACACCGAACGGCGCAAATCGCCCGCGCTCGCCAAGCAGGAAGGCAGTGGTCTCGTTTTCAGCAAGGGCCTCGATCTCATAGATCGCTCCGACACCGCCGCGATGCTTGCCGGGACCGGCACTATCCGGGCGCAGGGCCCATTGAGTGAACATGACGGGATAGGATGCTTCGAGGATTTCCACCGGCGGTATGGTTGCCGTCGAGATCGGATTGTTCGCATGATGCAACCCGTCAGACACGGGATTGCCACCGAGACCGCCGCCGAAGAACGAGAACATCACGTAACGCGAACCGTCTGAACGCGAACCGCTCAGCGAAAGGGCGTTGATCGTGCCGAACGGAGCACCCATGGCGAGAGACGGATCGACCTTGCCGAAAGCAGCGAAGACGACGCCGATCACGCGCAGGATCGTTTCCGTATATCCTCCAACCGGCCGCGGCGGCTTGACGCCGAGAAGCGTGTTTTCTGGAATGACGAAGCGAATGGGCGCAAGGCAACCGGCATTGGCTGGCACTTCGGTGAAAATGTGCTTCAAAGCTACATAGCAGCAGGCAACGGCGGTGGAATAGGCCACGTTCAAGGGGCCCTGGCAGGGCGGAGAAGACCGGCTGAAATCCAGCACCATCTCGTCGCCATTGATGGTCAGGTCGAGCGCAATGGTCAGCCGCTCATCGACAATGCCGTCATTGTCGAGATAGTCCTCGAAACTCCAGGTGCCGTCCGGCAAGGCAGCGATGCGCTCCCGCATCATGTTTTCGGCTGCGGAGGAAAATATACCGAAAGCGGTTGAAACCGTTTCCGCTCCATACTCTTCCAGAAGCTCGCCCAATCGCTTTTCGCCGAGATCCAGCGCGTTGAGCTGACCGTTTAGGTCGCCCCAGTTCGATTGCGGCACACGGCTGTTGGCAGCAAGAATGTCTGCAACCCCCATGTCCATGACACCCTTGCGCATGATCCTCACCGGCGGAATGCGCACGCCTTCCTGGAAGGTCTCTGTTGCTCGGGCATTGAAATTGCCTGGCACATTGCCGCCGATATCGAGCCAGTGTCCGGCCGATGCGAGCCAGCAGAACAGCGTGCCGTCGCGGTATACGGGACGCACGAGACGGAAGTCGTTGAGATGCGTGCCACCGTCATAAGGATCGTTGAAGATATAGGTGTCGCCGGCCGCAAGATCGCCGTCGCGCGCAACCTTGTCGATGACCGCCTTGACCGCGAAAGCCATGGCACCGACGAAGATCGGCAGCCCTTGCGTGCCCTGCACCAGCGTCGCACCGGTCTCGGCGTGATAAAGCCCGTGGCAGGCATCTCTTGCCTCGGCGATGATCGGGTTGAACGCCGAGCGGTAGAGGGTTGCATCCATCTCGTCGGCAATCTGTTCGAGCCGACCTTTGAGAACCGCGAGAGTGACTGGATTGATCGCTTTCATGCCGCGTCGTGCTCCCTGGCTAATCCTTCTTCATAGCGCTTGCCGAGTTCCAGCATGTCCGGCGTTCCGATCATTTCGTTAAGGGAATCCAGGTTGAACATGCGGTCGCGCATCGAGTCCGTCGTTCCCTCACGGTGAAGCGTCGCATAGAATTCGCGGGCGGCATGGCTGATGGCGCGAACGATTGCGCCGGGGAAGATGACTAGCGAGTAGCCGATCTTCTCAAGTTCGGAGGCCGCTCTGATCGGCGTCAAACCACCCTCGACCATATTGGCCATCAGCGGAATCTTGTCGCGAAATGTTCCGACCAGGCTTTCCAGCTGTTGCTGCGATCCCGGCGCCTCGATGAACAGCATGTCGGCGCCAGCCTCTCGATACATCTCGGCGCGTTCGATTGCATCCTGGAAGCCATTCACGGCGATCGCATCCGTGCGGGCGATGATCAGCGTCTCCTCGGACTTCCGCGCATCAACGGCAGCCTTGATCTTGCCGACCATCTCGACCGCCGCGATCACGCTTTTATCCTTGAGGTGGCCACAGCGCTTCGGGAATGTCTGGTCTTCCATCTGCAGCGCGTTTGCACCCGAACGCTCGAAAAGCCGAACGGTCCGCTGCACGTTGAGGGCATTTCCATAGCCCGTGTCTGCGTCGACGATGAGGGGAAGCTCCACCCGATCGCGGACAAGCTGGATCGTTTCCGCCACTTCCACCATGGACACCAGCCCGATATCAGGTCTCCCGAGACGGGTGTAGGCGATGGCTGCGCCGGAGATATAGGCAGCCTCGAAACCTGCAGCCTCCGCCAGCGAAGCGGTCAGGGCATCATAGACGCCCGGTGTGAGGACGATTTTCGGGCTTTTCAATCGCGTTCGAAGATTAGCCGGCTTCATAATGTTCTTCCTGTTTCTTCATTGTCGTCGGAACGACCGTGTCGGTTTTGGATCGCAATGATGTGATCGATGTTCTGAGCCATCGGGGAGAGCGGTCGAACCGGCCGGAAAACGTGTTCACGGGACGAACATGAAACGAGTTCGGTTGGCCTGGAGGGCGCGCAATACGCGCCCTGCCGCTCAGTCCTTCCAGCGCAGCAGCCATTTCTCCGTCGCCTTCAGCCCACCGTTGATCAATGCACCGACGAAGGCCAGGATGAGGATGCCTGCAAATACCGAGTTGGTGTCGAAAAGGCCGGTCGCCTGTGCGATAATGTAGCCGATGCCTCGGTTGGACGACATGAACTCACCGATAACGGTACCGACGAGGGCGTAAGGCACGGAGACCTTGAGACCGGTGATGACCCAGGCAGTCGCAGAGGGGATGATGACCGTGCGCATGACCGCCCATTGCGAGGCGCCCATGATCTGAGTGGCGTTGATGAAGAGCGGATTGACCTCGCGCACACCGGAATAGGTATTCAGGAAGACGACGAAAAAGACGATGGATGCTGAGACAGCGACCTTCGATTCAATGCCGATCCCGAACCAGATGATGAACAACGGTGCAAGCGCCAGCTTCGGAATGCTGTAGAGCGCCGTGATGAAAGGATCCATCACTTCCGCCAGAAAAGCGAACTTGCCGAACAACAGGCCGAGAGCGAAACCAACCGCCGCACCGATGAGAAAGCCGAGAGCCGTTGCATAAAGCGTAATCGACAGATGGCTGAAAAGCTCACCGGTGATGGTCCACTGCCAGAGCTTTGTGAAAACGGCTTGCGGTGACGAAACGAAGAACGGGTCGACGATCCGTCCGGAAGCCCATTGCCAGAAGACCAGCACGATCAGCGCAAAGGCGAGCTGCGACAAGCGCACCATCATCTTGCGGCGGCTGAGCCCGGCTTCATAATCCTGGACAGCCCGCGATGACGAGGAAGGGGCTGCCGTGCCCATGGCCGCGCTTTCATCGATTTGCATGATTGAACTCCTCGATCACAACTCTTCACCCTTGCTGATCTCCGACGAAAGTTCGCGCCAGAGATTGTCATAGGCCTTCTCGAATTCGGGCAGGAAACGCACCTTGAAGACGTCGCGCGGATGAGGAATCGGGATATCCTCGATATATTTGATTTTGCCCGGCCGACCCGAGAAGACGATGACGCGCGAAGCAAGCGCGATCGCTTCCGAAAGGTCGTGGGTGACGAAGACGATGGTCTTCTTGTGTTCCTGCCAGATGCGCAGCAGCTGTTGCTGCATGACAAGCTTCAACTGCGCGTCCAGCGCGCCGAAGGGCTCGTCCATCAGGAGAGTATTCGGCCCGTAGGCCAGCATCTGTGCCAGAGCCACGCGCTTGCGCATGCCGCCTGACAATTCGCGCGGGAATGACTTGCCAAAACCCTTGAGATCGACAAGTTCCAGCATTTCCTCGACACGAGCCTGGCGCTGCTTGGCAGGCACGCCGCGATATTCGAGCGGCAGCCCGATATTGCTTTCGACGGTACGCCATGGAAGCACGCTATCCGCCTGCGTCAGGTAACCGACATCGCGGTTGATCCGGGTCACCTTGCTGCCGTTATGGGTGATGCTGCCGGCTGTCATCGGGATGATGCCGGCAATCATGTTCATGAGCGTCGACTTGCCACAACCCGATGGGCCGACGAAAGCGACGAATTCTCCCGGCTCGATGGTCAGCGAGATACGGTCGAGGGCGACGATTTCGCGCCCCCGGCCGATATACCGCTTGTCCACGCCGTCAATGCTGATGGCGCCCTGCATGTCAGAGCCCCTTGACCGCATCGGCGGCAATGCTGGCATCGACCACATTTGCGAATGTCAGTGTCGAAGGAAGCTCGGCAGCTCCCATCTTGCCGTTGACGATGTTGATATACTCGATGTTCTTCTTGAACAGGTCTTCGCTCGGAACCGGGCTCGGGAAGTAGATCGCGCCGTTATTGGCGAAAGCCAATTCGAAAACGGCAGGCTCGATGCCTTCGAACCAAGTCTTTGCCCAGGTCTTGAATTTTTCCGGCTCCTTGGCGATCGACTGCTGGGTCAGCGCAATCCCGTGGCAATAGCGCACGAGCGCATCGCGCTTGGTGGCAATTGTTTCTTCGCCGGCAGATGCCACGATATACTGTACCTCGGCCATTTGCGGTGGCGGGTTGAGTGCCATCTGGAAAAGATAGCCACAATCCTCCTTGCTGACCGCCATGTCGGCCGTCGGCGAGGACAGGCAGAAGCCGTCGATCACGCCCTTCTGGAGAGCCGCGATCACCGCAGGACCGCCACCCTGGATCGGCACGAGTTGGAAATCCGAATTCGGATCCAGGCCACCGACAGAAGACAGGAAGCGGAACAGGGCATCAGGCGCGGCACCCGGTCCCGTCGTTCCCAACTTCAGCCCTTTGAGCGCGGCAATCTTCTCCGGCACCGGCGAGGCTTCGGTCACGCCAGCCTTGGTGAGAACGCTGTTCTTCAGGACGATGTGGCTCGCATAACGATTGACCATCGATGTGATGATACGAATCTTGAGGTTCTGTGCGCGGGCACGAAGTGCCTCACCCGGATCGCCGAGGACTATATCAACACCGCCGCCCTGCAGGGCCGCGATATTGGTGCCGCGGTTAGAAGCGTTGGAGTTCACTTTCACGCCGGCCTGGGTGAAGAAGCCGCCGGCTGTGCCATAGTCCTCGACGGCCCAGAGCCAGGATTTTGAGGTGGATCGCAGTGTCGTCAGTTCCGGCACGGCCGTCTGAGCGAATACTGTTTTAGGCAGGAGGGCCACAGTGGCTGCGGCACTGGCACTTCCCAGAATATGACGACGGGTAATCTTGATGGTGTCCATGCTATCATTCCCCTTTTATTGTGTGGCGGAGAGCTTTCCTCACCCCTCGCCAGCACCAGCGACAGCTTCAACAACGCGCATGATCAGCGCGTGATCATCCTCATGGGGCAGGCCTGAAATGGCGATTGCACCCACGATCTGATTATGCGTGAGGAGCGGCACACCGCCCCCCATGTCGATGACCTCGGCCGGATCGGCCCAGGCAACGTCGGCAAGCGTGCGGCCCGTGGCGCGTAGGTGATGAAACCACCAAAGCGAACTGTGGCCGCAGTTGAAGACCGTATTAATTTTCAGGTCGAGAAAACGCTCGTTGTCGACAGCCATTCCATCGGACGACAACAGAGCAACGGTGCGCCGACCGAGCACGATCTTCACGCAGATCGGCGCCGGAGCCGTCTCAATCAGCCTGGAGGCGACCCGAAGCAAAGTTTTGGAATCAAGTGGAAGTTTGCCGAGGATCACTTCGTCGGCCGCAACGACCGTCTTCATTTCATGATGATCAACCATCGCACTCTCCCTTAAGCGGCGAAGACGATGCCACCCGTCACATTGAGCACCGTGCCGGTCATGTAGGCGGAGTCCGGACCGCACAGGAACCGGATCGGCCCGGCAACATCTTCTGCCCTGCCGATCCGGCGAACCGGAATTGCGTTCGGATCAGGCCTTGAGAATGAAGACGTCATGTCGGTATCGATGACGCCGGGAGCCACGGCATTGCAGAGAATGCCATGCTGGCCGCCATTGCGGGCGATATGGCGGGTCATCGCCACCACCGCACCCTTGGAAGCGGAATATTCCGTGCCGACGATTAGGCCACCCTGATAGAAAGCCATGGAACTAACGAGAACGATGCGGCCATATTTGCGGGCCACCATGTGATCCCATACCGCGGCGACGCAATGCTGCGTGCCGTGGACATTGACGTCAATGACGCGATCCCACTGCTCCCAGTCACCGGTCACCTGACCTGGCGGGCAGATGCCTGCATTGGCGACAAGAATATCGAGCCGGCCGGCTTCACGAATAACTGCGCCGATCTTGTCTGCACAGCCCTCGCGATCAGTCACATCAAGGCTCAACCCATGCGCCTGCCCACCCGCAGATCGGATCGCCTGCACTGTCTCTGATGTATCAAGAATATCTGCGACGTAGACCGTCGCACCGCATTCCGCAAGAAAGCTGCAGACCGCAGCCCCAATCCCTCTCGCACCACCAGTGACAAGCGCCACCTGGCCACGAAAATAGGTCAGCTCAGCCGTAGACGGCATCCGCTCCTCCTGTTTTTATTCTGATCGACGCCTCTTTGAGACTGCCGCCAGAAACCCCTTTATTTAGTGTTATTCTTGTTATAAACAAAATACAAGTTAGCTGTCAACGGAGGGGCTCGCATGCATTTCGATTTTATCATCGTTGGCGCTGGATCTGCCGGATGCGTACTCGCAAACCGGCTGTCTGAAGATTCTTCGAATCGCGTTCTTCTGCTTGAGGCAGGCGGACGTGACTGGAACCCGCTTTTCCGGGTCCCGCTGATGACCGGCGTTCTTTTGCGCAACCGCTACGCCAACTGGTTCTATGAGACCGAACCGGAAGAGAACCTCTCCAACCGCAAGATTTTCTGGCCTCGCGGAAAAGTCCTCGGTGGCTCCTCGGCGATCAACGGCATGGTCTACACACGCGGTACTGCGATGGACTATGACGGGTGGGCCCAGATGGGCATGCCTGAATGGAGCTTCGACAAGGTTCTGCCAGCCTTTCGCCGCTCCGAGTCTTATAAAGGAAAACCATCCGAGTTTCATGGTACGGACGGGCCGCTGCCAATCTCGCGCCCGAACACGCCAAACCCTCTCTTTGATGCCTTCGTCGAAGCAGGACAGCAGGCCGGTCATCCCTACAATGCCGATTTCAACGGCCCCTCCCAGGAAGGGGTCGGCCGCTATGACTTCACGACCTTCAAAGGTGAACGGTGGAGTGCTGCACGCGCTTTTCTCTCGCCGATCAGGTCCCGCAAGAATCTGGTCGTACAGACAGAAGCAAGACTGCTGCGCATCATTTTCGAGAAGCAGAAAGCGGTTGGCGTCGAGGTTTCCGTAAAAGGCACCAAGAGCGTCTTTTACGCTGATCGAGACGTCATCCTCTCCTGCGGCACCGTCAATTCTCCCGCCGCCTTGATGACATCCGGCATAGGAGATGCAGATGTCCTGCGCCCACTCGGCATACCTGTCGTCCAGGACCTGAAAGGCGTGGGACACAATCTTCAGGATCACCTGCTCGCCCGTGTCGAGCATGCCTGCCTGGAGCCTGTGACCCTTTACGATACGCTTCGAGGCGACCGTGCCGCACGCGCACTCCTGGAAGCCATGATCTTCAAGAAAGGTCCCGCATCCTCCTTCCCGCTTGAGGGAGGCGCGTTCCTCAAATCCGATCCGGCGCTCGATGAACCGGACCTGCAGTCTCACTTCCTGCCCGGCTTGTCGACTGCCGCGCTGCGGCTGCCCTTCATCAAACGGCCGAAGACGAAATACGAAGGGCATGGCTTCTTCGCCAATGTCTATCAGTTACGTCCTTACAGCACCGGCCAGATTTCCATCCGCTCGGCCGATCCGCTCGCAGCACCGGTCATCCGCCCGAACTACTTCTCCGATCCGGAAGATCTGCGGGTATTACGTGAAGGTGTGAAGGCCCTGCGTCGCATATTCGCCCAGCCTGCCTTCGACCGTTATCGCGGTATCGAGCTGGCACCTGGACGGTCCGTCCAGACAGACACGGAAATCGAGGCATGGTTGCGTGCGACCGCTGACACTGTTTTCCATCCCGTCGGAAGCTGCAAGATGGGCGCTGATCCGATGGCCGTTGTCGATCAGAACTTGAGGGTTCACGGTATCGACAATCTGCGTGTCGTGGATGCCTCGATCATGCCGCGCATGCCAAGTTCCAACACTCACGCACCGACGATGATGATCGCCGAACGGGCGTCCGACCTCATACTTGGAGAGGCGGCATGATTTTCAATGCCGCCCCGAAGGCTTTATTTCTTGGCCGCGGAGGCTTCGTCGAAGCCCCCCTGCCCGGAAAGCGCCGCCCACTCGCGAAAAGCCGGCGAGGCATCGACCTTGCCGGCGGCAATGATCTCGCGCCAGACACCCGCAGCCTCGACAAAGTGAGGAATGCTGCCGGGGAACATTGCCAGCGACAGCGCCTCCGCCAGATCGGCCTCCGGCACGTCATCGCCATATGCGGCAATGATCTGCACCTCCAGCGCATCCCAGGCGGCCTTGCAGACATGCACAGCCGCCGCAGCCATGTGGATCAGGCGCATGGGCACATCGCGCGCGACATGCCGCAGCGTGTCCAGATAGATGTCGTGCGGATGGATGGTGGGCAGGTGAGGCAGCCAGTAGGTTTCGACGAACCTGTAGGAACTGAAGCCGAGCGTAAGCGCACTGACAGCCATGGCCACGCCGATTTCAGCATCGGTTCCTCCGGCAGCACGGAACTTTGCGATGTGATGGGTCGCACGCGCTTCATCCGTTGCGATCAGCACGGCAAGCCAGACGAATTCGCGATCGTGATGGCCCAGAACGCGGTCATCGAGCGCCATAGCCGTATAGGCCGCATCGTAAGCCTGCAGCAGCGTCGGCGAGGTGATCGCCATCAGGCCGTGATGCGGCAGAAGATAGCCGCGTTTCGCGCGGATGCCTGCAAGGCGATCTGCAAGAGTTTCGGTGTCGCTCATGATTATTGTGTTCTCCCTCATGTGCAGTGACAGGGATTGGTAGCATGGTTCACACGCTTGACAATACAAGTAATACAAGTTTGCGCGCTCGGCGTCTTTTGATCAGTGGAGCCGGATCCGGCATCGGCAAGGCGTTTCTATTTGCAGCCCTTCAGGACGGTGCCTCCTGCGCGGTCGTGCTGAGAAATGAAGCCGAAAGAGAAGCGCTTGAAGTCGATCTCGATAAAGCAGGGTTGGGTATCCCGCATATTCTGACCGGCGACCTGACGAATTTCGAATGGACGCAGACGCTGGCAAAGCAAGCGGCAACGCTTCTCGGCGGCCTGGACGGGCTTGTCAGTGCAGCAGGCATTTTCGAGCATCGGTCCTCCGACGAAACCTCGCTTGATGACTGGCGGCGGGTGATCGACATCAACCTGTCGGCGGGCTTCACGCTTGCGCGTGACACCGCGGCAATCATGAACGCAGGAAGCGCAATTGTCCTGCTTTCAAGCCAGATCGGCATTGTCGGTCACCGCCGGGCAGCCGCCTATGCCGCCTCCAAGGCCGCGATCAACGGCTTGTCCAAGGCTCTGGCCCTGGAACTGGCGCCCCGCGACATTCGTGTCAATGCGGTCGCACCCGGCCCGATCGCGACACCCATGACCGAAATTGCGCGGAATGATCCGGCCCGGGCGGACACCATGATCGCGGCAATCCCGCTTGGTCGCTTTGGCCAGCCGGATGAGGTCGCTGCGGCAATCCGCTTCCTGTTGTCACCGGCGTCATCCTTCATAACGGGCCAAATCCTGTGCGTGGATGGAGGCTACACCGTCGCGTAAGTTGCAAAAGCCATCTGCAAATCAGCTATACAGGGAAAACAATTGAGATTGAGACCAGGCGTGGCAATGACCAAGTCGGCACTGACGAAAAGGATCCAACGATGAGCAAGGCTTCCATGCCCCACGCCGATTCACGGCAAGAAGTGGCGGCACCGCTGCATCATCAGGTCTATTCCGTGCTGCGCCAGCAGATCATGGAGGGCCAGTATGCGACCGGGCACCCCATGCCGTCTGAACATCAGTTGGAGAAGATTTTCTCCGTATCGCGGATCACCGTTCGCCGAGCGCTGGATCGCCTCGCTTCGGACGGCTTGATCGTCAAGCGCCATGGTAAGGGAACCTTTGCCCAACCGGTGATCACTCCGCCCGCCATTCATACGAACCTGCGAGGAATGCTGGAAAACCTCGTCGCGATGGGATTGAAAACAAAGGTCGAAATCATTGATTTCGACTATCTCCCTGCATCTGCCGATATCGCGGCGAGACTGGAATTACAGCCGGGAGATCTCGTTCAACGCGCGGTCCGTGTCAGAACCTATGAAGGGACGCCGTTCTCCTATCTGACCACATGGGTTCCCGAACATGTCGGCCGGACCTATAGCGACAAGGACATGCTGGAGACGCCGCTCCTGTCGCTTTTCGAAAAAGCCGGGATCATCGTCACCGAAGCCGAGCAGAGCATATTCGCCAAGCTGGCGGATACCCAGACTTCAACACGATTGGGCGTCGATCTCGGTGCGGCACTTCTTTCCATCCGACGCCTTGTCCGTGACCAGAAAAGCCGTCCTGTCGAATTGCTGGAAGCGCTCTATCGGCCCGATATGTACGAATACAAAATGAAGATGGAACGCAAGGGGAAGAAGGCCGAGTTCATCTGGTCCGACGATAACGGCATTTCGCGCTGAGGCGGAGATGTATTGGAGGGGAATATGACGAAAGAGACCGGCCCAAGAACGCTGGTACGCAAAATCTGGGACGATCACGTCATTGCCGAACGGGAGAAGGATGCGCTTCTCTGGGTCGATCGGCACTTGCTGCATGAAGGATCGTTTCACGCCTTCAACCAGATCGAGAAGAAAGCGCTGACGGTCGCCCATCCGGAACTGACGTTCGGCATTGCCGATCACTACGTGCCGACCCGCCAAAGGCATGGAACGATCGATACGCAAATCAGGTCGATGATCGACCAGTTAAGCTCGAACACTGCCAAGCATCAGATCAGGCTCTTCGATCTGGATGACCGCAACCAGGGCATTGTTCACGTTTCCCTGCCTGAGCAGGGCGCGACACTGCCGGGTCTCATTACGGTTTGTGGCGACAGCCACACCTCCACCCACGGCGCCTTCGGCGCCTACGCATTCGGCATCGGTGCTTCCGAAGTCGCCCATGTGCTGGCGACACAGACCATCTGGCAGAAGTGTCCGAAGAACCTGCGTATCCGCGTGGAGGGAAGTCTCGCCGAGGGCGTTACGGCTAAGGATATATCGCTGACGCTGATCAGCAGGATCGGCGCGAACGGCGCGCAGGGGCACGCTATAGAATATGCCGGATCGGCGATCCGCGCGCTTTCCATGGAGGGCCGTATGACCCTTTGCAACATGTCGATCGAGGCCGGCGGCCGTTTGGGACTTGTTGCCCCGGACGAAACAACCTTCTCTTATCTGCAAGGTCGCAGGTTCGCACCAAAGGGCGCGCTTTTCGATAAAGCCATCGAAAATTGGCACACGCTCGTCTCTGATCCAGACGCGTTTTTCGATTGCGACATACTATTCAACGCCGAAGAAATTGCACCATCGGTAACATGGGGAACAAGCCCTGAACAGGCCTTGCCGATCGACAGCACGGCCCCTGATCCATCTCACATCGATCAGCCAGAACAGGCGGCGATCGTTCGCGATGCGCTGGAATACATGGACATCAGGCCGGGGACGCCGCTTGAAGCCATTCGTATCGACCGTGTGTTTATCGGGTCTTGCACAAATAGCCGTATTGAGGACCTGCGCGCTGCTGCCAAGATCCTCTCGGGCCGGAAAGCGGTCGTGCCGGGTCTTGTTTCGCCGGGCTCGATGGAGGTCAAGCGCCGTGCAGAGCAGGAAGGGTTGGATAACATTTTCCGCGAGGCTGGACTGTCCTGGGAGGAAAGCGGCTGCTCAATGTGTGTAGGCATGAACGGCGATGTCGTGAGACCAGGCGAACGTTGTGCATCGACGACAAATCGTAACTTCAAAGGTCGGCAAGGACCAGGAAGCCGCACGCATCTGATGTCACCGGCCATGGTGGCGGCAGCGGCCGTCACGGGTCATCTCACAGATGTAAGACGCTTTTCGGATCGGTAACATGCAGCCATTTAAAAACCTGCAATCGCTTGCCCTCACCCTACCTCTCGCAAATACCGATACCGACCAGCTCATCCCTGCACGCTTCATGAAGCGCCCGCGGTCGGAAGGCTATGGCACCTTCCTTTTGCACGACCTGCGACACGGCGACAGCCGAAATGACATGGTTTCAAAGCTAGATGCTCCCGCATCTGCCGGCGCCGGCATATTGATCTCCCGTCGGAATTTCGGCTGTGGCTCGTCCCGCGAAGCGGCGGTATATGCGCTTGTCGACTTCGGCATAAGATGTGTAATCGCGCCGAGCTTCGGCGACATATTCGCATCCAACTCGGTCAAGAACGGAGTGCTACCGGCAATAGCGAGCGAGGAGGACGTGGAAGAGCTGCTCGCCAACGGAGATGGCACGCTAACAATCGACCTCGCGGCACAAGTGATTTCGTCCACAAATAGGGACTATGGTTTTTCGATAGACGCCGGCTGGAAAGAGCAACTATTGAATGGATGGGACGATATAGACCTTACGCGCGCTCGCAAACGTGAAATCGATACGTGGCGTCAAGCAGACATCAAGAGAAGGCCTTGGGCTTCGTTTTAGATTTCGCCTTGCCTGATCGTAAGATGATGGATGTGATCGTCGGGAAGTCTGCGATCTTCGCGCGAAGCTGCAACTGCAGCTGCCGTTGAACTGGAGGCAAGTATCCGATCCAAGCAATCTACATAGTTCTGGACGGATGGGGTTGCCGGTCCGGAGCGCCACAATAGCAGCATCTCCATATCCGGCATGTCTTCAAGAACCTCCAAGAAGACGACACCGGGAAAGGTCAGGGACTTTGTCGGCGACGGCGCGAAGGCCACGCCTAGACCTGACGAGACATAAGCCATGAGACTGGTAATGTGGCTTGTCTTGTATACGTGAAGCGGAGAAAGGCCAGGCAACGAAGCCAGTGCACCGGCAATATTCGCGCGTCCGTCAGCCTCGGCATAAACAGCGAAATTCTCGCTGCCTATTTGCGAGACGGACACAGACCCAGCCGTGGCTAACCGATGATTATCGGCAACCGCTAACAACCACGGCCATTTACCAACTGTCTTGGTCTCGATGCCCTCCCCTTCACTGCCCAATGCTGCCGCAAAACCAATATCGATGTCGTTTTTCCGAAGCGCCTCCGAGACGCCCCGGCTCGGCATCTCCTTCAATGTAACTTCGATATTCGGCCACTTTGATTTAAACAGTCGGATCGATGATGACACAAGGCCCGCGAGAGCGGCGTTTGCCCCGTAACCCAACCTCAGGGTCCCCGTCATTCCGCGCGCGAAGCCGGTCACCGTGTCAATCGCAGAACCAAGCTGTGCAAGGATCGAATAACATTCTCGCAGGAACTCCCGACCTGGTTCAGTCAGTTCAACACGCCTCTTTGTCCGCTCAAGCAGATCGACACCCAAGAGCCGTTCGAGAGCCTTGATCTGCGCGGTCAGTGCAGGCTGCACAATATTGAGCCGTCTTGCGGCTCGGCCGAAATGCAGCTCTTCAGCGATTGCGACAAAATAACGAAGATGCCGAAGCTCGACGCCGAGCCTTCCAGCCTGATGGATGTCAACCATAAATCACTCCTGGTGATTAAACCACCATCAAAACCTATTGGCGCTGATATCATTGTTTGTGCTTTGACTTTTGTCAAAGGACAAAAAGAATGCTTCAGAACACAACCTCTAAGTCTCCCGCGCTCGTTACCACCAGTTCAGCGGCCTCGGATGCAAACAGGCCGCAGCACGAATATGTCAAATTTGTCGTTCCAGCCGTCGTTGTTGCCGTCGTCTGCGCACTGGCAGGACTAAGTACCCAGCGCTGGGATAAATGGACGGCAGGGTCCACCCGGCAAACGACAGACAATGCCTACATCAAAGCCGACCTCAGCCATCTCAGCGCCCGCATCGCCGGAAATGTCCAGACCATCAACATCAGCGACTTTGATTACGTCAAGGCCGGCGATGTTATCCTGCAGATTGACCCTTCCGAGAACGAAGCCAAACGTGATCAAGCCCTCGCCGCGCTGCAATCAGCGGAAGCTCAGTTGGTGAACCTCGACCATCAAGAAACACTGCAAAAAGCTGCAATAGTTCAGGCCGAGGCGCAGCGCGCGGTAGCGGAAGCCAACGCTGCGCTGGCCAAGACGGAAGCAGCACGGCAGACAGCTCTTATGGAGAAAGGTGCAGGCATCCAGCAGAAACGAGAACAGGCCGATGCGGAGGTCCTGTCGTCAAGTGCAACCGCAGGCGCGGCGGTAGCTGCAGTTGCGTCGACGCGGGCACAGCTTGACTATATCGGCGGACAACGGCCGAAATTGAAGGCCGATGTCGCAGCCGCACAGGCGAATTTGAAATCCGCAGAACTTGCGCTCTCCTACACAAAGATCGCTGCTCCGTTCGATGGTGTCGTCAGCGAACGTCAGGTTCATGTCGGAGACTATGTTACAGCGGGAACGAATACCATTTCGATCATCCCGCTGCCGAGTTTACACATTTTGGCAAATTTCAAGGAAACGCAGCTTGCCCGCATGCGTGAGGGTCAGAAAGTTGCTGTGGAGATTGACGGAATTCCAGACGAAATCTTTGCCGGGAAAGTCACCCGCCTCTCGCCTGCATCCGGTTCGCAATTCGCTCTGCTGCCTGCCGATAACGCGAGCGGCAACTTCACGAAGGTGGTTCAGCGCATACCTGTCAGGATCGATTTCGAGCCTTTGCAGGACCTGACGCATCTTCGGTCAGGCATGTCCGCCAGCGTTACCGTCATCGTCGCGGATGAGTAAGAGCCATGGGAGAACTTCTGCGACTGCCACTTTCCATGCTGGGGAGGCGGACACATCATCCATATCTGGCCGTATGCGCCGTCCTTCTCGGCCCCTACATGGTTGGCTTTCATAGCCGACTGTTCGGGATCGGTCTTGCCGACCTTCGCGGAATATTCGGCCTGAGTGTGGATGAAGGCGCCTGGCTGAGCACATTTGCGACGGCGCCACAAATCCTCCTCGCACCGGCTGTGCCGTGGCTTGCGGCAACATTCGGTGTCAGACGGATCATGGTTATCCCTGCATTCTTATATGCATTCGTGTCGACGATCATTCCTCTTACCGACACGTTCGACGTGCTGTTAGCCTTGCATGTCGTCCATGGCGCGCTGCTTGGGCTTTTCGTGCCGGCAACGCTGATGATCATATTCAGAAACCTGCCGATGAAATGGTGGGTGACCGCGATCGCACTCTACGCGTTCCGGACTGCGTTTACCGCGAACTCGGGAACGGCATTGCTGGACTTCTATGTGCAGCACCTGGGTTGGCAATTTCTCTACTGGCAGGATGTGTTGCTCGCTCCTGTCATGGGAATCCTCGCACTCTTCGGAGCACCACGAGAGGAGGTCAACCGCGACCTGCTTCATCATGCTGACTGGGGCGGGATGATCCTGTTCGGTGCCGGCATAACAATGCTCTTTGTCGCCATCGATCAAGGTAATCGCCTGGACTGGTTCGAGAGTGGCTTTGTTGCATCAACATTGCTGGGAGGCATGATGCTTCTTGTGGCCTTCTTCATCAACGAGAGACTGGTCGAGCGTCCCTGGGCGAGCATAGGAGCGATTGGGGCTCGCAACGTGGTTCTCATGCTCGCCATTGGCTCACTCTACATGATGGCGGCGCTTTCCAACACGATGTTGACGACAAACTATCTGACGAGCGTTGCCCTGCTGCGTCCGGAGCAGATCGGCGCGACGCTCATCCAATGGGTCTGCGTTCCGCTAGTAATCATGACCCCTATCGCGATATGGGCTATGCACAGGATAGATGGACGCATCGTTCTGATGATCGGGTTGTCGTGCTTTGCGATCTCCGCTTTTGTTGGTACAGGCCTGACTTCGCAGTGGAACGGCGACACCTTTCGTACGATGTGCGTGCTTCAAGGCGCGGGCCATATACTGACTTTCCTGCCCCTCATCGTCGTCAGCGTCGCTCACGGAGATCCCAAGAAGGCCATCGCTGTCGGCGCCTATATCCAGGTTCTTCGTCTGTTGGGGCAGCAGATGGCCCAAGCGCTGATGACGACCTATCTGCGCAAGCAGGAGCAACTGCATTCGTATCTCTCGGGTCTCAATCTGGAGCGCGGCTCCCAGGCGGCAACCAATGCAGTTTCTGATATGGCGCACCGCCTTGCTTCAGCCGGCTCAACTGTTTCCCAATCGCGGGCAACCTCAATCATCAGCCAGCATATTCAGACGCAAGCCAACGTCCTCTCATACATCGATGCTTTCTGGCTGACATTTTTCTGCGCCGTCGGCGCACTAGCCGTCCTGGTATTCGTCCAGCGAGCGCCCCGAGGACCTCTGTCAGCTTAGGCGTCGAGATCGGAATGAACTGAAATGAAAGCCTATGTGGACTCACTGCGCGTAATCCGTCGCGTATTGGATGATTTTTGCGGAAAGCACCAACTCAGTCTCGGCGATGAAGTTGCTTTGGAAGCCTCCAATAAGCTTATCAGCCTGTGTGTGGAAGGCGAACAAAATGCGGTTCAGATGCTCGCCGTTCTTGAACAATGGTATCGCAACATCTGTTGATATGATCGGGTGCGAACGATGATCCGCTCTCATCTATTACGACTAGAATAGTTAAATGGCTGAAAGGGCGTCGCATTGCGACTAGGTAACAATTTGGTTGAGCATCAGGAATTGTCGTCCATTCGATCATGAACTCAACAGTGCTGTTGGCGGAAAATCCTCTATCCACCGCGAACCGAACCGCGCCAAACCAGTTCCGCGGGAATACGGGAAGCGATGCCATCCGCCGGCACCGAATGTGTAAGCCAGGAGACCGCTTCCCTCGCGATCTGGTCGACCGGCTGCGCAAATGTTGTGAGCGCATAGGATGACCAGGAAGATTGTTCGATATCATCGAAACCGATCACACAAATGTCTTCCGGCACAGAAAGTTTGAACTGGTGGCGAGCCGTATCCATAACGCCGCAGGCAAGAAGATCGTTGGCACAGAAGATCGCGTCCGGTCGTGCTTCTCGCGTGAGAAGTCGTTGCGCCAGAACAACGCCGCTTTGATAACGGGTCGGCCCAAAACGCTCGACCACAACCTCGACACCGACTTCGTTGGCCGCAGCAATAAATCCCTCTTCGCGGGCCATTAGACTTGGTGTCCCGACATCAGAATTTGCGAACGCAAGGCGGCGACATCCGGCGCGCTGAAAGGCGATAAAAGCGCGCCGGGCGGCTTCGTGGTCATTCAGATTAATCATCAGCGTCCCCTCGCGCTCCTCGTCGCGATTAATGAGCACAAGCCGCTGGCCGCTTTTCATGCAAAGATCAGTGATCGATTTGTCCGGCATGCCGGACAGGATGATTGAAGCATCGGCGCGATAGCTGATAGCCAGCCTTAGTGCATCGTCGACACTTTTGTCCGAGCGATCCGTGTTGATCAGCATGGCGATCTTGGAGACGGCCTGAAGCTGATGGGAAATCGCACGAATGAGGCTCGACCGGTAAGGGGTGTCCATCTCCGAAACGATGAGGCAGACAAGGCCGCTCTCGTTGCGCATCAGTCCCCGGGCGAGATGATTGACGTGATAACCTAAGGCCTCCGCAGCCTCCATCACGCGCCGCCGGGTTTCCTCCGAGACACTCGCTCCGGGGGTGAAAGTGCGCGATACCGCCGAGCGCGACACGCCGGCCCGATCCGCCACTTGCTTGGCGCTCACGAAGATTTTCTGGTTCACGGCTTATCTCTCCCTCGTGTCTCCTGCATCTTTTTGCAAACGAGTGCAACATCTTCGTGTCATCGCCTGTGTTTGCAGCGCGGTTTGATGCAATATTTCTTATTGACAATCCGCATATGCGCATGAAAGCATTGCACACGCTTGCAAGAGCGTGGGCGATGTGGAGGCGTTGTCCAAAATCTGGGAGGATTATCATGCGTCTTGCTTTGATGGCGTCGGTCGCGGTTGCCGGCCTGATGATGAGTGCGTCGGTGTCGAAAGCCGCCGAAGACCTCAACCTTATCTGCTCTGCAGATGTGGTGATCTGCGAAATGATGCAGCAGATGTTCGAGAAGGACACAGGCATCAAGGTCAACATGGTGCGCCTGTCGTCCGGCGAAACCTATGCGAAGATCCGCGCCGAGGCCCGCAATCCGAAAACCGACATCTGGTGGGCCGGCACCGGCGATCCACATCTGCAGGCGGCTTCCGAAGGCCTGACGCAGGAATACAAATCGCCGCATCTTGACGAGTTGCAGGACTGGGCGAAAAAGCAGGCGGAAAGCTCCGGTTACAAGACCGTCGGCGTTTATGCCGGTGCGCTCGGCTGGGGTTACAATACCGATCTCTTCAAGCAGAAGAATTACAAGGAGCCCAAGTGCTGGGCCGATCTTCTCGATCCGACCTTGAAGGGCGAGATCCAGATGGCCAACCCGAATTCGTCGGGCACCGCCTATACGGCTCTGGCCTCGCTCGTGCAAATCATGGGCGAAGACAAGGCCTTCGACTACCTCAAACAGCTCAACGCCAATGTCTCGCAATATACCAAGTCCGGCTCGGCGCCGGTGAAGGCGGCAGCACGCGGCGAAACAGGCCTCGGCATCGTTTTCATGCATGATGCGGTCGCCCAGACGGTCGAGGGTTTTCCGGTCAAGTCGATCGCGCCTTGCGAAGGCACCGGCTACGAGATCGGCTCGATGTCGATCATCACGGGTGCCCGCAATCTAGACAGCGCCAAGAAATGGTATGACTGGGCGCTGACGGCCGAGGTGCAGTCGCACATGAAGGAAGCCAAATCCTTCCAGCTTCCGTCGAACAGGAAGGCCGAGGTTCCGAAGGAATCGCCGCGCTTCGAGGACATCAAGCTGATCGACTACGACTTCAAGACCTATGGCGACCCGACCGAGCGCAAGAAGCTGCTCGAGCGGTGGGACAAGGAAATCGGCGCCAACGCCAACTGATCCCATCCTCATCTGCCGCGCTGTGACAAACCGCAGCGCGGCATGATCGACTTGTCATCTGATGAGGTCGCATCGAACCATGAACAATCGCAATCGCAGACTGGATATCGTGCTTGCGCTCGGCCTTGCGGCCGTGGCTCTCATGCCGTGGTATCGTATCGAGCAGGGCTTTTATGCCTTTACCTGGCTAGCGGATTTTCCAGGCGAGCCGGAGGTGGCACCCGGCATCCTGCAAATCGTCCTGCATGGCCGCACCTGGCTGATTGCGGTGCTTGCGGCCTATAGTACGGCGATTGCTGCGCGGTTCACGGCCAATCCGATGTTGCGTGGAAAGTTGCTGGCAATTGCCGGCGGTTTTGGCGTGCTGTTCCTCGCCTTCCAGGGGCTGGCGATCGGCATGACGGGTTTCACCTGGACAATCAGCGAAACGATGTTCGGCCAGCTTGCCGACGGCCAGCCGTCGATGGGGGCGGGCGCCGTTCTCTCCGCCATCTGCTTCGTGCTGATGTTTGCCTTCGGCCTTGCCGAACGCGGCGTCATGCGCGGCGATGCCTTCGTGGTCGCCACCATTTCCATGCTGGTCTTTCTCGTCGCCGTTTTCGTCTTCTACCCGATCGGCTCCATGTTCATCGGAGCCTTTCAGGATTTCAACGGCTCAGTGAATTTTGACGGTTTTTCCCGCAACATCGGCGATTCCTCGATATGGAGCCTCGATTGCATCATTGGTGGCGCGCGCTGCGGTGTGGCATGGCGCACGCTGTTTCTGGCGATCATGACGGCAGCTGGTTCGACAGCGCTTGGCCTTGCCTTTGCGCTGGTCGCCACCCGCACCCGCTTTCCCTTCAAAAAGGGTCTGCGGCTTATAACCATCCTGCCGATCATCACACCGCCCTTCGTCATCGGCCTGGCGCTCACGCTTCTATTCGGCCGTGCCGGCATCGTCACGCAGGCCCTGTCCACGACCTTCGGTATCGAACCGAGCCGTTGGCTTTATGGCCTCACCGGCATATGGATCGCGCAGGTCCTGTCGTTCACGCCGATTTCCTTCCTCGTACTGATCGGTGTCGTCGAAGGCGTCAGCCCGTCGATGGAGGAAGCCTCGCAGACCCTGAGGGCTAACCGCTGGCGCACCTTCTGGCGCGTCTCGTTGCCGCTGATGAAACCTGGCCTCGCCAATGCCTTCCTGATCGGCTTTATCGAAAGCATGGCCGATTTCGGCAACCCGCTGGTGCTCGGTGGCTCACACGGCGTGCTGTCGACGGAGATCTTCTTTGCCGTCGTCGGCTCGCAAAACGATCCGGCCCGGGCCGCCGTGCTCGCCATGATCCTGCTGGCCTTCACGCTTTCGGCCTTCCTCGCCCAGCGCATCTGGCTGTCGGGCAAGAATTTTGCGACCGTCACCGGCAAAGGCGATAGCGGCGCCCATATCGCCCTGCCCCGGCCGCTTTCGATCGGCGTGCATGCCGTCGTCATTTCCTGGATGATCTTTACCCTCGTTGTTTACGGCATGATCCTGTTCGGCGGCTTCGTCAAAACCTGGGGCCTCGACAACAGCCTGACGCTTGCGCATTACGCCAAGGCGTTTTCCATCACGTTCCGCGATGGCTCGCTGGTCTGGACCGGCGTCGCCTGGAACTCGTTCTGGACAACGATGGAGATCGCGCTGATCGCCGCCCCGTTGACGGCCGCCGTCGGGCTTGCCACAGCTTACGTGATCGTGAGGCAAAAATTTGCCGGGCGTGAACTATTCGAATTCGCGCTGATGATGAGCTTTGCCATTCCCGGCACGGTCATCGGCATCAGCTACATCATGGCCTTCAACCTGCCGCCGCTGGAAATGACCGGCACGGCGCTGATCCTGATTGCCTGTTTCGTGTTCCGCAACATGCCGGTCGGCGTACGCGGCGGCATCGCGGCGATGAGCCAGCTCGACAAGAGCCTTGACGAAGCGTCGATGACCCTACGCGCCACCAGTTTCCGCACCGCCCGCAAGGTCATCCTGCCACTGCTGCGGCCGGCCATCACCGCCGCACTCGTCTATTCCTTTGTGCGAGCTATCACCTCGATCAGCGCCGTCGTTTTCCTCGTTAGCGCGCAGTACAACATGGCGACATCCTATATCGTCGGCCTTGTCGAGAACGGCGAATACGGCGTCGCCATCGCCTATTCCTCGATGCTGATCGTGGTGATGATCACCGTCATCACCGGTTTTCAGCTGCTGGTCGGCGAACGGCGGCTGCGGCGTAAAAACCGCGTCTCCGGCCTTGCCGGACAAACCCTTCCCGTCCTGTCCGAGGAGAAAACCGCATGACCAAAAATGCCGGTTCGGTCACGTTCCAGAATGTGCGCAAGACCTTTGGCGCCTTCACCGCCATTGCCGACCTGTCGCTGACGGTTGAGCCCGGCACGTTGGTAACACTGCTCGGGCCTTCCGGCTGCGGCAAGACGACGACGCTGCGCATGCTCGCAGGTCTCGAACACCCGACCTCCGGCCGCATCTTGATCGGCGGCAAGGATGTGACCATGCTGCCGGCCAACGAGCGCGATGTCTCGATGGTTTTTCAGTCCTATGCGCTGTTTCCGCACATGAACTCGCTGGATAACGTCGCCTATGGTCTCGAATCGTCCGGCCTTTCGAAACCGGAAGTAAGGCAGAAGGCGGAGCACGGTCTTGAACTGGTTGGCCTTGCCGGCATGGGCGGGCGTCTTCCGGCAGAGCTTTCGGGTGGCCAGCAGCAGCGTGTGGCGGTGGCGCGCGCACTGGTGCTCGAACCGCAGGTGCTGCTGCTCGACGAGCCACTTTCCAATCTCGACGCCCGCCTGCGCCGCCGGGTACGCACCGAAATCCGTGAATTGCAGCAACGCCTGCAATTTACCGCCGTTTACGTCACCCACGATCAGGATGAGGCGCTGGCCGTTTCCGACCAGATCATTGTCATGAAGGATGGCGAGATCGCGCAACAGGGATCGCCACGCGAGCTTTATGAAGCCCCCGCCTCTCCCTTCATCGCCGATTTTATCGGTGAAGCCAATGTCGTGTCCTGCGAGATCATCGATATCAGCGGTAACGAGGCGACGATCAGCATCGAGGGGCTGCAGCATGTCGTGCCGGCGCGTGGCGCAAGACCCGGCATAAGCCAGCTGGCCGTGCGCCCCAGCGCCATCACGCTGGAGCCGGCGGAAACGGCTGCCTTTCCGGGCCGTATCAGCCATGCGGCCTATCTCGGTGACCATATCGAATACGAGGCGGAAACGAGCGGCGGGACCCTGTTTATCGTGGACCCGTCGGTCGACCGTCCGCTTGCCCCAGGAACGCGTGTCGCCATCGGGCTCAAGAACCGTGGCATCGCCATCATTGCTCAGTGAGGACTGCACAATTCAAAGGACTGATTGCCCATGACAGCAGAAGACGAAGAGATCATAGCCCGCTGGAAACTGGCGGAACGTATCGCCGTCGAGGCCGGCAAGCTGGCGCTTGGATATTACGATCGCCGCGAGACACTGGTGATCGAAAGCAAGGGCGACCCACAGGACGTGGTCTCTATCGCCGACCGCAACGTGGAGGAACTGATCCGCAGCCGCACCGGCGAAGCTTTTCCCGCCGATGGCTTTCTCGGCGAGGAATACGGGCTGACCGGCGGCGACAGCGGTTATATCTGGGTGGTCGATCCGATCGACGGCACCAGCCCGTTTGTGCACGGCATGCCGAACTGGTGTGTGTCGATCGCCGTTCTCCACAAGGGCGAACCGGTGGTCGGCGTCATCCACGTCCCCTGCCATGACGAGCTTTATTCGAGCGCGCTCGATCAGGGCGCCACGTTGAACGGCAAGGTTTTGAAGCTCGGGACGACAAAGACGATCCGCAATGCCGTCACCGGCATCGGCGCCAATCACCACGTGACGCCGGCATCGGTCGGAAAGATCGTCGAGGACCTTCTGGCCAGTGGTGGCAATTTCGTGCGGCTGGGCTCCGGCGCATTGATGCTGGCCTA
The DNA here is from genome assembly GCA_023451735.1 of Pseudomonadota bacterium. Classification (GTDB taxonomy): domain Bacteria; phylum Pseudomonadota; class Alphaproteobacteria; order Rhizobiales; family Rhizobiaceae; genus Neorhizobium. The sequence goes on along the minus strand of JAEXYH010000050.1, from coordinate 34,019 downwards.
TGTCGCCGCCGGCCGGCTTGTCGGTTATTATGAACCCCATATGCATGCCTGGGATTGCCTCGGCGGTTATTGCCTCGTGCGCGAGGCCGGCGGCTGGTTCCTGCCGTTTCCGAGCGAAGGCGAGAAACTGACCACGGGCGCTCCGGTTCTGGCCGCGGGCCCGGGTGCGATAGACGACCTGCGCCGCATTGCCGGCATCGGCAAAAGAGGTGTTGCCGCCGCCTGAAGGACAAGGGCGCGGATACCCGCAAGACATGGCGAGACCGGGGAGGGTTTCGCAAAATACCGCCTTATGGCGGCAGGCCAATTCATGGAAAGGGAGGAAATCGACCATGAAAACCGTTCTTGCATCCGTTCTTTCAACCGCAGCTTCGCTTCTGATGGCATCGAGCGCGCTCGCCGCCACCGAAATTTCGTGGTGGCACGCAATGACCGGCGCCAATAACGAGGTCGTCGACCAGTTGGCCAAGGAGTTTAACGAAAGCCAGTCCGACTACAAGATTGTGCCGGTCTTCAAGGGCACCTATCCGGAAACGCTGAACGCCGGCATCGCTGCCTTCCGCGCCAAGCAGCCGCCGTCAATCATTCAGGTCTTCGACGTGGGAACCGGCGTGATGATGGGCGCGCAAGGCGCCATCGTGCCAGTGGCGGACGTGCTGGAAAAGGGCGGCTTCAAGTTCGACAAGGCGCAATATCTGCCCGGCATCGTCGCCTATTATTCGAAGCCGGACGGCACGATGCTGTCCTTCCCCTACAACTCGTCCTCGCCCATCCTTTATTACAACAAGGACGTATTTGAGAAAGCCGGCCTGAACGCCGATGCGCCGCCGAAAACATGGCCGGAAGTGTTCGAAGCCGCCAAGAAGATCAAGTCCAGCGGGGCGGCGAACTGCGGCTTCACATCGACATGGCTGACCTGGATCCAGACCGAGAACTTTGCCGCCTGGAACAATCTTTCTTATGGCAGCAATGAAAATGGTCTCGGCAGCACCGACGTCAAGCTGGCCTTCAATACCGAGCCTTTCGTCAAACATTTCCAGTCGATCGCCGATCTCACCAAGGACGGCACCTTCCGGTATGGCGGCCGCACTTCGGAAGCCAAGCAGCTTTTCACCTCCGGCGAATGCGGTATCCTGACGGAATCCTCCGGCGGTCTCGGTGACATCATCAAGTCCGGCATGAAATACGGCATCGGCCAGTTGCCCTATTACGAGGGCGAAGGACGCCCGCAGAACACCATTCCGGGCGGGGCGAGCTTGTGGGTGTTCGGCGGCAAGAGCGATGCCGAATACAAGGGTGTCGCCACCTTCTTTAACTTCCTGTCGCAAACCAAAATTCAGGCCCGCCTACATCAGGTCTCCGGTTACATGCCGGTGACCATGGCCGCTTATGAGGAAACCAAGAAGTCAGGATTTTACGACAAGAACCCGGGTCGTGAGACTCCGCTTCTGCAGATGATGGGCAAGGCGCCGACCGAAAACTCCAAGGGCGTGCGCCTCGTCAACCTGCCGCAGGTGCGCGACATCATGAACGAGGAGTTCGAGGCCATGCTTGCCGGCAAGCAGGACGCCAAGGCCGCCCTCGACAAGTCGGTCGAACGCGGCAATGCTGCCATTCAGCAGGCGCTCGGCAACTGACGTCAGTCTCCACCGTCCGGATGCGAAACCATGCGGACGGTTTTCCCATTCTCAAGGAGCCTGCCCGTGCAAAGCACCGTCTTTCCGAACAAGATCCTTCCCTATTTTCTGGTCGCGCCGCAGATTGTGCTGACCATCGTGTTCTTTTTCTGGCCCGCCAGCCAGGCGCTTTACCAATCGGCCATGCGGGAAGATCCGTTCGGGCTGCAGAGTACCTTTGTGGGCTTGGCCAATTTCACGACGATCCTGTCGGACGCCAACTATCTGCATGCGCTGCGCGTCACCGTCGTCTTCAGCGTGGCGACCGCCCTGCTTTCCATGGGCATCGCCTTGCTGCTGGCAACGGCCGCCGATCTCGTCGTTCGCGGAAAGGGGTCTTACCGCACGATGATGATCATCCCTTATGCCGTGGCGCCTGCCGTGGCCGGCATGTTGTGGCTGTTCATGTTCAACCCGGCCATGGGCACGTTCGCCTACATCCTGCGCCGCAACGGCATTGCCTGGGATCCGCTGCTGAACGGCGATCAGGCCATGGCGCTTGTCGTGGTGGCCGCCGCCTGGAAGCAGATCAGCTATAATTTTCTCTTCTTCGTCGCCGGCCTGCAGGCGATCCCGAAGTCGCTTCTGGAGGCGGCTTCCATAGATGGTGCGCGCGGTTCGCGGCGGTTCTGGACGATCGTCTTTCCGCTGCTTGCGCCGACCACCTTTTTCCTGCTGGTGGTCAACACCGTCTACGCCTTTTTCGACACGTTTGGCATCATCCATTCGGTCACCGGCGGCGGACCGGCCAAGGCCACCGAAACGCTGGTCTACAAGGTCTACAACGACGGCTTCGTGAACCTCAATCTCGGCTCGTCGGCTGCCCAGTCGGTCATCCTGATGGTCATCGTCATCGCGCTGACCGCTTTCCAGTTCCGCTTCGTTGAGCGGCGCGTGCATTATGCGTGAGGTGAGAAGATGATCGAAAATCGTCCCGTAGCCAGCCTGATGGCGCACCTGATGCTGATCCTCGGCATCATCATCGTCGCCTTTCCGATCTATTACACCTTCATCGCCTCCACGGCGCCGGCTGGCGCCATCATAAGACCGCCGCTGTCGCTGCTTCCAGGCGGGCATATGGTGGAGAACTATTCGGAATCCATTTCCGGCGGCGTCGAGCGCGTTGTCGGCGTCAGTCTCGAACGGCTGCTGTTTAACAGCTTTGTCGTCGCGGTCGCGATTGCCATCGGCAAGATCGTCATCTCGTTCCTGTCGGCCTTCGCGATCGTGTTCTTCCGTTTTCCCTTCCGAATGGGATTTTTCTGGATGATCTTCATCACGCTGATGCTGCCGGTCGAAGTGCGCATCCTGCCGACCTACAAGGTGATCGTTGATCTCGGCCTGTTGAACACCTATGCGGGCCTCACCCTTCCGCTGATGGCATCGGCGACGGCAACTTTTCTGTTCCGGCAATTTTTCCTCACCATTCCTGGCGAGATGGTCGAAGCCGCGCGTATCGACAATGCCGGTCCGTTCCGTTTCATGAAGGATATCCTTCTGCCACTGTCGATGACCAATATCGCGGCGCTGTTCGTCATTCTCTTCATCTACGGGTGGACGCAATATCTCTGGCCGCTGCTCGTCACCGACAGGGCCGACATGAACACGATCATCATCGGCCTGCGCCGCATGGTGGATTTCGCAGATGCCTCGACGCCATGGAACTACGTGATGGTAACGGCGATCCTGGCGATCATTCCTCCCGTCATCGTCGTGGTGCTGATGCAGCGCTGGTTCGTCAAAGGTTTGGTGGAGACCGAAAAGTAATGGCTACAATTGAACTGAAAGACGTCCGCAAGACCTACGGCACCCATATCGAGGCAATCAAGGGCGTGTCGCTCGATATCGCCGATGGCGAGATGATCGTGCTGGGCGGCCCCTCCGGTTGCGGAAAATCCACGCTTCTGCGAATGGTAGCGGGGCTGGAAAGCATCACCGGCGGCGACGTGACGATCGCTGGGCGGCGCGTCAACAATCTGGAGCCTTCGGAACGCGACATCGCCATGGTGTTCCAGAACTATGCGCTTTATCCGCATATGTCGGTTCGCCAGAACCTCGCCTATGGTCTGAAAAACCGCAACACACCAAAAGACGAGATCGACCGGCGCATCACGGAGGCGGCGCGGGCACTCGAAATCGAACAATTTCTCGACCGCAAGCCGCGCCAGCTTTCCGGCGGTCAGCGCCAGCGCGTTGCCATGGGGCGGGCCATCGTGCGCAAGCCGGCCGCCTTCCTGTTCGACGAACCGCTGTCCAACCTTGATGCCAAACTGCGCGTACAGATGCGCGTCGAAATCCGCCGTCTGCAACGGTCGCTTGAAACGACCTCGATCTACGTCACTCATGACCAAATGGAGGCTATGACGCTTGCTGACCGTTTGGTGGTACTGAATGCCGGGCGCATCGAACAGGTGGGCACGCCGATTGAACTTTACGAAAAGCCCGCCACCACTTTTGTCGCCACCTTCATCGGCTCACCATCGATGAACCTGATGAAACCGGCAAGCAGCCCCCTCAATCACGCCAACTGGCCTTCGAATGTTGCAATCATCGGCATTCGCCCAGAGGATCTCGTTATCGCCGACATCTCGTCTTCCGAGGGATTTCACGCCGCCGTACAGGTTGTTGCGGTCGAATTGGTCGGCGCCGAAAGCTATGTTCATGGTACGGTAGCCGACGGCAGTACGATTGTCTTCCGTGTGCCGGGGCGCGCTGTCATCGGAATCGGCGAGACATTGAAACTGACCGCCAGCGCGGACCGCTTTCATCTCTTTGATCAACAAGGCAATCGATTGTGAAAACGATTGTCCTTGGAACGGAGAAATCGTGAAACATCATTAGGCGATTAAACATTTCTCATGCCAGTCTTCGTATAGGAACGATATGCCCGTCATACTCGCCTTGATGGCACATGCTGACTATATCAAGCTTCACCTTTTTTGGCGCGCGCGCAGGGTGCAGACAGATGTCCAGCACAATTTAGTCCCAGCCTGCGATTATTCCTCGCGCACGTGCGTCGTAATCGGCTGAAAGTCCTCCTAGCCGGGTTGGGCGTTACGGCGCCCCCCTCAAAGCAGCGCGGCAATAGGGGCTGACGGCTCCGGGTTTCACAGCCGGCCGGCTGGTACATTTTGTCCCAGCACTAACAGTCATGTTGGGTGCCAATGTGTAGCAAGTTAATCGTGCAGGTTATTTCTTTGCCGGAAACAATAAGCGGTTGAGTACGCAGAATCTAATTCACCGCAAACGATTGGTTAATATGACATTGACTTCAACCGCGCTGCGATAGCGACTTTTCGCTACGTCAGGCGTTAATCCCGTCATGACCGAACACCAAACCATCTGGCAGAAAGTATCGGGAGAAGCGGTCAGCTACAGGCGGATGTACGCTTTGGCAGTTGAAGTCGTAGGTAGCGATGCAGCTACTGACGAAATGCGGCGCGCGGCACGTAAAGTGACGCGCACGCTCTCCGATGTCATCGAACTGCCCATTGCCGATGCCAAAATCCTCTCCAAGGCGCGAAAGAAGTTCAATAAACTTGTTGAGACACTTCAAGACTTCGCGCCTGAAAACCTGGGCGACACCAGAGGCTCGTTTCGGCCTCACGTTAACGACGGTCTGTCTGGGAACCGAGTGAACACTGATTACAAAAAACGTAGTGTTTCGGATTAGACTCGGGAGAGGAGGACTACACCCAACTCCTGAGGCATATCATCGGAACAGGTTTCCAGTCGGCGCGTTGTTGAGCAACTCAATGCTGTGTGATTTTGCAAATTGGATAGCTCTGATGATGAACCCGGCCGCTTTCACTATCTTTTCAGAGCTTTTGGCGTTCTCATCCACCAATTACCAAGCGGTTCATGCCAAAACCAAGGCGCGGCCACTTTTGAGTTTTTGCGTTTTTTTCGCCTTCAGCGCACCTGCTTATGCTTTCGAAATCAACGCGCAGGCTGTCAACGTTGCGCCCCTGCCAACACTCCCGGCCGAGGTTTCCTTAGAAAGATCGAAGGAGCCCGATGCCGCGATCATACGGCTTCAGGTACTACTCGATCGCCAAGGCGTTTCACCCGGCGTTATCGATGGCTACGACGGCAATAACCTGCGCAAAGCGATTGCAGCCATTGGAGCATTACGCGCGGATTCGGCCAACGGCATGCCCGATCCAAAAGCCTTTGAGAATCTTGACGACCAGGTGCCGGTCATTCAGGCATACACGATAACCGACGAAGATGGCCAAGGCCTCGTCGACAGTATCCCGGACGATTACGCCGAGCAGGCACGAATGCAGCAACTGGGCTATACGAGCGTCGCCGAAAAGTTATCGGAGCGTTTTCACATGGCAATTGATCTTCTCAAGGCGCTCAACCCAACTGCGTCCTTTCAGCCAGGGGAGACGATAGCCGTTGCGGCACCTGGAATGCCGAAGAATGGTGACGTGGCAAAGATCGTTGCCCACCGCAAGCTCGGCCAAATCTCTGGCTTCGCGAAGGATGGCACGCTTGTCGCCGTCTATCCAGCCACGATTGGCAGCAAGGAAAATCCCTCTCCCACCGGACTTCACAAAGTCAAAGGTGTCGCCAGGAACCCTCCCTACACCTACAATCCGGGTATCAACTTTCAGCAAGGCAATAACAAGAAGAAGCTGACTCTTCCGAGCGGTCCAAACGGACCGGTTGGCACCGTTTGGATTGATCTCACCGAACCTACATATGGCCTCCACGGGACACCCAACCCGAACCTTATCGATAAAGTCGGCTCTCACGGTTGCGTTCGGTTGACAAACTGGGATGCGGAAGAGCTCGCCGGTATGATTAAGCCAGGGGTCAGTGTCGAATTCGTCGACTGAACATCTTTCTATCCGGCGCAATGGTTTCAACAGGAGAGCCAAGTTGACGTCCACGGCCGAACCCCTCCCCGACCCTGTCGATACCGATCCACATCTCACGCCCGAAGAGGTTGAGAACGCGCGCAAGAAATATCTGCTCAAGCGGTTCTGGATCAGCGCACGTGGTTATTGGGGTCGCCATGGAGATCGCTTCGCCTGGCCATGTTCGATTGGTTTGCTCGTCCTCATCGGCCTCAATGTGGGTTTCCAGTACGGGATCAACGTATGGAATCGCGAAATCTTTGACGCGATCGAACAACGCAATGCTTCGACAGTCTATCACCTGGGCACGATCTTTCCGTTCCTGGTGCTCGGCAGCGTCGCCTTGGTGACAATTCAGGTTCTGGCTCGGATGATGATCCAGCGCCGCTGGCGCTCCTGGCTCACCAAAGCGCTGATTGGACGCTGGCTAGATCATGGCCGCTATTATCAGCTCAATCTCATTGGCGGCGATCATCAAAATCCGGAGGCCCGAATTTCGGAGGACATGCGTATTGCCACAGAGTCGCCTGTCGATTTCGTTTCTGGCGTTATCTCGGCATTCGTGTCCGCCTCGACCTTCATCGTCGTCCTCTGGACCATCGGAGGCGCGCTGACGCTGCCAATTGCCGGGACATATGTCACCATTCCGGGCTTCCTGGTCGTCGCCGCGGTCATCTATGCCATCGTCACCTCGGGCTCTATTGCCTATATCGCCCGCAATTTCGTACAGGTCTCGGAAGTGAAGAACCAGGTGGAGGCCGAGTTTCGCTATTCTTTGACGCGTGTGCGCGAAAACGGCGAAAGCATTGCTCTTCTTGGCGGCGAAGAAGAAGAGCGCAACGAACTCGACAAATCATTCAAGAACGTCCGCCGACAGTGGCGGCTTCTGGCACTTCAGTACATGCGAACGACGCTCGTGTCGCATGGCTCGATGCTGATCGCGCCTGTCGTACCAGTTCTACTCTGTGCACCCAAATTCCTTGACGGGAGCATGTCGCTTGGCGAAGTGATGCAAGCCGCGTCGGCCTTCACAATCGTGCAGACCGCGTTCGGCTGGCTGGTGGACAACTACCCTCGCCTCGCTGACTGGAATGCCTGTGCCCGCCGCGTTGCATCGCTGATGATGTCGCTCGACGGACTTGAACGGGCGGAACAAAGCGAAACCCTCGGGCGGATCAAGCACGATGAAACCAACGGCGACACTATCCTCGGCCTTCGGGATCTGTCGGTTTCGCTCGGTGATGGCACTGCGGTCGTCAAAGAGACTGAGGTTGAAATAGAACCGGGCGAACGCGTGCTCGTCGCCGGGGAATCGGGATCTGGCAAGAGCACGCTGGTGCGTGCCATCGCCGGGTTGTGGCCATGGGGCGGAGGAAGTGTAAGCTTCCGCGCCGAAAGCAACCTCTTCATGCTACCGCAGAAGCCATATATTCCGTCCGGAACGCTGAAGAGAGCGGTCGCATACCCGCATGGCGCAGACGATTGGTCGGCTGAAGAAATGAGCGTTGCATTGGACAAGGTTGGTCTGGGGCATCTCAATGAGAAACTTGAGGATGACGCCCCGTGGGACCATACTCTGTCTGGAGGCGAAAAGCAGCGCCTCGCATTTGCCCGTCTTTTACTTCATCATCCTGAGATCGTCGTGATGGACGAGGCCACCTCGGCACTGGACGAAAAGAGCCAGGACCAGATCATGCAGATGGTGATCGACGAACTACCTGATGTAACGATCGTCAGCGTCGGGCACCGTGCAGAACTGGAGGCCTTCCACAGCCGCAAGATCACCCTAGAAAAGCGCGAGGGCGGGGCAAGATTGGTGAGCGATGTGGATCTCATCCCAAAGGCGAGGAAGCGGAAAAGGCTTTCACGATTCCTGCCGAAACCGCGGTGATTTCCGATCATTCAAGAGGAAGGGCGCCAGGAATTTATTCTGTATAAAGCCCTTTCTCCTTTATGAAAATCACGGCGGATACTCGGTAGGGAACAAAATCGAGCCAGCGCGATTATGAAGCGCATTTGGAGAGGAGGATACCCAAATGATGAACATTCATGACTGGCTGAAAGACAGGATAACGGAGCGCAGCGTCAATGTGGTCGCCAGCATCGGCTCTTCGGGTGTTTTTGAAAAATCTGAACAGTTCGTGGGTGAAGCACTGGCGATAAAGGTTGCAGCGCTCGCTGATGGCTTTTCGGAGAAAGAACTGCTGGACGCTTGTGATGGAGATGTCACGCAATTCGTTATGGCCGAGCAGAACCGGTTGATGCATGAACTCAATCGCAGTTGCCACGCATCGCTCTATCGACAGGTTGGCAGCAGCAGGTCATCCCGGTGAAGCCTGGTGATATCATCGACACCTGAGCGTTCCGGTTGACCGAACTCGGTCATACATCGCCGATTGTTGATCTGGGAAAGGAACGATGTTGCGGGCGCGACTGTTCCAATGGTTTGCAAGCCATATAGGACAAGCCGGATGCCCTTAAGCGAGAAGAATAGCATTGATATCGAATGCGACGTGGCAGTCATCGGCGCGGGCACTGCCGGGCTTTCAGCGGAACGCAGCGCCCGACGGGTGGGCGCAAAGACCCTTCTCATAGATGAACGATTTGCCGGAACGACCTGCGCTTCGGTCGGCTGCATGCCCTCAAAGCTTCTAATAGCCGCCGCGAAGATCGCACACGGTGTTGCTGCTGCATCGCAGTTTGGCATCCATCCAGGCAGCGTGGTCATCGACGGCAAGGCAGTTCTGCAGCGCGTTCGGACTCTGCGTGACGAGTTCGTTGCTTCAGCCCTTAAATCCATCAATGAACTGCCGGGCGATGCGAGAATGAAGGGCAAAGCAAAATTCATCAGCGGCGATAGGCTGGCGGTTGCTGGTAAGATCGTGCGTGCCAAGTCTATCGTGATTGCCACGGGTTCCCGACCGAGCATTCCGAAGACGTTCGATGGCTTGAACAACATCCTGACCAACGAGACCGTTTTCGAACTCGACGATCTCCCTGCCTCGCTTGCGGTGGTTGGAGCAGGGCCGCTGGGGCTTGAACTCGCGCAGGCATTCTCTCGTCTTGGAGTCGATGTGGTCGTCTTCGATGAAAGGGACACGGTCGCAGCGTTGAAGGACAAGGACGTCGCAAAGCAGCTGCTCGGCTTGCTAGGACGGGAATTCACAATCCATCTTGGTGCGGAGATCAACGCGTCGCAGGTAGACCAGACAATTGAAATCTCCTGGTCCGGCGCATCGGAGGGCACAAAATCATTCACACACGTTCTCGTGGCTGCCGGCCGACCGCCGAACCTCAGCGGTCTCGAGCTTGCCGGTACGGGCCTAAAATTGGACGAGCACGGGACCCCGGCATTTGACCGCCAGACCATGCAATGCGGGAAATCTTCCATTTTTCTCGCAGGGGACTGCAATGCCGACCTGCCAGTCCTGCACGAGGCATCGGCAGAAGGTGCGATTGCCGGTAACAATGCGGCTCGTTATCCTGATATCGTCTCTTCAAGACGGTCAACACCCTTAGCGATTACGTTCACCGATCCTCCTATTGCCTCAATTGGAGCGTTGGCGGGCGATGATACGATTGTAGGCGTTTCCGAATTTTATGATCAGGGACGAGCCAAGGTCGAAGGGCATAATGCGGGCGTGATCAGGATCTATGCCGACGATAAGGGCAAGCTGACAGGCGCCGCGATTGCCGCGCCCGAAGGCGGACATCTTGCTCACATGATTGCCTGGGCAATCGAAGATCAACTGACCGCCATGCAACTCCTCGAAAAGCCATTCTACCATCCCACCTATGAGGAAGGCTTGCGCTCCGCACTAAGACAGATCTGCGAGCAGACCCAGTTATCATTTGGTCCAGACCGCGATGAAGGTTCCGCCCCAGGCGCATGAAGGGGCAACCGATGCCCGGTGTGTTATACATCCGTTTTCGTGGCTGCTTTCACACTTGACGCCAGCGGACAGGCCATGCCGCGAAAACGCGTCATCTCGTTGAAAAATCAGACAAGCGTATGAGGCAGAAAATTAGGGCCTCATCAGTAACTTCTACCAGATCATCTACGCAAAGAACGATCGTAAACCTCGGCAGTAGCCGAGGTTTACGAACCGCCCAGTGCTTTCTAGATCATTTGAGTCGTTGCGGAGTGGCGTCGGCAGGGATGAGCGGGACATAAGCCTCTCCACCCAGCTGTTCGAGGTGCTCGATCTTAGCGTCGGTAATAATTTGCGGATCCATCATGGCGCGCACGGCGGATGCCGCCAGCACCTTGCCGGCCTGCAGCATGCCCTTGTGAGCATAACCGGATGTTCCCTGCGCCACCATCTGCCAAGTGTGCGGCGGCGTGCCATAGGCCTCCGTGGCAACATAAATCTGACCTGTGGGCACCAGCCAGCTGACATCACCGACATCAGTAGACCCGTGCAGAAAAGTCGGCTTTTCGTCAAATCCGTTTAGATCCTCTGACAGGATCTTGTCGCACTTGGCTACACGCGCCCGTACTTCATTCGAGAACGTTTGCTGGATCCTGCCGGCGAAATCCTTTTCGCTGTTTGAAAAGCTTGCGACACCCAGCTTCTCAAACTCCTGGTGCATCATTCGCGCCAATGTGACATTTGGTACCAGATCGGCGGAGGCCGCGTCAAAAGTGATTTCGAGCTCAGTACCGGTCATCTGCGCTGCACCACCCGCGACATTCTTCACCCTTTCGGTGATTTCGCGGACCTGGTCCATACGAGGTGCTCGAACCTTGTAAAGCACCTGCGCGTGCGACTGCACGACATTGGGTGCCCGCCCCCCCGTGTCGGTGATCGCGTAATGAATGCGGCCGTCCTGAATGATGTGTTCCCGGAGATAGTTGCAGCCGACATTGGTCAATTCGACCGCATCGAGAGCTGAACGTCCCAGATGGGGTTCGAAACCGGCATGCGCGCTTGTACCTCGAAAAGTGAAATAAAGCTGATTGGTTGCCAGCATGCGCGCGTTGTAAGCGAGGTTCTCATCCCAAGGATGCCAGGTAAAGGCCACGTCAACATCGGAAAACAGCCCTTCGCGCGCCATGTAAGCCTTGCCGCCACCTCCCTCCTCTGCCGGGCATCCATAATAGCGGATGGTACCCTTCAGATCGAGCTCGTCCTTGCAGGCTTTCAATGCGAGCGCCGCAGCAAGCGCACCTGTGCCGAGCAAGTTGTGGCCGCAACCATGGCCATTACCACCCGCAACGACGGGGTCATGCTGCGCAACACCACTTTTCTGGCTGAGACCGGTTAGGGCGTCGAATTCACCAAGGATAGCGACCACCGGTTGACCTTGGCCGTAACTCGCGACGAAGGCCGTTTCGATGTTGCCCGCATTTCGGGTTACGGAGAACCCCGCCCTCTCAAGCTCGTCGGCCAGAAGCGCAGCCGACTGTGTTTCCTCATAGCGTATTTCTGCAAATGACCAGATGCGGTCGGCAACCGATTTCAAGTTATCCGTATGCGTGGCAACGATTCGTTCGATGATGTCGAGATAGGTCATTGGTATCCTTCAGGCGGTCTTTTCGACAGTCTTGTTGCCGTGAATGGCCGGGAATGTTGTTGCGATGACGCAAACGATGACAGCGCAGCCGACCAGCACCGAAAAGGCGATACCGTAGTTCTGGTCCGTAGCCGACAGCACCGCACCGATCAGCATCGGCGAAATGAACGAGCCAAGCTGAGCAAGCGAATTGATCAATCCGGTTGCTGTGCCGACAGAGTTTTGCGGGAAATGTTTCATGATGCTGACGAACACGCTGATCGAGATCGCATTCAGGAAGACATTGGAGATGGACAGGTAGGCAAAAGCCAGCGGAATGGATTGTGCATTGGCCATCAAATAGATGAACACGGCAGCGACAATCGAGCCGATGCAGATGAGGTATTTTTCCCTCTGATGGAAAAAACGATCCAGTAGCCATCCGCAGGTGAGAAACGAGATGAAACCGAGAGCAGGCGGGATCATTGAATATGCCCCCATCTCCACCATGCTCATGCCTTTGACCTTCACCCAGTAAGAAGGCAGCCAGGATTGCAGCCCCCAGAACACAATGTTGGTGAAGAAATAGACGGCAGTGATCTTCCAAGTGAGTGCATTCTTGAGGAGAGCGCCGATGCGCTTCTTCTCCGAAACTTTGGGAGCGGCGTCATTGCCGAGACGTGTTTCTGCAACGGGCTTCATGACGACGTACAATGCGACCGAAAGGGCGAGTCCAATCAGACCGAGCACAAGGAACATCACTCGCCAGCTATGAGCGGCAATAAGTGCGGTGATCACAATTGATCCGACCGCGAATCCGACGGAAGCGCCCGATTGCAATACGGATTTCGCGCGGGCCATCTGTGATTTTTTGAAGTGCTCGGTGATTGCGACCGAACCTCCAGCTGGAAAAACCGCTTCACCGGCACCGGTGACGGCACGTGCTGCGGCCAAGCCAATGGCATTGGTCACGGCACCAGAAACGGCAGTGCCGAGAGACCAAATCGCGACGGCGGAACTCAGCACGCGGCGTGACCCAAACCGGTCAACCAGGTAACCGCCAATCAGCTGCGTCATGGAGTAGGCGAGGAAAAAAGCGCTGATGATCATCCCTTGGTGGTCAGACGTCAGCCCGAATTCTTCGCTGATCGGGATGATGGCAATATTAATGGCTGTCTTGTCGATGAATCCGACAACCCAGCAAATAAACAGCATTCCTATGATGACGTGGCGGCGTTTGATGCTCGCAAACATGGCAGTGGATCCCCTTTTTTTGCCTTTCATCCGTTTTGCCACTGCTTCAGGAAATTTATATGTTGATTCCCACATCTCATTTTATAATTATATGTGCGTAGCCACATAGGTGCGTCATTTGAAGATAGATCTTCACCGTCATCCCGACCTCATCGACCTCATCGCTACCGGCGTGCTGCATCTCGATGATGTTGACGTCGATAGCCAGCAGGCGACAGCGTCAATCACCCAATCGACAACCGAAGCCGATGGCGTGCTACGCTTGACGATTGACCACTCCCATTTCACCGCCAAAAGCACGATATTCGAAATAGCTTCTCGCGACGCTGAACGGCTGGGGGTACGGGTAGCAGCCGCTGTTCAACGCGCTATAATCGATCTGCAGTCAAGCACCGTAGGGATGCTCGCGTCCGTCAATTCGGCAGTCATCAATTCACTCGACGGAAACGAAATCGTCGATAACGTGCTGCAAGAAGTGATGAACGTGCTTCCCCATTGTGATGCTGGGGTTTTCAGGCTTTATGATGAGGAAAGCGGCTATCTTGTTCCAGTCGCCCACGCGGGCTTGCCTGATGATTACACGCATTATCGGCTCGAACCGAACGAATCTGTTTCGGGGGTGGTGTTTGCGACGGGACACCCGGCCATACACAATGGGCGACAAAATATCATTGATGCGCATCGCGTTATGCGACCGGAGAGTCAATCATTCATGGAGCGTTCACAGATCGCCAACGCGCTTCTATGCGTACCGGTGATGGCGGAGGGAAAACGCTTAGGTACGCTGACCACATTATGTTTCTCGGCGGATGGGGCGTTCTCGGTTTTTGACCGGATTGTTCTGGAATCGCTGGCCTCCCAGATCGCCGTTGCATACCAGAGATCACTCTCCTACCAGATGGCGATCGCCACATCGAAGCGCCTCGAAGAGATGCGGAATGATCTCGCGCGCAAGAACGTCGAGCTTGATCGCTCCGTCAAGCTGCACGAAACATTGCTGCACATTTTTTCCACCGAAGATAACCTGATCGAACAGCTCGGCGCCGTGTCACGCTTGTTCAATGTCGAGTTTCGCTTCGAAAATGTCGTTGGATTGGAGTTCCGATCCACGAACTGGGCCGACGGGCCTGGCAAGCTTATCCAGGATGTTGAAATAGCTGAAGCGCCGATTGCTCATTTCCATTTTGATCCGGTCGGTGATGTTAGCTTCAAGCATGTCCTATTCGGAACAATTGCTGCATTCGTCGCGGTTGATTTCATCCGCAACATGTCGAAAATGGATGCGTTGAACGCTCGAAAGAAAATACACTTCGAGACCATAGCCGCCGGCACTGACTTGGACAGTCGCCGTAGCCATCTCGGCTTTCGGGTCGAGCGCTTCAATCAGATTGTGATCGCGCAAGCGCCCCAGAATCAAACCTCAGCCAACGCACAGCTTTCCATTCACCGGCTGGTATCGGACCTGCATAGCGCTGCGACATCGCCGAACAAACTGATCTTTCACGATGGGGACCAGATTGTCATGCTTTTTTCTGCATCGACAACAACGGCACTCGACCGAAGTCTCGGCACACTTTCTAGCCTCTCGGAGCAATTACAAATCGTTGCTGGTGCAAGCGCAATCTATGATGCGGCAGATTTTCATTCGGCCGCCCGCGTACAGGCGGCGCGTGCGTCAGAGGCACTGAACCGTCGCGGGCGGGCCGGTTTATTAAAACACGCCGACATGGGGTATGAGCTGCTTCTTGAAGGACGGGAACGGCAGGATGTTCTGAGCTTCATTCGCCAGATTTTGGCGCCTCTCCTAACAGATGGAAAAAAAACCACGCATTACGAGACGCTTTCCCGCTATGTGCAGGAAGGTAAGTCAGTGGCTCTGACGGCAGACGGCCTGGGAATTCATCCGAACACCCTTTACCAGCGGCTTGCAAAAATGGAGATTTTGATTGGGCGTAAGTTTTCCGACACCGCCGACTTCACCATTGTCAGCCTCGCATGCCAGTTATACGACGCCTACTTCAGAGCGCCGACCAGTATGAACCGTTCGCAGACAGAATTACTTTCGACCTTGCAAACGGAAGAGCGCTGACAGCGCAAGCGGCTAAAGTTTAGACGCCGGCCACATCTCGATCTCCGCGGCGAGCATCTGAGGTAGGTTAAGATGCGTCTGATGATAGGATAGGAAGCTTGGAAGCTTGGAAGCTTGGAAGCTTGGAAGCTTGGAAGCTTGGAAGCTTGGAAGCTTGGAAGCTTGGAAGCTTGGAAGCTTGGAAGCTTGGAAGCTTGGAAGCATTGAGCGCCCGACAGGACACCTGTCAATCGCACGATAAAGCTTGATATGCTGCGGACTGCGCGCCATCGCTGCATTGGCAGCTCTCTCGATAATATCGATTGCGGGAGGTGTGCCCGATACCGGGGTTGAAACTATTGGTCGGGTCCAGCGACCTGTAATGCTTCGCCAATTCGGGCTTAGCACGATAGATATGCCCGACATTGTGCTCGGCCGGATATTCCGCACCACGCTCATCGAGCCGCTGCAGCATCATTTCCTTGAGCCGTTTTACGTTGGTGCCGGATTTGACGATGTAATCCTGATGGAGGACATGGCAAAGGAAGTGCCCGTAATAGAGTTTCTTTTCGATCTGCAGGTCGATCTCGGGTGGTAGCCGTTCGAACCATTCGGCATCGTTGCGACGCAGTGCGATATCAAGCGCCAGGACATCCTCGCGCGGACGAGCATGAACCACAGCGTAGCGGATCGCGGCGCCTGCCGCGGCAAACCGATGAAGCATCGCCTTCTTGCTTTCTTCAGCATCGCAAAGAAACCAGGAACTGGAGCCGACATTGCTGTTCAGCACCTGCTCCACATCCTCTGCCATATATGCCGGGATCTTCAATATGAGGTGATGCTCGAAAGCCTCGCGATAGGCAAGGATTCGATCGGGCAGCGCTTCGGGCAGGAGATCGGCGAGCCGTTGAAGGAGCCGATCCGCGAGGTTCTTGGGAAGGAACGATGCCTTCGCTAGCCACGCATCCATCGCTCCCTTAAGCGCGAAGAAGGTTGGCAACCGATCGGTCCCCCACCGGTCGATCATCAGCAGAGTATCCTTGCCGTAGCGCCGCGTCACGTCGAAGCAATCCCGATGCAGATATTCGCCGCTGATCGGCAATTCGGAGAACCCGGTCAGCAGGCTACGCCGAAGCCCCGTTAACGAGACGGTGTCATTTGTGCCCACATAATAGACGCGCGTATCAGCATCGACCGGAAACGTGTCCAGCCGTACGGCGAAGACGGCGACCTTTCCGGCAGATCCAGAGGCTTCGAACAGATTGCGGGAATCCGCGTTGAACCGTGCTGGCGTTGAAGCATCCACATCCCGCACGCGCGACGCATAACCTTCATCAGAGGCGCGGCCCTGGCCCTTGATGATCAGAGACCGATCGAGATGGCCACTGTCCAGGGTTTCAAGCATCTCTTCGGGTGAAGCACCAAGATCAATGCCGAGATGGTTGACGAGCCGGAGTTCGCCTGCTTCCGTCTTTTCTGCAAAAAGAGAAAGTTCAGTATAAACCGGACCACGTCGAACGAGCGATCCTCCGGAATTGTTGCAGACGCCGCCGACGATCGACGCTCCAATGCAGGAGGAGCCGATCACTGAATGTGGCTGACGGCCATAGACCGCGAGAAGCTTCTCCAGCCGGAACAATGTGCCGCCTGCATGGCTGACGATCTGACGCCCTTCATCCAGCACGTGTATTTTGTCGAGCCGGAGGGTGGAGATGATGACGACATCACGATCATAGCGGCCTTTCGGGGTCGAGCCCTCCGTCAAGCCGGTATTCGCCGCCTGCAGAATGACGATGCAATCGGCAGCAACCGCTGCCTGCAGCACTCTCCACATTTCCAGGAGACTGCCGGGGATCGCGACCAGGATCGCTTCGCCCTCCCCCGACCTAAACCCCTTGCGAAAACGCTCCGTCTGTCGCGCTCCGGTCAGGCAGTGTCGCGAACCGACGATACCGGCTACCGTTCGTATCAAGACGTCGTTGTTCATGTCCCCTCCCAAGGCAGAAAATATGGCGAGTCAAGATCGCTTTTTCTAAAGCGACCATAACCTCTGGCAAAATTGCGGAGGTAGTAGCAGAATAATACCCGCCCTTCTTTTCCATCTCTATAGTTCATCGAGGAGAGATGAGAGGGAGGAGCATGGCGAAATTCGTCCACAGCATGATCCGGGTGCTCGATGAAACCCGGGCGACTGGTTTTTATGAGCGCGCGTTTGGATTGAAGGTCGCGGAGCGGCTTGATTTTGAGGGCTTCACCCTTGTCTATCTGTCCAATGCGGAAAACACGTTCGAACTGGAACTGACGATAAACAAGGACCGGAAGGAACCCTACGAAGTGGGTGATGGCTATGGCCATTCTGCCTTCGTTGTGGACGATGTCGATGCCGAACATGCCCGGTTTGAGGAGGCCGGCCTTTCCCCGCGCAAACTGATCGACTTTCAGCATGACGGCCGCAAGCTGGCCCGGTTTTTCTTCGTCCAGGACCCGGACGGATACCAGATAGAAGTCATACAGAAACAAGGAAGATTTCGCTGACGACGAACTGAAATATCGTTTTCATTAGGGGAGGAGAACCATGAGAACCACAAAAAGACGGCTGCTGATCGGCAGCGCGACGGCGGCTGTAATGGGATCGTCGATCGCAAAGGTAGCTTTTGCCAAGCTGCCGCTCGAACCTGAAAGGGATCAAGCGAGCTATAAGACCTTGGTGCGTATGATCCGCGTGATGTTTCCGCACAAGCGTTTCGGGGATGGTCCCTATCAGCGCACAGCCGATGCCGTTCTGGCCGCAGCCGGCAAGACGCCTGCCGAAAAGGTAGCTTTCGCGGCGGCACTGCAGGAAATGCAATCGAACGGTTTCAGCGATCTTGATGACAAGGCCGCTCTTGAGAGGCTGAAGGCCATTGAGGATACCGATTTCTTCAAGCTGGTCAAAGGTACGACCGTCACCACTCTTTACGATGACCCCGAGGTTTGGGGTCTACTCGGTTACGAGGGGCCGAGCTTCGACAAGGGCGGCTATGTCAACAGGGGATTCAATGATCTCACCTGGCTGCCGGAACCGCGCATTGAGGAATACACGGAGGCAGGTCAATGAAACAGATTGCAAAGGATGAGAAGGCCGTCGTCATCATCGGCTCCGGCGCGGGCGGCGGAACGCTGGCTTACGAGCTGACCAAGGCCGGCATTGCTTGCGTTCTTCTCGAGGCTGGCGCCCATCTGAAAAACGAAGACTACCAAAACAACGAGTGGGAAGCCTTCAAGCAGATGGCCTGGCTCGATCCACGCACCACCAGCGGTTCATGGCGGATCGCCAAGGATTTTCCAGGTCTGCCGGCATGGATCGTCAAGGCCGTCGGCGGTACGACGACCCATTGGTCCGGCGCAACGCCCCGTTTCAAGGACTATGAGTTCAAGGCGCGCACGACCTACGGCAATGTCGAAGGCGCAACGCTCCTGGACTGGCCGATCACGCTCGAAGATCTGGCGCCTTATTACGACAAGGCCGAAATCGCGATGGGATCGACCCATCGCCATGGACGCCCGGCATTGCCGGCCAACAACAATTACAAGGTCTTTGCAAACGGCGCCGAACGGGTCGGCTACAAGCTTTACGCAACTGGTCCATATGCGACGAACGCCGAGCCTTACGACGGCCGTCCCGCCTCGATCCAAGACGGGTTCAACTTCCAGGGTGACAAGAGCAAGGCCAAGTGGAGCATTCTCGTCCGAGAAATACCGCGGGCTTTGGAAACCGGTCTTCTGGACCTGCGCCCAGAAAGTCACGTCGTGCGCATCACCCACGATGCGTCCGGCAGAGTCGATACCGTGGTCTATGCAGACAAGAACGGCATGTTACATGAGCAGGCAGCCCAAATCGTCTGCGTGGCGGGCAACTCCATCGAGACAGCACGGCTTCTACTTCTCAGCGAAAGCAACCGGTTCCCCAAGGGACTTGCCAATAGCTCCGATCAGGTAGGCCGTAACTATATGCGTCACCTGACTGGCTCGGTCTATGCGCGTTTCGACAAGCCGGTTCATATGTTCCGCGGTGAAACCATGGCCGGTATCATTGCCGACGAGGCGATCCACAAGCCGGACCGCGGCTTCGTCGGTGGTTATTATATGGAGACACTGTCGCTCGGACCATCCTTTCTGGCAGCCTTTGCCGAGCCGGGTGCTTGGGGGCCTGATTTCGCCGAGATCATGGATGCCTATGACAGGACGGCAGGCATGTGGATCGTCGGAGAGGATATGCCGCAGGCGAGTAACCGCATCACTCTATCCGACACAGTCAAGGACCAATGGGGACTAGCGGCTCCGAACGTACATTTCGATGACCACAAGAACGACGTGGCCATGCGGAACTATGCCTACGAGCACGCCCAGAAGCTTTACGCCGCGGTCGGCGCGACCGATTCCCACCGAACGCCCCCCTACCCTTCCACCCACAATCTGGGCACATGCCGCATGAGCGAAAAGGCAGAGGATGGCGTCGTGGACGGCTGGGGCAAGGCCCACGACGTACCGAACCTGTTCATCTCGGACGGCTCCGTGATGACGACCGGCGCGGCCGCCAATCCGACACTTACGATCGTTGCGCTTGCCATACGGCAAGCCGAACACATTGCTGGCGAATTGAAGAGTGGCAACCTTTAAATTCGGAATTTGTGCCAATAGGGGCCGCGAATTGCGGCCCCTTTCCCGATCGGCGCACTGTGATATCGTTGTGACGAGGAGCAGGCAGGAGGATTTTCATGTGCAGATTATTCATCGGCGCGAACTCTCACCTTTGGGAGAGCCAGACCCGCTCCATCCGCATGGACGGTATGGTGACCAGCGTTCGCCTGGAAACCATGTTCTGGACCGTCCTTGAGGAAATCGCCTCCAAGGACGACATGAACGTTCCTCAACTCCTGCACCAACTCTATAACGAGTCGATTGACGAGGGGCACGATCTTGGAAACTTCACGTCTTTTTTGCGGGTATGCTGCCTGCGCTATATCGATCTTCAGTTAAAAGGCCTGCTGGCTCCTCGTGGACAGGAGAATTTACTTTCGACCGACGAGATTCTTTCCCTGGAAGCAACCATGCACGGAACCGCTACTGAGAAAGTATCGACGCCGCGTCGTCAGCATTGATGATTTAGCGGATCGTAGCGCGATCCAATCCAGGCTCGCACCCGGTTTTGCAAATTTGGGTGGAGCAGCACAGGCTGAAGCTACGGAGCGGACAAATCGATGTCGCGAGTGAGCACACAAAAACTCGATGCTTGAGAATGGTATGATCGCACGTTCTTTCTTATGAGGACTCGGACAGGATCAAATCTGCTCCCTTCTCTGCGATCATGAAGACCGCCGCCTGAGTGTTGCCAGATACCATGGTCGGCATGATCGAGGCGTCGACTATCCGGAGATTGGCGATACCTTTGACCTTTAGGTTCGGTTCAGCAACAGCACTCGGATCACGGCCCATTCGGCACGTACCGCAGATGTGGTAGATCGTCTGGCCGTTTGCGCGGGCAAATGCCAACCAATCGTTGTCACTGCGGCAATCGCCGGGACTGGTTTCATTCGCATGAAAAGCCTCCATCGCTGGCTGGTTGACGATATGACGGGCGATCTTCATGCCCTCAACCAATGTACGACGGTCCTCCTCAGCGGCGAGAAAGTTCGGCCGAATGACTGGCCCGACATGAGGATCGGGCGAAGCGGCATGGATCGAGCCTCGCGACTGAGGCCGCAATTACGTGACGCCGATCGTCATGCCCGGATATCGATCAAGGATGCGTTCCGCAGCGTTTGCATAGCTGGCATACATGAAGAAAAATTGGACATCCGGCCCCTCCATTCCTTCACGGGTCCGGACGAAGCCGTGCACCAGTCCCGTCCCAAGTGTGAGGATACCTTGCCGGGTCGCAGCATAGCGCGCGGGCGCCCTTGATAATTTTCGCCCAGGCCCGGGAGCGCGTGGTTTACGTCGATACCCAGCTTGCGAAGAATTTCCGGGCTGCCAATACCCGAAAGCTCCATCAATTGCGGGGTCTGAGCAGCTCCGGCTGCAAGGATCACCCTGAGCGCGGAAGCTCCGTTCTGATCCATTGACCCGCGCTATGAAGACCGGATTCTGTCAGTCGGTTGGCAAGCACGCAGCCGGCATTGCCTTCACCGACGATAATGTAATCTTAGGCTTCGGATTTAGTGCTCATACCGCACCTCTATGCGAATCTGCAGGCTTGCCGGGATTGAACCGTCCGTCCGGATCGCTTGATCGACAGCGCCAGCCGCTTCTCCGGCTCCGCCTTGGTACGCAGCCATTCCGCAAGCCTCTATGCCAGCGTCAAGAGTTAGATGCAGCTTCACGGAGATTCGATGTGGAACACATATTTCCGCGGAAACGGACAAGTACCATAACGCGCTGATCTCTGATAGATTTCGCTTAAATTCCTCTTGGCCAAACTGTTTTCTGCCAAGCGGCTCCGTAACACCTTACCGGACGAAAACGATCGCTATGATGCAAGGCATGAGTGAATGGCAGCCGGTTCAACTGCCAGCGGCACACGCTTTCGAAATCCACTCGCAACGCACAGGTGAACGCTATCGAATTCTTGTCCGGCTCCCCTCCGGCTCACCGCCACAAGCCGGTTATCCTGTTCTCTGGATGTTGGACGGGGACGCAAGCTTCCCACTTGTCTTCGGCAAGCCAGCTAACGGGTTATTTCCGGCAGCCACGATGCCGGCGGACGGAGCCGTCGGTTTCACCGTCGCAATTGGCTTTCCGGGGGGGGCGCCCTTCGATGCGCCTGCCCGATCGCGAAACTACACGCCTCAGCCGGATCGGGAGACTGGCGATATTGTCTCGACGGCCTTCGGCGGCGCCGAGGATTTTCTCTATTTCCTCGTGGAGGAGCTACGCCCCGCCCTTTCCGCGCTTTACCCTCTGGATTCCGACAAGAACACACTATTCGGCTTTTCCTATGGTGGGCTCTTTACCCTCAACACGTTGCTGCACTGTCCCGGCCATTTCCAGCGATACTGGGCAGCGAGTCCGTCACTATGGTTCAGCGATGCTCTGCTAATGCGCCGGATGCGCCGCAATGCCACCACGAATGCGGCCGAACGCCTCGTCATCACGGTCGGCAAGGATGAGCAATATGCGACGCATGCATTACCGGCCGAACGGCAGGACCACCTTTCACGTCGGGCCATGGTCGACAATATCACGGAAGCCGCAAGCCTGATCGCGCGCGCCAATCCGGCGATGAAGGTTGATCTGGTGGTCGCGGCCGATCACGATCACTTCGACATGCTGCTGCATGGCGTTCGGCGCGCGCAGGCAATGGCCTTCAGCGAGGTGGATGCTGCATCTGAAAAGTGATGACATAAAAAAAGCGACCCGGAACGAAGGCTCCGAGTCGCTTTTTACAAATTTGGTCGATGCCGCGATCAGAAGGTCGCGTTCAGCTTGAAGACTACATTGCGCGGTTCGCCGTAGAAGTTGAACACTGAGCTGCCGCCGACACGCTCGTAATATTTCTTGTCGAACACGTTGTTGACCGCCAAGCTGGCCGTCAGATTTTCGTTGAACTTGTAACCAGCTTGCAGATCTACCACGCCGTAGCCCGGAGCTTCGATGGTGGTCGCACCACCCGCTGCCGTGCGCGAGACGTTCTTGAACGAAGAGAACAGCTTCACACCACCGCCAACGAAGATGCCGTCGGTCCACGTGCCTGAGCCGTCGAATGTGTATTTGGTGAAGAGCTGCACCATATGCTTAGGGGTATAGAATTCCGAGCCTGCTGCGGTGGCCGTGTTATTGAACTTCGTGTCGGTATAGGTGTAACCGGCCATCGCCTCCCAATTGGGCAGGATTTCCCCATTGATTTCGAACTCGATGCCGCGCATGTGCGCTTCACCGGAGGCCGTATATTTGCCGAGGTTATCCAGATCCGAGACCGCGCGGTTCTTGTCGGTCAGATCGAACCACGCAAGCGAGGCGTTGAGATCGTCGGTCAGTTCCGCCTTGAGGCCGACCTCATACTGCTCGCCGGTGCGAGGATCGAGGATGCTGTTCGAGGCATCCAGAGCAGACTGCGGCTGGAAGATCTCCGTGTAGCTGGCATAGGCCGACACACGGTCGGTCAAGTCATAGATGATGCCGGCGTAAGGCGTAAACTCACCATTGACCTTGACCTCACTGTCGCCGGACTGGGCATCATACCAGCTGAAGCGGCCGCCACCGATCAGCGTTAGCTTGTCGAGAGGCTTGATGCGCCATTGACCATAGATACCATACTGATCAGTTTCCGTCTCAGCCGCGTCACCGTAGGTGACGGTCGGCTTGGCGATGTTCGTATTCCAGTCGTAGATATTCTGCGCCCCTGCGATCAGGCCAGTTGCCGTGCGCAGGCTGTCATCCGACCCCCGATAATCCACGCCGGCGATTATGTTATTTTCCAAACCAAACAATTCAAACGGCTTGCTGATATGAGCGTCGAGCGAGACCGAATCCTGTTGATAGTCACGCGCCAGCCAACGCGTTCCGCCAGTGATGCCTCCGGCTGTCGCAGATATATCCCCGGTTGGCGAAGCTGCACTTGATGCGTAAGCGTAAAGAAAATTGACGTCGACATGCGAATAGAGCGCCGAAATCTTGGCGTGACCACCGTCGTCGAAACGATGCTCGAGTTCGGTGATGTATTGCGTCACATTGTTTTCGAAAGTGTTCCAGTCGGCACCGGTATAGGTCGAACGCGACAGGTCGAGCAGCGTGCCGTCCTTTAACGTCGGCAGACCGTTGAAGGGTGTGATGTCACGGCGGGTATGGTTGATGCTCAGTGTCGCCGTTGTATTGTCCGTTATGTCGGCCTGTATCGTGCCGTAGATAACGCCGACCTTGTTGTCGACGGTATCGATGAAGCTGTCCTTGGTCGAAAGTGCCCCGACCAGTCGACCGCGCACCCGGCCGGATTTGGTCAGCGGTCCGGTCACGTCACCTTCGATGCGCTTGCCGTCCCACGAACTCATGATCGTGTTGATGCTGGCCCTGTATTCGTCAGAGGCCTGCTTGAGGCGCATGTTGACGGCGCCAGCTGGTTCGCCTGCTCCGCCAAAGAGGCCTGAAGGGCCGCGCAGAATTTCGATGTGATCGACCACAACCATGTCCGGCTGGGTGCCATAGATGGAGGAAACCGGCGTCGAAAGTCCGTTCATATAAAGCGTGTCGTATTCGAAGCCGCGTGAATAGAGGCTGGAGCGGCCGTTATCATTGGTCAGAACGACGACGCCCGGCGTCTTGCGCATGACGGTATCGAGCGAAGAGAAATTGCCATCATCGAGACGTTCGCGCGTCATGACTGTGGTCGACTGCGGCACTTCGCGTAGAGTGCGCGTATCCTTGTCCCCGACGCTGATTTCCTTCGTCGTATAGCTGTTCGTGCCTTCTGTCTCGTAAGTCGCACCTTCCAGCACGATCGGCGCCAGCTCCGTGCTAGCCTGGCTGTCGCTGCCATCCTGTGCCTGTGCCACAGTTGCCAACCCCGCCAGAATGGTCGTTGCCAGCAGAACGCGCGTCAGCCGCTCGATTGCCAGCCGCTGCACGATTGTCTTATTTCTGTTCATTCCCATACCCCCGGACGACCAGCTCTTTCCGCACCTATGCCGCCCGTCGCGCGACATCAGTGCCGGACATCCCCCGTCGCGGCTATTCTTGAGTGCATATTTCATGTATTCGTATACGTGGTCTTGGAAACATCCGCTTTCGTTAATCACGCATAAAGTTATGCAGGAGACCTGTGTGAACAGCGCCGTCGATCCCCTTCCGCCCGTGGTTGCCAATCCCAATCCGGTCCTGACGCGGCGTGAGCTGCGCAAGAACGGCGTGCGCGTGCTCGACGGTGGCGATCAGGGTGACGCTGTTGTCGCATGCGGCCTAGCGGGCCAAGTGCGGATGAATGGCATCCACGTCAATTTCGGACGTCGTATGCAGGTCGACGACCTTGAAATGGAAGTGGCGCTCGACGCGCAGGTCTGCATCAAGATTTTCCTCGAAGGCTTTGTCGAAGCCTCGCTGAATGGAGTGCCAATGCCCATGCCGCAGCGCACCGCGCAGGGGCGCTGGCAATCCGCGGCGATCATCGTTTCCCACGAAAGCGGTGCGCGCCTTCGCCGGCGGGCGCGAAAGGGCCAGTATCTCGACAAGATGGTCATCGGCATGTCGCGCGATTGGCTCCAGCGCTTTTCACAGACAAGCCAAGCTCCGGACAACTTCCGGGCACTTCTGTCTGGAGAACACGGCTTCTGGCAGTGGCAGCCCAATCGCAAGGTGGAGTTCCTGGCGCGGCAGATGTTTGACATCGCCGCCCGCAAACCACCGTTTTCCGCGGTTCTTCTGGAAAGCCACACGCTTGCCATCGTCTATGAAGCGCTGACGGCAGCCTTCGGCTCGAACCCCGATGCGGTCATGCCGCCGACAAACCTGACGGCAGCCGAACAGCAGCGCATCTATGCACTGGTGCAGTATATCGACCGCCATTCGGCGCAGGAACTGGCGGTTGCCGATATGGCGAGCGAACTCGGCGCGAGCCAGGCAACGCTGCAGCGATTGGTGCGCAAGGCACATCATTGCTCGCTGAACGAATTCATCAGAAATCGGTGGCTGTCCGAAGCGCGTCAGGCGCTTCTCTTCAGCAATCGCAGCATTTCCGACATCGCCTACGAAGCGG
The DNA here is from genome assembly GCA_023451735.1 of Pseudomonadota bacterium. Lineage (GTDB taxonomy): Bacteria > Pseudomonadota > Alphaproteobacteria > Rhizobiales > Rhizobiaceae > Neorhizobium. Next base: position 7,934 of record JAEXYH010000050.1, on the reverse strand, counting down.
GCTACGTCCACCTATCCAACTTCACGACTGCATTTCGCAAGCATTTCGGTTATCCCCCTTCGTCGTTGCGCCGGCAGGTCGGTACGGCCGAGGGCTGAGTGACGCAGTCGCAACAATCTTGCGGACTGCGCTCATGTTTCGGGTAGCGACGGACGGTCAGTGGTGCTAATGCTCCCGCCCGCACGGGCTTCGAGCGGACGGCACGGCCCCTGCCCTTCCCCAGCCGTCAGCGGAGAATGCAGCCATGAGGTTTGCGACAACCAGCCGATTCGCTGTGCGAATCGTTACTGCAGCGATTGCATCGCTCTTGTTCTGGTCGCAGGCTTCCGCTACCGAGATGTGGCCACGCAGTTTTACCAATGTCGATGGCAGCCGGACGGAAATTCCGTCCAAGCCGAAACGTATCCTCTCGACCTCCGTCACGCTGACCGGCACGCTTCTGGCGATCAAGGCTCCGGTTGTCGCCAGTGGCTCCGCCGCGAACGGCCGGTTTTTTGCTCAGTGGGAGCAAGTCGCCAACAAGCACAAAATCGAAAATGCCTGGCCGGCCGGCAAAGTTGACCTTGAAGCCGTATACGCCACCGAACCCGACCTCATCGTCGTGACGGCAAGCGGCGCCGGCTCAACCAAGGATCAGCTCAACGCATTCCGGCAGGTTGCGCCGACCATTCTCGTCGATGACGGCGCCCTTTCCTGGCAGGAGCTTGCAACCGAACTGGGTAAAGCGACCGGGTTGGAGGAAGAGGCTTCAACATCTATCGCCGATTTCGACGCTTACGTTGCTAGCGCCCGGGCCAAGATCAAAGTGCCAACCGGCAAGGCCAATATCGTCAGCTTCAATGGGGCGGGTCAGAGCAATCCGATCGGGCGACCGAGTGGTCCGCACGCAGCGCTTCTCGCAGAGCTTGGTTTCGACATCGAGGCACCCGATCCGGCTTGGCACACACAGGCGGCAAGCCGCGATGACTTCGTCTGGACGGATTACGAACGCCTTGTGGATTTGAAAGCCGAGACCACCTTCGTTCTGCGGGTAGACGACAGCAAGGCGGCAGCCTTCCGCAATGATCCCCTGCTTGCGAACCTACCCTCTGTCAAGAATGGTCAGGTCTATGGTCTTGGCGTCCACTCCTTCCGCATCGATTATTACAGCGGCAAGGAGATCGTCGACGGCATCCTCGCCAAGTTTGGAAACTGACGCCTTGTTTTATAGGTCGAGAGAAGCAGCGCCGCCGAAGCGCACAGGCAAGCGGCGACTGATGTCCGGGCTCGTTGTCTTGGGCCTTCTGCTTTTTACTGCAATTCTCTTCGGAATCGTCGCCGGCGCGCGCCCCATCTCGCTGGCGACCACATGGGGTGCAATCACCCATTTCGACGCGGCTGACAGCGACCATCTTCTGGTCCGATTGCTGCGCGTTCCCCGTACCTTACTCGCTATCGTGGTTGGTGCAGCGCTCGGAGCAGCCGGCACGATCATGCAGGCGCTTACACGCAATCCACTCTCCGATCCCGGGATCCTCGGCATTAACGCCGGGGCGGCGATGGCGGTCACCGGAGCCATCGCCCTTTTCGGCATAACCGATGTTACGGCCTATATGGCATTCGGCATCGCCGGCGCCGCCTTGGCCGGGGCCGCTGTCTATCTGCTCGGAAATCTCACTGGAAGCGGTGATCCGGTGCGCGTGGTACTGGCCGGTGCTGCTCTTTCCGTAGTCTTGATGTCACTGACTCAAATCGTTCTGGTCAATAGCGATGAACAGGTCTTCGACCAGTTCCGTAACTGGTCGGTTGGTTCCCTGCAGGGACGCAGCTACGCAGTTCTCCTGCCCGCCTTCATCCTTTCATCCATCGGGATTGCAATCGCTTTCGCGCTGACAAAAGCACTGGATACGGCAGCGCTTGGCGCAGACCTGGCTAAGGCGCTCGGTGGCAATCCGTTATATATCTGGAGCTTTTCGGCGCTTGCCGTGATCACGCTTTGCGGCGCAGCAACGGCTGCTGCCGGGCCGATCGGTTTCGTTGGCTTGACCGCTCCCCATATTGCCAGACTGATCACCGGTCCCGGCCATCGCTGGCTGCTCCCCTATGCCATGATGATCGCAGCTCTCCTGACGGTCAGTGCTGACGCGCTCGGGCGAGTGATCGCGCCACCCGGCGAGGTCGGTGTTGGCATAATGGTGGCAGTGATGGGTGGACCGTTCTTCATCGCGCTTGTTCGCCGCCACCGGATATCGAAGTTATGAGCCGCGCATCCGACCCTTCGGCTAGCGCTCCCCGCCGGTTTGTCTGGCGTAGGCGGCACATGTCCTTCACAATCGCCGCTCGCCCGATCGCGGTTACGCTGTGCCTGATGGTTCTCATCCTGTTTGCCGCACTTTTTGCCATCACCCTCGGTCGCGTGCCCGTTCCCTTCATGGACGTCCTGGCAACACTCCTGGGGCATGGGGAAGGCGGCATGCGGCAGCAGGTCATTCTCAATCTGCGCCTGCCGCGCCTGCTTGTCGCAATCTTTGCCGGCGCCTCCCTCGGCGTTTCGGGCGCCGTATTCCAGTCGGTATCCCGCAATGCGCTCGGCTCGCCCGATATGATCGGCTTCACGACGGGTGCCGCGACGGGCGCGCTGGTGCAGATCGTCCTCTTTGGTGGTAGCTCCCTGGCAGTCGCCCTGTCGGCCATGCTTGGTGGGCTGGTGACGGCGACCATCGTCTATCTACTGTCGTTCAAGCAGGGCGCGACCGGGGGGTATCGTCTGGTTCTGATCGGTATCGGCGCCGGAGCGACGCTGAATGCCCTTAACGGACTTATGCTCGTGAAAGGTGATCTCGACAATGCGATCGCCGCCAACCTTTGGCTTGCCGGCTCGCTCGATGCCCGTAACTGGGATCACGCCTGGACTGTGATGAGTGGCGCGCTCCTGCTCGTCCCGCTTGTCGGCCTCGCCGCAACCAGACTGCGGATGATCGAAATGGGAGACGATCTTGCCCGTCAACTCGGCGTCCATGTCGAGAAGACGCGATTTGCCATGATTGCCTGTGCGGTTCTGCTTGCAGGTGTCGCCACCGGTGCGGCAGGGCCGATCGCCTTTCTGGCGTTAGCTGCACCTCAGCTCGCTGGTCGGCTGACCGCTTCGCGCGGCATTCCCGTGTTCAGCGCCGCAGCCATGGGGGCTTTCCTGCTTGTGGTCGCGGATCTCGTGACCCAGTACATCGCAGCCAACCTCGTTCTACCCATAGGCCGCACAACAGGTCTCGTCGGCGGTCTCTACCTTCTCTGGCTCCTGACACGGAAACGAGGCTGACCCGCCCCATTAATCGGACGAAACCGGCTCATCGAGCGGTACGACCATCGGGTCGCCGGTTACAGGATCGTCGATGACGATGGCGGCGAGCCCGAAAACAGCCTTCACAAGATCGGCGGTCATGACGTCGCGCGGATTTCCTTCTGCAACGATACACCCATCGCGCATGGCGACGATGTGATCCGCATAGCGGCAGGCCTGGTTGAGATCGTGCAGAACCGCAACGACCGTGTTTCCCTGGCGTCGGTTGAGATCGCGCAGGAGATTGAGAAGTTCGATCTGGTGAGCGATGTCGAGGAAGGTCGTCGGTTCGTCGAGCAGGAGAAGCGGCGTTTCCTGTGCCAACACCATGGCGATCCACACGCGCTGGCGCTGCCCGCCGGAGAGCTCGTCCACGGCACGATCGGCAAGCTCCTCCACCCGCGCAGTGCACATTGCCCATGCGACCGCATCCTCATCCGCCTGGCTCCAGCGTTGCAGGAAGGACTGGTGCGGATACCGTCCCCGCGCCACGAGATCGGCAACCGTAATCCCGTCCGGTGCCACCGAACTTTGCGGCAGAAGGCCGAGGGTACGGGCGACTTCACGGGCTGGAATACGCTTGATTTCCTTGCCATCGAGGACGACATGGCCGGCGCCTGGCCGGATGATACGCGCGAGCGCCCTTAAAAGCGTGGACTTACCACAGGCATTTGGCCCCACTATTACGGTGAAGAGACCATCGCGTACCTTGAAAGACAGATTCTGCGAAATCGTCCGCTCGCCATAGACCAGCGTCAATTCGCAGGCCTCAAGCCTGGTTGCTGAGACGCGTGTCACAATTTGGGAAATAGGCTCGACCATGAAACCTCCAGCCTTAATCTACCCCTTGTGGCCGAATGCTCGGAATACTGTCAACCCAACCTGGAGGCAAGCGAACCTTGCAAACGATAGCTGGACGGCGGCGTCGATGACATCGTCCTCACCGCCCCGCTACAACCTGCACAGGTTGGACAACGTCCCGCACGGTCGACAGGGCATGCGGCCTGCGGTTTGAATAGGAAAATGCTCCGGACACAACGTTACTGAAGCGGGATCGAATTCTGCCCGCAATGAAGTCGAACGGTTTGTCGAACAGGTCAACATCTGATTGCGATGAACTTGACGCTTGGTAATTTTTCGCGGATGGAGATCATCACTTTATACGATCACGCTTACGTGCATCACCTAAGGGAGGGGAGATACATGATTTCATTGTTCAATCGGCTAGCGCTAGCCGGGATTTTGGCCGCCACGAGCTGGACAACGGGTGCATTCGCTCAGTCCACCGAAGTCAAGATCGCCTACGCACTCGCGCGCGATTCCCACTATGGCGCGGCCGCTGATGGCTGGGACAAATATGTCACCGAAGCCAGCCAGGGCAAATTCAAGTTCGTGCATTTCCCCTCTTCCGCCCAGGGCGGCGAGCGTGAAGTGATCGAAGGGCTCCAGCTCGGCACAGGCGTTCAGGCGGTCGTCGTCTCGTCGGGTGCACTTTCGAATTTCGTGCCGGAAATCGGTGTTACCGACATACCCTTTCTGTTCCGCGATTTGCCACATGCCCGTGCGGTTCTTGATGGCCCGATTGGCGAAGGCATTCTTGCTAAGTTCAAAGATCGCGAACTGATTGCACTTGCGTGGGGCGAACAGGGCTTTCGCCACATTACCAACAATCGCCAGCCGATCGAAAAACCGGAAGATCTCGCTGGCCTGAAGATTCGCACGATGGAAAATCCTGTCCATATTACGGCTTTCGAAACCGCCGGAGCGGCGCCTACGCCGATGTCTTGGCCGGAAGTCATTCCGGCACTGCAGCAGGGTGCCATCGATGGTCAGGAAAACCCGTTGTCGGTCATCGTCTCGGCCAAGCTCTGGGAAGTTCAGAAATATCTGACTGTTTCCGGACATGTCTATTCGCCAGCTATGCTGATCGTATCCCCATCCTTCTGGGACAATCTGTCTGACGATGAAAAGAAAATCTTCGCCGACGGGGCCCTCAAGGGCAAGGAAGCCATGCGAGCTTTCGTCGACAACTCGGAAAAGAATGGCGTCGAGACGGCCAAGGCCGCGGGCATGCAGGTCAACGTGCTGAGCGACGAGCAGAAGGCTGTCTTCCAGAAGTCCATTCAGTCCGCCTACGACGGATATTATGAAACCTACACCAAAGAGCTGATCGACCAGATCATCGCGACCAAGTAAGGCGCGCAGCTATCGCAAACCCCAGACCGGACAGTCTGGGGTGGCATGTGGGGGAGAGGAAGGCAATGCGGAAATTCGAATATATCTTCGTGGAGGCCAATCGCTGGGCGCTGATCCTGTTGCTTTCAGCCATGGCGATCCTCGTCTTCGCCAACATCTCGCTGCGCTATTTCACCAATCATTCGATTACCTGGTCGGATGAAGTCGCCCGACATATGATGATCTGGCTGACATTCATCGGTGCCGGCATTACCTTGAGACATGGCGGCCTCACAGCCGTCGATAATTTCCAGCTCTCGGCAAGCCCACGTAATGCAAGGCTGATGCGGATTGCGGTCGCCATGATCATGATGGCGTTTTTCGCCGTTATGATCTGGGTCGGCAAGATCTATGTGGGGCGCACTATGTTCCAGATGACCCCATCGACACGTATTCCGTTTGGTTACATATATCTCGCGATCCCGATCGGCTTCGGCCTCCTCGTCATGCACCTGCTGTTCGTGCTGAAAGCCTATCTGGCAGGTGGCATGGCCGCGCTGCAGGGCGATGACGATATGCCCCCCGTAGCATCGTAATCTAACGTCGAAGTCCCGATCATGATCATCATTCTTTTTGCGTCTTTCGCTGTTCTCATGGCCGTTGGCGTCCCTGTCGCCTTCACGCTGGCGATCTCCACCTGGCTTGCGGTCATCCTTGGCAGCAATTATCCGCAGATCGTCGTCATCAAGGAGATGTTCTCCGGTGTGGATAGCTTTCCACTGCTGGCCGTGCCCTTCTTCATCCTGGCCGCGGAGCTTATGACCGGCGGTGCACTCACCCATCATCTGCTCCGTCTTGCCGCTCAGTTCGTTGGCCGCGCTCGCGGCGGCCTAGGCTATGCCAGCATCATCTCGACCACCCTGTTCGCCGGGATTTCCGGCTCTGCGCTCGCAGCAGCGGCAGGCCCCGGCGCCATGAACATCCGAATGATGGAAAAGAGCGGCTACGACAAACGCTACGCCTCGGCGCTCGCAGCAGCGGTTGCGATCGTCGATCCGATCATTCCCCCGTCAATCACCATGATCATCTATGCGTTGCAGGATAATCGCGTTTCGGTCGGCGGGCTTTTCGTTGCCGGTGTTATTCCCGGCCTGCTGATCTCGGCCGCCATGTGCGCCGTGAACTTTTATATCTCGCGCAAGCGCAATTACCGCTCGATGGATTTGCGGCCGACGGTTCGTGAAATGATCTCGACAACCATCTTCGCCCTCCCGGCTGTCGCACTGATCGTCATTGTCGTCGGCGGTATCCGTGCCGGCTATTTCACGCCGACCGAAGCTTCGGTGATCGCGGTTTTCTATTCGCTTGTCTGCGGTATGTTCGTCTACCGCACCTTGAAGCCGAAGGATTTGCCGGACATCATATTCCGCTCGGCCATGATCACCGTCGGTATTCTGCTTATTCTCGCAGCTGCCCGTGCCTTCGCCTGGGTGCTGATCATCGAAGGCGTGCCACAATATCTTGCCGACGTGATCATCTCCTGGAACCTTAGCCCATTCGTTTTCCTGCTTGCGGTCAACGTATTGCTGCTGCTTTTCGGACTGTTCATGGACCCGCTGCCCGGCGTCATGATCCTCGTGCCGATCCTCGCACCGATATCGTTCCAACTCGGCATAGACCCTATCCATTTTGCCATGATCGTCATTCTCAATCTGACTATTGGATTGATTACCCCGCCGGTTGGCCAGTTGCTATATGTCGTATCCGCTGTCGTTAAGATCAGAGTAAGCGAAATCTCTCGAGAGATGACACCGTTCATGATCGCATATCTGGTAATCCTGGGACTGATCACATTCTTTCCTGCAATCTCAACCTGGTTGCCGCGGATGACAGGCTTTTGAACGGATCTTAAGCTTTTCCAGAACGCTGCTTCTCTATTTAGGCGATCAATTGAACAGCGTCGGCTGCATCCGGGCTGCGCTCTTGGTGAGAATCGAACTCGTGCCCGCATTTTGCTATCTCAAAATGTGTCACGAATTCAATGCCCGAGCCATGTGCTCAGTCAGGTCCGAATTGCTAGGCGCTTGTCTTCGGAACAAGGCAATCTGTTCTCTGCAATCCGTGCGTCGGCTCATCAACTCATAGACGGGCCATAACGCGACGCGCTTGACTTGCTATCGAACAAGCGGCTTGTACCGCAATCTCTTTTAGCTTCAATAAGAGATTGCCGTGGCGATTTCGGCCTATCTTTTACGTCACGCTATGGCGGCGACCAGTGCAGGATATCGGATGATATCTGGTCCGTATCGCAGCTTCCCTCACCCCAGTTCGACGCCGCAGAAGTTGACCTCGAGCCCGAGTTCGGCCGCCAGTGCGGCCTTGGCGAGCGCTGCGCGATCGGCTTCGGCCGCCGAGTTCGCGTAGACGACCTGGATATGGTTGG
>JAEXYH010000081.1 GCA_023451735.1 Pseudomonadota bacterium | reverse complement strand
CTGTTGTCGGGCAGGGGGCAAGCCGCTTGCCGATCTCCCCCCTTGAGGGGGAGATGCCCGGCAGGGCAGAGGGGGGTAATGCCTCCGAGCAAGGCGTAGCTATCGTTTCCGTCCTCCCAAAAGGCTTTTCCACCTCCAAGTCCGAACCGGAAGTCGTCGCCGTGGTGCCGCCGGCAAAACTGACTTGGTTCCAGCGACTGCGTGCCGGCCTTGCCCGTACGTCGTCACAGCTCACCGGTCAGATTGCGGCACTCTTCACCAAGCGCAAGCTGGATGACGAGACGCTGGAGGATCTGGAAGACCTGTTGATCCAGGCGGATCTGGGTGTCGAGACGGCGATGCGGATCACCGGTACACTGTCGTCGGAGCGTTACGGCAAGGACGTGACGGGTGAAGACGTGTCGCGCATCATGTCGGCCGAGATCACCAAGGTTCTGGCGCCGGTCGCCAAGCCGCTGCAGCTCGACCTCAATCACAAGCCGCATGTCATTCTCGTCGTCGGCGTCAACGGCACCGGCAAGACCACGACGATCGGCAAGCTGGCGGCCAAGCTTTCGGGGTCGGGCCTCAAGGTCATGCTGGCCGCCGGCGATACGTTCCGTGCTGCGGCGATCGAGCAGCTGAAGATCTGGGCGGATCGTACAAATTCCGAATTCATCGGCACCAAGCTTGGCGCCGATGCCGCGGGGCTTGCCTACGATGCCTATGAACAGGCGCGCGCCAACAAGTCCGATGTCCTGATTATCGATACTGCCGGCCGCCTGCAGAACAAAGCCGAGCTGATGGCGGAGCTGGAAAAAATCGTACGCGTTCTCGGCAAGCTCGATCCCGATGCGCCCCATACCGTGTTGCAGACGCTGGATGCCACGACCGGCCAGAACGCGATGAACCAGGTTGAGATTTTCCGCAATGTTGCCGGCGTGGGCGGTCTCATCATGACCAAGCTCGACGGCACGGCGCGAGGGGGGATTCTCGTCGCCATTGCTGCCAAGCACAGGCTACCGGTGTACTTCATCGGTGTGGGCGAAGGCATCGATGATCTCGAACCATTTGAGGCCAAGGATTTCGCTGAAGCGATCGCAGGGCTGACGCCTGCGCCCCATTGATGACACAGAAAAACGATCTGGCTCCGCACAACCACACATTCTAAGTTGGACCCTATGCAGACAATCGAAAGCGATATCACGCCGACCAAGGAAGAGAAGCAGAAGCCCGGCCTGAAAATGGCGCTGGAGCTCGGACCCTTGATGGTCTTCTTTTTCGGCAACCTGCGCGGCGAATGGCTGGTCGGGAAATTTCCGGCCCTTTCAGCAATCGGCGGCCCATTGTTGATCGCGACTGCGCTGTTCATGGTTGCGACCGTGATCTCGCTGGTCATCTCGAAGATCGTCTTCAAGCATCTGCCGGTCATGCCCTTCGTTTCGGGCGTCGTGGTGATGGTATTCGGCGGGTTGTCGATCTGGCTGCAGGACGAAACATTCATCAAGATGAAGCCGACAATCGTCAACACGCTGTTCGGCGTGGTTCTGCTCGGTGGCCTGTTCTTCGGCAAGTCGCTGCTCGGTTATGTCTTCAATGCCGCGTTCAACCTCGATGCGGAAGGCTGGAAGAAGCTGACGCTGCGATGGGGCATCTTCTTTCTGTTCCTCGCGGTCCTCAACGAACTCGTGTGGCGCAATTTCTCCGATGAGGCCTGGGTCAATTTCAAGGTCTGGGGCACGATGCCGATCACCATCCTGTTCACACTCGCCCAGATGCCGCTGATCATGCGCCATACGGTTCAGGACGCTGCAGCGGTGGATGCCGACAAGTGAGGGACATTGCGCCCGAGCACAGTTTGTCGTCGAAGCGCTGGCTGCTTGTTGTGTCTGTGCTGTTCCTGTTGCAGATCGCCATTTTGTATTTCATGGGGCGTCTTCCGATCTGCGAATGCGGTTATATCAAGTTGTTCGAGCCAGGTGTGAATTCGCCCGGAAACTCGCAGCATCTCGCTGACTGGTATACGCCGTCGCATATCATCCACGGCTTCCTGTTCTACTGTTTCGGCTGGCTGGTGCTGCGCCGCGCGTCAGTGTCCGAGCGTTTGGCGCTGGCGGTTTTCATCGAGGCAGCCTGGGAGATCGCGGAAAACTCGCCACTCATCATTGATCGTTACCGCAACGCCACGATGGCGCTCGGGTATTCGGGCGACAGCATTCTGAATTCGGCAATGGATACGGTGTTCATGGCGCTTGGCTTCCTGTTTGCCGCCCGATTGCCGGTCTGGGTGACGGTGATGATTGCCATCGCCTTCGAGTTGTTCACCGGCTGGCTGATCCGCGACAACCTCACGCTCAACGTGCTGATGCTTGTCTGGCCCATTGAAGCGATCAAGGCGTGGCAAGGCGCAATCGGTTGAACCTGTGCAGGGCCGCCGTTTGACGGCTCTCTGTCGTTGAATTGTTAACGTTCTGGGCCTAGGGCTTTTTCATTGCCGACAGGATGCATGATGGCTTTCTGCACAGGGTCCAATGGAACAGACCGATAATTTTTCCTACCTCCTCCCGTTTATATTTCTCGTCTTCGGTACAATCTTCCTGATTGCCGACCGCTGGTCCGATGGCTCCGCACGTTATTGGGGGCTGGGATATGTTTCGGCAGCGCTGGGATTTGCTTTTCCGATCCTCGGCTATGCACTACCGCTTTCCGTTCAGGCTGTGCTTTCCAACGCGTTCTTTTTCGTTGCTTTTTTCCTCTATGGCCATGCCGTGCTTGTCCGGTTCAGGCGCCCGACCCTGCTTCTGCCTCGCCTTGCCTTCGCGCTGGCGGCTTTTGCTGTCGTCTGCTGGTTCATCGTCGGGATGAGTGATTTGCGGTCGCAGCTGGCCGCCGGCGATTTATCGCTGGCAATTTTGCTCGCGATCCCGGTCTTTGCCGTGTGGAGGTTTGCAAGGTCGCCCATCGATCGCATGGTCGTGGTCATGCCGTCGCTGGTGGTACTCGAAACGACCGTGCGGGTAACGGTGCTGCTTGCTTCGACATCTGCGAACAGCTTCGAATCGCTCGACCAGTTCCTTTCCTCAGAATACGCCTTCCTGATGCAGCTGGCAGCAAGCATCGTCGGCTTCATCATGGCATTGACGGTATTGGGTGCGGTGGTGGCGGATGTGATCACCGGTCATCGGCGCGCGGCCGAGCATGATCCGCTGACCGATCTGCTCAATCGCCGCGGGTTCGAGCAGGCCCTGCCGAAGGCTGCCGGTGCAGGTTTTCCCGCAGGTGCCGTCATCGTCGGCGATATCGACCATTTCAAGCAGGTGAATGATCGTTTCGGCCATGCGGCTGGCGATCATGTCATTATCGGGTTTGCAAATGTGTTGCGTAACAGTCTGGCGAACGCTTCGGCTATCGCCCGTTTCGGTGGCGAGGAGTTCGTTGCGTTCCTGCCTGCTGCCAGCCTGGCAGATGCGGCACAGAAAGCCGAGCGGGCAAGGGTTGCATTCGAAGAGATTAGTTGGCGGGAGCACGGCATAGATGGCTCGATCACCGCAAGTTTCGGCGTCGCCATGACGGCACCGGGAGATCATTTCGTGCGTGACGCGATCGTGCGCGCCGATGCCTGCCTCTACAGCGCCAAGAATTTGGGCCGCAACCGGGTAACAACGGAAGTATCACGTCCGCCGGAAGGGCCGCCGCCGCTCAGGATTGTGTCCTAAACGGATCAGGAACCGGTGGAAGCCTTTGCGATCGCCGGCAGCAGATCCTGCGTCAGGCTGCGTTCGTCAAAAGGACCGACCTTCTTGTAGATTATCTTGCCGTCCGGCCCAACGAGATAACTTTCCGGAATGCCATAGACGCCCCAGTCGATCGCCGCCTTGCCATTCGGATCGACGCCGATCGCCTTGTAGGGATTGCCGAGTTCACCGAGAAAACGCAATGCGTTGTCGTTGCGGTCCTTGTAGTTGATGCCGACGATGTTAAGGCGGCTATCCTTTGCCAGTTCCTTCAAGATTGGATGCTCCTGGCGGCATGGCACGCACCACGACGCAAAGACATTGACCAAGGTCAGCTTGCCTCGGATCGCCATGTCGTTCAGGGCTACCGTGTTTGAGCCTTCAAGCGGCGGCAGCGAAAGTGATGGTGCCGTCTTGCCGATCAAAGCGGAGGGGATAGCGGACACGTCAAGCCCGTTGACGCCTTGGTCGTAGAGCATCTTGCCGGCAACCGCGGCAAAACCAGCGAAGATCACCAGTGGCATCAGCGCTAATGCATAACGGGAACGGTTGCGGCGGGGCTTCAGGTTGGTGTCGTCGGTTTCGATCGTCATGCCGCGCCTCCGGTGTCAGAGGTGGCGGCGACGGGCTTGGCCGAACGGCGGCGAATGCCGGATGCTTCGAGTTCGGCCAGTTCCTTTTGGCGGGCACGACCATCAAGCCATACCCAGCCGATCAGACAGAGTATGACAATGACGGCAACAATGTAGGACGCTGCAATATAGAATGCATGGGTCATGCCATTGTCTCCTTCGTGCCGGTCTCTCTGGCGCCAATCTGGCCGGCCATACGGGCAGCCATCCGGCGCTGGGCAGAGACGCGGCGGCGCCAGATCTCGTTTCTCATCGCTGCGATATGCAGGGTGAAGAACAGAAGCGTGAAGGCGATCGCCATGATTAGCAGCGGCCAAAGGAATTCCTTGTCGATCGTCGGGCCATCCAGCCGGATGACGCTTGCCGGCTGATGCAACGTGTTCCACCAGTCGACCGAGAACTTGATGATCGGAATGTTGACGAATCCGACGAGGATCAGCACCGCCGAGACGCGGGCAGCCTTGCCCGGGTCGTCCATGGCGCGGTTGAGCGCGATCAGGCCGAGATACATCAGAAACAGCACGAAGACGGAGGTCAGGCGTGCGTCCCATACCCACCAGGTCCCCCACATCGGCTTGCCCCAGAGAGAGCCGGTCGCGAGCGCGATCAGGGTGAAGGCGGCACCGAGCGGGGCTGCCGCCTTATGCGAGACATCAGCCAGCGGATGGCGCCAGACCAGCGTCCCGATCGCGGATGCGGCCATCACCGAATAACACATCATCGACAGCCAGGCGGCCGGCACATGCACATACATGATGCGGACGGTCATGCCCTGCTGGTAATCGCCCTCGCTCGCAAAAGTGAGATAAAGCCCGATTGCAAAGAGGAGAGCCGTCATGCCGGCCAGCCACGGCAGGATGCGAGCCGCCAAGCCTAGAAACCGCGTGGGATTGGCGAGGTCTGAGAGTTTTGTAATGGCAAGGCTTTCGGGCATGGCACTTTCTAACCGGTCGGTGCGTAATCAAGAATGATTCTAGTCAATCAGTGGTATTTCGCAAAGCGAGCGCCGCGCCGATTGGACCGATCACTGCAAAAAACATCGTGATGGCCACCAATATCAGAAAAGGCGGCATAAAGGGGGCGGGATCTTCGACAGCCGCATAGGAAGCACTGACGCCGAAGATCAGAACGGGGATTGCCAGCGGCAGGACAAGGATCGAGACGAGCAGGCCGCCGCGAGGCAGGGCGACGGCAACTGCAGCGCCGACAGCGCCGATAAAGGTCAAGGCGGGTGTGCCCACCAGCAGCGTCAGCATGGTCGCGCCGATCGCCACCTCGCTCATGTTCATGAACAGGCCGAGCAGGGGCGAGGCGATAACCAGCGGCAGGCCGTTGCCGAGCCAGTGCGCCAGGCATTTGACGAGCACGGTCAGCACAAGCGGATGTTCCTGCATTAGGATAAGATCGAGAGATCCGTCTTCGCGGTCGGTCTGGAACATGCGGTCGAGGCCGAGAAGGGCGGAAAGCAGCGCGCCGATCCAGACGATGGCCGGGCCGATACGCGAGAGCAGATTCAGGTCAGGCCCCACGCCGAAGGGGATGACGGCAACGACGGTCATGAAGAACAGCACGCCGATCAGCGCACCACCGCCGGCGCGGACCGAAAGCTTCAGGTCGCGGAGGAGGAGGGCGGTCATTGTGGGTGGCCTTTGCGGGTGGTGCTGTCGGCCGAACTGCTGCCTTGGCGGGCTAGGTTACCCCCCTCTGTCCTGCCGGACATCTCCTCCACACGGGGGGAGATCAGATGGGCTCCTGCTCCGCAGACCACGGAAACATCTCCGCAAGACGTGTGGTTTTTGGAGAAGCGAAGGTGAAGGTCATGCCTCTCGTGATCTCCCCCCTTGTGGGGGAGATGCCCGGCAGGGCAGAGGGGGGCTGTCGATATGAGACGATAAAGGTTCATCACCACACATCCTCCATCACGCCCTCAAACCCGGTCATCCTCAGCTCCTGCGCATCCTCCAGCCCGAGCGGCTGGTGCGTCGCCGCCAGCACGATGCCGCCGGCGGCAAGGTGTTCCTTGATCAGCCCGGTAAACACACTTTCCGCACTCACATCCAGCGCTGCGGTCGGCTCGTCCAGGATCCAGACCGGGCGCCAGGCGACGAGCAGTTTGGCGAAGGCCATGCGGCGTTGCTGGCCGGCGGAAAGATAGCCGAAGGGCAGGTGGGTGATGCCGCCGAGACCCACCTGTTCCGCGGCCTCGCCTACGCTTGTGCCGATATTTCCGGCAAAATCACCGAGGAATTTGCGCCAGAAGGTAAGGTTTTCCGAAACGCTCAGCTCTGCCTTCATCGCGTTGCGATGGCCGAGATAGTGGCAGGCTTCAGCTGCCCGCATGCCGGCCTCCGCACTGTCCGAAGTCCATGTCACGCGACCGGTCTCGGGCCGTAGCAAACCGGCCACCGTGCGCAACAGCGTCGACTTTCCCGAGCCGTTCTTCCCCGTTAGGACAAGACTTTCACCTCCATCGAGTGCGAAGGAAATATCCTTGAAAATCAGGTCCTCGCCGCGTCTGGCGCTCAAGTTTTCGGCCATCAGCCGCATCACGGAAACCTTGTTTAAGTTCTCAATCATCTAGCCGCAAAAAAATCTTTCGCACGCTGCGACAAAGTGTCTGGAAGGTTCTTAGAAACTATCTATATACATAGCAACCACGCCAGCGGCCGGCGTGATTTCCACCTGGCGCCGGACCTGAAGACCAAAAATCTTCTCGTGCGGACAGCGGAAATGGTCGCACCCGCATCCTATAGTGCATTTCAAAAGTGCATAGGTGTCCGCACGCGCGTGTTGGCTCTTGATATTAGCGGGGTTATTTTCCGTGACCAAATCTATCGACAGCTTTCAATGTCGTTCCGTCCTTACCGTAGGCGGTAAGGACTATGTCTATTACTCACTGCCCAAGGCCGAAGCGAACGGTCTGGCCGGTGTTTCCAAACTGCCTTTCTCGATGAAGGTGCTCTTGGAAAATCTGCTGCGCTTCGAAGACGGCCAGTCCGTCACCAAGGAGCAGATCCTCTCAGTTGCCGACTGGCTGAACAACAAGGGTCTTAAAGAGTCCGAAATCGCCTATCGCCCGGCCCGCGTGCTGATGCAGGACTTTACCGGCGTTCCGGCAGTGGTCGACCTTGCAGCCATGCGTGACGGCATCAAGTCGCTCGGCGGCGATCCGGAAAAGATCAATCCGCTTGTGCCCGTCGATCTTGTCATCGACCATTCGGTTATCGTCGACGAATTCGGCACGCCGACCGCCTTTGCCCGCAATGTCGAGCTGGAATACCAGCGCAATGGCGAGCGTTACCGCTTCCTCAAATGGGGCCAGCAGGCGTTCAAGAATTTTCGCGTCGTTCCGCCCGGCACCGGCATCTGCCATCAGGTGAATTTCGAATACCTCGGCCAGACGGTCTGGACCAACGAGGAAGATGGTGAAGTCACCGCCTATCCGGACACTTGCGTCGGCACCGATTCGCATACCACGATGATCAACGGTCTTGGCGTTCTCGGCTGGGGCGTGGGCGGCATCGAAGCGGAAGCTTCCATGCTCGGCCAGCCGGTTTCGATGCTTCTGCCGGAAGTCATCGGCTTCAAGCTGACCGGCAAGCTGAAGGAAGGCGTCACCGCGACCGACCTCGTGCTCACTGTCGTGCAGATGCTGCGCAAGAAGGGCGTGGTGTCCAAGTTCGTCGAATTCTTCGGCCCGGGCATGGACAACATGCCGGTCGCTGACCGTGCTACGATCGGCAATATGGGCCCGGAATACGGCGCGACTTGCGGCTTCTTCCCTGTGGACTCAGAAACCGTCAACTATCTCAACATGTCCGGCCGCACCAAGGAGCGTATCGCGCTCGTCGAAGCCTATTCGAAGGCGCAGGGCATGTGGCGCGACAATGACGGTTCGGATCTTGTCTTCACAGACACGCTGGAACTCGATCTCGGCGACGTCGTGCCGTCGATGGCTGGTCCAAAACGTCCGGAAGGCCGCATTCCGCTGGAAAACATCGCTTCCGGTTTCGCCGGTTCGATGGATGCCGACTACAAGAAGCCGGGCCAGCTCGATAACCGTTATGCGGTCGAAGGCACCGATTTCGATCTCGGTCACGGCGATGTGGCGATTGCCGCCATCACGTCCTGCACCAACACGTCCAACCCGAGCGTGCTGATTGCTGCCGGCCTTCTGGCCCGCAATGCGGTTGCCAAGGGCCTGAAGTCCGCCCCGTGGGTGAAGACCTCGCTTGCGCCGGGATCCCAGGTGGTTGGTGAATATCTGGCCAAATCCGGGCTGCAGGCTTCGCTTGATGCTCTCGGCTTCAACCTCGTCGGTTTCGGCTGCACGACCTGCATCGGCAATTCCGGCCCACTGCCGGCGCCGATCTCCAAGACGATCAACGACAAGGGCCTCATCGTTTCGGGCGTGCTTTCGGGCAACCGCAACTTCGAAGGCCGCATCTCGCCGGACGTCCAGGCCAACTATCTCGCTTCGCCGCCGCTCGTCGTCGCCTACGCGCTCGCCGGCACGGTGCAGAAGGACTTGACCAAGGAACCGCTCGGTATCGGCAGCGACGGCCAGCCGGTCTTCCTCAAGGACGTATGGCCGACCTCTGCCGAAGTGCAGGAGTTCATCCAGAAATACGTCACCCGCGAACTGTTCGAATCGAAATATGCGGATGTGTTCAAGGGCGATGAAAACTGGCAGGCCGTGCAGATTCCGGATGGCGAGACCTATGCCTGGGACGACAAGTCGACCTATGTGCAGAACCCGCCTTACTTCGTCGGAATGGGCAAGACCGGCTCGGGCCTGAAGAACATCAAGGGCGCTCGCGTTCTCGGCCTGTTCGGGGACAAGATTACCACCGACCACATTTCCCCGGCCGGTTCGATCAAGGCGTCTTCGCCGGCCGGTGAATATCTGACGGAAAACGGCGTCGCCGTTGCCGACTTCAACCAATACGGCACGCGGCGCGGCAATCACGAAGTGATGATGCGCGGCACGTTCGCCAACATCCGCATCCGCAACCACATGCTCGGCCCGAATGGCAGAGAAGGTGGCTACACCATCCACTATCCGTCGAAGGAAGAGATGTCGATCTACGATGCGGCGATGAAGTACAAGGCAGAGGGCACGCCCCTCGTCATCTTCGCCGGTGTCGAATACGGCAACGGGTCTTCGCGTGACTGGGCTGCCAAGGGCACTAACCTCTTGGGCGTCAAGGCCGTGATCGCCCAGTCCTTCGAGCGTATTCATCGCTCGAACCTGGTCGGCATGGGCGTCGTTCCTTTCGTCTTCGAAGAGGGTACGACCTGGGCTTCGCTCAACCTCAAAGGCGACGAGACCGTCACCATCGAAGGCCTTGAAGGCGACATCAAACCGCGTGAATGGAAGACAGCGCAGATCACATACGGCGACGGCACGGTGAAGGAGATCAACATCCTCTGCCGCATCGATACGCTCGACGAGGTCATCTACATGAACAACGGGGGCATCCTGCAGACCGTTCTGCGGGATCTCGCGGCTTAAAAACATCGGCCACCCGTCGGTTATCCGGCGGGTGGTTTCTTGCCTGCGAGGGTGCCAAAGTATCCCTCATTCCTGTGACAAGCACAAGAATCCAGTCAGCCCAAGTCCTTGGGCTGAGAAGACTCTTTCAACCCGATAGACATCGGGTCACTGGATTTCTGTGCCGTTCCCCGCATCAAATCCGAGGACAGGAGTGACGGCGGTGGGCGTTTTCGCTCTCTCATCACATATCCAAGGTCCCTACCGCGTGTCCCTCATCATCTTCATCGGAATGGCCGTCACCGTTTTCCTGACGTCGCTGCTTTCCGGCATTTTCGGCATGGCAGGCGGGTTGATCCTGCTCTGGGTGCTGCTTTTCCTCTATCCCGTTGGCACCGCGATCGCGATCCAGGGCGTCATTCAGATGGTGTCGAATGGCTCCCGGGCCTGGTTTTCGCGCGCCTATATCGATTGGAAGATCTTGTCGATCCTCTGCTCCGGCGTGGCTGTTTCGGCCGTCATCCTGTTCCTGACCAATTACACGCCGAGCCTGATCGTGGTTTTGATCGGGGTCGGCCTGATGCCAATCCTTGTCTGGCTGCCGGTCAATAGATTGCAGCTCGATGCCGCGCGGCCGTCGCATGCATTTCTGGCGGGGCTTCTTTCTGGCGCGATGACGATCAGCGTCGGCGTTGCTGGTCCCACCGTGGATATTTTCTTCATCCGTACGCAGATGGACCGCCGCAAGATCATTGCCACCAAGGCATCGATCCAGACGCTGTCGCATCTGGCCAAGATCGCCTTCTATTGGGATGCCGCCTCGCAACTTCCGACCGTTGATGCGATCGCAGTGCTTATCGCCGCACCCATCGCCATTCTCGGCGCGCGAGCTGGAAACGGCATCCTGCAGAAGATGACGGATGCGAATTTCCGTGCGTGGACCCGCTGGGTTGTGACCGGCGTCGGCGCGGTTTATCTCGTGCAGGGACTTTTGAAGCTTGTATGATCCGTCGCTCCACCTGACGTGGATCCGCAATCAAAAAAGCGACTATTGATCACATTCTCCGTTCTCACCCCATCGTGACTTTCTCTTGAAATTGTGGATGGTTACTTTCCGCCAGCCCAGAGATTTGTTCTTCCTGCCGATGGCAACCGTTCCTACGATTGCCCTGACAAAAGGTCCGCCATCCATGCCGTTTGCCTTGCGTGCCGTTATCGTCCTTGCGAGCCTGCTCATTGGCAGTGCCGCATCGGCCGGAGAGGTGCGGTCGCCAAAGGGCGTCGTCGAGCTGTTTACCTCTCAGGGCTGCGCCTCCTGTCCACCAGCTGACGACACCCTGTCGCAGTTGGTCGCTCAAGGTGACCTCGTGGTGCTTTCCTATCATGTGGATTACTGGAACTATCTCGGCTGGACCGATACCCTGTCTTCCAAGGAAAACACCGAACGGCAATATGGTTATGCCAAGACGATGGGACGCAGTGGTGTCTATACGCCTCAGGCAATCATCAACGGTCGCGAGCATGTGAAAGGTACCGACCGGGCGATGATCAACGGCAAGGTCGATGGTCTTCAGAAGGCCGGTGAGGGCCTGACGGTGCCTGTTGCTGCCACAATGCATGGCGACGAGATCGAGATCGAGATCGGTGAAGGGCAGGGCCAGGCCGATGTTGTGGTCGCCTATTTCACCAAGCACCAGCAGGTTGATGTCACCAAAGGTGAAAACAGTGGCAAGAACATGGATTACTGGCATGCCGTTTACGATGTGCAGTCGGTCGGCATGTGGAACGGTCAGAAGATGACGTTGAAATTGCCAGGCAAGGCGATGGGCAAGACAAAGAAAGATGGCTGCGCCATCCTTCTGCAGACATCGGGCGCGGGCGGTGAGCCGGCCTCGATCATCGGTGCCACAGTGCTGATGGCCGGCCGCAAGAAAGACTGAACCGGCTTATTTTCCAAAGTATTCCCGCCGTTCATCGAAATTTTCGCATGCGGAATTGCAGACGCAAGCCGTTGCGCGTTTCTGCTGGAACTTATTCGGGAAACCGTTGGATGGCCCGGCCCGGAAACATTGGGGGGCTGGGGGTAAGGGTCAATGCACCTGACCGGGCCAATGGCGCTAAACGCGCCAACCAACATCCGCAACATGGATGCCGATTTTGGCGCTGTTTTGTCCGAATTTAGGCAGACGAAAAAATCTGTCGGGACCACAGCGTTGGCGTTCTTCCCAGCAGCGGCTTGCATTTTTGCGTGCGTCGGGCACACTGTCATATCAAAGACATGTAACATTTGGAGCTTTGATGGCCGATCAGTCCGATTTGCCAGCGGGCGCAAGGCCTCAGAATTCGGCCGTTGTCGTCAGTCTCAACGAATACAAGCAAAGTCTTGATCCTGCCCCGGTGACGTTTCATCGGCGTGAACTGGATGCAATTCTCTGGATTTACGGCCGTATGGTCGGAGAGGGAGAATGGAAGGATTACGCGATCGATCATCTAAAGGATCGCGCAATCTTTTCGGTCTTCAAGCGATCCGGCGAAATGCCGCTTTTCCGAATCGAGAAAATTCCGAAGCTCGCAGCCAAGCAGGGCGCCTACTCCGTCATCAACACCAACGGCATGATTTTGAAGCGCGGGCATGAGTTACCGCAGGTGCTGAAGGTTTTCGACAAGGCGTTGAAGCTGATCGACTGAGGGTTGGATGTCTCGGCGTGTTCTCTAATCCCTCATTCCTGTGCTTCTTACAGGAATTCAGCAAGGTCGCGTATGCGACGCAGAACACCGTTTCAGTCCAACGACTTGGGCTGGCTGGATCCCTGTGACAAGCATAGGGGCGAGGGTGGCGCGACGCTCCCGCCCACGCACTTTACCCCACAAACAGCGTGCCGGGATAAACTGCGAGGTCCGGTTCACTCTCCTTACCCTCACCCAGCGCGATTTGCATCAGGACGGTATCCAGCCACTTGCCGTGTTTGAAGCCGGTGCCTTTCAGAGTGCCGGTCATCTCGAAGCCGAGGCTTTTATGCACTGCTACCGATGCCGGGCTGGCACCGCCGATGACGGCTACCATCTGGCGGAAACCGAGCGCTTCGCAGCGGATCAGCAATTCCTTCAGCAAAGCCTTGCCGACGCCTCTGCCACGGGCTTCCGGTGCGAGATAGATCGAATCCTCGACCAGCCAGCGATAGGCCGGGCGGGCGCGAAATGCCGAGGCATAGGCATAGCCGAGAAGGCTGCCGTCTTCCGCTTCCGCTGCGATATAGGGGTAACCCTTTTCGATGATGCCAGATTGGCGGCTGGTCATCTCCGCAAGGTCGGGAGGTGAGATTTCGTAACTCGCGGTGCCGTTGAGCACGCTGTCACGATAGATTTCGGTGATTGCCGGAAGGTCGGCCGTGGTGGCGTTGCGAATGGAAAAGGTCATGGCGGGGAGAAAAGGGCACCGGGTTTGAGCACTTCATCCAGCCTAGGCTCGCACCAAAAATCAGGCAACAAAAAAGGCGGCTCGAAAGCCGCCTTCTTCGTAACAATCACGCTTCCGCTTATTCGTCGCGGTTGCCCATGAACTGCAGCAGGAAGGTGAAGAGGTTGATGAAGTCCAGGTACAGGGTCAGTGCGCCCATGATGGCCATGCGGCCGGTCGTGGCGGAGTCGTGACCATCCCAGTACATTTCCTTGATCTTCTGCGTGTCGTAGGCGGTCAGGCCTGCGAAGATCAGCACGCCGATGGCGGAGATCGCAAAGCCCATTGCAGACGACTGCAGGAAGATGTTGACGATCATCGCGATGATCAAGCCGAACAGACCCATGATCAGGAACGAGCCGAGGCCGGATAGGTCCTTCTTCGTCGTGTAGCCGTAGAGCGATAGGGCGCCGAACGAAGCCGCGGTGACGAAGAATGTCTGAACGATGCTCTGGCCGGTGAAGACCAGGAAGATCGAGGACAGCGAGAGACCCATCAGTGCGGCATAGACCCAGAAGGTCATCTGCGCAGCCGGAACGCTCATCGAGTTGATGCGGAAGCTCAGGAAGAACACCATGGCCAGCGGAGCCAGCATGATAACCCACTTGAGCGGACCGCCGTAAAGCGCCTGCGCGACAGCCGGGTTGGATGCCGCGAACGCATAGGTGCCGTAAGCAGCAACACCGGTGATCGCAAGTCCGAGTGCCATCAGGTTGTAAACCCGAAGCATATAGGCGCGCAGGCCCTCGTCGATCATCTCACCGGACTGCGCACGGGACTGCGCCATTCGGTTCTGGTAGTTGTTGAAGTCAGCCATTGTTTCCTCTTTAAGCTCCGGAATTACTACGGTGTCGGGCACTTTCATAAATCAGTCCCAGGCGCCGCTGCGGAGCTCCAGCAAGCCTATAGGCGAATATGATGCCAGATCGCTTTGCATACAAGGGGTTCGCCTTGGGAAAAGATCAATCAAGAGCGTAATTTAGCAACCTCTGGGACATTCTGACGGGAATTTGATCGCGTATTCGTGTGTTTTGCAACTCCTGATAGATCATAGTTCGCGTAGGACAGGAGCCGCTTTCTGACCGAGGATGCGCCAAGTGCCCAAAAGGCCGATGCCGACGGTCAGAACCAGTGAAATCAAAAGAGTAGCTACCGCGACATCGGGCAGGAAAGACGAGGGCATGCGCATGATGCGGGCAACGACGAACCAGGCGGATATTCCGCCGGCCAGAAGCGCGAAGACCGCGGTTGCCGCACCCAGGATCAGGTACTCGTAACCGAAGGCGCGCATCAGCATGTTGCGAGTGCCGCCGAGCGTCTTCAAGACGACGGCATCATGGGTTCTGGCACGGTTTCCGGCCGCAAGCGCACCCGCCAGAACCAGAACCGAGGCGACGAGCGCAACCGCCGCTGCTGCGCGGATGGCGGTTGCGAGCTGACCGACCAATTGATCAACGAGATCAATCGCATCCTTGACCCTGACACTGGTGATTGTCGGGTAGGCCGTGGTCACGGTACGCAGGATTTCGGCTTCCTTCGCGGCCGAAGCTGACGGGTCGGTCAAGGTCGCCAGCCAAGCGTGAGGTGCCCCGCGAAACGTGTTGGGCGAGAAGACCATGACGAAATTGATCGAGAGCGATTCCCATTCGACATTGCGGAAGCTGGCGATCTTTGCCGTGATATTGCGGCCGAGCACGTTAACGGTGACGGTATCGCCGAGCTTCAGGCCCAGCTCGCCGGCTTCTTCGGCGGAAAAAGAGACGAGCGGTTCGCCGTCATAATCTTCCGGCCACCATTCGCCGGCGGTGAGAGTCGAGCTTTCCGGCTTGTTCTTGGCGTAGGTGATACCGCGGTCGCCGCGCAGCACCCAGCGTCCTTCCGGCGGTACGTTCATCTGGCTGACATCCTGGCCGTTGAACGCGAGAATGCGCCCGCGCAGCATCGGAACCTCGAAGACTTTGCCCTCGGGAGCCTGCTCCTTCAGCAGCTGCCGGAAACCGTCGACCTCGGCACTCTGGACGTCGACGAAGAAGAAGTTTGGTGCTCTTTCAGTGATGCTTCCGGTCAGCTGGTTGCGCATGTTTCCGTCGATCAGCGCCAGCGTCACCAGCAGAGCGAGGCCGAGACCGAGCGAGAGCACGACGGATGGCGTGAGCGCTCCGGGCCGGTGGATGTTGCCGATTGCGAGGCGCAGGGCTGGCGAATTGACGCGAGGGCTTTTGCGGGCAAGGGCGGTGATGCCGGCAGCGACGATCCGCAGCAGAAGAAAAGCACCTGCGACCGCGACGAGGAAGACGGAGGCGATGCGTCTGTCGTCGGCCCAGAATACGGCAAGTGCCGCGAGTGCCGCCAGCGCTGCGCCGGCCGCGAGAAGATAAGGCCATGACGGCAGTCGTCTCGCCTCGAAACCCTGTTCCCGGAACAGTGCCGTTGCCGGCACTTCTCGTGCGTGACCGAGCGGCAGGATGGCGAAGGCGAAGGTGACGAGAAGGCCGAAGGCGGCGGCGATCGCCAGAGCGCCGGCATAGATGGTTGCCTGCTCGGGAACGGGCAGCACTCCTTCGAGGTAACGGAATGCGATGAAGGGGGATATCGCGCCAATCGCCAGGCCGATGACAATGCCGATCGCGGCCAGAAGCATGATCTGGAAAAGATAGATCATCGTCACGACCGAGGCCGGGGCGCCTAGGCATTTGAATGTGGCTATCGTCGTGCGTTTTGCGTCGAGGAATGCGCGGACCGCATTGGCGATGCCGACGCCGCCGACGATGAGGGCGGTGAGGCCGACAAGAGTCAGAAATTGCGAGAAACGATCGATATTCTCGGCGAGCGATGGGGCTGCACGGTCGCTGGTGCGCACCGACCAGCCGGCATCGGGAAAATCGCTGTTTGCACGGGTGACAAGAGAGGCCCGAGTCGAAGGGTTTTCGAGGCGAATCTTGTAGGAATGCTCGACAAGGCTGCCGATGGTGATCAGCCCGGATGCGGAAAGCGCATCCCGGCTGATCATCAGTCGCGGTGCGAAACCGAAGCCGTCGGAAAGGGCGTCGGGTTCGTTGGCGATCGTGCCCTTGAGGGTAAGTCGGGTGTTTCCAAGAAGCAGTTCATCACCGATGGAAAGGCCCAGCCGATCCAGAAGCAGTGGTGCGACGACGGCGCCGAAAGCGTTGCCTTGTCGGGCCAGAAGCTGATCGATCGGCTGCTGCGGTTCGGTCTGCATCTGCCCGTAGAGCGGATAGGCGCCATCGACGCCCTTGACCTCGACCAATGCCTGGCTGGAGCCATCCGGCTTGCGCGCCATTGACCTGAGGCCGGTCGAGACGCTGACCTCGCCAAGGCTGTCGAGAAATGCGCGCTCGCTTTCGCTTGCTTCGCGGTTGTTGAGTTCGAAACGGATATCACCCGCAAGCAGCGCCTGCCCTTGATTGGCGATTGCTCCGGTGATCGCTGTCGAAACAGAATTGACAGTCGCGATTGCGCCGGTTCCAAGCGCGATGCAGGCGAGGAATATGTAGAAGCCGCCGAGGCCGCCACGCATTTCGCGCAGCGCCAAACGGAAGGCGATGGACATGCGGGCGATTGCCGCGCTCATGCAGACACCGCCTGACCGATAGTCCTGTCGGCGCTATCCTCGACGATTTCCCCGGATCTGACGCGGATCTGGCGCGAGCACCGGGCGGCCAGACTGTTGTCGTGGGTGACCAGCAGAAGCGTCATGCCGCGCTCGGCCTGCTTGGCGAAAAGAAGATCAGCGATCTGCTTGCCGGTTTCGGTGTCGAGATTGCCGGTTGGTTCGTCGGCAATCAGCAGAGCCGGCGAGGGGGCGAGAGCACGGGCGATTGCCACGCGCTGCTGCTCGCCACCGGAAAGCTGGCCCGGATAATGGTTCAGTCGTTCGCCGAGTCCGACTGCGGTCAGTTCGCGTTTTGCAATGTCGAAGGCTTCCGCAACGCCGGCCAGCTCCAGCGGCACGGCGACGTTTTCCAACGCTGTCATATTGGCGATCAGATGGAAGGACTGGAAGACGATGCCGATGTTGCGGCCACGGAATTCCGCCAGAACATCCTCGGAAAAACTATGAAGAGGTTCGCCTTTGATGAAAATTTCGCCGCTATCCAGTCGTTCGAGGCCGGCCAGAACCATGAGCAGGGTCGACTTGCCGGAGCCGGACGGACCAATGATGCCGACAGCCTCGCCGGTTGCGATCGTAAGGTCGATGCCTTTCAACACATGGACGGAGGCTGCGGCGCTTCCAAGGGTCAGGTCGGCATTTTTGAGATCGATAACGGTTTCAGTCAAAGCGAATAACCCTATATCCATGGTGCGCCGGGCTTCTGCTCCAGCGCAGTCGTCGTGGAAATCTAGGAGACGCAGGGTGAGTTTTAAAGCAAGCCTTCTTCACTTCATCGTCATGGTTGCTCTCTTTGCCGGCTCAAGCTCGGCAAAAGCGCAGGAGAAGGCGATCAATCTGGTCGGTTTCGGCGACAGCCTGATGGCAGGGTATCAGCTGGCACCTTCGGAATCCTACACGGCTCAGCTGGAGGCGGCACTGAAGGCCAAGGGACATAATGTAACGATTACAAATGCCGGCGTTTCGGGTGATACGACCTCAGGAGGCCTTTCGCGCATCGACTGGTCGGTTCCGGATGGGACGGTCGGCGTCATTCTTGAACTCGGTGCCAATGATGCGCTGCGCGGCATTGCGCCCGAGCAATCGGAAAAGAACCTTGACGCTATGCTGACGCGGCTCAAGGAGCGCGGCATACCGGTACTTCTGGCGGGAATTCTGGCGCCGCCGAACATGGGCGGCGACTATGCCGAAAAGTTCAACCCGATCTACAAAAGGCTCGCCGAGAAACATGCTGTCCCGCTCTATCCGTTTTTCCTGGATGGGGTCACCACGGTGGCGGGAATGCAGCTTGAGGATGGGATGCATCCGAACGCCCGGGGCGTGGCCGTGATGGTGGAGCGCAGTCTTCCCATGGTGGAATCATTTCTAGGGGAGATCGCTTCAGGCATAAAATAACAACTTGCGCGGAACCGGATTGCGTGTTCCGCTATTGATATCTGCCAGAGATTCGAGGAGGTTCCGCGTATGCCGAGACTTTTCACCGCCCTCGAAGTCCCGCGCAATGTTGCCTTGAGCCTGTCCCTTCTTAGGGGTGGAATACCGGGCGCGCGATGGATCGACGTCGAGAATTACCACATCACCCTGCGCTTCATCGGCGATGTCGATAACCGTACCGCCGATGAGATCGTCGACCGGCTGGACCGGATCGACCGGCCGGAATTTCAGGCGCAACTGACGGGCATCGGCTCTTTCGGATCGAAGAAGCCGCATTCGATCTGGGCCGGTGTTTCCATGTCTCCCGACATGCTGGCGCTTCAGGGCGAGATCGAGCGCATATGCCAGCGGATTGCGCTGCCGCCCGACCCCCGCAAGTTCATGCCGCATGTGACGCTTGCCAGATTGAAGCACTGCCGTCTCGACGACGTGGTGCACTATCTTTCGGGCCGCGGCAACTTCCACACCGCACCGTTCAAGGTTTCGCGCTTCGTGCTGTTGTCATCGAAGGAATCCGTCGGTGGCGGGCCTTATGTGACCGAAGAAATCTTTTCCTTGAGGGATGACAGTTTCGCCTACGAATATGGTGACGCGGAAACGGCCAAGAGCTATTTCTGAAAAGAGCTGTTTCCTGAGGGGCGATATGCCCATGACCTATGAACTATTGGAGCCGAAGGCGGTCAGCAAAGAGTTGACCAAACTGGAAGGCTGGGAGCTTTCAGCGGATGGCACCGCCATTCGCAAGTGCTTCAAATTCCGCTCATTTGTGGAAGCATTCGGTTTCATGACCGAATGCGCGCTAGCTGCTGAAAAACTCGATCACCATCCGGACTGGAGCAACAGTTATTCCCGCGTAGAGGTAAAATTGACTACGCATGCGAAAAAACAGCTTACCGACCGCGACTTCAAGCTCGCCGCGCTGATGGACGAAGCCTGGGCGCGCCGCCTTTGAAAGACCATTGTCGATCCCCATATGATGCATCGTGAAATCGATGAAGGTCTCCAACGGAGCGCTCATGGACGACGTAAAGATCGGTGAAATTCTCTTGCCCGGCGACGATGATACGCAGGACCGCCGTGAAAAGCAGGTGCGTGCAAAATTTTGGCCGACGCTGAAGCGGGCGGTAAAATTCGTGCCGTTCAGCCGGGATCTGATCGCCGCCTATTATTGTGCGGTCGATCGCAGGACGCCGACCCGGGTGCGCGGCGTGCTTCTGGCGGCGCTCGCCTATTTCGTCCTGCCTATCGATCTCGTCCCGGACATGTTCGTCATGGTCGGGTTCACCGATGACGTTGCGGTGCTGGCTGCAGCGCTGAGGATGATCCAGGGGCATATTGCCGATCGTCACTACGATGCGGCGGACCAGATGCTCGCTGACAATCCCGATATCGGAAAAGCCACGGCCTGATATGGTTTTACGGCGCTGCCGGGTCTTCGAGTGCGCGACGCAGATGCTGGAAGGCAAGCCGGAGGCGGGATTTTACCGTGCCTAAAGGCAGGCCGGTCGCCTCGGCAATTTCCGAATGAGTCTGGCCGAGGAAAAAGGCAGCCTTTACCAGCTCCATCTGCTCGCCGGGAATCCGGCTCAGCGCCTCGCGAACCTTCGCATCCCGTTCCTCGCCCTCAACAAGAGAATCGGTCGCCTGCATATCCATCATCTGCCATTGTGCCTCGCCAAATGCATCCTTGCCCTTGGCGCGACGCTGGGCATCCAGGCGTCGGTTGCGTGCAATGCGAAACAGCCATGTGGAAAGGGAGGATTTCTGCGGGTCGTAAAGCGAAGCGCGATGCCAGAGCACGGTCATGACTTCCTGGACAAGCTCTTCCGCTTCATCGACAGGAATTCGCTGGCTCGTCAGCCAGGATTTGAGCCGTGGCGCAAAATGATCGAAGAGCACGCCAAAGGCCGCCTGATCACGCTCCACGGCAACCGCCTTGGCCAAGCGTGCAAAGTAGTCCCTGTCGTTACCCTGCATCCAAACTACGCAATTCTTTCAAAGCCTAGATTCGCATCTATGCGGCCATACTAATGTCATTGCAGGAGTTTGGAAGAGGACAAACTGTTGCCCTATTCCTTGTGTCATTGGCTGCACATTCCAGCGAGCGCGCAACCAGTTCCATTGTTGACGGATTGGTAACCAGAATTAAGTCAAAATGAACCAGATCATGGCCCGCTTCACCCACTCTCACTGTTGAAGCGTCACGTATAACAAAACCCGGCAGGAAACCATGTCCGCACGCACAGTCGCACTCGCCCTTGCTCTTACCTTCGTAAGCGCGGGCATCGCCTCGGCTCAGACGCCGACCCGCATCCAGCAATTCAAGGCATGGGGTGCCTATTCCTACAAGTCCGGCAACAGCACGGTCTGCTACGTCCTTTCGGTTCCGACCACCAAGGAACCCGCCAATGTCGACCACGGTGACATTTTCTTCATCGTGTCCCAGCGCCCGGGCCAGAGCGTTTCCTACGAGCCCCAGGCCATGGTCGGTTATTCGCTGCAGGCTAATTCGAAGGTGACTGTGACCATTGATGGCAAGAACTTCACGATGTTCACCAAGGAAAAGGCAGCCTGGGTTGAAAACGCTGCCGAAGAGCCGGCTCTCGTCAATGCGATGAAGAGCGGGAGTTCGATGAGTGTCAGCGCCGTTTCCGGCCGCGGTACCAAGACGTCCTATGCCTATTCGCTTTCGGGCATTTCGGCAGCATTGAAGCAGATTGAAACCTGCAAGTAAGTCCTGAATTGAACATTCCGAGAAAGGCCGGTCTTTGGATCGGCCTTTCGTGTTTCTTGAAGACAGCGTGACTTGGCCTCATTTTGATGCTACAGGCCCGCTCAACATGGTCGGGCCGAATGTTGCCGCGGCCGAAACAGGTTTCACGCACAGACATGCCCAAGCTCTTCCGCCGATCAAGCGGTGGCGATGTGCATGTGCTCGAACGGGATAGAATATGTCAGTCACAGAGGCTATTGCCCCAGGCGCCATCGCCAAGAAGCCGCTGGTCGCCAATCCGGATCTTTTCACGTCCAAGCCCTCGCTGATCGGCCTGACGCGGCCGCAGATGGCAAAAGCCCTGCATGAGAAGGGCGTGCCGGAAAAGCAGCTGCGCATGCGCGTGAACCAGCTGTGGCACTGGCTCTATATCCGCGGCGTCTCCGATTTCGATGCGATGACCAATGTCGCCAAGGACATGCGCGAGATGCTGAAAGAGCATTTCACCATCGCGCGTCCTGAAATTGTCGAGGAGCAGATCTCCAACGACGGCACGCGCAAGTGGCTATTGCGCTTTCCGTCGCGCGGGGCCGGCCGCCCGGTCGAAATCGAGACGGTCTATATTCCGGAAGAAGGTCGCGGCACGCTGTGCATTTCCAGCCAGGTCGGCTGCACGCTCACCTGCTCCTTCTGTCACACCGGCACGCAGAAGCTGGTGCGCAATCTGACGGCGGAAGAAATCCTGTCACAGCTGCTGCTCGCTCGCGAGCGGCTGGGCGATTTTCCGGGTGCAGACACGCCGCCCGGCGCTTTCGTGCCGACCGGCGACCGCAAGGTCACCAATATCGTGATGATGGGCATGGGTGAGCCGCTCTACAATTTCGAGAGCGTCAAGACGGCGCTTCTGATCGCAACCGATGGCGATGGCCTGTCCTTGTCGAAGCGTCGCGTCACGCTGTCGACATCCGGCGTCGTTCCGGAAATCTACCGGACCGGCGAAGAGATCGGCGTTATGCTGGCGATCTCGCTGCATGCGGTGCGCGACGAACTGCGCGACATGCTGGTGCCGATCAACAAGAAATATCCGCTGAAGGAACTGCTCGACGCCTGCCGCGCATATCCGAGCCTGTCGAATGCCCGCCGCATCACCTTCGAATATGTGATGCTGAAGGACGTCAATGACAGTCTCGAGGATGCCAAGCTGATGGTTCAGCTGCTGAAGGGCATTCCGGCGAAGATCAACCTCATTCCGTTCAACCCATGGCCGGGCACCAACTATCAGTGCTCCGATTGGGCGACGATCGAGAAGTTCGCCGATTTCATCAATCAGGCGGGTTACGCCTCGCCGATCCGCACGCCACGTGGACGCGATATTCTCGCCGCCTGCGGCCAGTTGAAGTCGGAGTCTGAGCGCATGCGCAAGACCGAGCGTCTGGCCTTCGAAGCGATGATGATCGCCGGTCACGGCGAAGACGACGACTGAGCCTGTTCCGGCTCAGCCGGCCCGGCGGAAGAAATCCTGATTGGCCGCGACAAGAGCGGCCGTCTCATCCAGCCGGGCAGCATCCTGCGGATACTCAGCCTGTAGCCGTCGGGCCGCCCTCGTAAAGGTTCGCACGAGGCGATCAGGCTTGCTGGAAAGATGCGCAACGCTCATCAACGTGGCGCGAAGCTCCCGTCTCGAACCCGCGCCAATGACACCTTCCGCCATGATATTGCGGATCGTATGCAGGCTGTTTCCCAATCGCAATATTCCCATGCCACCCCTCACGGCAAAGTCTCCCCCGTTGCCGCTCTGCTCGCTCCAGCGAACCAGCATGACAAGTCGATGATAGATGCGCATGCGCCAATGCTGGTGGCGTCCGGGCGTGTCGAATGCGCCCCCCGCCATAGCGGCCAGCTCGTGCACCATCAACCTGATGACGAAATCCAGTCGCCGGCGGGTATCCACCGGGAGGGCAAGGAAGGCGAGATAGGCACTGACGGGGCCGAGCAGCACGGCGAAGGCCTGCAGCAGCACGTGGCCAAACTGAGGATCGGCCGGTACGTTCGGGTTCATCATCAGCAGGTAGATGAGATTGTATTCCATGCCGGCCAGCCCGACGCGGCGATGTGCCATGACGAATATACCGAGCA
Organism: Pseudomonadota bacterium; assembly: GCA_023451735.1. Taxonomy (GTDB): domain Bacteria; phylum Pseudomonadota; class Alphaproteobacteria; order Rhizobiales; family Rhizobiaceae; genus Neorhizobium. The sequence continues at coordinate 26,756 of JAEXYH010000081.1, read as the reverse complement.
GCATGAGAGGCATGGTGAGCAGGGCTGCGATCCCGGCGCTTTCCGCTATCGGCATGATGAAGAGATGGGCCGATACTGCGGCGAGGGCGCCGCTTGCGGAGCCTCCGACCACCCAGCGCATCTGCAGGCCAGGGTTCGGGAACGTCGAAAAGACCGAGGTCATAATGGCCGCGCCCATGACCATGTAGGGACCAGGCGGCCAGCCGGTCGCGATCCATAACAGCCCTGTTGTCGCGACCGCACTCATCGATCGCAATGCTGCATAACGGGCGCCGATCCAGTCGCGATGCGGGAGTGGAGGCGCATGGCGTTCCGATACCGGCCCGATCACTGCTGCCGTTTCATTTGCGCGCTCCCACAGCGGTATCAACGCTCTCAAGAGTGCGGAGTGTCGGGGAAAATCCGTTTCCAGTTCGCTGGCCATTCGATGCAATTGCGCCGGCAGGTCGTCCTGATCTCCGCGCGTCATCAGCGGCTCTTTCGTGCCCGGGTCGACTAACGGCGGGGTATCCAGCAGCAGGTCGGCGAGAGCGGAGAAGAGGCTGCGGATGTCGCGGGTTTTCCGGCGGACGCGAAGTGAACCCGCCGAGGCGATGTCGAGGCTTTCGTCCAAAGTGGCGATTTCCAGGATCAGACGTGCACGTTCTGCCCGGTCGTCACTACCCGACGCCATGTGGTCGAGACAGGCCTGCGTGATGGTTTTCACTCGCCTGGAGATATCGACGGGCCGGGGCTTGGGAGAAAAGACCAAAGCGACAATCATGCCCACCGCACCACCAAGGCAGATTGTTGTAATTCGGTCGATTGCAAGCAGTGAGAGCGATGTGCCGCCGTAACCGAGAAGCGCCACCATCGCCGCGGAATATCCTGCGAGAAGGCTGATATAGGAGGCGGGGCCGGTAATCAGATTTCCGATCCCGGCACAGATCCCGAGCCAGAGTGTCAGGCCGATAATGATGCCAAGCGGATCATTGCCCGCCAGAACCATGAGGCCGACGCCGGCCAGCGCCCCGGCGACCGTGCCGGCCACGCGGGCGAGGCTCCGTTCGAGGCGTTGCCCGCGTGTCGGCAGGGCGGTGATCCAGACGGTCATCGCCGCCCATTGCGGGTGATCGAGCCCGATAATAGTACCGATCCCCAGTGCCAGGCATGAGGCGATCGCGGTGCGCGCGGTGCTACGCAGCTGGGCGGGATCGATGTCGATGATGGCGGACAATGCTTTCATCATCGCGCCTTCATTTCAGCCTTTGCCTTTTCAATCCTGTCTTCGACGCGGTCACAAAGGCGCAGAACGGCGGCGACATCCTCGTCGCTGAAGTCAGCCAGCAATTCCTTCTCCAGCGCCACGAGCTGGGCGCGAATGGCGGAGGCCGTTCTTTTGCCCGTGTCGGTCAGATTCAGCCTGCGCGCGCGGCGATCGTCCGGATCGATCCGGCGTTCGAGAAGGCCACGCTCGGATAGGATATCAATCAGACGAACGAGGCTGGATTCGTCGAGTCCGGAAGCGGCAGCCAACTCCTTCTGAAGCAGGCCGTCGCCCAGACTGTGCAGATAGATGAGCGGTGTCCAGCTGGCGTCGGTGAGACCGCTCTCGGCCAGCTTTTCATCGACAAACATGCGCCACCGACGCGCAAACACGACAATAGCGCCGCCAAACACGGCCTTGGGGTCATCTGAATTTCTGTGCATTCAAATTATTTGTATCAAAACTAATTTTTCTGCAATGGGCTGGTGGCGTGACTGTGATGCAATTGTTGCAGGCTTGCCAAAAGCAGGCATCCGGGTGCTGCGGATCGCCTGCTGCGGCGAGGTCGTTGTTGATTTCGGATGCCCGGCTCCATAAGAAGCCCAAAAGCTAAAAACGCCCGGAGGAAACCTATGCGCGCTCTCATTCTCGCCTTTGCTGCAGCGACGGCTCTTGCCATGCCTGCCAAGGCTGCAGACGTCACCGTTGCCGTGACGGCCATCGTTGAACATCCTGCACTTGACGCCGTGCGTGACGGCGTAAAGGAAGCATTGGCGGAGGCCGGCTACAAGGACGGCGAAAACCTGAAGTTCCTCTACGAGTCCGCGCAAGGCAATCCCGGCACGGCAGCGCAGATCGCCCGTCAGTTCGTCGGCGAAGAGCCGAGCGTCATCGTGCCGATTTCCACGCCTTCCGCTCAGGCCGTCGTTTCCGCCACGCGCGATATTCCGGTGGTCTTCACCGCCGTTTCCGACCCGGTCGGTGCGCAACTGGTCAAGGATGTCGCCAAGCCCGGACGCAATGTGACCGGCCTTTCGGACATGTCGCCGGTTGCCGAGCATATCAGGCTGATCAAGGAAATTTCGCCGAATGCGAAGTCGATCGGCTTTCTCTACAATACGGCTGAAACCAATTCCGTTTCGATCCTGGCTGCGCTGAAGGAAGAAGCCACCAAGAACGACATGACCGTCGTTGAGTCGGTCGCCACCAAGTCGGCTGAAGTGCAGGGTGCTGCCCGCGGTCTCGTCGGCCGGGCCGATGTCTTCTATATCCCGACCGACAATACGATCGTTTCCGCTTTTGAGGCGGCCGTAGGTGTTGCCGAGGAAGCCAAAGTTCCTCTTTACGCTGCCGATACCGGTTCGGTCGATCGCGGTGCCGTTGCAGCTCTCGGCTTCAACTATTTCGACGTGGGCAAGCAGACCGGTGAGATCGTTGCCCGTATCCTCAAGGGCGAGGCTCCCGGCGATATTCCGGTGACCGTTGCCGCCGGAACCGATCTGGTGATCAATAAGGGTGCCGCCACCCGCATGGGCGTGACCCTGCCGGAAGCCATCGTTTCGCGCGCCACGCGCACCGTCGAATAAACGCCTTTCACCAACGCACCGGGTGGCGGATAATCGTCATCCGGAGTGACCGACGACCAACCGGCGCGAAACGCGACGGATAAAGAGGGGAGCACGCAAAGGTGCTTAGTCAGATCGCCTTTTGGGGCGCAGTGGAACTGGGGCTGGTTTTCGCCTTTGTTGCCATCGGTGTATTTCTTGCCTTCAGGGTGCTTGATTTTCCCGATCTCACAGTCGATGGATCGTTTCCGCTCGGTGCCGCAGTTGCGGCCGTGCTGATTACGGTCGGCATAAATCCGTGGCTTGCAGCCGGCATTGCCATGCTTGCAGGCGCTGCTGCCGGCACGGTGACGGCATTCCTCAACGTGCGCTTCCGCATCCTCAACCTGCTCGCCTCGATCCTGACGATGATCGCGCTCTTCTCCGTCAATCTTCGGGTGATGGGAAAGCCGAACGTGGCGCTGATCAATGCCGATACGATGCTGAGCCCGTTCTTCGGCCTGGGCTTGCGTGAGGTTTATGTGCGACCGCTATTCGTTGGCGTGCTGGTGGTGATCGCGGTCATCGCCGTCTGGCGCTTTCTGGAAAGCGATGCCGGGCTGGCAATGCGGGCAACCGGCGCCAATCCGCGTATGTCTCGGGCGCAAGGCATCGATACGAGCTGGCAGGTCTATCTCGGTCTCGCCCTGTCCAACGCCCTCGTCGCACTTGGCGGCGCGCTGTTTGCGCAAACCAATGGTTTTGCCGATGTCACCTCCGGTGTCGGCACCATCGTCGTCGGTCTCGCCGCCGTCATCATAGGCGAAACGCTGTTCGGCGCACGCGGCATCCTGCTCGCTCTGATCGGCTGCGTCGTCGGTTCGATCCTCTATCGCATCGCCATCCAGGTGGCGCTGTCGACGGATGCTCTGGGTCTCAAGGCCTCCGACCTCAATCTCGTCACCGCCGTTCTGGTGGCCGTGGCGCTCGTTCTGCCGCGTCTGCGCCGGGGGGCTTCGTCATGATCGATCTCAACAATATCCATGTCACCTTCGGCAAGGGCACGCCGCTGCAGAAGGAGGCGCTGAAGGGCGTCAACCTGACGATAGAGGAAGGCTCCTTCGTCACCGTCATCGGTTCCAATGGCGCCGGAAAATCGACATTGCTCGGGGTTCTCGCCGGTGACGTGCTGGCGAGCGAAGGCAAGGTGATGATCGGCAATACCGATGTGACGCGCAAGTCGACATCCGCCCGTGCCGGTCTCGTCGCCCGCGTGTTTCAGGATCCGCTGGCCGGAAGCTGCGGCTCCCTGTCGATCGAAGAGAACCTCGCGCTAGCCGCACGCCGGGGCGAAACGCGCGGCCTGCGCTCGGCGCTTGGCCCGCGCCGCCGCGAGCTTTTTCACGAGCGGATTGCCGAACTCAATCTCGGGCTCGAAAACCGGATGAAGGACCGCATGGATCTGTTGTCCGGCGGTCAGCGTCAGGCGGTGTCGCTGGTCATGGCGACGATGTCGGGTTCGGATGTTCTGCTGCTCGATGAACATACGGCCGCCCTCGATCCAGGCATGGCGGAGTTCATCATGAAACTCACCCAGCGCGTTGTCTCTGAACGCAAGCTGACGACGCTGATGGTGACGCATTCCATGCGCCAGGCGCTCGACTTCGGCCACCGCACGATCATGCTACACGGCGGAGAGATCATTCTCGACGTCAGCGGTGACAGCCGCAAGGACCTGCAGGTCGAGGACCTGATCGCCATGTTCCGCAAGATGCGCGGCGAAACGCTGGATGACGACGCGCTGCTGATCGGCTGAGGCCGCTCAGTGGCGTGCGTTTTCAGCGCGCCTGGGTGAAGAAGATTTTTGCCGCGAAGATCGAGAAAACACCAGCAAAGGTGTAGTCGATGCCGCGCAGGATTTTCGGATTGGCCTGCAGCCAGGTGGAAAGCCTGTCTGCGGCCAGAACGACGATCAGGTTCACCGGCATGCCGATGACAATGAAGTAAATTCCGAAGAAGATCAGCTTGGCCGTAACGTGCGGATCATGAGCCGAGACAAACTGGGGCAGGAAGGTCATGAAGAAGATGACCACTTTCGGGTTCAGGATATTGACCCAGAAGCCGGCCGAAATATTGGCGAATGCGCTGCTTTCCGCGCGCTCGACCTTCTCGACCGACAGCTTCGAGCCGAAGCGGATGGCCTGTATGGCAAGCCATAGAAGATAGGCTGCGCCACCGGTCTTGAGGATGAAGAAGGCTGTTGGCGAGGCGGTGATCAGCGCCGAAACGCCGAAAGCGACGAGCAGCGTGTGGCAGACGACGCCGAGGCTGGTGCCAAGCACGGTGTAGAGCGCGGGCCTGCGGCCCTCGCCAAGCGCACGGCTGATTGATAGCGTCATGTCCGGGCCGGGCGTGATCGCCAGCAGAAGACCTGCTGCCGTGAAGGCGAGAAGGGCGGGAAGGCTCGGCAGGAATTCCATGGCGTCACTCGAAAGCTGGATGATCGCCGGCATCGTTATCCAGCTTTCGAGATCCTGCCAAATGAATATATCAGCTGCCGTTGATGAATTTCTTTGATGCTTCCGCGAAGTCTGGATGCCAGCGCGACAGCGGCGGCCGGTTCTCGATCACGTCGCCGATCGCCCAGGCCATGCGTCGTTCGTCGGTTGCACGGTTGACGTCGTTGTCAGGGCAAAGAATGTAGAAGTCTCCCCGCTCCAGGCTTTCCAGCATGAACCCGACGGTCTGTTCCGATGTCCATGCGCCCTCCGGCTTTTCTGTGCGGCCGTTGGCGGCAAGCGGGGTGAAAACGAAGCCGGGGATCAGAAGGTGTGCCGAAACCTTGCAGCCTTCGGTGTTGCGCAACTCATATTGCAATGCCTCGGTGAAGGCTTTCACGCCGGCTTTCGAGACGTTGTAGGCCGGATCGCCGGGGGGCGTGGTGATGCCCTGCTTGGAGCCGGTGTTGATGATCAGCGCTGGTTCGCCATGGGCGATCATCGCGGGTCCAAAGATGCGGCTGCCGTTGACGATGCCCATGAGATTGACCGCCAGCACGTTCTCCCAGTTGGCTTGCGGGCCAAAAATGCTGCTGCCCGGCTGGATGCCGGCATTGTTCATCAGCACATGGACGCGGCCGAAACGCTGAATGACGGCTCGCTCGAGGGCGGCGATTTCGTCCGGTTTCGACACGTCGGCGCCGATTGCAGCAATGTCATGCTCGCCGCCTTCCGCAAGCGCCGTCACTTCGCGACATGCGTCGACAAGCCTATCTCCCTCCAGATCGACAAGCACGACCGAAAGGCCGAGGCGGGCAAATTCCTTTGCCGCTGCAAGCCCGATGCCGGACGCGGCTCCGGTGATGACGGCGACATTGTCCTTTTTCAGAGCGGGATGAGTAACGGTCATGGGTCGGTCTCCTCTATGACGCTGCTGTTCAAAGGTCCGGCGGGATATGGCACTTATCGCTATCGCGTCAACATGACGGGATATTGAAGCGGAGCCAAGCCGATGGGCGAGATCATATCGATCAGGATAGATGAGGAAACGGCAGCTTGTGTCAAAAAGCAGGTCGATGATGGACGTTCTGCCTCAGAAAGCGAAGTCATCGAGGAAACTTTGCGGTTTCTGAAGGAAAGCGAAGAAGACGAGATCGAGGCGCTCCGGGCGGCAATCGAAGAAGGGGAAGCTTCGGGAGAACCGCAGCCGTTTGATTTTGACGCATTCCGTGCTGAGATGCGCCGCAGGCGCGGCGATTGATGGCGCGATTGCGCATGAGTGTGCGGCGTCATCTCTAGCGCTGTCTTGCCGGGTTTCCCTTGCGTGGTCTGCGAAACTCGCTAAAAACTTCGGCGATCCAAATTGGGCGGAGTTGTCTCCGCCACCACTCGCAGACGGACATATTCATCATGGCACTCCCGAAAGACGTAAAAAAGGTCGTTCTCGCCTATTCCGGCGGCCTTGACACCTCGATCATCCTGAAATGGCTGCAGACCGAACTCAACGCTGAAGTCGTCACCTTCACTGCCGATCTCGGTCAGGGCGAAGAGCTCGAGCCGGCGCGCAAGAAGGCCGAGATGCTCGGCATCAAGGAGATCTATGTCGAGGATGTGCGCGAAGAATTCGTCCGCGATTTCGTTTTCCCGATGTTCCGCGCCAATGCCGTCTATGAAGGCGTCTATCTGCTCGGTACGTCGATTGCCCGTCCGCTGATTTCCAAGCACCTGATCGACATCGCCAAAAAGACCGGTGCCGACGCGATCGCCCATGGCGCGACCGGCAAGGGCAATGACCAGGTTCGCTTCGAACTTTCGGCCTACGCGCTGAACCCGGATATCAAGGTCATCGCCCCGTGGCGCGACTGGTCGTTCAAGAGCCGTACGGACCTCCTGAATTTTGCCGAACAGCACCAGATCCCGGTTGCCAAGGACAAGAAGGGCGAAGCGCCGTTCTCAGTCGATGCAAACCTGCTGCACTCCTCTTCCGAAGGCAAGGTTCTCGAAGATCCGGCCATCGAGGCTCCCGAATACGTGCATATGCGCACGATCTCGCCGGAAGCTGCTCCCGACCAGGCGACCACGATCAAGATCGGTTTCCGCAAGGGTGATGCCGTATCGATCAACGGTGTCGAGATGTCGCCGGCAACGCTGCTTGCCCAGCTCAACAACTATGGCCGCGACAACGGTATCGGCCGTCTCGATCTGGTCGAGAACCGTTATGTCGGCATGAAGTCGCGCGGCGTCTACGAGACCCCCGGCGGCACGATCCTGCTTGCGGCTCACCGCGCGATCGAATCGATCACACTCGACCGTGGTGCTGCTCATCTGAAGGATGAGCTGATGCCGAAATATGCCGAGCTGATCTATTACGGTTTCTGGTTCTCGCCGGAGCGCGAAATGCTGCAGGCCCTGATCGACAAGAGCCAGGAGCATGTCGAAGGCGAAGTGACGCTGAAGCTCTATAAGGGCAATGTCATGGTCATCGGTCGCGAGAGCGCAAAGTCGCTCTATTCCGACCAGCTCGTCACCTTCGAGGACGATCAGGGTGCCTACGACCAGAAAGATGCAGCCGGCTTCATCAAGCTCAACGCCCTGCGCCTTCGCACGCTCGCCAAGCGCAACCAGTCGAAATAATCGGATTTCCGATTTTCCGATCAGGCCCCGCTGTTATCGCAGCGGGGCTTTTTTATTGGCGACGGCTGATGAAACGATGGGCGAGATAAGCCGTTACCGCCGTGAATTCCATGGCCGGAACAATCGTGCCGAAGGAATGGAGAGGGCTGGCGAAGGCTGCGGCCGCAAGCCCCCCGGCGAAACCGCCGCCCATCTGGATGAAACCCATCAGGGCCGAAGCGGAACCTGCCGTTCTGGGAAAGGCGGCAAGGCCGGCCGTCACGACATGGGGTGACAGAAAGGCGATGCCGAAGGTGCATATGCCGACCGGCACCATGATCGACAGGAATGTCGGATCGAGCAGATGCACGCACAGGAGCATGAGCAGGCCGCCAACGCCGCAGAAGCTGATGCCGATCGAAACCGCCGCAGGGCCGGATATACGCCCCGATATCATGCGCAGAACGATCGAGCCGGTCAGATAGGAGCCGGTTTGCGCCAGCATGCCGAGGCCGAATTCGGTCGGACTGAGGCCGACCACATCGATCAGCACAAAGGGCAGCATGGTGCCCTGGGCGTAAAGCGCACCGATCGAGCCGCCGAGAATGAGCGAGGGGAAAAGAAAACGAAGGTCGGTTATCAGGCTGGCATAGGTGCGAACGAGCGTGACGGGCTGCAGTCGTGAGCGATCCGGAACGGCTGTTTCCTCGAGCACGAAGATGCAGGCCAGCAGTGCGCCGCCGCCGAAGGCGATCATCAGCAGGAAGATCGACTGCCAGCCGAATGCGGAAAGGGCCAATCCGCCAAGGGTTGGGCCAAGTGCCGGGCCGATCGCAAGGATGATGCCGATCATGTTCATGATGCGGGAGGCTTGCGCGCCGATAAACTGGTCGCGGACGGCAGCACGGGCAACGGTGACACCGACGGAGGCGCCGATACCCTGGATCAGGCGCCCCGCCAGGATCCAGTTCACGTCGATCGCCATCGCCGCAACCAAAGACCCCAAAACATAGATAGCCAGGAAGGCGATGGAGGCTTTCCGTCGGCCGAAGGCATCGGAAAAGGGGCCTGCCAGAAGCTGGGCGACGGCAAAGCCACCGAAATAAAGCGAAAGTGAGAGCTTGATGGCCGCTTCCGTGGTGTCGAAGGCTCTCACCAGTTCCGGCATCGCGGGCGTGTAGACTGCCATCGAAACAGGGCCGATCGCGGTCAGAAGGGCGCCGAGCACGGTCGTGCGCCTTTCGCTCATGATCGGCAATCGTTCGGTGGCGTCAGCCTCTCTCATCGGTTTCCGAAGAAGAGGGAGGACAGGTTTCCTGCAGGTTCCGGCTCAACACGCCAAGCGATATCTCAAGATCGCTCTTGGCCTTCGCGGAAAGGCCGGAAGTGGCATGATCGAGAATGATCTGGAGCTCGCTTCTGATCCTGCGGATCATGGCATCTGAGGCGGGGGTCAGCGCGATCCTCTTTGCCCGGCGGTCAGCCAGGCATTTGTGGCGTTCGATCAGGCCAAGAGCCTGCAATTTGTCCAGATAGGCGCACAGCGTCATCGGTTCTACGCCCATGCGCGAGGCGATATCGAGCTGGCGGCTGCCCTCATGATCAGCGATGTTGATGAGTGCGCGTGCCTCGCCGGCTGTCAGGCCCAGACCCGCGTCATTGATGCGGGTCTCGAAGGCAGCCCGCAATGCGCGCGCGGCGTCGACGATCATCAAGCCAAGCTGGTCGGCCTGGGGTGCTTGTTCGGGTATCTTGACAGCGAGGCTCATAAGCCTGCCTTACTATCTTTCCGCGTATCCGCAAACGGAAAAGCGCCTCGCGTTACGGCAAGATCCCGTGATGCAGCTTCGTAATCGTCGCGAAGGCGAAGGTGGCCCTGGGTCAGCAACTCATTGCCAGAGCCGATTGGCGCACTTGATCCAATCCCCTGAAAACCTATCCTGTAGAACAGCAAATATTCAGAATCGCAGAAGGATCTCCCTTATGGCCAATGTTTCCATCAATCGTGCCCTTGTCGAGTGGAGTGGGCACGAAGGCCTGCCGCGGTTCGATCTCGTCAAGGACGAGGATTTTGCATCCGCGTTCGATGCTGCGCTCACCAGCCATGAAGGCGAGATCGACGCCATCGCCAACAATCCGGAAGCTGCGAGCTTCGAAAACACTGTCGTGGCACTGGAAATCGCCGGCGACCAGCTTTCCCGCGTCTCCTCCCTGTTCTGGGGCAAGGCCGGTGCCCATACAAACGAGACGATCCAGGCGCTGGAACGCGAGATCGCGCCAAAAATGTCTCGTCACTATTCCAAGATCGGTACCAATCCCGCGCTGTTTGGCCGTATTGATACGCTTTGGGAAAAGCGGGCGGATCTCGGACTCAGTCTGGAACAGGAGCGGGTGCTCGAACGCCATTGGAAGGGGTTCGTCAAGTCCGGCGCAAAGCTTGAAAAGCCGGAACAGGAGCGGCTTTCGGCGATTGGCGAAAAACTTGCCGGCCTCGGTGCGCAGTTTGGTCAGAACGTTCTCGGCGATGAAAAGGAATGGTCGCTGAAACTGACCGAGGAGGCCGATCTCGAAGGCCTGCCGACCTTCCTTCGCGATGCGATGGCGGCTGCTGCCAAGGATCGCGGGGAGGCCGATGGATATATGGTAACGCTGTCGCGCTCGATCATCGAACCCTTCCTGACATTCGCGGCCCGGCGCGACCTGCGCGAACAGGCGTTCAAGGCTTGGGTTGCACGCGGCGAGAATGGCGGTGTGCGGGACAATATCGCGATCGTTCGCGAGACGCTGGCGCTGCGTTCGGAAAAGGCCAAGCTTCTGGGCTATGAGAATTTTGCGGCCCTCAAGCTCGACAATACAATGGCGAAGACGGCCGAGAACGTGAACGACCTGTTGCATAAGGTCTGGGACAAGGCGCGTTCCAAGGCACTCGAAGAAGAGGCAAGCCTCGGCAAGCTGGTGACGGAAGAGGGCAAGAACCATCCGGTCATGCCGTGGGACTGGCGTTATTATGCGGAAAAGCTGCGCGAACGAACCTTCTCTTTCTCGGAGTCCGAACTGAAGCCCTATCTGCAGCTGGAAAAGATCATCGATGCCTGCTTCGACGTCGCTAAGCGACTGTTCGGTGTTACGCTCACCGAGTTGAAGGGCATTGCCGCATATCATCCGGACGTGCGGGTGTTCGAACTGCGCGACGAGAGCGGCGCGCTGAAGGCGCTCTTCCTCGGCGATTATTTTGCCCGGTCTTCCAAACGTTCCGGTGCATGGATGAGTTCGTTCCAGTCGCAGCACAAGCTGACACTCGAGAACGGCAGCGAGGGCGAGCTGCCGATCATCTACAATGTCTGCAATTTCGCCAAGCCGGCCGAAGGCAAGCCCGCTCTGCTGTCACTCGATGATGCCCGTACGCTGTTTCACGAATTCGGCCACGCGCTGCACGGCATGCTGTCGGACGTGACCTACCCGTCCGTTTCCGGTACCGGCGTGTCGCGCGATTTCGTCGAACTGCCCTCGCAGCTTTACGAACACTGGCTGACGGTGCCGGAAATCTTGGAAAAATATGCCGTCCATTACGAGACCGGTAAGCCGATGCCGAAGGAGCTGCTGGACAAGGTCCTGGCCGCGCGCACCTTCAATGCGGGCTTTGCCACGGTCGAGTTCACCTCGTCGGCTCTGGTGGACATGGCGTTCCATACGCGGCCTCCGTCGGATGATCCGATGGCGGTGCAGGCGGAGGTCCTGTCGGAGCTGAAAATGCCGGCCTCGCTCGTCATGCGCCATGCCACACCGCATTTCCAGCATGTGTTTTCCGGTGAAGGTTATGCGGCCGGATATTATTCCTACATGTGGTCGGAAGTGCTGGATGCGGATGCGTTTTCGGCCTTCGAAGAGGTCGGCAATGCCTTCGATCCCGTGATGGCGCGCAAACTCAAGAACAACATCTATTCCGTCGGGGGGGCGATCGATCCGGAAGTCACCTACACGGCATTCCGCGGCAAGCTGCCCGATCCGACGGCGATGTTGAAGAAAAAGGGATTGGCCATGGTGGCGGAGCTTTCGGGCGGCGACGCCTGATTTTTCGCGTCTGAATTGTCATCGTTTGTTCGCATGCAGTGGCTAGGGAGGAGGCGAAACTCTTCGCCCCCTTTCGCAAACGGGAAAAACAGGGTAAGAGCGCGCCAACGAAATTGGCGCCTTCTCCCGATAATCGCGCCCCAGCCCCAGAGAAACTCAATATGGCACTTCGCAACATCGCGATCATCGCGCACGTTGACCATGGCAAAACGACGCTCGTTGACGAGCTCCTGAAACAGTCCGGCTCGTTCCGCGAGAACCAGCGCGTCGCAGAACGCGTGATGGATTCCAACGATCTCGAAAAGGAACGCGGCATCACCATCCTCGCCAAGGCGACGTCGGTTGAATGGAAGGGCGTTCGCGTCAACATCGTCGACACCCCCGGCCACGCCGACTTCGGCGGTGAAGTCGAGCGTATTCTGTCGATGGTGGACGGCGCTATCGTTCTGGTCGACTCGTCTGAAGGCCCGATGCCGCAGACCAAGTTCGTTGTCGGAAAGGCGCTCAAGGTCGGTCTGAAGCCGATCGTTGCGATCAACAAGATCGACCGTCCGGACGGCCGCCACGAAGAAGTCATCAACGAAGTCTTCGACCTGTTCGCGAACCTCGACGCCACCGACGAGCAGCTCGACTTCCCGATCCTTTACGGTTCGGGTCGCGATGGCTGGATGAACGTTAACCCGGAAGGCCCGAAGGACGAAGGTCTCGCACCGCTGCTCGACCTCGTTCTGAAGCACGTTCCGGAGCCGAAGGTCGAAGAAGGCCCGTTCCGCATGATCGGTACGCTTCTCGAAGCCAACCCGTTCCTCGGCCGCATCATCACCGGTCGCGTTGCTTCCGGCTCGATCAAGCCGAACCAGGCCGTCAAGGTTCTGTCCCAGGACGGCAAGACGGTCGAAACCGGCCGTATCTCCAAGATCCTCGCATTCCGCGGCATCGAGCGTCAGCCGATCGAAGAAGCTGTTGCCGGTGACATCGTCGCCATTGCCGGTCTCTCCAAGGGTACGGTTGCCGACACGTTCTGCGATCCTTCGGTGACCGAGGCCATGCAGGCGCAGCCCATCGATCCGCCGACCGTTACCATGTCCATCATCGTCAACGACAGCCCGCTTGCCGGCACCGAAGGCGACAAGGTCACCTCGCGCGTCATCCGTGACCGTCTGTTCAAGGAAGCCGAAGGCAACGTCGCTCTGAAGATCGAAGAAGCCGAAGGCAAGGATTCGTTCTACGTGTCCGGTCGCGGCGAACTTCAGCTCGCCGTTCTGATCGAAACCATGCGCCGCGAAGGCTTTGAGCTTGCCGTGTCGCGTCCGCGCGTCGTCATGCACAAGGACGAGAACGGCGTCACCATGGAGCCGATCGAAGAAGTCGTCATCGACGTCGATGAAGAACATTCCGGCGTCGTCGTCCAGAAGATGTCCGAGCGCAAGGCCGAGATGACCGAACTGCGTCCTTCGGGCGGCAGCCGCGTTCGCCTCAAGTTCCTGGCTCCGACTCGCGGCCTGATCGGCTACCAGTCGGAACTCCTGACGGACACGCGCGGCACGGCGATCATGAACCGCCTGTTCAACGACTATCAGCCTTACAAGGGCGAGATCAGCGGTCGCACCAACGGCGTTCTGCTCTCCAACCAGTCCGGTGAAGCCGTTGCTTACGCCATGTTCAACCTGGAAGACCGCGGCCCGATGATCATCGAGCCGGGCGAAAAGGTCTATATGGGCATGATCATCGGCATCCATACCCGCGACAACGACCTCGAGGTCAACGTCTTGAAGGGCAAGCAGCTGACGAACATCCGTTCGGCCGGCAAGGACGAAGCCGTTCGCCTGACCCCGCCGATCCGCATGACGCTCGATCGCGCGCTCTCCTGGATCCAGGACGACGAGCTGATGGAAGTCACGCCGAAGTCGATCCGCCTGCGCAAGATCTACCTCGACGCCAACGACCGCAAGCGTTTCGACAAGTCGAAGGCTGCTCTCTAAGCAGTCCCCAAATTCCGATTCGAAAGCCCGGCCACAAGCCGGGCTTTTTTCTGTGCTGTCGCAAATCGCACGACTTGTGGCGGAGGTTAAAAAAGCGTTAACTCGGCAGGCATTGTCCCCATCAGAAGTCTGTGGGCAATCCGTCTGGTTAATGAATGACCGATGGCGGATCCCGCATAGCAGGACCTAAAGTCGCGTTATGAAGACGTTGTCTATCGATGTTCGGCGAGCCGATCCGCAAGATGCCCGAGCCATCTCGGATGTACACCGGCAGAGCTGGGTACAGGCCTATGCGGGTCTGATCCCGCACAAGCCGCTGATCCAGATGCTGGAGCGTCGCGGTGAAAAATGGTGGTGCAAGGCGACGGACGGACCGGCAACGCTTCTCGTCATCGACGTCGCCGGTGAGATCGCGGGTTATGCGACGGTTGGTCTCAACCGGGCCCGCTCGCTTCCCTATGACGGTGAAGTCTACGAGATCTATCTGCGACCGGAATTCCAGGGCATCGGGCTTGGACGCCGCCTCTTCGGCGAAAGTCGCAAGCTTCTGACTTCGCTAGGTTGCAGGGGACTTGTCGTCTGGTGCCTCGAAGATAGCGAGCATGCGGTCCGCTTCTTCCGCCGCCACGGTGGCGCTGATGCCGTCGAAGGGGTGGAGGATTTCGGGGGCTCGCAATTGAAGAAGGTTGGCTTCGTCTGGCAAAATTGAGGCGTCTTTATGGTGCGTCGGGATGTAACTCCCTCGCTTCGCGGGATCGGTTTTCATCAATTCAATGGCTTATTGCCTTGAGGCCGGATTCCCGCTATCGACGCTTCAGTGAATTGAACCTAATTGAGGATCACGATGCGTATCGATGCAATTTCCATCGGCAAGAACCCGCCTGAAGACGTCAACGTCATCGTCGAGGTGCCGGTCGGCGGTCAGCCGATCAAGTATGAGATGGACAAGGAAGCCGGTGCTCTGATCGTTGACCGCTTTCTCTACACGCCGATGACCTATCCGGGTAACTACGGCTTTATCCCGCACACGCTTTCCGAAGATGGCGACCCGTGCGACGTGTTGATCTGCAATACCCGTCCGCTGGTTCCGGGCTGCGTGATCAATGTGCGTCCGATCGGCGTCATGATCATGGAAGACGACGGCGGCAAGGACGAGAAGATCCTGGCGGTTCCGGTTCCGAAACTGACCCAGCGCTACGACAAGATCAAGAACTACACCGATCTGCCGGAAATCACCCTGAAGCAGATCGAGCACTTCTTCGAGCACTACAAGGATCTGGAACCCGGCAAGTGGGTCAAGATCGGCGGCTGGCAGGATGTCGATGTCGCCAAGAAACTGATCGTCGAGGCGATCGAGCGTTACAAAGCTCAGAAGTAACTTGGCTAAGATGTAATCAGGCCAAAAGGCCTTCAAGTTTCGCTTTCAAATCCTCCGGGTCGCCATCGATCCGGAGGATTTTTTTACGTGCCGTCTCGCCGGAAATGAAACTGACTGCGCTTTTCGGCACGCGCAGCGTCTTGGAGAGAAGTGCAATCAGCGCCTTGTTGGCCTTGCCGTCTTCGGGCACGGCTGAGACGCGTGCCTTCAGAAAAGCATTCCCTTCGGCATCTGTCTCGATACCATCGATCGCGTTGCGGCCACCATTCGGCGTGAGCCTGATGCTCAACCTCAGATGGTCGTCGTGAGCGCTGAATGCGCTCAAGCGAACATCGGATAAAGCGTCGTCCACATGAAGGAGCGCAGGAAGAAGATGATCAGCAAGACGATGATCGGGGAGATATCGATACCGCCGAGGTTTGGCATGACGCGACGGATCGGGCGCAACACCGGCTCGGTGACGTTGTAAAGAAAACGGCCGATCGCTTCGACGAAGCGGTTGCTCGAATTGATCACGTTGAAGGCATAGAGCCAGGAGAAAATCGCGCTGGCAATCAGTATCCAGGTGTAGAGGTTCAAGGCCAGGTCAATGGTCTGAAACAGGGCGAGCATGCACGTCTCCAATCTCGTTGCCAAGCCCTACCGGTCAGGATAGCGGCGGTCGGCCCAGAATTTCCAAGTTGACAGACATGTAGACATTGGAGAACTAACGGGCAAGTGTCGTACCCGCCGCAGTTTCAGCATGTTTAACAGTGGCCGTGCGCGCAATAGTCCGTGGCGGTTCACTCGAAAGTCTCTCGCGATGTCCATTCCCGCCTCCGGCGACCGTTTTGCAGCTTTTCGCCATTCCTCCTACACCCGCTTTTTCCTTTCTCGCTTCTTTGCAGCCTTTGCCATTCAGATCATCAGCGTCTCGGTCGGCTGGCAGATGTATGACGAGACCCGCAACCCGCTTTATCTCGGGCTGATCGGGCTGTTCCAGTTCCTGCCGTCGCTGCTCCTGATCCTGGTCACGGGGACGGTGGCCGACCGGTATAATCGCCGCATGATCATGGCAATCTGCATGGTCGTCGGTGCCGGATGCGCCGCAGCGTTGCTGGGTCTGACGATTGCCGGCGCATTCACGCCCTGGCTGGTCTTTGCCATTCTCGTCGTGTTCGGCATCGAGCGCGCCTTCATGGGACCGGCGGTGCAGTCGCTCGGGCCGAATCTCGTGCCCGAAAGAGATCTCGCCAATGCTATCGCCTGGAATTCGTCTTCTTGGCAAACGGCATCGATCCTCGGGCCGGTATTCGGCGGCCTGCTCTACGGCGTGAATGCCACGGCTGCCTATGTCGTTGCGCTGGTGCTGCTGACGCTTGCGGCACTTCTCGTCTTCATGATCCCGAAACCTGCCCAGCGGACATCGGCGACCAAGGTCGATGTCGCCCATCTGCTTGCCGGTTTCCGCTTCATATTCAGCGAAAAGGTGGTTCTCGGCGCGATCTCGCTCGACCTCTTCGCCGTACTTCTCGGCGGTGCCGTGGCGCTCATGCCGATTTTTGCACGTGACGTTCTGGAGCTTGGCCCCTGGGGTCTCGGCTTGCTGCGCGCCGCACCGGGGATCGGCGCCATTGTCGTGGCGATCTGGCTTGCCTTCCACCCGATCCGCCACCATGCCGGGATCGCAATGTTCGTCGGCGTCGGCTTTTTCGGTCTCGGCACGCTGATCTTCGGCCTGTCGTCTGCGCCGTGGCTGTCGATCCTGTCGCTGATGATCATGGGGGCAGCCGACATGATCTCCGTCTATGTGCGTGAGACGCTGATTGCGCTCTGGACGCCGGACGAGGTGCGTGGGCGGGTCAACGCCGTCAACATGGTGTTCGTCGGGGCTTCAAACGAACTCGGCGAATTCCGCGCGGGCACTATGGCACATTTCATCGGCGCCGTTCCGGCCGTCGTCATCGGTGGCATCGGCACGCTTGCCGTCACCGTTATCTGGGCGGTCGGCTTCTCGAAGCTGAGAAAGATCGACACGCTGGAAGCGCCGGAGCGGTAAGGAATAATCCTTATGCGGTAGCGGGGACTATCGCCGGTTCAGCTTTGCGCCATTTCCGTTTCAGGTATTGAAGCACCATATCGCAGAGAGGAGGCCGTTGAGGCTTCCTTTTTCACGAAAACCAGATCGAGAAATTCCGACAGCCAGGCTTTGAGCGGCGCGTCGAAGATCATGCGGCCTTCAAGATGCTGGCTACCTTGCTGGGCGTTCGGCATGGTGAAACGCTCCGCGCCGTGAACGACCCAGCGCTGCATCATCGCCCGGGTGAGCTCCGCGTGGAACTGCACGCCCCAGGCATTGTCCCCATAACGGATCGCCTGATTGGGATAGGCGTCGCCCTCCGCCAGAAGCTTGACACCGCGGGGAATGTCAAACCCTTCGCGATGAAAGTGATAGACCATCTTCGGCCATTGCATCAGCAGCCGGCCATGTTCGGTCGGGCGCAGAGGGTACCAGCCGATCTCGGTGATCTCGCCCTGCCTGGCGCCGACCTTGCCGCCGAGATGACGTACCATCATCTGGGCGCCGAGGCAGATGCCGAGATAGGGCTTGTTTTCCTTCAGCGGCACGCCGATCCAGTCAATTTCCTGTTTGACGAAGGGATCAGGATCGTTGGCGCTCATCGGGCCGCCGAAAATGACTGCGCCGGAATGGCCGGAGAGCGTTTCAGGGAGCAGCTCACCCAGAACCGGCCGGCGGATATCGAGCGGAAAGCCTTTTTCGAGAAGCATCTGGCCGACACGACCGGACGACGACCGTTCCTGGTGAAGGATAACGAGAACCGGAAGGAGGTCTGTTTTTCGAGAAGGCAGTACGAGCATCGGTTAGTCCTTACTCTCCTCCGTATTTTGTTCTGCAAGGCGTGCTGCGGCCTGCTGGCGTTGTAGCACGCGATCCCGCGACGAAATCCCAAGAAGGTCCGCAATCCTCCAAATCACATGATCTTCTATCTCGCTTCTCTGACCGTCGGCATAAACAATGTCCCAGAGAATGCCGAGAAGTTCGACGCGGTCGTCTTCATTGACGAGATGACGTCTTAGATCGGACGTGAATCGGTAATAATCAACCGCTTCGTGGCCGGCGTCGTGGCCGGCCTCGATCAGGGCCTTCAGCCTGTCTTCGCTCAGATCATAACGTTCGCGGATCAGCTCGCGGAACTTTTGCTGCTCCTTTTTGGAGACGGCGCCATCCGCCTCCATGACCTGAAAACAGAGCGCAACGAAAGCGACCCTTGGATCGTCCGGTGCAAATTCCTTGTCGTCGTGGGAGGTGAGGGTGTGGAGGAAGGCCTGTATGCGGTCCAACATTGATAGGCCTTGCTCCATCTTTCCTAGAAAAGCCGCAACCTTGTCTTGGTCGGGTCGGCGTTTTGATCTTTCACACCCGGATCATCCGGCGGACGCCCGAAAAATGGAACCGGTTCGGCTTCACTTTCTTGCGTTTTGGCAGGTGTGGGCGCGACTTTCTCCGGCTCTGTTGTCTTTGCTGCAACAGCCGGTTCGGATGTCGGCTTTGCCGGCTTCTTTTCGATGACGATTGTAGGCTCGGTGGGCTCGCTAAGTCTTGTCGTTTCCGTCGGTGGCCGATCGTTCACGACAACCGGCGGGAGTGCTGCGATCGCCTCGTCTGCGGCAACCTTGCCCTCGACCAGCGGACCCTCCAGCTGATTGAACGGCACCTTCCACTCGAAGGCGTCGAGCTTGCCGGTCACCGGTGACACCGGAAGCCAGTTTTCCGAAACAAAACCGTCAGCCACCCAGGACGCGTTGCGTGGAGCGCGAAGCGCCTGCTGCATCCAGTGCCGGATGCGGCCCTGATCACCGGTCTCTGCCTCCTCGATATCGGCCAGCAACAGGTAGACCCGCTCGCTCGGCTCAATGCGTGCCGCTGCTTCCGCCCGGCTGCGCGCTTTGGAAAAGTCCTGTGCATCAAGTGCCGCCTGCGCGACGATCAGGAGCGATTCGATGTTATTCGGACGGATCGCCTCCAGCTTCTCGGCACGTTTCAGACGGTCGAGCGTGCTGTCGCCGCTGCGAGCGCGAACATAGGTTCGGGCAATATCCGGATGCGGGGAGAGCTTCCAGACGCCTTCCAAAACCGATGCGGCCTTGCGGACATTTTCCTGTCGCAGCAATACCTTGGCGGATATCACGGCGGCGGGTACCAGATCCTTGGCCAGTTTCAGCGCATCCGTCGAGTCCTCGCGGGCTCCGCTTGGATCGCTTTCCAGGCGCTCGCCGGCACGGGCGGTCAAGAGGACTGCCCTCAGGCGTTCGGCTTCGGATTTGCTGACGATGTTGGCGGCGCGCTGCTGAGCCAGCGTTTCCAGCGCCTCGTCCCAGCGGCCCGATCGGCTCTGGGATTCAAGCGTCGCCTGGGATGCCCAGGGCAGATAAGGCGCGTGCTCGACCGCCTTTTCGGCATATTGCCGTGCCGCTTCGTCGGCACCGAGCCGGCGGGCCTCCATGTAGAGGCCGCGCAGGCCGAGTTCCCGGGTTTCGGGGTCTTTCGACATGCTTTCGAACTTGGCGCGGGCATCGTCATATTTGCCTTCAATGAGGGCGGCCTGCGCATCGAGAAGATGGATCAGCGGTTCCTGATCCGCGCTCAGCAGGCTGCGGCTGCGGATGCTCATCTTGCGGGCAAGAAGCGCATTACCGGCACCGGCTGCGATAAGGCCGGTCGACAGCGCCTGATATCCCCGGTCACGTTTGCGGGCGCGGAAATAACGGCGAACCGAAAAGGGAGAGGTCCAGATGATGCCGACGATCCACCACAGAAGCATGACGGCGCCGATCAGCGCGACCAGCATGGTGGCCGCGACCATCAGGCTGGTCTCGATCAGATGGTCCTGCCAGGTGATGGACAGAAGGCCGGGCCGGTCGGCGAGCCACGCAAAGCTCCAGCCGAGAGCAAGAACGACGAGAAGGAAGATGAAAAGTCTGACCATTCCGTTTTTCGTCCTCAGTCTTGAGTGCCGGTAAGCGCGCGGGTCAACGTGCCGCCGACGAGATTTTCCACCTCTATGCGGGCATCGAGTTCCTGCTTGAACGATTGGGATGCCGTCTTGGCTGGTTCGGGAAGCGTGTCCCATTCGCGTGCGGCGGCAGCAAAGTCACCCGAACGAAGCCGGTCCTCGAAACGCGCGACGATATCCTCGGGCGTATTGCCGGTGACATCGCCGACCCTGCGAACCTTTACAACCGACAACGCAGATGAATAGAGCCGCGCAGCAAGGCCCTCATCAGAATTGGGCTGGGCGACTGCCTCGACCATACTGTCTGCGACCGCCGAAACCTGACGTTGAAGCTCGACGCGGGACTGGACGCCCTTTGCGGCAAACGGCTGAAGCTTGGAAATTGCGGGATCGTCGCCGGCAACGGTCTGGTAGGTCTGCAGTTCGGCCTCGAACGAGCCGCCGCGGTCAACGGCGCTCTTCAGGGCTGCTGCGGCCACCGCGCGTGCCGCCTGCTGTTCGGGGCCCTTGTCGTTGATCTGGGCTTCCGCCTGCTGCAGTCGGCCAGCCAGTTGGGTGGAGGTTGCCGCAGCTGCTGCGTTTGCCGATTTCAGGTCGGCGAGCTCGGCTTCGAGCGCTGCCAGCTTCTGATCCGTCTCGGCTGATCCGCTGCCGCCCGAAGCGGTGCTGTTTTCCAGCGCAGCCAGGCGGCTTGTTATATCGCCGGAGGGTTCGACTGGTCGGCTGGCGAGTGCTGCAATTTCCTGGCGAAGGGAGGCGATTTCTGCAGAAACATCCGTGTCGCTCGATGCGGACGAGGATGCGCCGCCGGGAAGGACACCCGCATATTGCATACTGCCGGCCAGAAGCAGGGCGACGATGCCGCCGAAAATGCCGGCTGCGACCAGCGTCGAGGTTGCCGGCTTTGAGGGAGCGGGAGGAAGGCTTTGGGTCGAATATCCTTCGGTTCGGGCCGTCGACTGGAAGGGTGCCGGATCTTCCTTGATCTCTTCCTTCGTCGGTTCGGCAGATGCCGTTGCCGGCTCAGGTTCAGGCTCGTCGAAACGTGGGGCCTCGGGGGTAATCGCCTCGGGTTCGGCCTTGGCCTCCATCGATGCAGTCTCCTGCGTATCAGCCTTTTCAGGAGCGTCGGTCGTTACCGTCGTTTCCGCGGCATCGTTCTCGCGCGTGTCGATCACATCGTCGCTATCGTTGGCGCGAACAGGCTCTGCCACGGCGGCGGCTTCCTCCGCCGTCAGGTCGATCGTGACCGGTTCCTTGTTCGGTTTGGACCGGCGCGGTGGTTTTTCGGATACCATCTCGACCTCTTTTCTGCATGCGTTCACTAAAACCTAGTCGGTGCCCCGGTTAAGGAAAGGGGCGCAGCCGGAATTTGGATCAGGTGCGGGTTAAAGAAGCGCCAACAGGGCGTTTTCGTCCGGGCTTTCAGCGATCCCGAGATGCGCGCGAAATGCCGCGGGCACGGCCTCGGCGGTGCGCTCGCTGATGCAGAGAAATGCCGTTTCAGGAAGAGAAGCTGCATAGCGCTTGATGATTTCAAAAAAACGGACGGCGTTTTCCCGCGAGTAGAGTAACACCGCATGAGGGGGGCGGGTAAGCAGCCGTTCGTAAATTTCATCCGGCCGATAATCGACCGGGATCATTTCGTAGATTTCCGCCACACGAACGGCCAGATCCAGCTTTTCGAGTCGGTTCTCGAGCGATCCGGCGCGTGGTTTGCCGGCCAGATAGAGAAGCGGACGATCCGCCGTGTCGAGCTTCGAAGCGATCAGATCGGCCAGTCCGGCACCGTCGCCGGAGCCGATATGGATGTTGCCGAAGCCTGCCGCTTTTGCCGCCGCGGCGGTTTTTTCGCCGACTGCGAAGAGCCTGATATCGTGATCAATCTCCGAAGAGGAACCGATATTCGCAAGTGCCCGCAATGCTTCGGCGCTCGTCGCTATCAGCGCCGAGTGGGGCAAGGCAAGAGCATCTGCCGCGGCCTGCGGGTGGTGCACCGCCTTGC
Organism: Pseudomonadota bacterium; assembly: GCA_023451735.1. Taxonomy (GTDB): domain Bacteria; phylum Pseudomonadota; class Alphaproteobacteria; order Rhizobiales; family Rhizobiaceae; genus Neorhizobium. Next base: position 4,404 of record JAEXYH010000081.1, on the reverse strand, counting down.
TGAGCGGCAGAAGGACGGGTTCATGCCCCATCAGCTTCAGCCGCTCCGCCGTTTTTTCGGCCGAGGTTTCCGGTCGGGTGACAAGGACCCGCAAGGGTCAGCTCCAGCTGTCGAAGAAGCCGGTGCCGGCTGCCGCGCGGACGGCTTCACCGGCGCGAAGCCCGAGCGCCCCGGCATCCGTCCGCTTGCCATCGACTTCGATTGCATGTTCGCGCCGACCGTCGGGTGTCAGGATCAAGCCGGAGAATTTCAGATGATCTCCATCACAGATCGCAAAACCGCCGATCGGCGTGCGACAGGAACCATCGAGTGCGGCAAGGAAGGCGCGTTCGCAGCTCACGGCGTCATAGGTAGGAAGGTCGTTGATCGGGGCGATGAGCGCGTCGGTGCGCGGATCAGCGATGCGGCTTTCGACGCAGATTGCGCCCTGGGCCGGGGCGGGCGGGAAATCGGTCGGGTCGAGAAGTTCGGTCACGACCTCTTCCATCGACAGCCGCTTCAGGCCGGCAAAGGCGAGCAAGGTCGCATCGACCTGGCCTTCATCCAGCTTGCGCAGGCGCGTGCCGACAGAGCCGCGGAAGATCGTTACCTGAATATCGGGGCGAAGGCGCCTGATGAGCGCCTGGCGCCGCAACGAGGCCGTGCCGACGGTAGAGCCATCGGGCAGAGCTTTCAGGGTCGATGCGGTGCGGCCGATGAAAGCGTCGCGAAAATCCTCGCGCGGCAGGTAGGCGGCGATATGCAGCCCTTCCGGCAGTTTGGTCGGCATGTCCTTCGAAGAATGCACGGCGATATCCAGTTCACCGGATTGCAGCTGTTCCTCAAGCTCCTGGGTGAACAGGCCCTTGCCGCCGATCTCGGAGAGTGACCGGTCGGTGATGCGGTCGCCGGTCGTCGAAAGTACGACGATCTCGAACATCTCTTCCGGCATGCCATGGGCCGCCATCAGCCGTGCGCGCGTTTCATGGGCCTGCGCCAGCGCCAGCGGGCTGCCGCGCGTACCGATCCGGAAAGGTTTTGTTTGCATCCGTCTCATTCCGTTGTTACCGGAAGCTCTCGTAAACCGGATCATCCGGCATCGCAATGAACAAGGGCCAATGACCTCATATCTGCGCATCCTCGGCATTGAAACAAGCTGCGACGAGACTGCTGCTGCGGTTGTCGCGCGTCATGAGGACGGGCGCGGCGAGATTTTATCCGACGTGGTGCTGTCGCAGCTCGACGAGCACAGCGCCTATGGCGGCGTCGTGCCGGAAATCGCAGCGCGGGCACATGTCGAAGCGCTGGACGAGCTGGTTGAAGAAGCCCTGCGTCGCGCGAATGTGACCCTCGACGACGTTGACGCCATCGCTGCGACTTCCGGCCCCGGCCTGATCGGCGGGTTGCTGGTGGGCCTGATGACGGCAAAGGCGATCGCACGCGTCTCGGGCAAGCCGCTTCTGGCGATCAACCATCTCGAAGGACATGCGCTCACCGCGCGGATGACGGACGGGCTTTCCTTCCCCTATCTGATGCTGCTCGTCTCGGGCGGGCATACCCAGCTCATCCTGATCCGCGGTGTGGGCCGATACGAGCGTTGGGGCACGACGATCGATGATGCGCTGGGCGAGGCTTTCGACAAGACGGCAAAATTGCTCGGCCTGCCCTATCCGGGTGGCCCGGCAGTCGAGAAAGCTGCAATGTCGGGCAATCCGGACCGGTTTTCGCTACCGCGCCCGCTGGTTGGCGAGGCGCGGCTCGACTTTTCCTTCTCGGGGCTGAAAACCGCTGTCCGGCAGGCTGCCACCGAGATTGCGCCGCTCACCGATCAGGATATCGCCGATATCTGCGCTTCGTTCCAGAAGGCCGTGTCGCGTACGCTTCGCGATCGCATCGGCCGCGGACTTGCGCGTTTCCGCGAGGAGTTTTCCGGTCTCGAAACCGAGCCGGCACTGGTCGTTGCAGGTGGTGTAGCCGCCAATCAGGAAATCCGGCGCACCCTGCAGGCGCTTTGCCTCGAACACGGGTTCCGCTTTATCGCGCCGCCGCTTCGGCTGTGCACCGACAATGCTGCGATGATCGCCTGGGCGGGGCTGGAGCGGATGGCGGAAGACTTTCCGGCCGACGATCTCAATGTGGCGCCGCGTTCTCGCTGGCCGCTGGATAAGGATGCGAAGACTTTGCTCGGATCCGGCAAACGAGGAGCGAAGGCATGAGCCAAGAGCGGATTGCCGTGATCGGCGCGGGGGCATTCGGAACCGCACTTGCAACGGTGTTCGCGCTGGAAGGCCGGCATCCGGTAACCCTTGTGGGGCGTCAGCCGAACCTGATGGCCGATCTGCGTGACGACCGCATGCATGATGCGGCTCTGCCCGGCGTCCCCTTGCCGGACGCCCTGCAGTTTTCCGCCGAGCCGGATGCCGTGGCGGAAGCAAATATCGTCCTTTTCGCCATGCCATCGAGGGCGCAGCTTGATGCGGCGCGTCACTATGGGCCTTATCTTTCGCAGGGTACTGCCGTGGTCATCTGCGCCAAGGGACTGGATCGCTCCGAGCGACTCCTGACCGAGGTCGTGTCGACCGAATTGCCTAAAACGGCATTGGCCGTCTTGTCGGGGCCGGGCTTTGCATCCGATATCGCTCGCGGCCTGCCGACGGCGATGTCGCTTGGGGCTGACGATCCGGCTCTGGCCGAGAGGCTTGCTCAGATACTTTCCGGCCGCAGTTTCCGGCTTTATGCATCGCCTGATGTTATCGGCGTGCAGCTCGGTGGGGCGCTGAAGAACGTGCTCGCCATTGCATGCGGTATCGTCGAGGGCGCGGGGCTCGGTGAATCCGCCCGTGCGGCGCTGATTTCCCGGGGCTTGGCCGAAATGTCCCGGCTGGTCGAGGCCATGGGCGGGAATGCGGATACGGTGCGGGGCTTGTCCGGTCTCGGTGATCTGGTCCTGACCGGCACAAGCCACCAGTCGCGCAACCTGAATTTCGGTATTTCGATCGGCAAAGGCGAACCGGCGCAGACCGTCGGTGGCCCATTGGTCGAAGGGGCGTTTGCGGCATCCGTCGCGGCTCGGCTCGGCCGCAGACATTCCGTCGACCTGCCGATCACCGAGGCGGTTGCGGCCATCATCGATGGTCGTCTCGATGTGATGACCGCGATGGAACAGCTCATGACCCGGCCGATCAAAGCCGAGTAAACAGACTTAGTTTTTACGCAAATGCGGACGTAAAACCGCTTCGCATTTTTGCTGGAATTGCTTCAAGAGGAGACCCCAATGCTGTTTGCCTTTCTCTGCACCGACAAGCCCGGCCACCTGCAGGTCCGTATGGATACCCGTCCGGCGCATGTGGAGCATCTCAACAAGCTCAACGCCGAAGGCACTCTGAAATTCGCCGGCCCTTTCCTCGATGATGACAGCAAGCCGAATGGCAGCCTTGTCGTGGTCGAGGCTGCAGATATTGCAGCGGCCCGGACGATTGCGGAAGCCGATCCCTATTACCTTGCCGGCCTGTTCGAGAAGGTGGACGTGAAGCCGTGGAACTGGGTGTTCAACAACCCGGCCAACGAGCAGAAGTGAGGCAATAGATGGCCTATTGGCTTTACAAGTCCGAGCCGAATGTCTGGTCCTGGGAGCAGCAGAAGGCCAAGGGCGATGCCGGCGAGGAATGGACCGGGGTGCGCAACTATCTGGCGCGCAACAACATGCGGGCGATGAAGATCGGCGACAAAGGCTTCTTCTACCACTCGAACGAGGGGCTGGAGATCGTCGGGATCGTCGAGGTCTGCGCGTTGTCGCATCCGGATAGCTCGGCCAAGGGCGATCCCAAATGGGACTGCGTCGATATCCGCGCTGTCGCCGACATGCCGAAGCCGGTCACGTTGAAGGACGTCAAAGCCAATCCGAAATTCAAGAAGATGGCGCTCGTCACCTCGATGCGGCTTTCGGTGCAGCCGGTGACGGACGAGGAATATTTCGAGATCTGCCGGCTTGGCGGTCTCGACAATCCACCGAAATCACCCGCCTGAGTTTTCGATCGTGAAGACCGATCCGAAGGCCTTCATTCTCGACAATACCGATCTCATGCGGCCGCCGCATGTGCCGGAAATCCTGCTGCATCTGGCAACGGAGGCGCATGATCTGTGGCTGAAGACGGAGGAGGATCTGCAGGCCATCGGCCTGCCCCCGCCGTTCTGGGCTTTTGCCTGGGCGGGCGGGCAGGGGTTGGCGCGCTATATTCTCGATAATCCTGAAACGGTAGCCGGCAAACGGGTGCTGGATTTTGCCAGCGGGTCCGGGCTGGTGGCGATCGCGGCGAAGCTGGCCGGGGCGACGGATGTTCTGGCGGCAGATATCGATCCGTGGACGCGGACGGCGGTAATGCTGAATGCGGCGGAGAACGGGGTCGAAATCGGGTTTACCGGTGA
>JAEXYH010000026.1 GCA_023451735.1 Pseudomonadota bacterium | reverse complement strand
AATGGCTTCCAGGGCGGCGGGGTTGGCAGACGGCTTCAAGCCCTGCTCTCGCCTGAGTTCGATCGCCCGAATGCCAATCTCCGCATCTGTGTCCGACATCTTGGTGATGGCATCCTGCGGCGCAAGCTTGATGACCTGGTGTTTCATCGGGTCGGCCGGGAGGTTAACTCGTCACGCTACGACGGAACCGACACGAAAAAACCTCTGGTGAACTCGCTCTAGCTGGAAAAAGAAAAGGGCCAGCGAAGCCGCGGCCCTTTGAATTGAGAGGTTAGACCTCCAGAGGGGAACAGCGGTGCCCGGGGACTGTAGGCTCAACCGCTGATGGCTATGTGAGCTTCATTCACTTCCAAGGCAAGGTCGGTTTCCCCTCGTATCGGTACTGTTTCCGACATTTTCGGTCTGCGATAAGCGGTTTAAAAGCTGAGAGAAGGCGTCATCGGTCTCGGGTGGCTGATAGCTAGCCTGTTGCCGTACGGCGCTACGCAACGTCTTGCTTGATGCCAAGGAGAGGAATTCGAGGGATTGGATGGACATGAGATTTCACTTTTTCCGATCCAGCTCGTTTTCGACCTTGTCTCGGCTGTTGCCGACTTTGCCGACGGCGTCTTTCACCGCGCTTTTGGACACGTTCTTTTTGTCTGCCTCGTAACGAACTTCATGTTCCTGTCCGCCGGCGACTTTGGCGCGATCCTGCTAGCGACCTTTTCCTGAATTGGACATAGTTGACCTTCTTCATGATGTCGTTAGGCCGCACAACCGGCGATAACGGCATCTTGTTCCCCTGTTTCTTATAGCGACATGGGAAAAGATGCCTTACTCTTTGGTCGGTTGTGGTTGGGCGGGTGTCTTGGGTGTAGTTGAAGCAGTTTTCGTCGGCGCAGGTATAGGGTCGTCGCTATCTGGATCTGGTTGAACGCCGATTATCTCTTCCGGCGAAGGAGGACCGCAAACCCTCAAACCGGCATTCCCATGCCGAAGATTCAAAATGTACCAAGCGAGCTTGAGCGAGAGTTTAAATCGGTGTTTGCGATGATGCCTGAAGCCCACCGGCGCGATCTCGTTGATGGCATCATGAACAGGAAGAGGTGTAGCCGTACCGTCGCCATACGCTTCGCAATCGATGATAGAGGGCGCGATGAGAGGCGTTGGGACTGAAATGTTGGTTATCACGCGGTCAGATTGAAAAAAAGGCCCGCCATAGGCGGGCCAGTTATTAAGGAGAGTAGTAGGGATTGCTCAGGTCTTGTCGACGACCTTCTTGACAGCATCCTTGGCTTCGCCCTTCGCCTGCTGGGCATCGCCCTTGGCTTCCTGAGCATGGCCTTTAGCCTGAAGATTTGGATTGTCGGTCGCGTCACCCACGGCCTGTTTTGCCTTGCCGGTCAGCTCGTTGGCTTTGCCAGCAACTTTGTCGGATGTGGAACCCATTGTCGGATCTCCTAATACAGAGCGGCTACGCACGGTTTTCCAAATTGCTATCCGGTCATTGCCGGAGAAGTCCATCGGGCGACCGTTTAACGATCCGCGTATAATAAGAACCTCATACTGCGACATTCGTTCCAGATCGTGAGTGATCTTCCGCTCGCCGAGTCCAGCTCATTTGGTTAAGTCAGTTTATCGATTTCCTTGGACGCGGCAGCCGTTTCGCTAGCTGTCGTTCTGACATTTCGCCAGTCGGCATGGTGCCAAAGGCATCAAGCGCCGCAAAAATAGCCCTCACCTTGTTGGACCCGCACGAATAAAGGATCTGTTGCGCGTCTCGACGAGTTCGAACGAGCCTGCCGCCCCGCAATTTCGCCAGATGCTGCGATAACGCCGATTGCGTGATGTTGAGGTGCGCGGCAAGTGCACTGACGTCCCATTCACGCTCCAAAATCCGTCGCAATACGTCAATTCGCACAGGGTTAGCCATCAAGCTCAGGAAAGCAGCCGCCTCGATCGGATCGAATGTGTATGGGCCGTCCGGTAGATCGTACACGTTCCCGCTCCGTCAGCTCGTTAAGAAATGTACGGTAGCGCACATACGTTGCTCATCCCGGCGATAGTAAGGCGGCGCTGAAGTGTGTCCAAGGAGACATTCGATTTGGAGGGGTCACGAGGGCTCTCCACATACGGGGGGACGAACGAGTGGAGCTGACGGAGAGGGCTCTTTCATGGCCCTCGTGGTCACGCCCTAATTCTCTGTGGGGCGAGTTGTTCCAGTCGTAAACCGTGCTATTTTCGCCGAATCACGGCAGCTACCTAGTTTCGTATTGCGTTCCACGAAAGAGCACCGTCCATGCTCTCTCGCTATAGGAACGCCATCTATGCGTCGCTTCGACGTGCGCTGCAAACCCTGCAAGGATTCTGGTACAATTTGCGAGGCTCATCCAGCCAAACCCTACACGGGTTGGCGCGCCTGTGGCTGCGGAGCTAACGGCCTACCCTGCCCGGCGTGCAACGACGATGGATGGGATAGTCCGCCCAAAGGCGCGTCTGGTTACCGCTGCGCTGCTGCGTGAACACGTTCCCGAGAAATGTGCCATGCCTTAGTTCAAGGGGGGGATGACTTGTTGGTGTCTTTCGCTTGCTCGGATGATCTCGCCACGTAGTTTCCGACCGCGATTACAGCGAGGCCGATGAACATCACAGGGAAAGTCAAAAGCGTTTGAACGATCGCCAATAGCATATACGGGTGGAAGCTGGTGATCACCGCTAGCGGGGTCACGCCGATGAGCACGATTGCCATTCCCGTCCAGGTCATCGCGGTCTGGCGAGACTTGGAAAACCACCAAGCCGCAAGAGACAGGAAAACGATAGCAGCTATAACGCTCATAGCTTTGCACCTCTTTTTGTCCTTGGCCGTGAAGTAGCCTGATTGCGCGCTTTGACAAGGTTGGTGATACTTTGGCGAGAAGCCTACTCACGGACCCGGACGCAATAAGCCCCGCTTTTCCAGATCCTCGTAATTCAGCTCATCGACCATTTCGATGACTTGTTCATCGGACAGGCCGTCCATGACGATGCGACCGACGACGATCGGCAGGCCGTGAAGATATCAATGAGGGCCCATGCGTCGGCATAGACCCGGCTAGGGGCGGGTTGATATCGAAGTGTCTGGCGCGTGACGGTCATGGCGAAGCGATGAAAGGGGGATACGGAGAGGTTTGATCTCTCTCAACATCGAGCAGTTACACCGAACGGAAGGGTCTGCGTCAATGATGCGCGGTCCCGCCAATTTCGCCGCTTCGCAACGAAATCGGTTCCCCCACGCCCGGCAAGCGGCCTTTGGCCGTCATTGACCCCGCCCCTCCTTGTCGGTTGGCGACCTTTGTTTTCATTTCAAAGGAGCTGACGATGACCACTTACGATCACATCCAGAAACTTCGGGCCGAATTTGCAGTATCTATCGACAAGGCCGAGCGCCGCGAAATCGCGGCCGAGATTGCGACGGCCGAGGCTAAGCTTGCCGAGGAAGAGGCGGCTTCGCGGCCAATAGGAGACATTGCAGCTTGATCGGGAAAGCGGACGTCACTGTATTTGTCACGGGCTTGCCAGTTCCGCAGTGCGCTAACGTGCTCGCGCCATGCGAGCGCAGATCCCTGGAACATATTTGTCTTCTTCCGGTTATGGCGCGGATCAGGAGCGATTCATGAAGCTTTATGGCGTACGGGGCTGGGGCTCTACGATTGTAGAGATAATGTTCGCGTTGGCGGATGAGTCATACGAGTTCGTCGATGTCGACGGGTTCGACCATCCTGGCTCCGCACGCGACCGGCTCCAAGCGATCAACCCGCTGGCGCAGGTACCAACGCTGGTAATAGAAGATGGTCAGGTGTTGACCGAGTCTGGTGCAATCGCGCTGTGGCTGCTCGTGCGCAACCCGCAGCTGGCACCGCCCCCCGGCACCACCGGCCATGGGAAGTTCCTGCGGTTGCTCGTCTGGTATGTCGCCAATGTCTACCCAACTTTTACCTATGGCGATTACCCGGAACGGTGGGCCCCATCCGCTCAAGATGAGTTGAGGTATGCGACCGACCGGCGGCGTGAGGACCTGTATCGCTGGCTGGAAGCGGAGCTTGCGGGCCCGTTTGCCCTCGGTGATCAAGTAACACTATTCGATGCTTATATCGCATGCATTATTAGTTGGCGCCCGGGCCGCGCTTGGTTTGCCGAGAACACGCCGCGGTTGCTGGCGATTGCGGAGCGGACCCGCAGTTTGGACCGTGTTTCCCCGGTGATGGAGATGAGCGGCCTGTTGTCCATAGCCGCCGACTGAAGCGCCAATGGAAGTCATGGGCTTATCCGCGCCGTGCCGAAATCTGCGTTACGGTTCACGGCAAACCCGTAAATGTGTCGGCAGCCGGTAGGGGACGTAAAAAGACTCGCTTCGGCTCGAAACCGATCGCTCGGCTGTATGCGTGAGAGTCTGCATGAAGCTTGGAGGTAAACCTACGCAAACGACAACAGTCTGGCTTAGATGTTGTCATCGTTAGGCATGCCAACTCGATACTGTTGGACGGCTATTCCCGCCAACTGAGCCAACTCTTGCGAATCTCGAATTCCCTGCCGGTAGAGCTCGAAGGCATAAACCGCGAGTCTTCCGGCTTCGGGTATATCCTTTTCAACCTTCAGCGTGTGGCACGTCGTATCAAAAGCCGTCTGACATATAGCTAGCTCTTCAGGGAAAGAGGGCGGCTATCCTCGCGAAGATGGTTCGTCAGCATGTCGTGCCACCTGGTTCTGATAAACGATTAGCAAGGTCTACTTAGCCCTTTAATCGTAGAAAGAAAGCGATTGCATATCAGAAATGCGATTGCGTCATATGTCGCAAAACCCGGCGGGGCCCTCGCCTGCTCCCTGTAGGTGCCTTTCTAAGGCGATTTTCGTGACGCGTGATATTCCATACCTCTCTGATTTAATTGACGAATGTCAATCTGGAACCAGTCGGCTTCCGGGGGAGTTTATGCGACAAAGGGAGGCTTAAAATGTTCACCACCAACACGTGGCTCAAAATTATCTGCAGCCTTATGATCAACGCGGTTTTGTTCGGGATCGGCACCATCACAGTTCTGTCTGTGCCAGCGCTGGAAGCGCAAGCGAAATATTTCATCCCTGTGGTGATTGTTTTCAGCTTCGCGCTAGCATTCTTCATCGCGTCGAAAATTGCACCGCGGATGAGGCTCCGGAATTGGGGAAAACAACGCTGGCAGAAGGGTGACAAAATCTCTGGATAACTTTTTACGCGTTTCGACCGCGTATAATCGGTGGTCTAACGGATCAAAAAAAGTTAGCATTTGTCATTTTCAGTGTGCAGCGGGAATGAGATTTGCCGGACAAAATAGTCAGAATTTATGAGCGAGAAGACGTTTGGGTTGTTGCAGTTTCAGAAGGTGACCACTCTTTTGAGCGAACATTCAGCTTTCCTGAACATGCAGATTCGTTCGCCGCCGGTCAGGGAATTAGGCTAAGCAGGCCAGTAACCGCTTCCCGACCGCAACGCGATACGCCATCAAATCTGGACCGACGGGGCCTACAGGACTCGGAGTAGCGCAGTCCGCCCTTTGGTCGACCCAAAAAGCGAGAGGTTCGCAGAGCAACCTTGCGCAACGCTACGAAGTCCACGTGGTAATGGAGGCATGTCGGCGGGTTGGGCAAAGCGATAATCTAGCATCATGGGTAGCGCCTCCTTACTCAATCCCGGCATACGTGAACCTGCAGTGGCGGTAAACCGAATGTCCGCAATGGCCCGATGCAGTCATAATGTCTTCGGCTCGATTGATCGGCCTGCAGGCGCGGTTGATAGGCGCGTCGTAAGCGGCTGCATATCAGCAAAAGTGATGGTGTGGAACGGCCCTTCGCACCGGCATCGAGGATGCCTAATGTGGTGACGCCAATCGCCACAAGATAGAAGGCACCGTTCCATGGAAAAGATTACCATAGTTGGACTGGATTTGGCCAAGTCCATCTTTCAGGTTCATGCCATTACGGAAGATGGACATATCGCTGTCCGACGTGCTTTGCGGCGATCACAGGTCTTGGAGTTCTTTCGCCAAATCTCACCATGCCTTGTCGGAATAGAAGCATGCGGGAGCGCCCACTACTGGGCCAACGCGATTGGTGAATTGGGTCATACTGTGCGGTTGATGCCGCCCGCCTATGTGAAGCCCTATGTCAAACGCAACAAGACCGACGCGGCTGATGCTGAGGCAATCTGCGAGGCGGTCACGCGGCCAACAATGCGCTTTGTGCCCGTCAAATCACCTGAGGAGCAGGCTGCAAGCATGGTCTTGAAAACACGAGAGCTATTCGTGCGTCAGCGAAGCCAGACTACAAACGCCATGCGTGCCCATATGGCTGAGCTTGGGGTTGTCGCTGCCACCGGAATGACAAGCATTGCTAAGCTCATTGCCATCTTGCGCGACGATCGTGACGGCCGTCTGCCAAACGCGGCCAGGGTAGCGCTCCTTGAAATGGCCGAGCAAATAGAAAAGCTGACGGCCAGGATCGAGGCGCTCGACGCCAAGATTATCGCGGCCGTGAAAACCGATGAAGCGGCTCGTCGGCTGACGACCATCCCCGGCGTAGGGCCAATCATCGCGGCAAGCGTTCGCGCCGCTGTCCATGATCCCGAAGCCTTCCGCACAGGGCGAGATTTGGCGGCCTGGATCGGCATTACACCAAGGGCGAATTCCAGCGGAGGAAAGGAGCGGTTGGGTAAGATCTCAAAGCAGGGTAACAAGCAGTTGCGCACCTTACTCATCCTGGGGGCAACCTCGGTCCTGAAACAGGCTCGCCGTGGGGTCAAGCTGCCAGCCTGGGTCGTTTCGTTACTGGCACGCAAGGCGTACAAAGTTGCTGCTTTCGCTTTGGCGAATAAGATAGCGCGCACGATATGGGCGCTTCTAGTCAAGGGCGGCACCTACCAAGCGCCGGTAAGCATGACCAGAGTATAAGACAGGAGAGGCTCCGGCGGTTCGCCGTCGGATCAAGCAAGGTGCCAAATGAGTGATGAACCCAAGGGGCGACACCTCGATACCGATCAGACCGTCTGACGCAATGCGCTTCGAGCGCGTGAAAGTGATTAGGCGATCGGCATCGCGGATATCATCGTGGCCAGCGGCTATGACCGCGCTGACAGGCCGGACATATGACTGCACCGTCCGACGGGGATTTACGCAGAAAACATCTTGCTAATCGGGCCGTTCCACATATGCGTCAGAGCCAATTCTCAATGGAAATATCGGGCTGCGCCGGGTCAGCTCTCAGTGGAAATCAACACTCATGGCTCAGAAAATGAGGTTGCCCTTACCACCAACGACTTTCCTTCAGGATTTTGCCGGAAAATCATCCCACCTCGTGCCTTTGAATGTCCAGGCACGTAATCCAAGGTCGTTTCAACGCGCTCCGTCGCCGAACCCGCGCCAATCTCTCCTTGAATGTTCACCTGCGACGCTGTCGCGCTTGAATCGTTCTGGATTTCGAACGACACTTGAAAACCATCTCCGCGCTTTTCAGTCTGGAGAACGTTGACTGTCAGCTTCGGCGAGGTGTCACTGTCCATGAGCGCGTCTTTGCCGATCCAGGCGATCACGGCTAAAACAATCATCGCCGCAATGGCTCCTGTTACCCATTCTATCCAATGGGGCTCGTTGGCCTCGACGTTCTTACCATTCGATACTTTTGTCATGATATCCCTACAGGATAAGCCGCGCAGCCGCAGCCCCGACGGCGCCGGGAAAGCTAAGGATGGCGATCATCATCAGTATCTGTGTTGATCCGACATCGTCTGTTCTGTGGAATGTCCAGAGACAATAGGCGCTGATCAACCCGGCAATTAAATATCCAGGTAAGGTGAACCGAACAAAAGCGTGCCAGCTTGGCGTTCCTTCTGCAAGGTCATGGCTCCCTTTGAAAGAAAGGGCGTACACAAATCCGTGCATCACAGCCAGTGACGCCGCCACGGTGGCCAATGCGTGCCACGGCGTCATCTTGAATGATAGCAGAATCATCTCTTCGGTCGGTGCGACATTGAGATTGAGGAATAAGGCACCGACTGCCATCAAGAATAATTCCCCTGCATAGCTTGTTTCGCGTTCATCGACAGGGTCATCGCTGCTGTCGTCTGTCTCGTCGTCATTGGCTTGGCCACCGAGCTGACTACGGCCGAGCATCGCGCCAATACTGGCAGGGACCGCCTGGATAGCGATCATACCAATAATCTCATGCGGTGATTGGCCGACTTTTACAACACCTATCGCCACGAGGATGAGTACGCTTGCAATTATGCCAAGCCCATAAGCGATACTTGCATCCCGAACGGCTTGTCCCCAGGTAAACGTCTGTTCGAAACCAACACGGTCCGAGAGAATAATGAGAAGAGGGATATTGACGACTAGCAGGAGGAAAAGGCGACTTCGGTCCATATAGAAGCCTAATTCCCACATCTCCATGGTCATAAACATCGGTAGAGCGAACAGCAGCGCTCCAGCAACCCCGCGTGCGATACCTGCGAAAAATTTGCTCGGGTCGAAGTCTTCAGGCTCATCTTTTTCAAGCAAATCCAGCCTCCCTATTCAGCGCGCACCGTGGAAATTAGGGTTCCGGTCCTAATCGACAACTGCTCCAATAAGGGCTGGATCTAATGGAAACCGAAGCAAGACCGAGAGCGAGGCAGTCATCCCTGCTTAGGTGCGATGATCGCGCTGTACTGGTCAATTCCAGCGTCGTATGTACGTAGGCCGCCTTTATTCTAATGCCAGCATCGAGCCACTTTTACGGTTCCCCAAGCTGGATTCGCCTGCGTGGTATTGCGGTAACGCCAGCCCCAACACTGTGAGCTGCACCCGAAGTAAGTTCTAACAGCATCAACTCGATCCAATAACAGCGCGGGAATGGTCGAAGCAACCTCCCTCTCGAAGAACGCCAGGGCAAAAACGGGAACTCCAGCTGCATACAGGTGTTTGCCGCCCGTAATGATTTCCTCGAACCAGAAAGGCAAACTATGGCCCAGACTGTTGGCGACTTTATCGTTTCCCGCCTTCACACATGGGGGGTGCGTCGCATGTTCGGCTATCCGGGTGATGGGATCAACGGCGTTTTTGGAGCGTTGAACCGCGCCAATGACAAGATCGATTTTGTTCAGGCCCGGCACGAGGAAATGGCAGCGTTCATGGCCTCTGCTTATGCAAAGTTCTCCGGCGAACTCGGGGTCTGCATCGCGACCTCAGGGCCAGGCGCCACGCATCTGGTCACCGGCATGTATGACGCACGCGCTGATCATCAACCGCTGTTAGCTATTGTCGGGCAGCAGGCGCGCGGCGCCGTTGGCGGCCACTACCAGCAAGAGGTCGATCTCGCGGCCCTCTTTAAGGACGTCGCCGGCGATTTCGTCCATCAGGCTTCGACACCGGCGCAGGTCCGCCATCTGGTCGATCGCGCCATCAGAGTGGCGTTAGCGAAGCGAACGGTGACTGCTCTCATTCTCCCAAACGATCTGCAGGACATGCCATACGAAGAACCGGAACGAGCACATGGCACGATCCATTCCGGGTTCGGCTATCGGGCGCCGAAGATCATCCCGCACCAAGCGGATCTGGAGGCCGCCGCCAATATTCTCAATGCCGGCGAGAAAGTCGCGATACTCGTCGGTGCGGGAGCGCTGGGGGCGACGGACGAGGTTATAGCCGTATCAGACCGTCTCGGCGCCGGCGCCGCAAAGGCTCTGCTCGGAAAGGCGGCCCTGCCGGATACGCTGCTGTGGGTCACGGGCTCGATCGGGCTGCTTGGCACCGAACCCTCGTGGGACCTGATGCGGAAATGCGACACGCTGCTGATGATTGGCTCCGGATTTCCCTATTCGGAATTCTTGCCGGAAGAGGGGCAGGCGAAAGCCGTGCAGATCGACATCGATGCCGGAATGCTGTCGCTGCGCTATCCGATGGACGTCAACCTCGTCGGCGATGCGGCCGAAACGCTGAACGCTCTCTTACCTTTGCTGGACCAGAAGGACACCAAATGGCGCAGTACTGTGGAAGAGAGCGTATCGGACTGGTGGGAGCTTCTCGACAAAAGAGCTCATGCGGAGGCGAGCCCGGTTAATCCTCAGCTTGTTGCCTGGGAACTTTCACCCCGTCTTCCGGAAAACGTCATCCTGACCAGCGACTCTGGCTCCTGCGCCAACTGGTATGCTCGGGACATCAAAATGCGGCCCGGAATGATGGGATCGCTGTCCGGCGGACTGGCATCGATGGGCGCCGCCGTTCCCTACGCGATCGCAGCGAAGTATGCCCATCCGGACCGACCCGTGATTGGTCTTGTCGGTGATGGCGCCATGCAGATGAACAATATGGCCGAATTGATCACCGTCGCCAAATACTGGCCGACCTGGGCGGACCATCGTTTCATCATCTGCGTGTTCAACAATGAGGACCTCAACCAGGTCACCTGGGAGCAGCGGGTGATGGAGGGCGATCCAAAATTTGAGGCGTCGCAAAAAATCCCGGACGTGCCATATCATCGCTTTGCCGAACTGATCGGTCTGAAAGGTATTTTCGTCGATAAACCTGAACAGCTTGGAGCAGCATGGGACGAAGCGCTTGCCGCGGAGCGCCCGGTGTTGCTGGAAGTGAAGACTGATCCGGAAGTTCCGCCGCTGCCTCCGCACCTGACGCTCGAACAGGTGAAGAATTTGACCTCGACGCTTGTAAAAGGGGATCCGAACCAGGGTGGCGTCATCCGCGGCACGCTGCGGCAGGTTCTAAGCACGGTCCTGCCCGGCAAGCGCGAGTGAAGCTCTCGTCCCATTGGCGGCTACTCTCCTCCAGGTGGGACAATTTTTGAGACACTAAACACTGGCTCTAAATGATTGCGAGCTGAACGGGCACCGGACGCGTTGATAAACTTGCCGGCATAGATGTGGAGGTGCTGGGAGCAATCGATCTCGGTTTCCATGTGAACCGTCCCAACAACCCCGTCCGCAGCGGCGCGATGCTGCTGGCGACCGCTTCTCGGTTTAGAACTGATGACGACGGCGGGCTTCGTTTAGTGGTCTCCGCTAAGGAACGGACAATCGCTTCATAGGTTTTTCCAAGAGATCGACGCGCGACAGTTCTCCGGTGGAGCGATCGTGCCCTCCCTACCAGATAGGAAATACTCATGTCCATCAAAGCACTTGCGTTCAACAGCACCCTAAAGCCATCCTCGTCGTCTGAATCGTCTTCGACGGGGAAACTGCTGGAGCTGATCTCAAAAGAGTTCGAGAAGCATGGCGTCGCCACCGAAGTCATTCGTTTGGCCGACCATGACATCAAGCCAGGTGTGACGTCGGATGAAGGCGAAGGGGATGCCTGGCCGAAAATCCGGGAAAAAGTGCTCGCAGCCGATATTCTGTTGATCGGCACCCCGATCTGGCTCGGTCAGCCGTCGAGCGTCTGCAAACGTGCGCTGGAACGCATGGATGCATTCCTCGAAGAGACCGACGACCGGGGACGTATGGTCTCGTACGGTAAGGTCGCAGCTGTGGCCGTCGTCGGTAACGAAGATGGAGACCATCACGTCTCTGCCGAAGTGTATCAGGCGCTGAACGACGTAGGCTTTACCATTCCCGCCAATGCGGTTGCCTACTGGGTCGGCGAAGCAATGAGCTCGACAAACTTCGTCGACCTTGAGAAAACGCCGGAGGAAGTCGAGACTATGATTTCGATGCTGGCACGCAACACCGCGCATCTCGCCAGTATCCTCAAAGCGTCGCAGTACCCCGGCGAGGAGGAATAAGGTGGTGTCTCAATTCATTTGTGCGCGCGGTTAGGGGAGAGAATGACAAATCGCATTGCTTTCGCCGTGCGCTGGGTTTCTCACCGCTCTAAGGGAACTACGAGCAAACCGCTTAGTTAGCCCCGCAAAGAGGAGGATCGTATGCAGGACCAAGATGAAGACAAAGGCGTGTTGAGCAGCATCCTGACCGAACTGGGCATTCTTTCCCCAGATAAGCACTCAACGGACAGGGTCGCGACGGAGCAGCGAGATAGCGCCTCCTCATACCCGTCCGACCGCGTGGCGGAGGAAGATCTGTCTCAAAATCCGTCCGGCGAACCTTACCCGACACAGCGTCGTCGCTGAGAAAATTCCTTATTTCTGGCCCCGTTCAATTGCCAGAATGCTGTTATTCAGACGGGAGCCGGAGCTTCGCCTGCGGTAGAAGAGGTCGCGGCGGCCATGAACTGTGGTTCCACCGCGAAGTATCTTCCCTCCGCTTGTCGCTCATGGAACTTTCAAGTGTTCGGTCTGTTAGCGCGAGACAAGATTGGAGACCGGAATGAAAAAGATCGCACTCACCGTTGTCGCCTTGATGACCGCCACCGCCGCATTTGCGCAGTCAGCGGCGGAATCCACCGGCGTCAACTCCGCACTAGGCGTCGCTCCGAAGACGGAGGACTTCATCAAGCAGGAATCTGCCAGCGACGTCTTCGAAATCGAGTCCAGCAAGCTCGCTTTGCAAAAGGGCGACGATGCCGTCAAAAAATTTGCGACGCAGATGATTGCCGACCATGAGAAGACCACCGCAGAGCTCACGGCTCTGCTAAACAGTGGAAAGGTCCAGGGCAAGGCCGAAACTACCCTTATCGATGACCACAAAGAAAACATCGATGAGCTCGCAAAACTGCAAGGCGCGGAGTTCAACGAAGAATATATCGATGATCAAGTCGACGCTCACGAAGACGCTGTCAATCTCTTCAAGCGCTATGCCGAGGAAGGCGAAAATGCTGACCTGAAGGCATTTGCTGCCAAGCACCTGCCCGCTCTTGAGCACCATTACAAGATGGCTCAGGATATGGATAACGACTAATCGCAAACTGACGAAGAAAAGGCGGCTTTTCAGCCGTCTTTGTCGTTGAAGCCTAGATCGCGAGTGGCCTCGTGGTTCAGGCTCAGCGTTCGGTGTACCACATACTCAAAACAGGCCAGATGGCCATCGTAGCCTCATCGGCCATCAACGCCGGTTATCGAGGACCGCCATGACGATTTCATCACCGGCAAATTCTTTGGACGGGCTCTCGGTCCTGATCGTTGAAGACGAATATTTCGTCGCGACGGATTTGGCGCGGGCTCTTGAATACGCGGGGGCGACTGTCGCGCAAGTGATTTCCAACGTCCAAGATGCAGCCAATGCGATGCAGAACCCTCGAAGGACTGATGTCGTCATTCTTGACGTCAACCTTCGCGGAGAAATGATTTACGATTTGGCTGACCGACTGATGGAAAGCTGCATGCCTTTCATCTTCGTCACAGGCTATCAGTGTAATTCAATGCCTGAACGATTTCGCGGAATACCTCGTCTTGGAAAGCCCTGTGATGATAGCGTCGTGCAGGCGATCAGTTCGGTGTGCAGTCGGACGGCGCGGGCCAATTCCGCTCCTCTTGGCGAGTGAGGTGGCTTTGACCGACCAAATCGATCTATTAAACCTTTATGCTGGAAAGCGAGTGCTGGTCGTCGAGGACGAATACTTTCTGGCGGATGAGGTAAAACGGAGACTACTCGCACTCGGCGCGATCGTCGTAGGGCCGGTCGGTCATGTCGACCATGCTCTGGAGCTAATAAAGAAAGAAATTATCGACGCGGCCATACTGGATGTCCTTCTTGGCGACGAGCTGGTGTTTCCGGTTGCCGAGCGCCTCGATGATCGTGAAATCCCTTTTGTGTTTGCAACGGCCTTTGGCCCAGAATTGATCCCAGGCCGGTTCAGCGGCTTCACGCTGTGTGAGAAGCCGATGGAGCTTAAGAAGATAGCCCAGGCACTTTGGGGAGACGAAGAACGTGGTTTAAACTGAGGTTATTCGTCCAGCAGGTTAGAAATCTTCTCTCGCGCACGATTGACACGACTTTTGACCGTCCCCACCGCGCAGCCGAACTGGCGAGCGGCATCCTCGTAGCTGACCCCTTGAATGAACACGACGTCGATTGCCTGTCGGTAAGCGTCTGGCAGGTCGGCTATAGCGGCTTCAAGTTCCTGTCCGCGTAACGACCACTCCTGGGTGGGTTGCACAATTGAGCGCTTGCTTACCGCATCGTCAACACCAACATGTTCCCGCTTCGCTGTAGCGAATTTTGTGCAGAAAGCATTCCGCATAATCGTGAACAGCCAGGATTTGAGGTTTGTCCCAGTTTGAAACTTTTCACGATTTGAGATGGCTTTGACGACAGTGTCCTGAACCAGATCGTCAATGTCATTCGGGTGGGAGTAAAAGCGGCGCGCAAATCGACGGAGCGCCGGTATCAATTCGATGAGATCGCGATCAAAGCATTCACAGTCATCTTTGCTCATCACAGCCTCCCCGTGTTCTACCCTAAACACGGGGAGGTTGTCCTAGTTCCGCTTTCAAAGTCTCCCAGGACGTTCGGTGCGCTAGCGTACCGAGCGAACGATCCTCGCGTTCAAGTCAGTTGGTCTTCTTCCTCGTCCCAGTTCGCCGGGGAACTCCGAACCGGTTCAGAAGACGGGTCGCGCGTTTCCCAATCGCGGCTTGCTTGATGCCAGTGTTCGCTATCCTGCCCATCCGGGCGGCCAGCCTGTTCCCAAAGGGCATAGGCTCTCTTGGTAATCCACTCTTCGCGTTCTTCCGGCATGCTTTCCTCCCTTGTTTACGTATTACTTCGGTCGATCTGCCAGATCACGCTCGGTACTTGGCCGAGCTAAATCATGATCTGTCCGCCGGTGACCGGTATCACTGCACCCGTCATATAGCTCCCTAGCTCCGAGGCGAGCAGGACGTAAGCACCAGCGAGTTCGGCCGGTTGGCCTGCTCGCTCCAGCAAGGTCTGAGCCCCGAATTTCTCGGTCTTTTCGACCGGCATGGTCGAAGGGATAAGCGGCGTCCAGATTGGACCGGGCGCGACTGCGTTGACGCGGATGCCCTTGTCGGCGACCATCTCCGCAAGTCCCGCCGTAAAATTCGACACCGAGCCCTTGGTCGAAGCATAGGCAAGCAAATGCGAGGACGGTTGGCGAGACTGGATCGACGTCGTGTTGATGATAGCACTTCCCGGCTGCATATGCGGGATTGCGGCTTTGGACAAAAAGAACGGAGCGTAGATGTTGGTCCTGAATGTCTTGTCCCATTCTTCGGCGCTGATGTCAGCGATATCAGCATAGGTCCGCTGAAACGCGGCATTGTTGACAAGGATGTCGAGCCGGCCAAGTTCGCCCACTGCGCGTTCTACCAGATCAGCACAGTGATCCTCCGACGTGATATCTCCTGAGACCAGGATCGTGCGGCGGCCTGCTTCCTCGATCCATTTGGCGGTATCTCGCGCATCGTCATCTTCATTGAGGTAGGAAATCAGGATGTCGGCCCCCTCGCGGGCGAATGCGATCGCGACAGCCTTGCCAATCCCTGAATCCCCACCGGTAATCAACGCCACTTTTCCTTCGAGGCGACCGGAACCTTCGTAGGATCGCTCGCCATGATCGGGAACAGGCTTCATCTGGCTCGTAAAACCGGGTGGCTCCTGTTCCTGCCGGGGCTGCGGAGGCATCGGGCGTTGATTGTCCATCATATCGTCTCCTTCCATTCAGCCGCTGCTAACTGGACTTGGGGTCCGGAGTTCCCGAAGTCATGCAGATAATTCGCGTCATGAGTTGGGGAACTCTGCGCTCTGGTTGCCGGTTCAGGAATGTCGAAGGAGAACTGGTCATGCGTTTCTTGAGAGACAATGGTCTGACGATTGTTCTGATCACGCTGACGATGTCGAGCCTTGTCGGCATGCTGGCGACAGGCTGGTTCGTCTACAATGACGAGCTTAAAGGCCATGGAAGCCTTCGCGATCTCGCTTCCTGACTACGTTTTCTCAGGCCATTTCATGTCGGCAGTGTTTAAAAACTGGGAAAGCGAATTTTTGCAGATGGCAGCCTATGTTGTCCTAACCGCATTTTTGTTTTAGCGAGGCTCTGCGGAATCCCGGGATCCTGATGAAACAGGCGACGTGAACCCGAAGCCTGTTTCCATCGGCCAATCCGCATGGAAAGCGCGATTGCCGTTAACGCTCTACAGCTATTCACTCGGTATCACCCTGTTCGGTCTCTTCGTCGCGAGTTTTATCCTGCACCTTCGATACAGCGCCGCGGCCGCCAATGCCGACGCGCAGATGCATGGAGATATCCATGTCTCGGTTCTTGATCATCTGACAAGCGCGCAATTCTGGTTTGAATTTCTTCAGAACTGGCAGTCCGAGTTTCTCTCCACCGCGGTGCTCGTCGTGCTGTCGATATTTCTGCGGTTTCGCGGATCACCGGAATCCAAGCCCGTCAACGCTCCCGACAACGACACTGGTGGTTGAAGGCTGAATGCATACCGTCGCTCTTTTTTAGCGTACCTCGCACCAGGCAGGTGCGGGGCGTTTGATCAGGTGATGTGATGTTAGCGACTAGCCGCGAAACTTTCCTTCGTCGGAATCAGCGGGATCATAGTTTGGATCGAAATCCTTGCCGGCCTTCTTGCCGGGCGGGTCTCGATGGACGGTGGCGTCCTCGGAGCCGGTGATCACGGTCGGCTTGGCACTATGGACGCCACCTGCCTTTCGGTCGGCCTGGGAGGGAGCATATTGTCCTTTGGCATCGTCTTCCGGGTTAGACATCTCAGTCTCCTTTCGTCTTGGCGGCATCGGACAGGTCCGTTTTCAACGGATCTCGATTGTTCTCGCCGACGGCATCGCGGTCTACATTCGGATCGTCCTTTGCAGGCAGATAGCCACGCGGACGGTTTTCCTGCGGTCCCTCCCAACGGGGAGATTGATCCGAGGTGCCTGCGGCACCTTCCTTTGGGGAATTGGTCATCGCGAGATTCTCCTGAAGTCAGTGGCTTGCGTGATGTTCGTTGCGCTTGCGCGTCGCGGCCGCCTTCTTCGCGGACGCCGAGCGTTCTGCGGCAGTTCGGTTGGCGGATGCCTCTCCGCCTGAGTGCCCACCCTTCTTTGACGACGAGTGGTTTTCCGCCTTGCCTCGGCCGGAACCGGATTTATTGCCGCCGCCGCTTTCCTTGTTTACCGTTGCCCAGGCTCGGCGCTCCGCTTCTTTCTCGGGAACGCCGCGATCCTCGTAACCTTCCTCGATATGTTCTGCCTTGCGCTTCTGCTTGTCCGTATAGGCCGATTTGTCACCACGTGGCATGGTCGCATTCCTTCTTCTGACTCGATGTGATGAACGACATGCGTTCTCGATGTCCGAACTGACGCGCTCGCGTGGAGTTCCCCAAGCCGAGAAGCGCACCGGCCACGGTGCGTGCGGAAGTCCTGGGACGCCGACACATTGCCCGGTCGGAAATAATTGCAACCCGTGCTGGAACTTAGGGAGCAAGGCTTTGTTCGACGCCTTTCAAGATGGGGCGCCGCATGGCAATTTTTTCATCAATCCAATCGATCCGCAGCCGCTTTGGGAATGAACGAAACCTTCGCGGAGGAGCTGAGCCGCAGGTCTGAGATGAGAACACTCAATCTGGTAGCACTCACTGAGCCGCATCTAACCGTACGCCCGACCGAAAAAGTCGAGCTTTTCAGCTTTCGACCCCCTTGGAGGATTACATGAACAAATTGACCATCTCTGTCCTGACCGCATCTGTCTCAGCACTGCTGCTTCCAGATTCCGGCCTCGCCCAGATCAAGGGAACGGTCGGCGAGGCCTCCGACGTCACGATCCAGGGCTCGATCCTCGAACCGGAAAAACTGATGGTGACAGACGATGCCAAACTCACCGGCCTCATCAAGGCGCCCGCAGGCTTCAAGGTCGATGTGTTTGCCCGCGACCTGATCAATCCGCGCATGCTTGCCGTCTCGCCGAAGGGAATCGTCTACGCGACCCGCAGAACAGTCGGCGACGTCATCATGCTGAAGGACGATAACAATGACGGCAAAGCGGACGGCGCTGTGACGGTGGCAAGCCGGCCAAACATGCATGGCATCGCCTTTGACGGCAACAAGGTGTTTCTCGTCACGATCCACGATGTCTATACCGCTGACGTGAAGGAAGACGGGACATTCGGTCCGCTCACCCGCATCATCAACGATCTGCCGGATGCCGGCCAGCACGCCAATCGGACGATCAATATCGGCCCGGACGGCATGCTCTACATTTCCGTCGGCAGCACCTGCAACGAGTGCCAGGAAGATAATCCGGAAAATGCGACGATTGTGCGAGCCAGCAAGGACGGCAAGACGCGCACGATCTTTGCCAGTGGCCTGCGCAATACGATCGGCTTCGACTGGGAGCCGAAGACCGGTGCGCTCTACGGCATCGATCACGGCATCGACTGGCTAGGTGACGAGGTGCAGGTCGAGGAACTGAACCGGATCGAACAGGGCAAGAAGTATGGCTGGCCGTATGTCTACGGCATGAGCGGTATCAACCCGCATATCAATCCGCCCGAAGGCATCACGCTTCAGCAATGGGCAAAGCAATCGACCGAGCCTGTCCTCGGCTACACCGCCCACAGTGCACCGATGCAGATGGCGTTCTATGACGGAAATGCCTTCCCGGCGGATCACCGGGGCGATGCCTTCATCGCCATGCGCGGCTCATGGAACCGCCGCCCGCCGAGTGGCTACGAAGTGGTGCGGATTAATTTCGAGAACGGCAAGCCGGTTGGGTTTGAGAAATTCCTCGAAGGGTTTCTGCTGCAGCAGGAAAACGGCAAATACGGCTATCTTGGTCGTCTGACTGGTATCGCGGTCGGCAAAGATGGATCGCTGTTCGTTGCCGACGACAGCAATGGTGTGGTCTACAAGGTCACCTATACCGGCGCCGTCGCCAAACAGGCCGGCGAGACACCACCCGTTCCCAATGTCGTTGCCGATATGCCGGCCTCCAAGATCGCGATCGACCTTGTGAACGCCAAGAGCGATCAGGCGATCGCAGTGAAGGCTGCCTTCGAAAAGGATGGCCCGATCCCAGTTCAGTATGTCGCCGACGGCGACAATGCGTCCCCGGCAATCGAATGGTCGAGCGTGCCGGAAGGTACAAAATCCTTCATCCTTGTCGCCGACGACCCTGATGCGGCAAAGCCAAAGCCGTTCACGCACTGGCTTGCCTACGACATTCCCGCCGAAACGACAAAATTGCGGGAAGGTATTCCGGCCACGCCGATCCTCCAGGAACCCAAGGCGATGAAGCAGGGCGCCAACAGTATGGGCTCGGTCGGCTATACCGGGCCGAAGCCGCCCGTCGGCGATCCGGCCCATCACTATCATTTCCAGGTCTTTGCTCTCGATATTGAAAACCTCGGCCTCGAGCCAGGCGCCAAGCGTGACGCCGTGCTGAAAGC
>JAEXYH010000008.1 GCA_023451735.1 Pseudomonadota bacterium | reverse complement strand
CGATGCCGACGCGGACATGCATGTCGCTGCGCCGCGCCTCGCGGCCGATGCGCCGGCAGGCCTCGATAACGTCGAAGCCAGCGCGAATCGCCAGCGACGCGGCATCGCGCGAGCCAAGTTCCGTCGGAAAAAGGGCAACACCGCCGTCACCGGCCTCGACCCGTATCACGCCGGAACGCGCAACGATCGCCGACCGCACCGCCTGCTGAAAGGCGGAAATCAGCTCCTGGAAGTCCTCGATATCGAGTTGATGGAAAAGATTTGTCGATCCGACAAGATCGTAGCAGAGCGCCGTGATGAGACGCCGCTCGCTGCCATGCTCCGCCGGCCGCGCGCCCCCGCCCGGCGATTTTCGTGGGTGCTTCGGTGAGTTGATAGGACTTTCGCTCGCCATCGCCGCCCCTTGCGTGTCTGCTAAATCCTGCACCTGACAGAGCGACTATAACACAGGCCGACACGATGTGTCGGTAGCCAAAAGTTGAAAGGAGGTCGGATTGTACGCGGCACGAAATGCCGTGCGGCGCTGTCGAACCAGTAGACACGGCGCGTGGCTGCGAGAGCGTCGAGAAAGGCCGGGTCCCATTCATCCATGACGCCTCGGAAGCGCATGGCGAGCACGAGGGGGCGGTGCCCCCTCGGGACCCATCACGCGATAGGCAATCCTGTTTTCGCTTGCGTCGACATAGAGGGTTGCGGCGGCATCAGCATTGAAAAACGGGGTTTGCGTTGTCACGATCAGCCTCCTAGCGCACGAGAATATCGGTGATCCGGATGAGGATGGCTGCCGGGGTGGACGGACTTGCACCGTCTTCCGTACGACGCACGACACGCCTCAATGTGGGAAAGAAAATGCCGCCGAACCACATATGGTCGTAGCAGTAATGCGCCGCGACGCCGCCTGCGATATCGGTGACGTAGTCGATGCGCTGCAGCAAGCCGTCTGGATTGAAGTAGAATATCTGCTCGCGGCAATGCGTCGGAATATCCGCCGGGAACTTCACATGAAGACGACGCCAGAGCGTGTCGTTCTCGCGATGCGGGTCCAGTTCTTTCAGCTGGAAGCCGGGGCGGGTGAACATGAACGGCGTCGAAAGATAGTTCCACATCGCATAGGCATTGAAATAGAGGAGCTGGGACGTGTCCCAACGGCTGGAAAGAATATGACCGGCAAAAGTTTCGCGCGGCCGGTCGCGCTCGTCGGTGAGCTTCCCCGTCCCGTCGGAGACAAAGGTGCGATCCGGGCGGAAATGTCCGACATGTCCCGCTGCCGGAAACGGGGAGACGTCGATTGCCGGCACGCGCGTATCGACATGCATCGAGACATTTGCCATGCCCTGCGGCTGGCCCTTGATGACGTACATCGGGCCGGTCAGCGAGACCTGCACGGCCAGTTCGCGAACCTCATTCCAGCGGGACAGGCCGCCATGGGCATTGATGGCAAGATCGACAAGATCGGTCATCGGATGTTCTCCGTTGCGGACGGGTTGGTTTAGGCGGCGGCGTAGCGATAGGCATCGCGGTTGCGCTCGGCAAAGCCGATGCCGGGGTAGCTCCAGTGGTAGCCGAGCAGTTTCGTTCGGTCGGTCGCTGCACGATCCAGCAGCTTCAGCCGGTTGTGGATGGCAAGATCCGAATCCGTGTCAAAGGCAAAGCGCACCGTCGGATAACGGAAGGATGCGACCTGGTTGACCGCGACGTCGCCGGTTACGATCAGGCCATCGCCGCCTTCGATCTCGAGCGAGATATGCGCCGGTGTATGGCCGGCGGTGTCGAGGACGCTAACGCCGGTGATGATCTCGGCGCCGGGCTGCACCAGCACGACGCGGTCTGTGATGGCGGCAAAATCCCTCTGCGCGCCACGGGCGAACTCTGCAAAGTCCTCCGGCAGGTTTGCGGGCAGGTCAGGGTCGGTCCAGTAGCGCCACTCCGCCTCGTTGACGTAGTAGGTGGCGTTCGGAAAGGTCAGCTTTCCCGTGCCGCCGTCGAGCATCGCCCACATATGGTCGGGATGACCGTGGGTGATGACGATCTTGGTGATCTCAGACGGAGCGACACCCGCCATGGCCATGTGGCCGACGAGCTTGCCGTCCGAGGGCTGGTATTTGTCGCCGGAGCCGATATCGACAAGAATCAGATCCTTGCCGCGCCGCAGCAGCGGTATGTTGGCCTTCGAACGGACATTCTCGCCGTCCGGATCACCCGTGGCCGCCATCACTTCGGCGCGCTGAGCGTCCGTTCCATCCGCCGCAATGACCTCGATCGGGACGCGGATATAGCCGTCGCTGAAGACGGTGATGTCGAAATCACCGTGCTCGAAGCGAAAGGGCGTTTCGGCTGTGTCTGTCGTGTCCATTCGATGCCTCCGTCGTTGTCGATAGGGAGGTATTTGCTCTGACCGGACTTGTTAGCGGCCAAAACCGACAAACTGGGAGCCAAAGCTGACAAACGTCGCAGGGAAGGCGGTCGGAAAGAATGATCCGGCTCAGTGACATCGTGGGGGGCACGGCCTCGATCAACGACGTGGTTCAAAAACTCGCCGCGCGGGTGAACCACATTTTGTCAGTTTCGGCCCTGTTTTTTGTCGGAAATACCTGTCCACAGGGCCGCAACTGCCGCCTACCTTTTCATAAGGCAGGACAAGCCCTGCCGTAGTTTCAAAGATTGCCGTCAACGAACCAAGGAGAACCATCGTGCATACTATGTCCATGCTCATCGCCTCCGGAACAGCGCTGCTTGCAGCGGCAGCGTTTACGCCCGTTCGCGCCGCAGAGCCGATCAGAAACATCGTTCTCGTCCATGGCGCCTTTGCCGATGGCTCAGGCTGGCAGCCAGTCTTTGAGCGACTGGTCAAGAAGGGCTACAAGGTCAGCATCGTACAGGAGCCGGAAACCAGCCTCGCCGAGGATATTGCAGCGACGAAACGCGTCATCGACTTGGCTGACGGCCCTGTCGTGCTCGTCGGGCATAGCTGGGGTGGTCAGATCATCACCGACGCCGGCGTCGACGAGAAGGTCAAGGCTCTGGTCTATGTTGCGGGTATCATGCCGGAGGCTGGCGAGACGACCGCCTCGCTGCATGCCCGCTTTCCGGCAGCCGGCGCGCCGAACGTGAAGGAGGTTTCCGGCGGATATCTGATGATCGATCCTGAGCACCTGCACGAAGACTTTGCAGCCGATCTGCCCAAGGCACAAGCCGCATTCATGGCGCAATCGCAAGTGCTGATCCACAAGGACGCGCTCGACACCCCGGCCAAGGCGGCGGCCTGGAAGGACAAACCGACTTTCGCCATGGTGGCGACAAAGGACCGGACGATAAATCCCGAGCTGGAACGCTGGATGTACAAGCGCGCCAATGCCAAGGTGACGGAAGTCGATTCCAGCCATGTCATCATGATCTCTCACCCCGACAAGGTGGTGGAGGTGATCGAAGAGGCGGCTGGACACTGATAGCGTAACGGCGGCCGGACCGTAGGGTCCGGCTGCATCGCTCCACGTTCTCGAGATGAGGAGAGTGCAGCATGACCCAGATCGGTCCCTTCCCGAGCTCTGTCGAGATAGGCATCCTCGCCTATCCCGGCGCTCACGAGGCGGCCATGCTCGGTATGGCGGATCTGCTGGCGATCGCCAACAGGTTTGCGACCGAAGATAGTGGGAGCCTGAAAACCAAGGCCCAGGTCCACCGGT
>JAEXYH010000006.1 GCA_023451735.1 Pseudomonadota bacterium | reverse complement strand
CTTGACCGGCAGACGCCCGATCAGGCCTACTTCAACAAGCTGGCACCGATGATGGTGGCGGCATAATCGAGGCGGAAATCCACTTAACGAAACAACCGAAACTGTTCAAACAAACCGAGCCACCTCTACCCTACATATGAAAGCGACTGCCGCGAAAGAGCGCCCATTCCCTCGGCGAGGAAGCAGGACTGAACGAAGTCCGACGACTTCGTTCAGAGCTTGCCGACCTGGAGAAAAGGCTCGCCGCAATCCATAGGCAGTCCGACACGCCGAAGCGATAAGGTTGGCACAGGACCTCCACTCGACGTTTATGGCATCGCTGGCATCCACCACGTCGGCTGTAGCATGGGTGCTCTCTTCATCGAGGCAAATGAAGACCGGTCCGCAGAACAGCTGATCATCGCCGGCGATAAGTTGATGTACTCGGCGAAACACGACGGGAAGGCAAGGTGCAATTGTCCATGGCGCTCATTCGGGCCGGCCTGAGATTGTGCGAAGCATCGAGAACACCGTCAAGACGATCGACGTGATCTGATTGGTGCCATTGCTTATGTGCTCTACACTAACGAGCACCTGAAACACGAACGCCGCTCGGGTTTTGCTGCTACCGGAGGCAGTGGCGGAGCTAAGACCGTACGCTAGATCCGAGTAAAAGGTCCGGCGCTATGTAGTGTCTGTAGATCAGGATGGGCTTTCGAATCAAAAGCGATCCCGTTCCGAGTGGCTCTATTGCTCCATTGCTGGAGTTGTTTCGGTTCTCAGAGAGCCGTGATTTCCGCAATGAACTCGTAATCTGCGAGCGAGCTATGTTGGTCGGCGCCTGGAGCAGCAACGCCAATAGCATTTGGGCAGCTTGATTGACGACGGAACAATTCATTGTTCTACGATGTACTTTCCTTCGCAGATGTTAAGAACCTGACATTCCGCTCTCGGCGTCAAAGCGGACATTCCCGAGAGAAAGCATCTGCCGTCCACGGAAGACCTGTGCGAACGCATCGGCCAAGCTCCAGAGCTGCCGCTTCGTCTCCGTTTAGCCGGTAAGAACAGTGCGCTCCCGCACTCTTGCATGCGAACCGGATGTCTTGTCAGAACACCACCGTCGATGGCCATTTGGAGAGTGATCGCGGAACAACCATCCGCAGTTCGGCCCTTGGCACACACGCACGGCCCGACGCTCGCTTCTCGATGTCAGCAGCTCGGACGCCAGCCAGCCGACCCGATTAGCAATTGTGTCCAGTTGCTCTGCAGCTCTGTACCGCCACTCGATCCCGCCTGTGGCACTAAACAAGGTTCTATGCGACTGCGCGCGCTGAGCCGCTTATTAATGAGGCCTCGATCATCGTTCCTGATTGAGCTACCATCAGACTCGTCAGAACGATGCGGTGAAGAGCCTCTCGCAGGTCCCTGGCGTAAACAAATTCTTTTCTGGCTTGGTCGGGCGATCTGACTGCCTCGGAGAGCAGGACGATGCTTTCGTGGTGATCGATCACATCGAGACGCCGACCCCGGGGTGACGAGATCACTGTACTCCATCAGAAACTCCGGCGAGCCGCTGATAGCTATGCCATCAGCGGCTGCCATGCAGGACAAACGGCATCGCGCGCGCATTGCAATAGTTCATACGGCTTCACGCTTAATGCGGAGCCTATTCGTTGGACGCAGGCAAAAGGAATATTAGTCGTTGCGGCCTCTTGGGCGATTATCTTTACCATCCTCTTTTGCCATGACTTATACGCCCGAGATGCTGATCGTTCATCCTAACATAACAGTGGGATCAGCCTCAGTAGACGACCGGACTGACGGGTTCAAGTGTGCGAAAACGTTCGCCCTTGCTTAATACCGCCCAAACTACGCGAGCAATTTTGTTGGCTACTGCTATCGCAGCCACGCGTAGAGGACGTCTTTCGGCTAGGCGTCCGAGCCAATCCGACCCGAATGCCCTTTTCGATCGCACTAGAAGAACCTTTCCTGCAAGAAATAGTAGGGACCGCAGCTCGCTATTGCCCATTTTCGATATTTTCCCGGATCTTAAGCTTCCTCCACTGGAATTCTGTTTTGGCGTCAATCCTATCCATGAGGCAAAATGTCTCGCGGATTTAAATATAGCCGGATCCGGGACATAAGCGGCAACCGCCGATGCGACGATAGCGCCCACTCCCGGAATAGTTAAGAGGCGAGAAGTGTCTGCATCCTTCTTCGCGAGTTGCACGATACGCTCGTTCAAGCACTCAATTTTCGAAGACAACTCTTCAATGAGATCGCAGACCGTCAACAAAGCGAAGCGCGCTTCCTCTGGAATTGAGCTACCCTTGTCGCGAACGATAGTGACTAATTTTGACACGCCGGCGATACCTTTACTAGCGACGGTGCCGTACTCGGCCACGAAACCTCTAAGGGCGTTTGCCGACCTAGATCGTTGTCGGACAAGCAATGAGCGTGTTTTGAACAGCTGGGCTGCGGCTTGCTGTTTCTCGCTCTTAATCGGGACAAACCGCATACCTTCTTGGGAGGAAGCTATCGCTATGGCCTCGGCGTCGTATGAGTCGGTTTTGCCGCGCTTTACAAATGGTTTCACGTACTGTGCAGGGATGATCAGGCACTGATGTCCAAGTGCACCTATTTGTCGGCTCCAGTAATTAGAGGTTGCACATGCTTCCATTGCGACAGTGCAAGGCGGCAGATTCCGGAAAAAGGCGAGCACATCATCGCGACGTAGCTTCCGGGAAAAAATTTTCCTCCCCGACTTATCAACTCCATGCACTTGGAAAACGCTTTTGGCCAAATCTAGTCCGATCGTATTAGTGATAGGCATCAGTCATCCTTTCGCGAGGGGTCACGTCTCTAATCCTATCCGCTGACTGTGGCCGATTTCCTTGCAAATGCGGGGATCTGAAAATTGTCTAAGCTAGGCATTATGTGGGCGTAATAGCGAAATTAGAGTGCCCCCATTGTGCCTGTGTAAGCAGACAATCGCTTTGTCCCATTCATTAGGCGTTATTGGAAGTGAGCCACGCGAGTCATCGTCGCGTGAGAGCCGTATCACGTGCCAAGGACCACTGCTCTTCTCTAATGAATACAGCGCGGTTGCTCTCCCCTAGCCTCTGGGGCGATGGTTCTGATCTCATCAAGACCCAAGTCAGTTACACCTAGATGAATGCTATGCAAGGTGCGTAGATTTCAGAAGCGCTCTTTTCAAACGGGGCGCGCAGGACTGCGGCCTCACGCAGTCTGCGCGCGAGGCGGGGCGAACGTCGAGGCATCAGTACTGACGCGAGAAAGCTCGCGAATTTCCACAAGGCCGAGGAGATAGGAGACTACGGACTCGCCGCCTCTGTTTTCATTGAGGCGTGTCGGATGTAGACCGTCCCGGCAACTGCCTGTTTCCACATCCACAACCGGCAATGAAAGATCATTGCTGCCCAGGAACCAGGCGAAAGCCTTTGCAGCCTCTTTCTTCCAGGTGATGTCGCGACCGACCCGCCACGCGGCGTGGCAGGCGGCGATCGTCGCCGTCGCCTCCAGAGGCTGCTGATCGAAAAGCCTTACCCCTCTTGTATGATCCGTAAATCTATCCGTACCGACAGGCCTGAACTTTCCGTCAGGGTTCGTCTGCACCGTCATCAGCCAGCGCAAGGACTTCACGCCGGCCGCCACATAATCGTGGCGTCTAGAACTCTCCCCGGTCACAATCAGTGCCTGAGACAGGCGTGCGTTGTCGTAGGACAGGCCTTTCTCGAACCAGGTCCAGCCCTTTTTCTCGACGCGGTGAAAGATATCCATCAGCCTGTCAGCCAGCATCGAGCGGATCTGGTGTGCCTGCACGTCGTGGGGCGAAACCGCGCAATAGCCGTCCAATCCCAGTAGTGCGAAGGCCCAGGCGCGTGGCGAGCCGAAACTTTCGACCGTAGGCAGTGCCTGTGAGAACAGCGCTGTGGCCCATGCGCGCCGGGATGGGCTTGCGTCGCCTCGGGCACATTCCCCAAGAGCCCATAGCGTTCGGCCATGGCTGTCCTGCGAGCCCTTGTCTTCAAGCCAACGCCGGTCGAAACCCATGAAGTTTCGGAAATGTTTCTCATCCGGGTTCCATGCGTGCTGCACGAAGGATGCGAAGCGTGAGGTGATTGCCTCGGGTAAAAGCCTTTCGCCGGCTTCGTTGAGAGCGACTGAAAGAAGAAGCGCCCGGGCATTGTCGTCGACACAATAGCCATGCGAACGATCCGGCACCGAATAAACGGCATGCTGGAACAACCCGGTATCGTCGCACATCGACAGGAAGTAGCCGAGCTGTGGCTCAGGGTAGGCGGGGGGGCTGCCTACCACGATGTTGGCCGGCGTGGATGGGCGGAGATTATTTCGGAGGGTTACCTCGGAGAATAATGCGAGATAGCGCTCGGCAGTCCTCTGCCACGTCATCGGCCGACTGGTTTGATAAGCGCGCATTCGCATCGCGTCGCGTCGTTTGTCATTGATGAGAAGCGAAGCGATCTCGCGACCGATGGCTGTCGAGTCACCGAAGGGAACGAGCACACCGCGGCCATCGGCCAGCAGTTCTTGCGCATGCCAGTAAGGCGTGGAGACGACGGGCTTGCCGAGGCCGAAGCTGTAAGCCAGAGTGCCCGATGTCATCTGAGCCTCGTTGAAATAGGGCGTAGCATAGACATCGCACATTGAAATGAAGTCCAGCAGTGTTGCCTTGTCGACGAAACGGTCGAGAAATACCACGCTCTCGTCGATGCCCAGGTCCTGCACCCGCTTCATCAGGCTCTCGCGATAGGCTTCTCCCTGGTCGCGCACGAGGTTGGGATGGGTTGCCCCGAGGATCACGTAGACCGCATCGGGGCGGCTCTGCAAAATCAGGGGCATGGCATCGATCATCACCTCGATGCCCTTGTTGGGAGAGAGCAGACCGAATGTGAGGATCACCGAGCGCCCGTCGAACCCCAAGGCTGCTTTCGAGATGGCAGGTTCCGAAAACGGCATATCGGGAATGCCGTGGGGAACGACCTCGATCTTGTCATCCGGCACATGATAGGCCTCAGACAACAATGTCCTGCCCTTTTCGGCCATGACGACCACTTTGGCGGACCGATCAACGATCTTGTTCAGCGCGCGGCGTTGGCCGGGGCTTGGCTCAGCAAGGACCGTGTGCAGCGTGGTGACGACCGGCATCTTCAACCGCGACAGCAGCTCAACGATATGATCCCCGTCCTCGCCGCCAAAGATTCCGAATTCGTGCTGAAGGCAGGTGACGTCGAAATTGCCGGCGTTCAGTATATCCGCGGCGCGAATGTACTCATCGCGTTTATCATCGGCTATCGCGAGATGGACCTCTGGCGGATATTCGTAGACATGGCCGTGATCCGTCATTGCTACGATTGCTGTGGCGACGTAGGCCTGAGCTTTCGAAACGGCCTGCTGCAGATCTGCCGTAAACGTCGCGATACCACAGCGACGCGGCAAGGAATTCCCGATGAATGCAATATTCTTGAGCTGTGTCATCGCGAAGCTCCCGATAGACGGAAGGGTATGTCCGTGTGCGGGATTGATGCCAAAAGCCCACGATTTCCACGACCCCATGGCTTGAGCGTCGTCACCCAGCTGGAGCGGTCAAAAGTCATCGAAGTCTCCTAATCTCACCGCTAAGATCGGGTTGATCTGAAATCGGAGTGTCTCGGTGGTGGCTCTCGTAATGTAGATGGCGATTTTGAGGGACCGCAAACCTATAGGCTGTCTCTCCAAGATGCGGCTATTCCGATCCGTTGTGCGTCACTAACTGAAGGAGGGTCGGATAGTTCCCATCTGCCGCGCGTCCCTGCGGGATATTTTATCTTAGGAGTGCCTTGGAAGGGTCCGATGACACGAATTGAGTGTTCGGGCGACAATCTGCCCGCGGATCTGCTTGATGCCGCGCCGCCGTTGAACAGTTTTGTGCTCCCAGCCATCATCTTCGACAAAACGGATTATTCTCCCTCGATCGACGGGCGGCTGGCGACGCTTTTCCGTCAAGAGAGCGTCGATACGCTTGTTGTTACCGGGGGTGAAACCGACGTTTCTGTCCTTGCGACGGTGCCCGGCGCCATCGATTTGGGTTTCAAGGTGATTATCCTGTCAGATGCCGTATGCAGCGGTGCGGATGAAACGCACGATGCCGCCGTTGATCCCCTGGCTGAACGGTTTTCGGTGCAGTTGGAACTTGCCACGACTAAACAATTCCTAGGATCTGTGGGTGAGCCGGCTAAAGGGAATGAGCTCATCATTTTCTTCGATCCGATA
The DNA here is from genome assembly GCA_023451735.1 of Pseudomonadota bacterium. GTDB lineage: Bacteria > Pseudomonadota > Alphaproteobacteria > Rhizobiales > Rhizobiaceae > Neorhizobium. The sequence continues at coordinate 30,874 of JAEXYH010000006.1, read as the reverse complement.
CTCGCACAAGCGCATCGTTTTAGTATTTGGCAATCTCAGGAAATATGTTGCACTGTCATATTAGCAGAAGTCACCATCAGGAAGCAGCGAGAAGCTTGTGAGGGTTTCTCAGACAAGCCGTGCATCATGTCGCGGTTCCGTCACGTCGCGCACATTGCCGACGGGATGGCCCGAATGTCGCTACCGCTTCATGTTGAAATTATGAACGATAATGACTGCGCAGGAGGCGCATCTTAATGACGAAGGCGGGGGCAATCAGTGTCGCACACGCGTGACAATATCAGCTCGATCGGCACTCCTTCACTCACATCGCGAATGTCGATGTCGAAGAGCGGCTGAATACATGGTCGCCGTAGCATCGGTCCATGGCCAAGTTCCAGGTGTAGAACCCGATTTCCTCATGCGACGCGGTTGTATTCAAGTGGTTACGCAGTCTGATGCGACGTGGATCGCTCCGAGCAAGGTTAAATTCGCAACCACTCGTTATACGCGCGCTGCGTACGCTATCGTACTTCGAGCGGGACGACGGAACTGCGAAAGGGTTTTTCCGACCCGCCTAGTCGAATATGACTTATGTCCTATCGATAACTTATCTTGAAGAGAAAGCTGTCGCGTAGGATGTGAGCAGATTGGACGTCGGCCCGATATCCTTCAACACTCAGAAGACCTGTCTGTTGTGGCTGAAAGCAGCGATCGTGTTGTATTGGTTTTGGCTAGGTTGAATGTTGAATTGACTCAAGTGATCTTTCTGGCCCAACCGGTAACCTGCGCGGGTCATACGTCCCAGCTTTCTATCTCGGATAACACTCTCGGACCTGCTATCCGGCTGGTACCGATGACAGGCAGATTTTAAGTTATCTAATTGAGCGTGAGGATCGAGCTGCCACTTCGTCGACGAGGCTCGCACCATGCTGCCACGTTCTTTTGCCATCCGCCCGTCCAATCAATTTCTACAGATTGTAGTCGATGAGCAAGGCCGCGTAGGCACCGCGGATAGGAGGTTCGGCAAGCCGGAACAAAGGTCTCCAGCGCGGGTTAACGGTTATCGGCAATCACTGAATTACCCCTGAAGGAGAGAGAGATGACCGACAATTTTGATAGGACCGGCGGCGGGACGACGCCTTCGTTAGGGTTGCAGCCTACATCGCCCGCATCCCAAAGCTCTGCGACCTCATCGACGCAGTTCGAGGATTTGAAAAATAAGGTCGAGGACGATTTGGCATTTGTTAGGGATACTGTCAAGGAAGGCAGCGAGGCGGCTGCTGAAAAGGTCAAGGACGTTGTGACTGACCAGAAGACTTTTGCCGCTCACCAGGTAGGTGGTATCGCAACTGCCCTTGAGAAAGTTGGTGCCGAGCTGGAGGGATCCGATCAGCAGCATGTCGGCCGATATGCCAAGCAAATCGGCGGCAGCGTCCAGAGCTTTGCGAAGGAGATCGAAGGGAAAGATGTCGGCGAGATCGCAAGGATGGCGGAGGATTTCGGTCGTAAACAGCCGCTCGCGTTTCTCGGGGTTGCCGCGCTTGCCGGCTTTGCAGCCAGCCGTTTTCTGACTGCCTCATCTGCGCGAACAACTCCGTCGACAAAAACGAGTTCGATAGACAACTCGGTGTCGCCTCCTGCGAGCGGGTCGCTGCGTACCGGAGGTGTCGACAATGGCTAAGGCTCCAGAGAACGCACCTCTGTCGGAACTTGTGTCCGGGCTCGTATCCGATGTGACTGGCTTGTTGCGTAAGGAAATCGACCTCGCGAAGACCGAGGTCTCAGAAAAGGCGTCGAAAGCGCTTGTCGGTGTCGAAGCATTGCTTGTCGGCTTGGTCTTTGCGATCGGCGCGATCGGTGTCCTTCTAAGTGCTTTGGTTAGTGGACTGGCCGCACTTTTTATCAAATGGGGAATGATGGCGGCCAGCGCCAGCTCTCTCGCGGCGGTGATCGTCGGCGTCGTCATAGCCGCGATTGCTTGGGCGATGATGTCTAAGGGTCTGAGCGCACTGCGTGCAGGTAACTTGAAACTTGACCTGACGACGACGTCGCTTCGTCGTGACGTTGACGCTGTGAAGGAGAAGATCTGATGCAAAACTCGACAGAAAGAACCTCAGCCGATATCCAGCGTGAAATAGATGCCGATCGCGAGCGTATCGGTAGCCGTATCGATGCAATCCAGGAGCGGGTGTCTCCGGGGCAACTGATTGATGAGGTCCTTGCCTACGCCAAGGGAAGCGGTGGCGGCGAATATGTCAGCAATCTAGGTCAGGCGGTAAAAACCAACCCTATTCCCGTAGCTCTGATGGGTGTGGGTCTTGCTTGGCTAATGGCGAAGCAGGGAACATCTGCTGAGCCGGCCCCCGCACCCTCCACCTCTTCCGGAGACTATCCGCTTTACCCAGTCGACGGCCCTGTGCGCCGTCTCGGTCCACCCGAAACGCTGGGCGGATCTCGTTACAGCCATTTTGGCGACAACTCCGGCAAGCGTCTAAAAGCGCTGACGGATGACACTGGCAACCGTGCCGGCCATTTTATCGATGAAGCGGGAAAGACCTATCGCGGGTTTGCCGACGCGAGCGGCAAGCAGATCGAGCACATTTCCGATGAGACCGGCGCAGTACTGGATAAGGCCTCAGGATGGGCTTCGGACACGTGGTCGCAGATCAAGGAGACTGCGACGAGCGTCGGGAATAAGGTTTCCGACACTGCCGCATCCCTATCCCGCGGCTCGTCTTCTGCGGGCAGCTCCGCGCAGGAACAGGTTGGCAGGTTGAATGACGCCATCCTGAAGCAGTTCCGCGATCAACCGCTCGTCGGCGGTGCCCTTGCTTTTGCAGTGGGTGCGGCAATTGGCGCTGCTTTGCCTTATACCGAACAGGAAGACGCTCTCTTGGGGGATGCTGCTGACGCAACCAAGGAAGCGGTATCAGCCCAAGCTTCGGCTTTGACCGATCAAGGTAAGGAGATCGCTTCCGACGCCTATGACAAAGCGGTCGAGGTCGCGTCCGATATTCACGATGCCGCAAAGGACCGTGTTGCCGAAGAGGCGGACAAGTTTAAAACGTGAAGTACAAACTGTGACGCCAATGATTGTCGCCCCCTTAGGGCGACAATCTACGTTTCATGTCCCTTCGAAACCTAACCGCAATCTGTTACGACTCTTGTCAAACCTCACAAGCATGAAATGAAGATTCTGCTTCTCGCAGCATTTCGAAATTTTCGCTGACTTGGGGAAAGAGGCTTCACGTGAGCTCAGGTTCCACTTTCCGATCAGGGGGTGACTTGTTTAAGTCCTAATCCCGCTAACCGACGTTCTCCGTTGATGAGCTTAAGCGCGTTAGCTCCCACTCGACTGATAGGGGCGGAGATTTTGATCCCTTTTCTACTCACAGTGCTTTCACGAGGTAGAAGGGCGGCCTGCATTGGGATGCCGCGCCATGCAAACACATACTTGGACCGCGCCGGCATGAAACTGGATGTTTTGGGTTGAAGGCTTCGAGACAGTGAACAATTCCGAGATCGTCTCGGTCGAGCGTATCCACCTATTCCATTTAGGACGAGATGCCGCGGAACGTGGAGATCCCGCGTCGATGTGCCCTTACACCGAGGACGAAAACCCTGAACGAATGGAGGTCTGGCTCATCGGTTATGCGCCGAACATCGATCCGGAACTCATCGCCAATGACAACGTTCCGCCTTCATGAGATTCCTGGAACGCCGCCCATTAGTCACGACCATCCTCTTCTCAGTCGCGATCATTCTGTCAGTGTTTACCGTGCAAACTTGGATGACTGACCGATTTGGCGACGTAGATAACAAGGCGCCCATCACCGACCCGCCAGCGTGAACCGATCGACCCCGTCCGACCGCGCGCTCTCTCTAGCGGTTACCCTAAAGCGGGCGTTCGTCAAAGCGTAAGCCTAGATGGAAGACATCACGGAAGGGAGTACACTGTGGGATCAGAACATGGGCCATCAGGATTGCTCGCCAGTCTGCCACAAGAAAAACAGTTCGAGATACAGGTCGCCGTGAGCAAAATCATCGACCAGCTTGTCGAGAATGGTTGGACTCGCATGCAAGCTGCTACAGCGGTTGCAGATGCGGTGACCTTGCCCCGTCGAACTAATCCATTTTGAAGTAAGCTCTGGCCCATTGAGAGGACCGGAGAATGAAGCGCACTCGTTTCACAGACGAACAGATCATCGGCATTCTGAAGGAGCATGAGGCGGGCACACCGGTCTCGGAGCTTTGCCGCAAGCACGGCGTCAGCGATGCCAGCATCTATAAATGGAAGGCCAAATTCGGAGGCATGGACGTATCCGAAGCCAAGCGGCTGAAGTCGCTGGAAGACGAAAACACGAAGCTGAAACGGCTCCTGGCAGATGCGATGCTCGACAATGCGGCTTTGAAAGACCTTTTGGGAAAGAAGTGGTGACGCCTGCAGCAAAGCGGAAAGCTGTCGCTCATCTGATGGATCACCACCAGATGAGCGAACGGCGGGCGTGTAAAGCCATCGGCTTTTGCCGGATGACGATCCGTTATGAAATCAGGCGCATCGATGACCACGACCTTCGCGAACGGATGAAGGCGCTGGCGCATGAACGCCGCCGTTTTGGATATCGACGCCTTCATGTGCTGCTCAGGCGTGAGGGTCACCTTGTGAACCACAAGCGGCTCTTCCGGCTCTATCGGGAAGAGAAGCTGACGGTGCGCAAGCGGGGCGGCCGGAAACGAGCGATCGGCACCCGAGCACCGATGCTGATCCCGCTTGCCGCCAATGATCGCTGGTCACTGGACTTCGTGTCGGATCAACTCACCGATGGTCGCAGGTTCCGGGTGCTTACGGTCGTCGACGATTGCACCAGGGAATGCCTGGGCCTCGTCGCCGATACGTCTCTTTCCGGCCTGCGGGTTGCACGTGAGCTGGACCGGATCATCGAGGAACGAGGCAAGCCGAAAATGATCGTCAGCCACAATGGCAGCGAGTTCACCAGCAACGCGATCTTACAATGGACGGATCGGACCAGGGTAGAATGGCACTACATCGCGCCTGGCAAGCCGATCCAGAACGCCTTCATCGAAAGCTTCAATGGGCGGCTGCGAGACGAGTTCCTGAATGAAACGCTCTTCTCGTCACTGTCCCATGCTCGATCAGAGCTTTCAAACTGGCGCAGCGATTACAACGATTATCGACCGCATTCCGGCCTCGGCTGGCTGACACCTACCGAGTTCGCCCAGACCATCAACCCGCGACGTGATGCGGTGCTGCGCAGCCGGAATGGCTCCGCACCGCAACCCGCCGCTACCGCCCCAAATACAGCAACCCAAAACCGCTGGAGCGGACTCAAAACTGGATAAAACTTGGGGGCAAGGTCAGCGGCAGATGACTATATCATGAGACTGTCCAAGACGCTGCATGCGGAGTCCGAGCGAAGCTAGGGGCAATCGCGTTAAGACCCACCGCCCAGTTATCTCACCATCACGTCTCGCATTGAGGCATTGTTTGCGTATAGTTACGGCATGACTGAAGAAGAATTCTCGCGCCGATTTACAGAAGCGGTCGTCAGGGCAGCATTCCGAGATAAAAAGCTGCCCTTCCGTCGCGATCCCAGCGCGTATGCGCTTGATGTTGTCAAAAGCTATTGGCGGAGTTTCTTTCACATGGCGATGCTCCAGAACGTCATGCCTGTGAAGACGCACTCCAGTGGCATGATTAGCCGATCACCGTAACATTACCTGTAAACTATCGAACGGTGTTCGGCTCAACCAAGGAAAGAATTAACCGAGCTGCAACTTCGGTCTTGATTGCTATGATGTATTCGAATTTGCTTACACTTTCGGATCGGAAGTGGATGTGTCCCTCATGAATGAGTTAGCAGATCGCCTTGCTCAAAACACAGGAATGTCCAGTGACAGATTGACGTCCATTTCCGCCTATTTGAAGACAAGAGTGCGGAGGCAGATTGAAGAGCAGCGTCCAGTAACATTTGTGGTTTACAGAGACATGCGAACGGCGGCGGCCCGCCATCGAATGTCACGACAGAAAATGGGCTGATTGAGCGAGCGTCTTAAAAGCGACCGATTGCCACAAGATGCCGCGTGGCCAGTTCCCCGATGGCTGGACCACAATGCTGTGCGCGCGCGAGCCGAAGACGCTTGCAGCATGCCTTCTCCTTCGCTGACACACTTCTCTCTCCAGTGCATCATGGCCCAAAAGCGGCGGTACATCTGAAGGGCCAAGACGACAGCCACCTGGGCTTAAACGCCACGCACAGAGATGCTGACTCGGCTCGTCCATTCCTTTTGAAAAGGTGGTCACTTTACGACGCAAATTGCCGATTGAAGAGATCTTCGGCCGTTTTGCTCTTGAACGGGGTCAAACCAATGACCCGCTCTCATCCACTAGAGCTTTAAGTGCATGAAAATAGCATTGTGACTAGGACGCAGTATGGTTGAGCATCCGGGATACGTCCCAACGCGTCGTTACTAAGGCTCTGACTTAACGCGGAAATTGCCTTGGAGGAGTTCGTCATTGTTCCGGGTTACGCCCGGTCCTCGGCGAACGTGTCATCAATTCGTACCGAGGCGGAGAGCTTGTCTGGATCCCGTGCCACGACGCACTGAAAGAGTACCTCGCCAAGCGCGGTTGCTACAATCCGGTCAAGGACCTCAGCACTGCCGGGAAGACCGGATGCGGTTGGCAGAGCAATGCGAATATCCGCCATCTTTGCCAAATTGGACGAGGGTACGCCGCAAATCGCTGCAATTGTTGCACCACTCTGATGAGCAACCTTTGCCGCCCACAAAGTAGCGTGCGTTTTGCCGGAAAATGAAACGATAATCGCCAGGTCGCTCGGTTGCATGAGCGAAGCAATGGTAACCTGGGCGTGATGCTCCTCACAGAATTGCACTGGCAACCCCAGCCGCACAAGCCGAAGATATAAAGCCGCGCAGACCGGAACCGATTCTCCCGATCCGAACAGACAGATAGAACGTGACGCCAATATGCGATCGACAAGCAATTGGAGGTTCCCGTCTGCGGCCATGGAACGGCCGATTGCCTGAGCACGACTGGCAACTGCGAACATGACGCGCTCGGCGATCTGGCTTGTGCTCTGCCGGGTATCTGTCTGTTGATCCACCGCACGCGCCGCTCCTTGTATCAGCAGCGCCTTACGCATTTCCTTCAGGCCCGGATACCCAAGTTTACGGGACAAACGATCGATGCTCGACCGGCTTGCGCCCGAAAGCTGAGACAAGTCGGCGGAGGTCATGATTCCTATCTCGTAGTGCGGCACGGCCAAAAGCTGGTCGACGATCCGTTGTTCTGCGGGGAACAAATTCACGGCCAGACTCCGCTCCGAAAAAGAAGTTCCCTCTTCAAACATTGGCGTTGCTTCACCATCGGCGCGCGGCTTTTCCATGAAACAAAATGTCCCTCAAATAAAAAACAATACCCTATTGCGGGACGTTTTGTCTCGCGATACATTGCGCGTAGCACAAGATATCCGGGGAGATCACTGTGCGACGAAGAGGAGGAGGAAGCAATATGAAACATTTTGTATCGCGGCTGCTTTTGGGCTGCGCAATCTCATCGACCTTAGCTCTGGCTGCCCTGCCCGCATCCGCCAAAGACCTGACTTCGGTTGGCGTAACGGTAGTAGATCTTGGCAATCCATTCTTCGGTGCAATCGCAAAAAGCATCGAAACACAGGTGAAGGCCGTCGCTCCGAACGCAAAAGCTCTGATTGTGTCGGGCGACTATGATCTCGGCAAGCAGTCAACCCAGTTCGATAACTTCATCCAGGCTGGCGTCGACCTCATTATTGTCTCAGCAGTCGATTCCAAGGCAATTGCGGCCTCTATCAAGCGCGCTGAAGCGGCTGGCGTTCCTGTTGTCGCGATAGACAATACCGCTGAGGGAGCGCAAGCGACTATCACGACGGACAATGTGACAGCCGGCAAGCAAGCCTGCCAGTATCTGGCGGACAAACTCGGTGGCAAAGGCAATCTCCTGATCGTCAACGGGCCTCAGGTTTCGGGCGTCATGGACCGCGTGAAGGGCTGCAAGGAAGTCTTGGCCACAACTCCCGACATCAAAATCCTGTCCGAAAACCAGAACGGCATCGGCACGCGCGAAGGCGGCCTCAATGTCACAACTGGTCTGTTAACGGCAAACGACGACGTCAACGCCATCTTCACGATCAACGATCCGTCCGCCATTGGCGCCGATCTCGCGACCAAGCAGCTCAACCGTACCGGTATCGCAATCGCGACCGTAGACGGCTCTCCCGATATCGAGGATGCCCTGAAGGGTAATACCCAGGTAGAGGCATCTTCAGCACAGCTTCCATCCAAGCTGGCCGAAGCCGCAGTTACGGCGGGGATCAAGCTTTTGAATGGCGAAAAGCTCGCGGAAGAGACCGTTCTCGTGGCTCCGTCACTCATCACCCGCGACACCGTCGCCGAATACAAAGGCTGGAACGCCAACTAAGGCGCACCCCCATCATCTTTATCACTGCCGGCCCTCAAAAGGGGGCCGGAACCTTCCACGTCGGCTTAATTTCAAGGATTTGCCATGCCCCTCGTATCACTGGATCGGCTTCTCACCCACGCGTCCGACAACAAATATGCCGTGGGCGCGTTCGTCTCCATGAATATCGAAATCGTTCAGGCTGCGATCGCCGCGGCCGAGAAGAAGAATTCGCCCGTCGTCATCCGTATCCATCCGGATGTTCGCCAGATTACCCGCTTTGATTCTCTCACCGCGGTCGCCAAGCAGCTCGCGGCCGAAGCCAGCGTTCCTGTCGGCATCAGCCTCGACCATGGCAACACTCTGGGCGACACAATCGACGCCATCCGCGCCGGCTGCACCAGCGTCATGCTCGATGCCGCTGAACTGCCGCTCGAAGAAAATATCAGGCTTGTCCGCGAAGTCGTCGAGGCCGCAAAGCCCCTCGGTGTGCTTGTCGAAGCAGCTATCGGCCATATGGAACATGGTGCGGTGCAGACCGATGACGATCTCGCAAATGTTGAAGAAGCGGTCCGCCTCGTCAAGGAAAGCGGCGCGACGATCCTGGCACCAGCAATCGGCAATGTTCACGGTTCTGCCCATGGAGAGGTCAAGGCCACGCCGCAGCTCGCTATTCAGCGAATTGCCGATCTGCGCAAGGCAACCGGTGTTCCGATTTGCATGCATGGCGGTTCTGGTACGCCTCCCGAACAAATGAAGGCGGCGAGAGAGGCTGGCGTTGCACTCGTGATCCTGTTCTCCGATATCATCACGGCATACAATCGCGAGCTTCAACGGGTCCTCAATGAAAATTCCATCGGCATCGCCATTATCGATGCGCTCGTGCCTGCCCAGCACGCAGCACAGGTGGTCATCCAAGGAAAGATGGACGATCTCGGCTCTGCCGACCAGTCGGAAGCTTTCGCGAAATGGATGAGACAGGCGGCCGCCTGATGAAAAGCTCTGACACCGTATTGATCGGAATCGATATTGGCACCACGAACCTGAAGTTCGTGGCTGCCAATCCCGGCGGTGCGGTGTTTGCTGTCGTGCGCCGGCCCATGGTCGTCACACGGCCAGCGCCGCATGCGGCGGATTTCGATCTCGACGCTTTGCGAACCAACATCCATGGCGGGCTGAAAGAGCTCGCCGATATTCTCGGGCAGCAGACGGCAGGAAAAGTCGCGGCAATCGGCGTTGCCAGCATTGGCGAAAGCTTCGTGGGCCTTGATCGTGAAGGCATGCCTTTGACCTCCTGCCCGACATGGTTCGATCGCAGGACATCCAATCGCCGCGATGCGCTCGGTCTCACTGCCGCCGAATGGTTCGATATCACCGGCATGGTCGACGACGATATCTATACGGTTCATCGGATGGGCTGGTGGTTAGAACATGCCCCCGACCTGACGGCACAGGTGCGCCATTGGGCGATGGTCTCGGACTACATCGTCTATCTGCTCAGCGGCGCTCTTGTTGCCAACCCCTCGCTTGCAGCAAGAAGCGGACTTGCCGATCGCAATTCCGGGCAGTGGTCACGGACCATACTGGATGCCACAGGCACATCTTTGGACGTCCTTCCGGAATTAAGGCCCGCCGCAACCGTGAGCGGATATCTGACCCCGGAGGCGGCAAATCTGACGGGCTTGCTGGCAGGAACACCTGTGGTGAATGCAGGGCATGACCATCCCTGCGCCGGCCTGGGCTGCGGCCTTGCTGAACCCGGAGATGTCATCGACTCGGCAGGAACGTCGGAAGCGCTAAAATCAGTGTTGGACAGGCCACTCGATTATTCAGCGACGGGTGGCGGTCAGTACGACTGTTATCCGCATGTGGTCCCAGGGCGCTTCCTGCTCTCAGGGCACACACCGGCATCCGGTGGCTTCATCGACTGGTTGACCCGGCTCTTTCTTGGCCAGGCCCCCGCAAAAGATGCGATCGAACAGCTCTGGGCTGAAGCCGCAGTGGTCCCGGCCGGTGCCCGTGGTGTGCGGATACTTCCATTTCTGGAAGGAACAGGCGCGCCTTGGAACAATCGTCCCAAACGGGCTGGTATCGACCTTCTCGATGCGGAAACCGACCGCGCGACAATCATGCGCGCTGGTCTGGAATCGCTCTCGGCCTGGCTGCTGATCAATATCAAGCGTTTCGACACGCTTGCAGGCGTCAAACCGGACCGGCTGATCGTAACCGGCGGCGGTGCCCGCAATCCTCTCGCCAACAGTATCAAGGCGGCAATGACCGGTTTGCCGCTGCGCATGCCGCAGGTGGAAGAGACTGCCGGTCTCGGTGTGGCACTGGTTGCCGGCCTTGCATGCGGCGTTTTTCCGAATGCGATCGACGCTGCGGCTTTGCCAGACATATCCTGGCTGGAATTCCAGCCGGAACGAGAACTTGTTGCGAGTTATGCCGACCTGCGGTCGTCCATGACAGCCTACCTTGAAAGCGAAGGTTCAGCAGATGGATAATACCGGAACTCCTCTGTTTCAGATGCGTCACATCGCCAAGAGTTTCGGCCCGATCAAAGCGCTGAAGAATGTCGATCTCGACATTTATGCGGGCGAAGTCCATGCGTTGATGGGCGAGAATGGTGCGGGCAAGTCGACGTTGATGAAAATCCTGTCAGGTGCCTACAAACCGGATCCCGGTGCGGAGTTCTTCCGCGAGGGAAGCCCTGTCTCGATCAGCCGCCCGCAGGACGCCCACAATCTCGGCATCGCGATCATTTACCAAGAGCTCTCACTTGCCCCTAACCTGACGGTAGCGCAGAACATTGCGCTCGGACGGGAAACGCAGCATTTTGGATTGATCGATCGCAGCGCGATGCGCCAGATGGCCGCGAGCATCCTGAAGCGGCTAGGCGTCTCCTTCGGTCCGGACACCGTCGTGTCGAGCCTTTCCATTGCCCAGATGCAGATGGTCGAAATTGCGCGCGCGCTGTCGGTCAATGCGCGGCTGATCGTCATGGACGAACCGACGACAGCTCTTTCGTCCCGCGAGACAGAGACGCTTTTCGGGTTGATCCGTCAGTTGCGTCAGGATGGCCTTGCGATCGTCTACATTTCTCACCGCATGGCAGAGATCTACGAACTCTCCGACCGTTGCTCCGTGCTGCGCGACGGCCGATACATTGGCACGCTGACCCGCGACGAGCTTTCCGCCTCCAAGCTCGTCAGTATGATGGTCGGCCGCGACGTCGGCGATTTCTACAAACATTCCCACGATACGTCGGCCTTTGGCGACGAGGTACTGCGCGTTGAAGGCATCACGGATGCGAAAAAGGTTCAGCCATGCAGCCTGTCTATCCGCTCTGGCGAAGTTGTCGGCCTTGCAGGCCTTGTGGGTGCCGGACGAACGGAACTGGCTAGGCTTATTTATGGCGCCGAGCGCTCTACATCCGGCTCCGTCTTCATCAAGGGACAGAGGATTTCGATCGTTGATCCGGGCGATGCGGTCGATGCCGGCCTCGTCTACCTGACGGAGGATCGGCAGGGGCAAGGCCTGTTTCTCGACATGACCATTGAGGACAACATCAACATCGGGGTTATTGGCCAAGACGCGAACGCTTTTGGATTACGACGTTTTGCCAAGGCGCGTGAGCGCAGCAGCGCCTCCATGAAGGCGCTCGCCATTCGTGCGCAATCCGGCGCAACCCATGTCGGCAGCTTATCGGGCGGCAATCAGCAGAAGGTTCTGATCGCTCGACTTCTCGAGACCGCGCCTAAGGTTCTGATCCTTGATGAGCCTACGCGCGGAGTCGATATCGGCGCCAAGTCAGAGATCTACAAACTGATTGACCAGCTCGCCAAGGCAGGGGCCGCAATTCTGCTGATTTCAAGCGAGTTGCCGGAGATTGTCGGACTGTCTGACCGTGTGCTGGTCATGCGGGAAGGCTCTATCACCGTTGAGATCAGCACACGCGACCAGATTACTCAGGAGGCGATCATCGCCGCCGCGACAGGCAGCACAAGCGACGGAAAAGAAGCGCGATCGGCATGAGGGAAATCTGCCGGCCAACGAACTGACCGTAAGCTGGAGGAGGAGGAAAGACCATGAGTGAACAGGAACTGAACGCAACGGTTAGGTCGCAGATAGGCCAAGGAGATCGCTCCGAGAAGATGTCTGTGATCTTTCAGGCGCTTGGGATGTTGCCGGTGCTGATTGCCGTCAGCGCCGCTTTCGCCTTCATTTCGGATCGTTTCCTATCTGTTGGCAACCTGCTGATCGTCATGCAACAGGCCTCGATCAACCTCGTTCTGGCCTGTGGAATGACGCTCGTTATCCTTACGGCGGGCATAGATCTGTCTGTCGGCTCTGTACTCGCCGCCTCGGCGATCGCGGCGGTGATAGTTTCGCTTGATCCGACCTTCAGCCAGCTCGCCATTCCCGCTGCGCTGGCATGTGGCTTAGGTTTTGGCCTCATCAACGGCATTCTCATCGCTTTCGTGCGACTTCCGCCCTTCATCGTTACTCTTGGCGGATTGACGGCTATTCGCGGCATCGCGCGACTGATGGGCAACGACACCACCGTTTTCAATTCGAACTTACCCTATGCCATTATCGGCAACGGAAGTATTTTCGGCATACCGATCCTAGTCATCATCGCGCTGATGACGGTTCTGGTTACCTGGTTCGTCCTGCGCCGGACGGTTCTCGGTGTTCACATCTATGCAATCGGCGGAAATCCAAACGCCGCCCGGTTGACCGGCATTAAAGTGAACTGGGTTCTCATCTTCGTTTACGCGGCATCCGGGCTTTTGGCGGGACTAGGAGGCGTCATGGCATCGGCACGTCTTTATGCCGCCAACGGACTTCAACTTGGCCAGGCCTACGAGCTTGATGCGATCGCAAGTGTCATTCTCGGTGGAACCTCGTTCGTTGGCGGTATCGGTTCCATCTGGGGCACGCTCGTCGGCGCGCTGATCATCGCCGTCTTATCCAACGGCCTCATCCTCACCGGCGTGCCGGATGTATGGCAATACATCATCAAGGGGCTGATTATCGTCGGCGCCGTCGCACTCGATCGCTTCCGCCTTAGAGGCGGCGCTCGGACTTGAGAGAGTTACAAGAGCAAGGGAAAGGCGATACTCTTCGTTCGGAAGAAGATATCGCATCACTTTCAGCAGAGGAGACATCGTGATAGCGGGGTGCACCGTTTGGCATGGCAACGCTATTAACTAGGTCTTCGACAAGAGACGCGTGGCAACGTAAGGCCAGTCACTGGACAGATTGATGAAATTACCTGACACCTATGCCCGGCAATGCTCAAAACCAGTCTCGGTATCGCTGCAGCTGCATTCCATGCGGCACCTCGGCAGCCTCGACGCCCAGTTTGAGGCAGCCGTCGAGGCTGGCTTCGCGAGTGTCGAAGGTCTTGAAAATCGTCTGATGGCGGCTTCAAATTTTCGAGCAGGCCTCGATAGATTCCAACTTACCTGCTCTTCCGCTCATGTCAGCATGCAAACCTTGTTGGGAAACAGAGAACTCGTAAGCGCAAACTGCCTCGTAGCGGGCATCTCGAGCGTATTTGTAAATCCCATGCCGATTGATGACCCGTTCAATCCGATGGCTTGGTGCAGGGCTGGAGACAACCTCGCTCGCGTTGCTGAAGATTTCGATCGGTACGAAATTCGTTTAGGTTATCACAATGGGGCCAACGGTTTTGTGCCACTTAGATCAGGCCGATGCGGCATTGAAGACCTGTTTCGGTCCGCGACGGGGAGCCCCTTGAAATGGCAGGCCGATATCGGCTGGATCCGCCGCGCACGGGGCAACCCTGTCGAGTGGCTGAAACGTCTGAAAGACTTTCTAGTATCGGCTCACATCAAGGATGTCTGCGCTGATATCGACGTCGAAGAAGGATGGCAGGATGTCGGTACAGGGCTTCTGGTTTGGCCCGTCCTCCTGAAAGCGGCAACCGAGTCCGGCGCCCGGTCCCTTGTGGTTGAACACGACAATCCACCAGACCCCGCTGAGTTTGCGAGACGAAGTTCTTCGTATCTGAACAAATTCAGAGCTAGCCTTCATCTTGCGTAGCTAAGCTCTTGAGCGGATACGAACAGCCTTTCACCTAAATAACGACTTTAGTGAAGCTCATTAGATTAGCAGCAAGTTTATTTCAGCAATGACAGCGAATAGCGGGTATGCCGACATTCACCCGTACGCATGAGGGCACCGATCTACGATCAGAGAGCGACTACCGATTAATCTTAAGGCGATGGTCTTGGGAACATCGGCGGCGTCGACGATAAAACAATACGGATCTCATTATCGAATATAGCTTCAGAGCGAGGAGAACTTAGCGCGTCAGAGGGGAATTGCACTGGCAATGCCGCAGAACAATTCCCCTCTCTCCAGGGTCGCCGACTCTGTCGATGTAATCACAACACCCCCGTGATTGCGATTACTGTCGGCTGACATCCCAATGCCCCTCTGGATCGCGCTACTGAATAGTTGAGCCTGTGGTCGGAATTCCAAGGGTGCCGGCAAGATCCGCATCAGGCGTCCCGCCAAGTTCTGATGTTATCGCATCGAGAGTTGCGGCCAGTCGTTCTTCGACTTGCGTGGCCTTTATCATCCCAGCACATCCCCTTGCGTAGATCACAAGTCTGGCGATGGCGGCCAGTTCATCTTGTCTCTCTGTCCTATCGTCAATCACTGTCGTCCTCCAGGTCCACGTCGATCTTAATCCCGGCCGCATAGTCCGTAGCGTGAATTGAGCGTGACACAACGAATGCAGGAGAACTGATCTAGTCCCTCCAGAGAGAGGTCTTTTGGAATGTCCACGCTGGAACGACACCTCGACCGGCATCGGCGACAAACCGCACAAGGCTTATGGCGTCGAGACGCTTCTGGTCGACATAGTTGCCATGGCAGATCCGGGCACGTGCCTGCGCACCGTCACCACCATATTTCCCGCACTGGCTGTAAAGTGCCGACCACGTACGGCGTTTAAAAAACAGCGTGGCGGCGATCTCTTCGATTTCTTGCGCCTCCTCAAGCGAGAAGATTCGCTGGTCCCGAAGCCGTTTTACCGTCGCGCGGATGTTGACCATGGGCACCGTAATGGCTCGAAAGCCCAGCTCTTTCGGCGCATGAAGAAGTGCCACTGCAGCATCGTCAACCACAGCGCCAGATGCGTAATCATCGAATATTCGCCCCAAGCCGACCATGCCGAACGACTGGCATTCCGCCGCCCGCAGCGCACCCATACTTGCGGCGCCGGCGATGACCACACCCCTTGACAGGGCATATAGGATCTCCTTGTGCCATACGGGGGCAGTGTATTCGAAGCCTCCGTCAATGAGCCCAATTGCGGTGGCTTCTTCGCGCACGGCGTTCAGGATGTCGCCCTGAACGGCTGGAGGTCTTATCTCCACCGCCGGCCCAGTGTATTCGGTCGCATCCGGCAGACTTGGGCCGACGAAAACGACCCTCATGGCGAAAGTGCCGCAGCTATTGCTCTGGCACCATGTCTGAACTTTCTGACGCCGGGCGGATTTTCCAGCTCGGGAGCAAGGATTTTGACGACAACGAACGGCAACCCAGGCTCTGACAGCCTGATGGAATAAAGTCGCGACAGCCCGCGTCGCCCTAATAACTGGACGATGGAGCCCGTATGACGGGCGTTCCGTTTCGGCGAAAGAGCGCCCGGCCGGGTGGTCATAAGACGCCTGATATCTTCCGGCAACGGTCTCAGATAGGTTTCGGGATAGACGTCATCTCTCGCGCCGCTGATATAGGTCAGGCGGGATTGGGCGGCTTCCGTGATTGAGCGTAAGGCGGCTTTCGCGGCATCCGGATGGGTGCCGCAGCCGAACGTCACGTCGACATAACGCGGTGCCTTTGCTGCCAAGGCGCTTGCCTCGGCGATATAGGCCGCGATTGTCGGGATGCCGATATCGCTGGTAACATCGAAAAGCCGCAGCAGCATCCCGGCCTGCTCGACTTGTCTCGCGAGCTTCGTTACGTCGGAGTTTTCGAATGCCTCGGGGGATACTGCGGAAGCGTCTTGTCGCGGCTTGGACCAAAGCTGCCAAAGAGCCATTGCGTCTCGCTCGATCCGCTCGAGCAATGCGTGGAAGACGGCTTCTTCCTCCGTGTTTCCTGACGCCAGACCATCCGAAGACTTCCAGTAACGAATATCCGGCACAGTCCGATCCAGGGACACTGCATCATAAGGCACGAGTACAGCCTCACCTGAGAAGAGGTCGGCGGCTTCGACGAAGATAACCTCGTCTTCCGAGGCGCCAACATTCTGACGGGAGGCCAGAAATTCCGGTAGAAGTTCGTATCTGCGTCCATCACGCTCAAGGGCAGTGCGGCTCGCCGTGAACAAGCCAACCTGCGGGTCACAGGCAACTGCCCGTTCCAAAGCTTCCATTACAGCGGAAGTCCTGGCGTCCTCATCCGTGAGGCCTTTACCATGGGCAACCACAATCGACTTCGCGTTGGGAATGTAGGCGCACCATACCGGAATGTTCAAGAAATCAAGCCCGGTATGGCGGCTTACCCGCGTAATGCCGTATTCTTCCAAGTAAGGAGACACCCTGCGGAAAGTCTCAGCGGGTGGATATGCTCGTTCCACGTCCCGCCTCAGCCATCGAACACCCCTGAAAAAGCAGCCTCAGAGGCACCAATCGCAACGGCGAAATCGACGTCTTTCACGACCGAACCGCCTGCCTTGCGAATTTCATTTGCAGAAGCCAGCGTCCCGTTTGCGGGAACCTCAAAAGCAACGACCGTCCCGGCATCCAGATCCGCCAGATACAGTCCCGTTTCACCTGGAAGCCCGATTACAACACTCTTTGACATCAACCTACTCCATTGCGTTCGTGGAACATCTTACTGAAAACCAGCCTTCATCAGGCCTTCCCGATAAAGATCTTTCTGCCATTGCTCCCTCACCGGCAGGATCGACAGCCATTTCTCGAGCTCGAAGAGAGGATTGAGTTCCTGCGCCTTTCGGCGATGCATCCGCGCTCTTTGCATGTCCCCCTCCATGGCATAGCTGGCGGCAAGCAACCTGCGTGCCGACGAGCCATCCGCCATGCTTTCGATATGCGATATGGCGCCGGAGAAATTGCCCAGAAAGTAACTCGCTCCCGCTGCGATCCAACGATAGTCATCAGGTGGCATCGGGTTGAGCGAGATGGCCTTGATGATCTTTCTCAGCCCCTCATCCGGCCTCGATGCGTGAACCAATGCGTCGGCGTAGCCGCAAAGCGCATCGGCCAGGTGCGGACTGAGTTGCTCTGCCTCGTGAAATGACTGAAGGCTGGCATCCACGTCTCCTCTGTACAGAAGAGAGAGGCCCAGATCGCGATGCGCCGTCGCAAGATCTGGAGACGCTGCCACCGCCTGCCTCGCCAAAGCCTCCGCCTGCACCAGCAGCTCATCGTCTCCCCTTGCCGTCAGAACCCATTCCCATGAAAACGTGCGCGAAAGCCCAGCCAACGCAGGCGCAAAATCACCGCGAAGCTTCAGAGTTTCCTTGAATGCGCTGCGCGCGCGACGCATTCCTGGCAATGTATAGGTGTTAAGGTGCTGAGAGCTGGAAAGATACGAACGATAGACCTCGGGCTGCGTGCGAAACTCGCCAAGCTGACCTACACTTTTGCCGAGATGACCTGAGATCGCGCTCACGATGAGACTTGCAACGTCCTTGCGCCGAGACACGAGAGAGCTTTCGCCAAGAGGAAAGCGTTCCGCCCATAGCACCGCGTCTGCAGGGAGGAAAACCATCTGAGCAAACAGTCCCTCCTCCGAAATCCTTGTGTCGACCACATATGAAATCGAATGGGTCTCGAGCTGGGCGAGCTTATCGGTATGTTCTCTGATTTTCGCGGCCGTGTACGGGGCCACGACCGCTGCGCTGCGCAACGCGCAGAGCCCGATAGTGATATCCTCGATCAATGCCGAGGCAACCCCTGCATCGACGTTGCCGTGAAGTGTCGGCGGAAGCAGCACCAGACGCGGAAGATCCGGCTGAGCCGCGATGGGTGCAGGTGCTGCACCGAGCTTCTCTACCGTCTCACTACGGGGTTCAGCATGCAGGCGAACAGAAGCGGTGTTTCCCGAAATCCGTTGATGCGCACTGAAGAGGATTTCCGCAACGACCTCGTCTGACGGATCGTTTTCGAGAAGCAGTTTTCCTCCTTCGCGAACGGCCAGCCAGTCGGATTTCTCGGCGGCATGAGGCGCTGATCCGACAAGGATTTCCCGGAACTGCCACCAATAGTCCCGCCGCCGCCTTTCTATCCAGGCAGCAAGGGGCGCTGGAGCCCCGACAATATCCAGAAACGGTCTTTCGATCAGTGATTTCACCGCCCGCAATTTTTGCAGTGGATCAAGATTCGTCGTAAAAGCACTGAAATCCGCCTGGACACGATCGCAAACCCGCACGGATGACGGTGAGATCTCGAATGGATTCATCCACCCGTCTGCCTCGCATTGCCGCACGCGCTCTATCATTTTTCGGAGATTTATCCGGGCTGTACCACCATCGCCCGGCCATAAGATCGCGGCGAGGTGCTCCCTCGAGGGGTCGACGTTCTGGTCAGCTGCGAGATACGCCGCACACAATATCGCCTTGCGCGGCAAAGGCAGAGCACCTTTTCCGTGTTCGGTCAGCGTCACAAGGCCGAACGTCGTTAATTGCAGCACCAGATCTGCCTGTCGTTAGCGGTTTGGATCCTCCTCGGCCGGATCAGTCCCGACAGAGGCGAGTGATGTAACGAGATGAACAACGCTCTGCCGGGTTCTTGCATCACGCAGGCGAACGAAGGCTGCATTAAACTCTACACCTTCCCGGCTGGAGAGAAACTTTATCACCGCATCCTCCGGCCGTGGATCGGACTGCGAAGCGTCGTCCGAACCGTTGGCACTTGTGAAGAAGAATCCCACCGGGACCTGCAGAATGGATGCGATCATCTGAAGGCGGCTTGCGCCGACGCGATTGGTGCCCTTCTCGTATTTCTGAACCTGTTGGAAAGTAACCCCCAAACCTTCCGCAAGTTTCTCCTGAGACATCCGCAACACAAGTCTGCGAAGTTTAATCTTTCCACCGACATGCACGTCGATTGGATCCGGCCCCACTTTCTTAGTCATCATCTGCCCCTCGACAATTCTGCCAGAATGATTGAAGCGGGTAATCGATGCAACTGGTCTCGATCGTGCCGCATCGAAAAATTATCAGGTCGTTGTTTTTTAGGTGCTTATTGGCAGCGGACTTGTATTTTCTGGACAGGCTTTGCCAGACAATTGCGCAGCGACGCCTTTGCAATCAATCGATGGGTGCCAACGAGGCGTGAAGGACAAGCTACCTTCGTGTCTACGGCCCAAAAGCATGTCACGCTTGTTTCACGCCACCACACCATCTAATCGCGCTAGTCAGCTACTCGAGGAATGGATGACCTCGTCTATGCCTCTCTTCGCCAATTATTTTAGAAGTGACATTTAGGTGTTTTCATATGGAATATGAGCAGCGGCAGTTGAAAATGCGGAAGCACGCCGCACTTAAGGTCCGCAAAGATAGCCAAAGAGATTTACGGCTGGCGCTGGAACATCACTTTGCAGACACCGTGGTACAAAGCGTTTCCGAAACACGTGAAACTCGTGAACGCG
Source organism: Pseudomonadota bacterium (assembly GCA_023451735.1). GTDB lineage: Bacteria > Pseudomonadota > Alphaproteobacteria > Rhizobiales > Rhizobiaceae > Neorhizobium. Next base: position 10,755 of record JAEXYH010000006.1, on the reverse strand, counting down.
AAACTTGAGATAAAAGTCTGTGCTTTGCGATAGCTAAACGATGATCTGAAGTTCTCATCTATAATCGAGGGAACGGTCTTGTCGGGTTCGAACTCGGTCCTGTTGACAAAGTTCTGCTGCCAATGCGAATCCTCCGGTCAGGAGGACGTCATGGCGATACTTAGGATTTATGATCTCAAGGAGAATGCACTTGCGCTTGATCTCAGAGACTTGCTGCGGCTTTTGACACCTCGATCTTTGCAGGCAAATTGGACTGTTTCGACCGCCAAGTCATCCAAACCTGGGCACGAATGGTTTGAGGCCACGGGTGGCGGCGAGCAACTGGAGAAATTGGCGCAGGACGATGCGCGGCTTTCAGGCTCCGATCTAGCAGCCTTGGCCGAGAAGACGCAGCAGGTTATCTGGGGCGAATTTGTCGGCTCAGGACCGCTGCAGTCTGACGAGACATGGGTTACGATCCGAGCCATCGATAGCACATTTTACGAGATCGATACGGACGATGAGGCGGTGCTGAGTAAGATCAGTTCGACCTACAAAGACGTCCGAACTGGGGAGGCTCCGGTTAGGTCATGGGCTTTGGATCATCCCGGTGAATGACGGCAGCCAGACGCGAACGGCAGCCAGAGCAAGGAAAGCAGCGAACGATTTTTCGGTTTTATCATAGCGGGTGGCTACGCGCCGAAACTGCTTGAGTTTGTTGAACAGGCGCTCGATACGGTTTCGATCCTTATAGGCCCGAAAGTCGCAGACGGGCGGGTCTTTTCGGTTTGCCCTCGGCGGTATAACGGGCCTGATGCCGTGGGTCAGCAGTTCTTCACGCAGGAAGTCGCTGTCATAGCCCCTGTCAGCGAGACACAATCTCGGTTTGCCAACTGGCATTGCGAGCAAGCCCGGAATGGCATTGTAGTCCGACACTTCGCCGCCCTTCAGGATGAAGCCGAGAGGGCGTCCTTGACCGTCTGCGCGGGCGTGGATTTTTGTCGTAAAGCCACCGCGTGATCGACCAAAAGCCTCCTTATAAGTCCCCCTTTAGCGCCCGCTGCCTGTGAGTGGCCTCGAACCGTGGTGCTGTCGATCATGTGCTGCCAGTCGTCGGTTAGCCCCAACTCGACAAGCGTTTCGAGAAGTCCATCCCACACGCCTTGTTCCGCCCAACGACGGAAGCGAACATAGATGGAGTTCCACTTGCCATAGCGCTCGTGCATGTCCCGCCACGGGCAGCCGATCCGCAGAACATGCAGCATTCCGTTGAGAAATCGTCGGTTGTCATGAGAGGGACGAGATTTCCTGCCGCGCTCGGTAGGCAGCAGCCCCTCAACGATCCTCCATTCAAAATCCGTTAAATCGCCACGCGCCAAACCCGCCTCCTAAAAGACAGTTTTGAATCATGCTTCCACTGATTTGGGAATCCACTTTGTCAACAGGACCTAGCGACTCCCTTACTGCAAACTCGATAACATTTTTCACTTGGTCTCGCCGAAGCAACGCACGACCGATGTCGCTTCCGCGACCAAGTCCGAAACGGTCTGGTTGATCGCTGTCACATCGAAACGGCTGACGTCGCTACAGGTGCTGGGCCATGAGCGCTAGCTGCCCTGTGGCATCTAGCGAAGGTGACAACCAACCGTTTTGCTCTGGATGGGATACTATTCCAACCCCTAAAGCACGTAGGTACCAGGCCGTTATACAGGTTAAGACTGCGGCGGGCAGGTAAAGGTACTCGCATGCTCATTCGTTGCCACAGCGAAATCGGGAAAATTGCTGCGATCACCATTTCTCATCACGCCCGGTTGCACGCCACAGCCTCAACTTTCCACCACGCTATCTCAAGATCGGTGCCGGTGCGTGTTCTGGGAGGCTCATTTCCCAAAGGCCTGGCTCACAATGTTATCGCCAAGCGATCTCGGAGCGTAGCGCGGTCTATGAAGAAAGGCCGCTCCATGGAGCGGCCTTCAAGCGTAGGGGCTTCAGTTCGCGTTAGAGGCGCGGATCCGCGCGATAGCGCCCGCGCTCCGCTGCGATCTGGTCTGCAGTATAGGGGTCAGCGGTTTCATCGAAACGGTTCCAGCCCTCGGTGGTATAGGCCTGACGGCGAGCAGTAAGGTCGACAGAGCGCGAGCTGCGCAGGATGGCTTCGGAGGCAGCGACCTTGTCTTCCTCGACCTTGGCAGCAACGACGGCGCCGCCTCGGCGAACGCCTTCGGCGTAAATATGAGCGTCCTCTTCCTTCACGCCCGACTCTATCATCGCACCGACGATACCCCCGACGGCGCCGCCAGCGACCGCGCCTGCCACTGCACCTGCCGCTGTCGCAGCAAGCCAGCCAGCAGCTACGACTGGACCGACGCCTGGAATAGCCATCATACCAAGGCCTGTCAGGAGACCGCCGGCACCGCCTGCGACGGCACCTATGCCAGCACCAGTACCAGCGCCTTCGGCAGCGTTGTTACCCTGCCCTTCGATATCTTCCTTGCCATCCTTGTTCGAGATGATGCTGATGTGGTCGGACGGCACACCTGAATCTTCGAGAGCCTTCACGGCTAAGCGGGCGTCGTCGTAGGAGTCATAGAGACCTGTAATGGTGCGCATGGGTGTTTCCTCTTTGTGTTGTTCTTGTTGATATAGTTTGGCTTACTGGGCCATCGTGATGTTGCCCTGGAAGTCGAGCGCTACGTTGCCGTGCTTGCCGTCCCTGGTACCCATCGCGCGCCAGATGCCCTGGTCGTCCAGCTTGAGGCCGGACACGTCGGTGTAGCCTGCTTCCTCGATGCGCGACTTGGCCTGCGCTTCCGTAAAGCTGTTCTTGCCAGCGATTGGAGCGCCCGGATTCTGTTCACTCGAAGTCGAGACCGCAGGGGTCGTCTGGGAGGTCTTCGGCGTCTCGCTCTGGGCGAAAGCAGCAGAGGTCGACAGAAGTACGGCGGCAACGCCAAAAACAATCTTTTTCATGGTCTTACTCCAAATTCCTGCACCCGGTTCGAATGCGGTAAGAGAACCTCCTACGATCGAATTTGTTCCGTACGGAAGATGCGCTCGAGGTTGGCATCAGTAGTCGAGCCATTGATGGCTTTGCGGCCCGCTGTGATTGCGTGATCGACAAGAACCGCACATGGAAAAATTGGTGCCGCTGCACGATTTATGTCCAATCATTTAAAACAACGCCGTCTATGGCATAGGCCGCAGAGCACGTGATCGATACCGTTGGCAATGATCTTGAGCCGAAGGAGAAGAGAGTCCTCGGCAAATCAAAAATTTGAGCCATCTGATATTATGTGAGCTATATCGAAAAAACGGAGTCTTTCTATCGCGACGTACTGGCCTCGACGTCACCAACATGGACGATGATGGCTCGGGCAACGACTGATACAAGCCGTGAGGTAGGGGAGCGTCGAACTGATCTTCTTCAAGCTTGAAACGACGGCGAGCAATTCGCCGATCATTGTTTTCGAACTCGCGGAAGGTGGAGTTCACACGATCATTTCGGATCTTTCAAGCAAGGGCGTCGCTATCGTCAATTCCGTAAGCGAGGCACCTGGCTGCTGGTTCGCAGAGATAAGCCACCCGGATGGTCACGTGATCGCGATGTGTCAGGCTGATAGCCTCCCGTCCGTCAATCAAGGCTCATCAACGAGTTACGTGGAGCAAAGCTATGAGCGAGCAAGCTAACACACTAGGTGGTATGCAGAACCTGACTTCAGTCGAGCGCCGAGGAGATCACGAGCTCGTCGTAACGCGGACGTTCGATGCTCCGCCGGACGCGGTTTACATGGCATGGAGCCAGCCCGTATTTTTTCAGCGCTGGTGGGTACCGAAATCGGTCTCCGGCATGTCGCTCGTGTCGTGCGACATGGACGTCCGCACTGGCGGGAAATATCGACTGGAATTCGGCTTCGGCAGTACGGACACCCTTTTCTTCTACGGCGAGTATCTCGAGGTGATGCCGAACGAACGCATCGTCTGGACCAACGACGAAGGGGAAGAGGGCGCGGTCACGACCGTAACCTTTGACGATCACGGCGGCAAAACGCTACTAAGGTTACACGAAATCTATCGGTCGAAAGAAGCGCTTAAGGAAGCGCTACAGGGCTCGGCTGCCGCTCTACCGGAACAGCTGGAGCAGCTCGACGAATTGCTTTCTACCGAAATCCGATAGCGGTCGGGAGACGCGTCATTGGCATGTTTGCTTCGCAGCCGACCACCCATGCCATTCACGCATCACCAATATCCGCAGCGGCAAACTTTTGGCCGCAGAAGGACCGTTGGAGCGATGTTTCTTTTTGCCCCGAAGACGATGCCGCTGGCTTCTCCATCAGGGCTGACCGCCGCCGCCCGCCGCTCCATAGACCTGCCCATTGGCATAACTCGCCTTTGGATCTGCGAGCTGCACGTAGATGGATGCGAGTTCTGCCGGCTGACCCGGACGGCCCATCGGCGTGTCGCCGCCGAAACCTTCAAGCTTCTCCATCGTCGCTCCGCCGGAGACCTGCAGGGGGGTCCAGATCGGCCCCGGCGCGACGCCGTTCACACGAATGCCCCTCGGCCCGAGCTGCTTTGCCATAGACTTGGTGAAGCTCATGCCGGCAGCCTTTGTGATCGCGTAATCGACGAGATTGGCCGAGGGAGCGTATGCCTGCTCCGATGTGGTTTGGATGATGACGGATCCCGGCTTCATGTGCTTCAGCGCAGCCTTGGTGAGCCAAAACATCGCGTAGATGTTCGTCTTCATCGTCGCATCGAAGTCCTCCGAGCTGATATCCCTGATCGACTGCGCCTGCTGCTGCCGTCCCGCATTGTTGACAAGCGTGTCGAGGCCGCCGAGGGCTGCAACGGTGTCCTCGATGAGCGTCTCGCAGAAGGTCTCATCGCGAAGGTCGCCGGGAAGTGCCACGCCGTTACGGCCCTCCTTCTCAATCAGGGCAATGACCTCCTGCGCGTCGGCCTCCTCGTCAGGCAAGTAGTTTATGGCAACATCCGCCCCCTCGCGCGCATATGCGATGGCAGCAGCACGGCCCATGCCGGAATCGCCACCCGTGATCAGCGCCTTGCGGCCCGTGAGACGACCGGATCCCACGTAGGATGTCTCACCATGATCCGGCTTGGGAGTCATCTGCCCAGCAAGGCCTGGAAACGGCTGGGTCTGCTTGTCGAAGGGCGGCTTGGGATAGGTTGTGGTCGGATCGACAGTCATCGCAATCTCCACGAAGGTATTGGCATTCGAGTAGGCAAGCGAAGAGCCCGGCGATAAGGCCGGGCTCATGTGATCTCAGTGGTTGTGCTCAGGCATGTCCTTGAGCTGGTCCTTGGTCCAGGTCGTAACGGCATGGACGTCGCCATCCTCGTCGCGCATGAATTCCAGGTCGGACAGCGGTACTGCCACGGGCTTCGCGCCGATACCGAGGAACCCGCCGACATCGATGATTGCCTGGCTGCCCATGCCGGAGCCATGGACATGGTCCAGCTTGCCGACCTTATGGTCGTCTGCACCGTAGATCGTGGCGCCTTCGAGGATGGCCGGGGTGAGCTCGGTCTGGGTCAGGCGTACGTGATTGGTATGGTCCATGATCGTTTCCTCCTTGTTTTTGATTTGCTCACTCAAACACCGCGGGATGCTGAAGGTTCCGTGGTGGATGGCTCAGGTTGATCAGCCCTCCATCGGAACAAGTTTGAACGCTGCTATGTTCTCGCTCTCACTGATACCCAACTGAGGACACGCGCTCCATGAAGACTTTTGGCATCGCCTACGCCGGCACCCTCATCTCATTCCTACTGATCGATGCCATCTGGCTCGGGGTTGTTGCCAAGAACTTCTACCGAGATCAGCTCGGCGACATGATGCTCCCGTCTCCGAAATTCGCGGTCGCAGCCGTCTTCTATCTCTTCTTCGCCGTGGCGATCGTGGTGCTTAGCGTGAGGCCTGGCCTGGAGGCCGGCTCCATCTGGTACGCGGTCGGACATGGTGCGGTGCTCGGATTGGCGGCGTATGGCACCTATGACATGACAAACCTGTCGACGCTGAAAGGGTGGCCGATCGCTCTGAGCATCGTCGATCTCCTGTGGGGAACTGTCTTGACGGCTGCGGCAAGCGCCTGCGGATATGCGGCGGCTCGATCTTTCGGATAGCGCCAAATGATTTACTTCACGGGTGACACGCATTTCGGGGATCCGCGCGTTCTGCGCATCGACAGACGTCCCTTCCCAAACATGGCCGAGCATGACCTCGCGCTCATCGAGAACTGGAATACTGTCGTGGGCCAAGATGACGATGTCTGGCATCTTGGAGACTTCATCTCGGTCAAGGCCGGGAATTGCGCTGAGCTGCTCGCAAAACTGAACGGGCGCAAGCACCTGATCATCGGCAACAATGATCCGGAGAAGACAACGGATGCAGACGGCTGGACGAGCGTCCAGCATTACGCCGAACTCCGTGGTTCGGAGCATCACCTGGTACTCTGCCACTATGCATTCCGCACCTGGAACCAGATGGGAAAAGGATCCATCAATCTCCACGGTCACTCACACGGAAAACTGAAGCCGGTCCCCAGACAGTTCGACGTTGGCGTCGATGCGCAAGGGCTGCGCCCCGTATCGTTGGCGCAGGTGCTCGCATCCCGGCGGAAATAACAGCATCGCGATGATCGGGGAGGACAATATCAAGCAAACGAACACTTCTGCTGGCAATTCACGACTTCAAACGTCATGAAGCCACATACGCAACTTGGACCTAGAGACATCGGCAGTTGAATGGATAGATTTTCCGAAACCGAGAACGCAATGCTTGAGCGCCTGCGATCCCTCAAGGCATCCCCAGGCATGTCGATCAATCTCCTCGACATCCACCGCCCCTTGTTTGCCGCCGGCTTCTCTCAAATAGGAATTGCAGCCGTGCTCAATGCTCTCGAGCAGGACAAGATCGTAACACTCGTCCCTGGGGACCGGCTGCTGGTCCTGAAGGAACTTCCGGAGGTTTGATGCCAAACCCCGGGTGGTTCCTTTGCCGTCTTAGGCTTTTGATCTTGTGCTTCACGACCTGACTGTTCAGCAGCCAGCGACGCCGTTGCTGAACCCGTCGTCGTCCTGCTGGCTATCGTCAGGGTTTGCAGCGCTGCTTGGATGGCGGGCGCCGGATGCGCTCTTCGAAGTGTCGACCTCAGCCGACGACAGGGACTTGAGCTTGACATTCGCCGCATCCTTCGTTTTGGAGAAGGGAAAGATTTTCCCATCGGCTAGCGCTATGACTGTGTTTTGAGGAAGCTGCAAATCTGATCTCCATCCTCAGGACACTCTTTCAAACCATTCGGATGAAGGGGTGCTTGTTTCGGGCATTCCAAGAACCCGAAGCTAGGCGTTCGGTTCTATACTCTCTGCTCGATGATGGCCGAGGGTACGAGCCTTCAGCACTCTGCACATTTAGACGTAACTTCCGATCCTCATGCCAATTAGATGAGTGGATAGACCGTCCACTGTGACCCATAATTATTCTACTCATCGGGCGAACCTTCGGCCATTCCACAGAGAGTGAAGCAGAACTATGAGTAAGGATGCGGTGTCGACGATTCTGAGCTTTGTCGCAAGTCGACCGACGGGCACGACGTGCCCGAGCGAAGTTGCACGCCGCCTGGCGAAGGATCACAACTCCCCGCTTAAGTGGCGTGACTACATGCCAGTTGTCCACGACGCAGTTGATGCCTTGATCGAGCGAGGCGAGATCGTCCTCACATGGAAATCTTTCGTTATGAAAGAGCGAACGGGCCCCTACCGAATCAGTGCCCCCGAACAGAGCCACTAAACAGAACGAGTTTTCCCGATTACACCGGTAGTAACGCATAGCCGGTTCCGGCGCTTTCGCCAGATATTTTCGTAAGTCAGCGTTCCTACAGATAGTCCACGGGTGTCTCCGTTTAGACCAGCACTCGTACCAAGCGGATAGGGCAGCGTTGCGCCACCGCACTGCCGGATCCTCAGTCCGCACACGTGCCGAGGATCGGTGTCATCAGCCGCACATGAGCATCGATACGCTCAAGAACCTTTGCCGGAACGACCTCGCGTTCCGGCAGCGACCACCAGAACTTGTCCACGCGCTCGACCGTGTCGGCCACCGCCTTGAGAACTGCGGCCTCCGGCAATCGTGCGCGGTTGGCGAAGGCTTTCCATTGCTGTGCGTTCAATACCTTGAAAGGACGGTCGCCGGCGAGCGATAGAGCCATTGCATCTGCCGGGATGTAAGGGATTGTCGACAGCACATCATAGAGAGGCGCGAGATCCGGTTTGTCGCCAGCACCTCGATAGATCAATGACCAATTCTTCAAATGCATGTCGCCATTGCCGGTGATGGCAGCCAGAGCCAACCGGCGAACGAACTCGAGCGCAGCGTCTGACGAAACGGCAACGTTCAAAGCCGCAGCGATATCATGATAGGCGGCACCTTCGTATTTCCGGGAAGGAGACACGCCAAAGACCTGCGCAAAATCCTCGATATGGATCCGCTCACCGCCAGGCGCGCGATCGAAGCGTTTGACCAGCAGGACTTTTCCATCCGACAGTGTCTCGAATTCTTTCGGGATGCCCTCGAATTCCGATTGCTTGACGAGCTCGCGTTCCGGCACCTCCATGCTGATCGCTTCAGCCAAAGCTAGATTGGCATACTCGTTTTCCGACACTCCGGGGAAGGAGGTTGACGGAAACTTGGCGATATACGAGCCCTGCTCGTCGCCAAGAGGTAAGGTCAGTCCCCCACCCTTGCCCGTGTTTTTGATGACAGAGAGCTTCATTTGCACTCCGGCGAGCGAAAACCGGGCTTTCGGTTTCGGGGCTTGTGTAGCCTCGAGATGCGCCACAGTTCCGTCGCTTGGCACGACAACGACGGCACCTGGCAGGTCGGAACCGAGCGCGATGAGCAGGTCGAAATCGTTGCCGGCGCGAACACTTCCTGCGTGGTGCTTCTCCATCGCCTCGCGCAATTTGTCTTCTGGGAGGAGGTTGGCGAAGAACGCCGGCAAGGCTCTGGCAACAGGCTTTGGGTCTTTACGTAGGCCGCCGGTGGCCGCTCGAAAAGACAGGCTCACGACGGGAATTCCACCTGTCGCGCGATAGCTATCCTCGAAGCTGAACGCGTTGAAGTCGCCGGGCGTCCGTACGATCGTGCCGAACTTTACACCGTTCAACAGCACGTCAAGCGACGAAATGGATCTCGGATCGGTAAAAGCCTCAGGCACTATGATCACCGTCAGGATGAGCAACGAATGCAGGGAGATCATCGAGATCATCGTGCGGCCGCAGCAACGCATCGACAGCAGGCACCATCGCCTGCGGGAGAAGCATCAATTCGAGCCCGAGAGCGCGAGCGATATTGATCAACGTCGTCATGCGTGCGGAACTGCTCCCGGCTTCGATCTCGCGATAGCGCGGGCGCGATATCCCTGCCATGTCGGCAACTTGCTCCTGGGTCAATCCCTTGACCTTGCGCGTGGCCTTCAGCAGCTGTCCGATATCTAGCAGGGCATCTGACGCTGAACGTGCCATCATATCTCTCCATCCGGTCTATAATGGACTGACGGAGAAACTAGCAAAATCATCGCTCAGTAGTCAAACTAAAAGACATAAATACGGATCATTTGTACAATTATGAGCTGTTTATATATCATTCATGACATTTACAAACGGCGACGCAAGGTGTTGCAACCATACATGCTCGTTAAAGGCCGCTGCTTATTTCCGCTCGCCCTCGGCATTGATGCCGAAGAGAAATGGCCTGCACCACTTTTGCACGGAAGTAGCCGCTGCTGGGTAGGCGTTCGGTGCCGACAATAGAGAGCGTCACATAATGCCGCACTCCCTTGGCCTTTGCGGCGGAGACCAGATTGCTCGTTGCTTTGCTGAAGAACTCGAGCACCGCGGGATCCTCGAAGGACGGCGAGTTGGACAGGTCGATCAAGACCTTTGCATTGGTGAGCTCTTCAGCGAGCCCTTCGCCGGTGATCGAATTTTGCCCCGTCTGGGAAGAGCCTGCCGCGACTTGATGGCCCTTTCTGGTCAGCCTTGTGGCCGGCTGGGACCCGGTGCTATGGCCTCGGGTGCCGCTGGGCTGTTGTAGGCAAGCGCATGGGGAAGTCGCAAAGAGCCACTGCTTGTCAGCGTCAGAAACAGATTTCATTCTGGGGAGGGGGGGGTCGACTCGCCTAGGGCGTGCCACTCTCTTTGAAACCGCTTCGTAATTTCGACGTGCGGGTTTGCCCTGCCGCACGGTATTTCGTGCCGCGTGCAATCCGACCTCCTTTCAACTTTTGGCTACCGACACATCGTGTCAGCCTGTGTTATGGTCGCTCTGTCAGGTGCAGGATTTAGCAGACACGCAAGGGGCGGCGATGGCGAGCGAAAGTCCTATCAACTCACCGAAGCACCCACGAAAATCGCCGGGCGGAGGCGCGCGGCCGGCGGAGCATGGCAGCGAGCGGCGTCTCATCACGGCGCTCTGCTACGATCTTGTCGGATCCACAAATCTTTTCCATCAACTCGATATCGAGGACTTCCAAGAGCTGATTTCCGCCTTTCAGCAGGCGGTGCGGTCGGTGATCGTCGCGCGTTCCGGCGTGATACGGGTCGAGGCCGGTGACGGCGGTGTTGCCCTTTTCCCGACGGAACTTGGCTCGCGCGATGCCGCGTCGCTGGCGATTCGCGCTGGCTTCGACGTTATCGAGGCCTGCCGGCGCATCGGCCGCGAGGCGCGGCGCAGCGACATGCATGTCCGCGTCGGCATCG
>JAEXYH010000068.1 GCA_023451735.1 Pseudomonadota bacterium | reverse complement strand
GGTATGGCAGATGCCGGTCGCCTTGACCTCGATCAGCACTTCGCCGGCCTTCGGGCCGTCGAGCTGAACCGTCATCACTTCCAGCGGTTTTCCTGCCTGAACGGCAACAGCGGCGCGGACATCCATCTTTCCCTACTCCCCCTTTGAATAGCCCTTCGGACAGCTGGCTCCTCGTTGGCCGCAAGCCTGCCCTATCTTCACTGGGTAATCCTCTGATCCCGTTCGTCGAGCAGCGGCACGCCATAATCCAGAAGCAGCCTGTCGATCTTCGGCTGGTTTTCCTTGATGAACGTATTGAGTGTGCGCTTCCAGCTCTGGTCGGAAGGACGCACCCCCATGGTGATCCGGTAAATCATGCGCTGACCGCCTTTTTCATGGATGAGCGGCACGAGTGTCATCTCGGCACCGGATCGAGAGGCATAATAACCTGCCATCGGCCCCCAAAGGACTGCGGCGTCGATTGCCCCCGACTGCATGTCACGCATCGCCAGCTCCGCCATGGATGGCATGGCGCGCGTATCAACCATCAGCGGATAGACCTTCGCCTTCCCCATCAGCTTAGCCTTGGCCATGTTGGCTGTCGGCGGGGTGCCCTCAACCACCCCGATGCGCTTGTCGGCGAGCTTCGGGTCGGCGAGCGTTTCAACGCCGGAAAGATCGCCGCCTTTCCGATAGACCAGCACATAGGACGAGCGGTAATAGGCATTGGTGTTCTGCACCAGCTCATCACCCTGCGCATATCCCATGATGATGTCGCAACGGTTGGCACCGAGCGTGTTACGCACGAAGCCGTTGATCGAGGGAAACCAGGTATAGGCGACCGATTTGCGTCCGGTCGCCTCTGCAACAATCCGTGCCAGCTTGTCCTCGAACCCCTCTCCGCTTTGATCGGAGAAGGGCATGTTGGATGGATCGGCACAGACACGCAGGACATCCGGATCGACAAGTTCTCCCGCCGCACCGAGGCCAGCCCCTTGGGCCAGTGCCTGATGTGCCGTTACGCTGATCCCCGCTGCCACAATCGCCATGATAAAAGCAGCGGAGCCGGAATTTCGCAGGACTGAGGAGAGGCCGAGCAAGGCACCGCGCTTCATGTCAGCCTCCCATACAGGAGGTTTCGTAGTCTTTTGCCCCTTGCGGTTTGTCGGCCTTTTTCGGCGGTCGACCGCGGGGGGCTGCACCAACCGCACGAGCCCGCAGATAGACGTAGATGTCGTCGAGATAACAGTAGACATTCTTGTTATCGCCAAAAGCCGGCATGACGTTTTCCTTGCCGCCACCGACATTTTTGCGCCCTTCCGCCACGATCGACAGGAAACTCGCATAATCCATCCGCTTGAGACTGTCGGCCAAGGCTGGCGCGTAACTGGACCCGACGCCATCTGGCCCATGACAGACATGACAGTCGGAATGATACCGCCGGTAGCCACTGAACGTATACCAATCGACCGTACCGTCCGCCTGGATTTTGAAGGTCGGATTTCCCTCCTTGTCGAGAAACTTGCCATCTTCCTCGCTCGCCGCCGCCGCCTTTTCCTTGTCATCATCGGCGAGGGCCATTCCAGATGTCAGAAATGAGCCAGATGTCAGAAATGAGATTGTCACGATGCCAAATGCGAAAGCTGCATTGCGAAAAGCCATTGATGAACCTCACATGTCAAACATTTCGGGAGCGATGAAAAAGCCCCGCCTCCAAGCTTCGACCCAAATGACGAAGCTTGCCCACACAGTCGTTTCGGATGATCATTCGATGCCTTGAGGGCCGCGCCACGAAGAGCGCGACCCATTGACGGAGGATTGTCGATCGTCAGTTTTCCGGAAGGCCAAACACCGTCAACTGGCCGCCGAGCGTAGTGTAGTCGGCAAGCGCCGCATAACCGCCGACAGCGCCGAGGCCCGCCGTTCCGACGACGGCAGTTTCATCCTGACCGCCGCGTCCCTGATCCACCGCGCCATGCCATGCCGCAGCATTTTCGGGAGAGAGCAGGCCACCGGCAAGACCGATGCCGGCCCAGCCGCCAACGCCCGAAAGCACGGCGATATATTGTTTTCCGTCATGTTCGAACGTGTTGATATTGCCGATGATCCCCGAGGGCGTCTTGAACTTGTAAAGTTCCTTGCCCTTCAGATCGACCGCCTTGATATAGCCTTCCAGCGTCCCGTAGAAGACCACGTCACCTGCCGTGGCAAGTGCTCCCGACCATACGGAAAACTGTTCCGGTATCGACCAGACGATCTCACCCTTGGCGGCATCCCAGGCGATGAAATTGCCCATGCCGCCATGGCTTTCCGGCGCCGGATACATCGAGACGGTGGCTCCGACATAGGGCTGGCCGGCCGTGTAACTCACCTTGTAGGGCTCATAATCCATGCAGACATGGTTTGTCGGCACGTAGAAGAGGCCCGTCTTCGGTGAATAGGTCGCCGGCTGCTGATCCTTCGAGCCGAGCGCGGCGGGGCAGATGCCGGTGGAATTGACGTCCTCGCCGTTCTGTTGCGTCGAATATTTCGCGACCACCTGTGGCCGGCCATATTGTTCGCTTTTCGGATCCATCACGACTTCCGTCGCCCAGTTGACCTTCGGATCGTATTTCTTGGCCACCAACAACTCGCCGCTTACCCGGTCCAGCGTGTAGCCGAAGCCGTTTCGGTCGAAATGCACCAGAACGTCGTGTTTCTTGCCTTTGACCTCCATGCCGTCGACAAGGATGTTCTCGTTGACCCCGTCATAATCCCACTCGTCGTGCGGGGTCATCTGATAAAGCCATTTGGCTTTACCGGTATCGGCATCGCGGGCCATCAGCGTCATCGACCAGCGATTGTCGCCGGGCCGTTGAACCGGATTCCAGGTCGAAGGATTGCCGGTACCGTAATAGATGAGGTTGGACTTCGCATCGTAGGAGAACCAGCCCCAGGTCGTGCCGCCGCCGGTCTTCCATTGCTCGCCTTCCCAGGTATTGATGCCGGAATCCTTGCCGACCGGCTTGCCCAGATGGGTTGTCTTTTCCGGGTCGATCAGCGTTTCGGAGTCAGGCCCGGTCGAATAGGCTTTCCACGCAAGCGAGCCGTCTTTCAGATTATAGGCCGCAGTCCAGCCGCGAACGCCGAATTCGGCGCCGGAAATGCCGATCAGCACCTTGTCCTTGACCACAAGCGGTGCAGCCGTACCGGATTCACCCTTGCCGCCATCGATCTGATCACCATTCTTCACCGACCATACGACCTTGCCGGTTTTGGCATCGAGCGCCACCACCGTCGTATCGGCCTGGTTCAGGATGATCTTGCCGTCACCATAGGCCACCCCTCGGTTGACCGTGTCACAACACATGATGCCGATGACGTTCGGATCCTGCTTGGGTTCGTATTTCCAGAGAATTTTGCCGTCGTTCTTCAGATCGAGTGCATAAACGATGTTGGGGAACGGCGTGTGAATATACATCACATCGCCGATGACCAGCGGACCACCCTCATGGCCTCTGAGGACGCCGGTCGAAAAACTCCATTTCACCTGCAGGTTCTTGACGTTACTTGCGGTGATTTCCTTGAGTTCCGAATAACGATGGTTGGCATAATTGCCGGTCGGCATCGCCCAGTTCTTCGGGTCTTTTGCAAGCTTGGTCAGGTCGTCGTTGGCGAAAGCCATACCGGCAAACCCTGTGGCCAGAATGCCCGCGGTCGCCAGTGGCAGAAATAGATTTCGTGCAATGTTGGAATTGACAGGTATCCGCATGTGAAATCCTCCCGATGCTTATTATCCACGCACGGTTCGTTGTCTCGAACCGTCGCGTGCTCCAGCGCAGCCAAGTGATTTTCTCAATGTGCGGGAAACGTTTCCGTCAGCGTGTCACGGCAAAAGGATGGGCCAAGGGCACCTTTACTGCCCACCCGATAGGCCTGCGGATCTTGCCTCTCCCAAAAACAAGACCTTGAAGCCGGAAACCGATCAAAAGATAGGGTATTACATTAATCGCGGCAAGTGTATTATTCAGAATGACTTTGTCTATAATTGAATTTGCTGCTACGCGACATATTTTATTGCGGATGCTCACGAGTATTACTTAAATCAATTGAACGATAATTTGAAGATGATCGTGGAATTCTTTTTGAATATCGGGAGTACAACGCCATGACGAAGGAAGGTTTTTGATGTTTATCAGAATTTTTTGGCTCACATTCTTCTTCGTTTCACTCGGCTTCACCACAATCGTCTTGGCGCGCGACGACTACCCGACGGTTGCAATAGTCGATTACGTTCATGGTTGCATGAAAGCGAACGGTGAAACGCGAAACGCACTTCAAAGTTGCTCTTGCTCGATCGACGTCATCTCGTCGATCGTAACCTACGAGCGTTACGAGGCGGCTGAGACTTTTATGAGCCTGGGCTTGCAGACGGGCGAGCGAGGAGTGCTCTTCCGTCAGGGAGCCGTTGCGAAATCTGCTGTCTCGGAGCTGCGGCGCGCCCAGGCGGAGGCTGACGTTCGCTGTTTCTGACCGCCTCACCAATTCCCTGTCGGCCGGAAAAATCAGACCTTGCGGCCCTTGTCGGGAAATGCACATTTCCAGCGAACAATCTTTACGGCAGGATGCTGCCCCGACCATTTCGCGATTTCCGCCGGCGCCAGGATCATGCATTGGAACAGCGAACCGCGGCTTTCGAAAAGCAGATGCTCATTGCGGCAATCGCTGGGATCGGCCAACAGACACACCGTCAGGACGAGATCGACCATGTTCATCGCAAGTCCCTCTCCTGCATCATGCGGACTGCGATTTTGTTGGCCCGCAGGCGTCGTCAGCGGGCTGTAGATTACGCTCAGCTGAAAAAACCGTCAATCAGACAGGCGGAACATGCGCAAATACTGATGCAACTTTATTTTGTAAAAGGCGCGAATTCAGGATGTTGACTTAGCATCACTACGAACTACCCTTGCGTGTGCAGGCGTGGTGTCGGACCGAGTAGCTCCGCCACCGCTCATGCTTTTGGGAGGAACTCTATGCGTGCCATCTGTTATATTGGCGCCATCGGCCTTGTGTTGCCGATGGCGGGCTATGCCTTTGGCCAGGATGCGGCTGCGGGTGAAAAGGTATTTGCGAAATGCAAGGCCTGTCATGTCTCCGACACCGATCAGAACAAGATCGGACCTTCGCTGAAAGGACTGTTTGGACGAACGGCCGGATCCCACGAAGGCTTCAAATACTCGGCCGCCATGGCCGATGCCGGCAAGGGCGGCATGGTGTGGGATGAGGCGACACTTGCCACCTACCTTCATGACCCGAAAGGCGTCGTCAAAGGCACCAAAATGGCTTTCGTCGGGCTGAAGGCGGACAAGGACGTGGCCGATGTCATAGCCTATCTGAAGCAGTTTTCGCCGTAATCGCCTGCCGAAGCGCCTGGCTTCACTGCGCAGGCGAGGCTTCGGAGAGCGTCTTGACCAGCGCATACAGGCGCTGCTCGATCAATGTCGGCACCTCGCAGACATAGGTGAGCGACTGGACGCGCTCCTGGAAGATGCGTGTCTGGAACATCAGTTGTTCGCTGCGCAGCGTCACCTGGTTCTGGTCTGCATCCGGCTTTGCGCGCATGGCGTCGAGGGCAGAGCCTTCCCGACGCAGGCTGGCTGCCAGATCGCGCTGGCGATGCGCATAACGGGCGATGCCCGAGATGACATGACTGCGCTCGCCATTCATCTTGTCGAACAGGCCCTGTATCAGCATGGCGATATGTTGTGGCCGCTGGTCTGTCGGCAGCGTGTCGCGATAAGCCTTGATCTTCTCTTGTGCCTCCGGCAGCGGAAGACGTCGTGCAGTGAGATCATCCACCAACTCCGATACCGCCTCGTCCTTTGACCAGTCTGCAGCCTGCGGCGGCAGTTCGGGGCCGGTCCAGATCTGGCCGATTGACAGTTCGGGCACCTTGCGCTGGATGCAGGGCCAGTCCGGATCATCTCCTTGAGCGGAAAAAGCCAGCGATGATATTGCCGCAGCTCCCAAGGTCGCGGCCATCAGAACACGCATGATCGGCAGCATCAGCCGTTTCCTCCCGTATCCCGTTTGCGGCTCAAGAGCCCTTTGGCGGGGTCATAGGCGAGAATGGCGCCGCCGAGGAAAAGCACGGTAAAACCGCAGACAACCGCAAGCGACGTCCAGTCGATCCGGCCGTAAAGCGCAAAGCGGATCAGTTCCACCGCATAGGTGAAAGGGTTCGCCTGGCAAATATGGAAGAGAGGTGGACTGGATTCCTGAATTCGCCAGAGCGGGTAGAGCGCCGAGGAGGCGAAATACATTGGAAAGATCACGAAATTCATGATGCCGGCAAAGTTTTCCAGCTGCCGGATCATCGAGGACAGCAGCATGCCGAGCGAACACAGCATCATACCGGCCAGGATCAATGCCGGCAGGACCAGAAGGTAACCGATCACCGGCGGCTTGACGCTCCAGAACCAGGCAATGGCAAGAAACACATAGACCTGCAGCACCGAGACGGCGACACCGGCCAGAAGTTTCGAGACCAGCAGAAACCAGCGCGGAAACGGGCTGACGAGCAAAGTGCGCATATTCCCCATCTCGCGGTCATAGACCATGGAGAGCGACGACTGCATGCCGGAAAACAAGAGGATCATGCCACAGAGCCCCGGCGTGATATAGACCTCGTAGAGAACATAGGTCTTGTAAGGCGGGATGATCGACACCCCCAGAACCTGGCGAAAACCGGCGGCGAAGACAAACAGCCACAGAAGCGGCCGCACCAGCGAAGAGATGAAACGTTCGCGCTGATTGAGAAAACGCAGGCCCTCACGCAGCATGATGCCGGTGAGGCACGCACCGTATTGAGCGACGCCGAAGCCGCGTTGTGTGTCGCCAGAGAAGGCGTCTGTCTGGGCGGGAATGCTCATCGCACCACTCCGACCGGCGGGGCAGCCGCATCAACCTTGCTGCGCGCGGCAAGGTCGCTCATCTCTTCAATTGCGACAGCAGTAACCACGCTCAATCCAGAACGCGAAGCTCCACTCGTCAAACCTGCGAAAGCACCGCCGATATCCCTCGCCCCCGCCTGACGCACCACATCCGCCACCGCCCCCGCGACCAGTACACGCCCCTTGTCGAGGATCACCACGTCATCTGCCTCGTCCACCTCGTCGATCAGATGCGTTGCCCAAAGCACGCTCAGACCGGTCTGTTTCACCAGCGCCCGGATCGTCGCCAGAATCTCTGAGCGCGACCGGATATCCAGTCCGACCGTCGCCTCATCGAGCAGAAGCAAGGATGGCCGGTGCAACAGCGCCCGAACGATCTCCACGCGGCGCATCTGTCCGCCGGAAAGATTACGGGCCTTGTCGTGCAACCGGTCAGCCATTTCGACCTGCATCAGCAACTCCCTGATCCGCGCCATTGCATCCCGCCTGCCGATACCATGCAGCGCCGCGTGATAGGCGAGGTTCTGGCCGACGGAAAGGTCGAGATCGAGGGTGCGCGCCTGAAAGACGATGCCAAGCCGACGCAGGGCTTCGCCTGGTTCACGCCTGATATCCCGGCCGAAGACACGGATCGATCCTTGGCGGGTGTCGTAAAGATGGCTGACCAGCGAAAATAGCGTTGTCTTGCCAGCACCATTCAGACCCAGCAGAACGGTAAAGCCGCCTGCGGGAATGGAGAAGGAAACGGCATCGAGCGCTTTCTTTTGCCCATAGGAATGGCTAACCATGGCGACCTCCAGCGCCATCGCTTTTGCCACCCCGTCCTCGTCACCGATACAGTGCATCCTATTCCTCCCGCGCTCGACGCCGCGCCCGAGCTGGACGCTGCTCGAACCCATTCTTCTATTTGATGGTAATCGTACCCTTCATTCCCTTGTCGGCGAGATCCGGCACGGACCATGTGTAGCTGCCGGGACGAACAGCGGTGAATTGCACCTGCATCGTGCCTTCACTGTCGAATTCGAGCCAGGCCGGCGCGCCGTTCATGTGAACCTCGAGATCGTTGATAACGATCTGGTTCATCCAGACATTGCGGAACAGGTCGGTGACGAATTTGTATTCCAGCCCGGCCGCCGAGGTGATCTTCCAGCGATAGCCCTGCCCTGCCACAAGCTCGAAATCCTTGCGGTTGACGGCAAAATTGTCCTTTGCCGACCCGAGGATCAGTTCCGGCACATCCTTGCTCGCCCGCGTGACCTTTTCCGTCGAAGCCGCCTTGGCAGTCGGCTTGTCCTCGTCATCATCATCCTTGTCCTGCGCAAAGCCGACACCTGCCGAGATAAAAACCGCCGCCAATGCGACCAACCCCAATGTCCGATAATCCAGCATGCCTTCCTCCTCCCGTTATCCCGGTTTCCTATTTCGGCGAAACCACGACACCCCACGGCATCGCTCCCACCGTCACCGATTGCACCGGTTCGTCACTCGCCACGTCGATGAAAGTAATGTCGTTGGAAACGCCATTGGTGCTGATGATCGTCTTCTGGTCCGGCGTGAAAGCGAGCTGCCATACCCGCTGGCCGACCAGCACATATTTCTCGACCTTGTAGGTGGCCGTATCGACCACCGCGACACGATTGGCCGGCCCCAGTGCCACATAGGCTTTTCTGCCATCGGCGGTTATGCGCACGCCGACCGGCTGGATCGCCTCGGATCGCAGCCCGGCGATCTCGAATGTGATCTTCTGCTTCACCTCTCGGCTGGCATTGTCGATGACCGAAACCGTGCCGCCGATCTCCGCACTCACCCAGACTTCCGATCCGTCCGGCTTGAACTCCGCAAAGCGCGGCCGCGAGTCTACCAGCACGTTATGCGTAATTTCGTGGCTGTCGGTATCGATGAAATGCGCCATGTTGGTCGTCTCTGACGTGTTGACCATGGTCTTGCCGTCAGGGCTGATACCCATGCCCTCCGGCTCGACGCCAACCGGAATCTCCGCCAGCATATCACTACTTTCGATATCGATGACGGTGACCAGATTGTCGTCTTCGTTGGCGACATAAAGCGTCTTGCCATCCGGCGAGAGAACGAAGAGTTCCGGATCCGGCCCGGAGGGAAGCGTATCGACGATCTGGAGCGTCTCGGTATCGATCACCTCGATCGTGTCGTCATCGCTGGCGCAAAGATAGATGAACTTACCGTCATGCGAGATGGTAATGCCGCGCGGCCTCTGCCCAACGGGAAGCGTTTTCACAACAGTGCCGGTTGCCGTGTCGACAACGGTCACCGTGTTGTCCTTTTCGTTTGACACATAGGCCATGAAGGCTTCGGCCGGCTGCATGTCCAAAAGCCCGCCGCAAAACACCGTGGCGAACATGATGGCGACAGAAGTCGGTCTTTTCTGCATGTTGGCCCCTCCCAAGGCTCTCTTATTCCTCACCCTATTTCAGCGCACACTTCGTCTCCGGTCTGTCGATGCCCAATGTGTCGAGCTCGGAGAACTGATGAAGAAATCCTTCCTGCGGCGAGGTCGATACCACCGATCGCCCGTCACCGATAAAGACCGGCTGCCTCAACTGCCAATTCCAGCGCCGAAAAGTGAGCTTCTGCCCCTTGAAAGCCGCAATGGAAAAATCCTCGGAACGGATAAAACCGGCGATTTCCTTGGGATCGGCACTCCGCGTGCGTGTCGCCGCCTCGCCGATAATGCGCGCCGCCGTCCAGGCCGACATGTCCTTCGACAACATTCTTCGCCCGGTTGCCTTGGCAAACCTGTTCTGGATCTGGGTGCCGCCCCATTGCTCGCTTGCTGGATGCCAGGCGGAAGGCATCAGCCCTGCCGTGCCGGCCACCGGTCGTGGCTGCCAGGTGCGAAACGGCACATAAGTGCCGAAAACCTCGCTTTCATCGGCCACCAGCAGAATGTCATGCTCGGCCAGCCCCTGGGTAAAGACCGGCATCTGCCGTTGGATCTGCACCACGCCACTATCTGTGCGCCGCGCCGTACCGGTATCGGTAAATTCCTTTTCCGCGACGATCTCCGCGCCGAACCGCTCGGCTGCCCGGCGCAGAGCGTCGGCAAACAGCCGGTCGCGCTCATGCGAACCATAAACCAGCGCCCAGCGCCGCCATTGTTTCCAGATCAGATATTGCGCCAGCCCATCTGCCAGCATGCTGCGCGTGGGCGCGACATGAAAGACGTTTGCCCGGCAATCCTCTTCCCGCAACCTGTCGTCCGTCGCGCCGACATTGAAGACGATGATCCCTTTGGCTTGGGCTGCGTCCGCCAGCGCCAGAAGCTGCTCTGCAGAAAGATCCGCAAGAATTATTGAAATCCCCTCGCCCGCCATCGTATCGAAAACGGCAAGCACATCCGAATCCGGTTTTACCTCGACCACATCCAGCGAAAATTTCTGTCCCAGAAAACGCCCGGTCGTGTTGTTGTCGGATATAGCCACATTGGCCCCAGCCACGCCTTCGTCACGTGGCGGCACATCGAGAACCGATAGCGCCAGTTGCGGTGCATAGGCGCGAATGTAGCCAAGCTTCATGGCGGATGCCTCGGGCTCAGATCGCTCCAGGCCTGGCGTTCCGGGTTTGGGTGAAGCTTGTGCGTTGGCCTCTGCGAGAGGCAAAATCGCAAGAAAAACTGAAACGAACAAAAACACGAAAACAGCCACCACACATCCCATATGCTCGCAAAAGAACACGCATCTCCGACACTGTTCGGATCTGCCATGGATTATCGGTGCCTCAGTCAGCTTAGCGCAGAAGGAACGGATTACAACCTGTAAATGAGAGATCGCCTTCAAACTTCGCGTTTGTCTGCGGTTGTGCATCGTGGAATTGCGCGTATGATGATCTTGGCCGATGAGGCCCTTTATGAGGAGGAGAAACTTATGAAGAAGACCTGGAAGAAACCGGCGATGTGCACCGTCGCTGTCGGAATGGAAATGTCCCGCTACTTTCCCGCACAACTTCCATCGAAAAAATAAGCAGTTAAAGCAGCCTCATCCGGATCCCGGATGGGGCGTCTTTCAAAGATGATATTGAGCCGTGACGAAATCTCGTCAGGGGATGGGTTTCATGTACCTGAAGCTTGTGGGGTCCGCCGCTGGGGGCGGTTTCCCCCAGTGGAACTGTAACTTCCGTTTAAGCCGCGATGCGCGAAAAGGTGCGGAAAATATCCGCCCACGAACACAGTCGAGTCTCGCGGCAAGCGCCGACGAAGCGCAGTGGGTGCTTTTTAATGCATCGCCGGATATCCGCGAGCAAATTGCCGCGACGCCGGAACTGCAGCCGTGCGAAACGGCTGCACTGCGCTCCACCCCGATCTCGGCCGTGGTGCTGACGAATGCGGATGTCGATCACATTGCCGGTCTGCTCAGCCTGCGGGAACGAGAGCGGTTCGTCATCTATGCCACGGCTCGCGTGCTTGCGGTGTTGGAGCAGAATTCGATCTTCAACGTCATAGACCCGGCTTTTGTCGAACGCCGCGAGCTGGTGTTGCATGAGGTCTCACCCATTCTCAACTGGCAGAACAGGCCGACCGGCATTGCGGTGGAAGCATTCGCCGTGCCCGGCAAGATTGCCCTTTTCCTGGAAGATCAGACCAAGGCCGAGCAAGGTTTTGGGACCGAAGAGGGCGACACGATCGGCCTGAAGATCACGTCTGAAGATGCAGCGTCAGCCGTCTTTTACATTCCGGGCTGTGCCCGCATCGATCACGAGCTCAAGCAGCGCCTGGATCGGACCTCATGTCTCCTCTTCGATGGAACTGTTTATACCGATGACGAGATGCTGACCTCCGGTGTCGGCTCGAAAACGGGGCAACGCATGGGCCATCTGCATATTTCCGGCGATGACGGCTCGATGCAAGCTCTGGCCGATCTCAAGATCGGACGGCGAGTTTATGTGCATATCAACAACACCAATCCCATCCTGGACGATCGCTCGCCCGAAGCGGCGGCAGTGCGTCAAGGCGGCTGGGAGATTGGATATGACGGAATGGAGATCCGCCTGTGAACGAGTTCGCCGATGCCGCACGCAATGGACTGACAGCGGATGAACTTGAGGGCATCCTGCGCGAAATCGGCCTTTCCCGTTATCACAATCGCCACCCGCTGCATCACAAGATGACCTCGGGCCAGCTCTCGAAGGGGCAACTGCAGGCCTGGGCTCTGAACCGCTATTGTTATCAGGCCGTCATTCCCCGCAAGGACGCGATGATCCTGTCGCATGCGGAAGATCCGGCCTTTCGCGCCGAGTGGCGAAAGCGGATAGAGGATCACGATGGCAGTGACGGCTGGAATGGCGGCATCGCCCGCTGGCTGAAACTTGCGACAGGCCTCCGGCTCGACCGGGATTTTGTGGCAAGTCAGCGGGGAGCACTGCCGGCCACCCGCTTCGCCGTCGGCGCATATCTTTCCTTTTGCACCGATAGAAGCCTTCTGGAGGCGGTGGCATCTTCCCTGACCGAACTCTTTTCACCGGTCATCATCAGCGAGCGGGTGCCTGCCATGCTCGCCAAGTATGATTATGTCACCGAGGATATTCTCGAATATTTCAAGCCGAGGCCGGTGCAAGCTTCGCGTGATGCCGATTATGCGCTCGCCTATGTAAAACAACATGCTGATACGCCCGAAAAACAGCAGGCGGTGATCGGTGCCCTTGTTTTCAAATGCGATCTGCTCTGGGCCATGCTGGACGCATTGGAACAGGCCTACGGCGATCATGGCCACATTCCGCCGGGCGCCTTCGATCCGAAACAGCCATGATGACACCGCAAAGGCAGCGTACCCTTCTCTCTTCCGGCTCGACGCCGATGCTGAAGCCACACGTACGTCTGCAATATGACACGGTCCGCCAAGCTTGGGCTTTGCTGTCGCCGGAAAAGGTGTTCTGGCCGGATGAGGTGAGCCTCGATATTCTCAACCTATGTGACGGCACGCATTCGGTGACCCAGATCCTGGAGGAACTGTCGATGCAATATGACGCACCCATCGAAGAGATAACCGCAGACGTCGAAACCTTTCTGCAGGACTGGTCCGACCGGTCGCTGGTGACGTTATGAGCGAAGCGGTCCTTCCCCCGATCGGCATGCTGGCCGAGTTGACTCATCGATGTCCGCTGCAATGTGCCTATTGTTCGAACCCGCTCGAACTTCTCAAGGCAAATCGTGAAATGGCAACGGAAGACTGGCTGTCCCTGTTCGATCAGGCAGCCGATCTTGGCGTGCTCCAGATCCATCTGTCAGGAGGTGAACCGACCCTGCGGCCGGATCTCGAAACTCTGGTCCGCCGCCTGAACGATCGCGGCGTCTATACAAACCTGATCACCGCCGGCGTCGGTATTCGCGAAGGACGGATCGACGATCTGGCGCGGGCTGGACTGGATCATGTCCAGATCAGTTTTCAAGGCGCTGTCGCCGCCACCACCGAAAAGATCGGCAATTATCGCGATGCGCATGTCAAGAAGATCGGGACGGCCGAACAGGTGCGTGCAGCTGGCCTGCCTTTGACGATCAATGCTCCTATCCACCGCCACAATATCCATGAGATACCGGCTTTCATCGAACTGGCGCTCGAACTTGACGCCGAGAGGCTGGAGATCGCCAATGTTCAATATGCCGGCTGGGCGCTTCTCAACCGCAATAGTCTGATGCCGGACCGCGCTTCCGTCGAACGCCAAGTGAATGTCGTACGGGAAGCGCAGGAACGGCTTCACGGCATTCTCGCCATCGATTTCGTCACGCCCGATTATTTTGCGATCTACCCCAAACCCTGCATGGGCGGCTGGGCGCGCGACGCCTTCATGGTGGCGCCGGACGGTACCGTCCTTCCGTGTCATGCGGCCGGCACCATACCGGGCCTTGTTTTCGACCGTTTCGGCGAAAAAAGCCTGGCCGACATCTGGCACGGTTCCCCCGCATTTAACGCCTTTCGAGGCACGGACTGGATGGCGGAGCCCTGCCGTACCTGCGACCGCAAGGAAATAGACTGGGGGGGCTGTCGCTGTCAGGCAATGGCGATCGCAGGCAACGCCGCCGCCACCGATCCCGCTTGCATCAAATCCCCATTACATGCCCGTATGGCAGCCTTGATCGAGGAGGCAACCACATCCGGAGGGGATGTCTTCCACTATCGCCGGATAGGACGCGCTGTGGCTGACCACGCACCCGACACCACGGAGGCAGTAGGCAGCGAACTGAGAAGCTAACCCTCTGCATGTAAATTGAAATGCACGGGAATTTTGAGCCAGCAGGAGCTAGAATATCGCAGTTTCGCGATGAAGATCGATCTTATTCCGAAGATTTTGGTTGCGGGGGCAGGATTTGAACCTGCGGCCTTCAGGTTATGAGCCTGACGAGCTACCGGGCTGCTCCACCCCGCGCCAAGCGCATTCGGCTTTTCCGAATGTCGCGGTAGCGTCACAGCTATGCT
>JAEXYH010000019.1 GCA_023451735.1 Pseudomonadota bacterium | reverse complement strand
CCGACGGAACTTGGCTCGCGCGATGCCGCGTCGCTGGCGATTCGCGCTGGCTTCGACGTTATCGAGGCCTGCCGGCGCATCGGCCGCGAGGCGCGGCGCAGCGACATGCATGTCCGCGTCGGCATCGCCACCTCCATCGCGCTGGTCCAGGAACCGCGCGACGAAGTCCCTTCGCTGGAGCCATTGTCGGGGGCGGCGCTCGCCAAGGCGACGCGGCTGGAAGCGCTCGCGGCCCCTGACAGCATTCTCGTCTCGGAGGAAACGAAGACCCTCGCTGGACGCGCCTACGCCTTCATCTTCGAGGGCAGCCGGTCGCTAAAGGGATTTGCCGAGCCCGAAAGGGTTTGGCGCGCGCTCGAACATCGTGCCGAAGTCACCCGCTTCTACGCCTTCGGACGGCTTGGCGGTTCCTTCACCGGCCGTGCCGCCGAGCTTGAGACAATTGGCCGTTGCTGGCGAGAGGTCTTGGCCGGGAAAGGCCAGATCTTGGCGATCAAAGGCGACGCACACGTGAGACGATTGCTATAAACCACCGCCCGTATCTCTAAGTGAGCAAAGCTATCCCCCGTTCATCGAAGCGGGCGGATAGCAAGCTTATTTTTAGGCGGACAAAACCGGCTGCAATTTCCGCCGTATCCGATACCAGATGACGCCGGCGATCAGCAGTAAGGAGACTGCCGCACCCGCACCAATACCCAGCCGAGCAAGCATCACTAGATTGGAGCTCGGGCCACCATTGCGAATGACCCGAACGTCTTCCGGAGTGATCGTGAGCTTCGCGTTACCGTAGTCCTTGAGAAGATAATTCGCGAGCGAAGCGACTTCGGCATTGTTCAGCTGCACGACGGCATTCGTCTGATCGCCGAAAGGCAGCATGAATACATGGCCGGCTTCGGTATCACGATCGACGCCGTTGAGGATTGCAGAGACGACATTGATAGCATTGTCGCCGGCTGTCGCGGCATTGTGGAACAGGCTCGGATAGTAACCGTCCTTGGTGCCTTGTGCGTTGTAACCGTGGCAGGAGGCGCAGTTGGCAGCAAAGATCTGCGCGCCGGCATGATCTCCGGCGAGGCTTTCGGCATAATCCTTGCCGCGGAAAGTGGCCATTTCATTGCCTGCGGCGCCCATCTCGAAACGCTTAGCGCCCGATGCCTGCGAAGCATTGGCGGAAGGAACGCTGCGGACATAGGTGGCGATGGCGTTGAGATCCGCATCGGTCAGATGCTGGAACGAAGAGCTGATCGCTTCCGCCATGCTGCCGGCCGCCTGCGCCTTGTTATCCAGCTTGCCCGTCTTCAGGTAAGTGACCAGATCTTCCTGGCTCCATGTACCGATACCATGCACCCTGTCATTGGTAATGTCGGCTGCATACCAGGGACCGACCTGACCGCCGGTGAGGTAAGGCTCTTCTGCTCCTGCATGAAGGCGCCACGTGGTGTGTGGCAGGTGCTGCAATGGGCAGCGCCTTCGGCCAAATACTTGCCGCGATTCCACTCGGCCGACTGGGCCGGATCATCGGCCTGGACATCTCTGGGGCGAAACAGCAGGTTCCAGCCCATTAACGACGCACGGATGTTCATCGGGAAAGCCAGCTTGGTTTCAGGAGACTTTTCCTCCACCGGATCGACGCCCTGCATGAAGAAGGCGTAAAGCGCGTGAATGTCCTCATCCGTCATGAGGGAATAAGACACATAGGGCATGGCCGGATGGAGGTTAGCGCCATCGGCGCGAACGCCCTTGCGGACAGCATCGGCGAACTGGGCTTCGGTGTAATCGCCGATGCCGAATTCTTTCGACGGTGTGATGTTGGTCGACATGATGGTGCCGACTGGCGATGCCATCGGCAGGCCACCCGCCATCGGCTTGCCGCCGTCGTGATTGGTATGACAGGCAACACAATCCGAAGCGGTCACAAGATAGCGGCCCTTTTCGATCAGCTCCGGGGAGAACTCCTGCGCCTTTGCCGTGATCGGTGAGAGAGCCGCAAGCGCGATCGGTGCCGCGATGGCTAGAGATTTCACTGTCTTCATGATCATGCGCCCCGCATCTGTTCGACGATGGCGTTACCGGCCTTGATGGCGAGCGCGACCATGGTGATGGTGCTGTTGCCGCAGGCCGTCGATGCCATTGCACCGCCGCCCGGAATGAACAGGTTTTGATGGTCGTGGGCACGACAGTCGGCATTGACCACCGAGGTCTCCGCGTCATTACCCATGATAGTGCCGCCTTCGGGTTTTCGAGACCGTTGCAGGCGAGCACGAACAGCTTGCCGCTGAGGCGGTGGGTTTCCTTGTGCTGATCGTAGAAGTGGACCGCCTCGATCTTGTTTCGGGCGTTGGTGTGGACCTTGTAGACAACGGAATCGACAAGGATCGTCGCGCCCTTCTTTCCAAGGCGGTCAGTGCCGTTTCGGCGTCGTACTTGGCAGAGACATCGGATAGGGAGCGGAGCGCTCGCGCGGCGGCCATTGCAGGGTCGGGTCGGACGGGCCGCAGATGCCAAGCTTGTTTTCGGTGCGGACGTAATGCGGCTCCAGCGTATCGTAATCGAAGGCCCAGTCGCGGCCGACGCCATAGAGCGATTTCAGACGCATGTCTTCTGGCGTCAGGCGCCAGGACGTACGCAACGGCTCATTCCGCAATAGCCAGCGATACGCCGCAATCCACGGAGCTTGCTGCTCTTGGGGAGAAGTTCGACAGCGTATATGCGGAGTACCTCGTACTGAACGACGCGAGCCACGCTGAGGTCGACGAGTTCAAACGCAGGATGCTTGACGAAAATGTAGCGACAGGCTCGCCTGTTTGGCTGGCAAGCCTGAATGAATGCAACTCGGAAATCGCCGCGGCAAGCGAAGCGGGTGAGAGAGGTGGCTCGGTTTGTTTGAACAGTTTCGGTTGTTTCGTTAAGTGGATTTCCGCCTCGATTATGCCGCCACCATCATCGGTGCCAGCTTGTTGAAGTAGGCCTGATCGGGCGTCTGCCGGTCAA
>JAEXYH010000048.1 GCA_023451735.1 Pseudomonadota bacterium | reverse complement strand
GTTCGAAACAAGCGCCATGTTCATTGGCTGCCCAATCGAGGACCGGATCCCAGAGCTTTTGCTGGCGAAGAACCAGATTTTCCGGACTTTCCGCCCGGTAGCAGAGCATGTCGCTGGACGAGAAACGCAGGATATCCTCGAACACGGCCTGGGCTTCGGCAGCCACGCCATCGATCGCGGTGTTGATAAGACGCGTTACCGGCATGGTGCGCGGATCGATCACATCCACCTGATTTGCCCATTCGTCACGCAGCAATTCGGCAAGCCGCGCCGTCGGCACCGCGAGCGCCACTTTTCCGGGCGTATTGACCGGGCGGCCATCGAGATGAACGACATGCCCCTCCTCGCCTTCGACGATGGAGACCTCGGTGTAGAAGCGCTTCGGCAGCGGCTTCTGCATCTGGATCTGCGCCCGCCGTGTCGGGTCCGGATGGCTCATAGCCTCGGAGGGATCGGGGAAAAGTTCGCGCATGTCTTATTCCTCAGCCGATATGGGCCAGTATCTCGCTTGGATGATTGACGATCACGTCGGCGCCGGCCTCTCTGAGTTCCTTTACGGAAGCATAGCCCCAGGAGACGCCGATCGCCGTTGCACCGGCAGCCTTGGCCATCTGCATATCGTAAATGGCATCGCCGATAACAAGCGTATCGACTGGTCGCATTCCCGTTTCGTCGCAGCATTCCGTCACCATTGCCGGATGCGGCTTGGATGGGCAATCGTCGGCGGTGCGAGATGCAACGAATTTGAAACCATGGGTCTGTCTGACGGAATCGAGACCACGGCGCGATTTGCCGGTGACGGCACCGAGAATGATCTCGTCCCGTCCCTCGAGTGCGTTCATCAGATCGAGAATGCCGGGAAACAGTGGCTCGCGATAATCCAGATCGTTACGAACGACGGAAAACAGCGACTTGTAATAGGCCATCATGTCGATGTCCTCCTGGTCCGCATGCTGCTTACCCTGCATCCGCGCAATCGCGATATCGAGCGTCAGCCCGATGATCGACTTGGTATCCTCGAATGTCGGCTCCGGCTTGCCGAAATGCACGAACGTGCGGCGCATGGTTTCGTGGATCAGGCCGGCGCTGTCGACCAGCGTGCCGTCGCAATCGAAAAGAACCAGTTTCATTCGTCGTCGTCCCTTGCACCGTTTTCCATGTCGAAGCCGAGCAGGTTCCAGCTCTGAACCATATGCGGCGGCAAGGGCGCCGTCACTTTCAGGCGGCCACCGGAAGGATGCGGGATATCGATATGACGCGCATGCAGATGCAGCTTCTTCTGGATGCCGCCGGGGAACGGCCAGTTGATATCGTCGTCGAAATATTTCGGATCGCCGATGATCGGATGACCGATGGAAAGCGCATGAACGCGAAGCTGGTGGGTACGGCCCGTATAGGGTTCCATCTCCAGCCAGGCGAGCGACTGCGCTGCGGTTTCGAGCACCCGGTAATAGGAGATGGCGTGATCGGCGCCCTCCTCGCCATGCTTGGCGATCCGCATTTTGTCACCATCCGGTGTCTGTATCTTGACCAGCCAGGAAGACAGCTTGTCTTCGCGCTTGCGCGGCACGCCTTTCACCAACGACCAGTAGGTCTTCTTGGTATCGCGCTCGCGGAAGGCAGCGGTCAGTTTCTGCGCCGCGCCGCGGGTACGGGCGATCACCAGCACGCCGGATGTATCACGGTCTAGACGATGGACGAGACGCGGTTTCTCACCCTTGGGACTAATCCAGGCCTCAAGCATCTGGTCGATATGGCGCGTGACGCCCGAACCGCCCTGAACGGCCAGCCCCGCAGGCTTGTTCAGGACAATAACCTTGTCGTCCTCGTGAAGAACCATACGCTGCAGCAGCTCGTAGTCGCCCGCATGCTTCAGGTCCTTGCCGGCGATCGGGCCTTTCTTGGCGTCCGTATCCATGGGCGGCACGCGTACGGTCTGACCGACTTCGACACGTGTGTCAGTCTTCACGCGACCGCCATCGACGCGCACCTGGCCAGAACGCAGTAGTTTCTGCAACGGGCCGAAGCCAAGACCCGGGTAGTGGATCTTGAACCAGCGGTCGAGGCGCATGCCTGACTCGTCCGCCTCGACACGGATATGCTCGATGCCTGCCATCAACGCTCTTTCTTATATCTTCTTGAGGGCCGCTCTTTAGAACATTGCCCGCCCAAGCGCCAGCCCGGCAAATACGGCGGCAAACGAAACGACGAGACTGCCGATCACATAGGCGGCGGCTGCGGCGAACGCACCGCGCTCGAAAAGGACCATCGTGTCGAGAGAAAAGGACGACCACGTGGTGAAGCCGCCGATGATACCCGTAACGATGAAGACCCTCAGCTCCATCGAGGCATTGAAACGGCGTGCGATCATTTCCACCGTCAGACCGATGATGAAGGATCCGACGATATTCACGCTCAGCGTTCCCCATGGAAAACTCGGTCCGAACCAGCGAACAGTGAAGACGCCCACCAGATAGCGAAGAACCGAGCCGATAGCTCCACCGAGTGCGGCGAGCAGGATGTTCGTCATGACTTCAACCCTTGACTGCGCGACCAAAAGCTCACATCGTTAAAAAGCAGTGGTTCCGCTTAAGCATCGAAGAACACACCTTCTCGTAAAGGTGGAAGATCGAAGGTGAGGCAAATGACCCAGATCGTGACCATTTCTGCGAGTACGGCGGCTTTGAATATTGAAGCGCTCCGCACGCCGCGCCGCGTTTCCGTGAAGGACCAGGTGGCCGATGTCAAGGCAGACACCGACAGGAATGCCAAGGCACGAGAAAACGTCAGTGATCCTGAAGCCGTCGATGCGATGATCCCCGCGATCAAGGTCGGCATTGATGTCCTGACAACCGGCAAACAGCCCCAGCAGCACTATACGCTGCAACAGGTCGAAGCCGCCTATCGTGATTTCGAAGACTGACGACCTCGCATGGAACGTGCTGCGAGCTGCGCCTGATTTCGACCTGCCATCTCCTCCCGCTCATCTCGTCAAATCCGCAACAATTGGTCAATATCGCATTCGGCACAGCTGTGGCCGGAAGACCTGTCATTGAACCAGATCAATTCATAAACCTGATGCGACAGAAATCGTGCTGGTTTCGACATGCGGCCCTTGCCAAACGGTATGCTGCAACGATAATGAGCGCGACCCGTAGGGAGAAGCCGCTTCGATGCGGTGCCGAAGGAGCAACCGCCCCGGAAACTCTCAGGCAAAAGGACCACGGGTAGACTGCAGGAACTCTGGAGAGAAGCAACCGATTAACCGGGGGCTCGCCGAAGGGATAACAATCTCAGGCGAAAGGGACAGAGGGGGCTCGAAACCGACATGGGCAAACCCGTGTCCTAATCTGAGCCGGCGTGCGACCTGTTTTCAGGCCCGCCAAACCTGGAGGCGTCTTTTGGACGATCAAGCAGTTCTCCGCACCACTCCGCTCCATGCATTGCATATTTCGCTCGGCGCTAAAATGGTGCCGTTCGCCGGTTATGACATGCCTGTCCAATATCCGCTCGGTGTGATGAAGGAACACCTTCACACCCGCGCAGCAGCCGGTCTGTTCGACGTTTCCCATATGGGTCAGGTCATCGTGAAGGCGAAATCCGGTGAGTATTCCGATGCAGCGCTTGCGCTCGAAAAGCTCGTCCCCGTCGACATTCTGGGCCTCAAGGAAGGCCGCCAGCGTTACGGCTTCTTCACCGACGCAAACGGGGGAATTCTCGACGATCTGATGATCACCAATCGCGGCGACCATCTGCTGGTCGTCGTCAATGCCGCCTGCAAGGATCAGGACGTCGCCCATATGAAGGCGAACCTGACTGATTGCGACGTGACCCTTATGGAAGACCGCGCGCTGATCGCTCTACAGGGGCCTCGCGCGCAAGCGGTTCTAGCCGAACTCTGGGCCGGCGTGTCGGCCATGAAGTTCATGGACGTCCGCGAAGTGCCGCTTCACGATGTGCCGTGCATCATCTCTCGCTCGGGTTATTCCGGCGAGGATGGTTTTGAAATTTCCGTACCGGAAGCCCATGCCGTCGAAGTCGCCAAGGCTCTGCTCGAGCACCCGGACTGCGAAGCCATCGGCCTCGGGGCGCGTGACAGCCTCCGTCTCGAAGCCGGCCTGTGTCTCTACGGAAACGACATCGACACCACCACCTCCCCGATCGAAGCCTCACTCGAATGGGCGCTGCAGAAGGCCCGCAAGGCCGGCGGCGACCGCGAAGGCGGTTTTCCGGGCGCAGAACGCATTCTTGGCGAACTCGCCAACGGCACCACCCGCCGCCGCGTCGGCCTGAAGCCGGAAGGCAAGGCGCCGGTGCGCTCGCATGCAAAACTGTTCGGCGATGCGGAAGGCAAGACGGAACTCGGCGAAGTCACGTCAGGTACATTCGGCCCGAGCGTCGAAGGCCCGGTCGCCATGGGTTACCTGCCGGTCAGCCATGCCAATGCCGGCACTCAAGTCTATGCGGAAGTCCGCGGCAAATATTTGCCCATGATCGTCACCGCCCTTCCCTTCATCACCCCCACCTACAAACGCTAAAAAATCCTTCCGGAGAGAACTAAAATGTTGAAATTCACCGCTGAACACGAATGGCTGAAGCTTGAGGGCGATGTCGCCACCGTCGGCATCACCCAGCACGCTGCCGACCAGCTCGGCGACCTCGTTTTCGTCGAACTTCCGGAAGTCAGCGCCGAACTGACCAAGGACGGCAATGCCGCTACCGTCGAAAGCGTCAAGGCAGCCTCCGACGTCTATTCTCCGCTCGATGGCGAAGTCACCGAAGTCAACCAGGCGATCGTCGACGACCCGTCGCTCGTCAATTCCGATCCGCAGGGCGCCGCCTGGTTCTTCAAGCTGAAGCTGAAGAACGTTTCCGACGTCGAAGGCCTCATGGACGAAGCCGCCTACAAGGACCTGATCGGATGACCGAAAATACAGATTTCCATTTCACCGACTACAATCCGTACGACTTCGCCAACCGGCGTCATATCGGCCCCTCGCCGGCTGAAATGACCGAAATGCTGAAGGTCATCGGTTACAAGTCGCTCGACGCGCTGATCGATGCCACCGTGCCCTCCTCGATCCGCCAGCAGGCCCCGCTGACGTGGGGTGCAGCACTCTCCGAACGCGAGGCGCTCGACAAGCTGCGCGAAACCGCCAACAAGAACCAGGTCCTGACCTCGCTGATCGGCCAGGGCTATTACGGCACGGTCACGCCGCCGGTCATCCAGCGCAACATTCTGGAAAACCCTGCCTGGTACACGGCCTATACGCCTTACCAGCCGGAAATTTCCCAGGGCCGTCTCGAAGCGCTCCTGAATTTCCAGACGATGATCGCCGACCTGACCGGTCTCGACGTCGCCAATGCTTCGCTTCTCGACGAAGCGACGGCTGCCGCCGAAGCCATGGCGCTCTGCCAGCGCCAGGCAAAGACCAAGGCGACCGCCTTCTTCGTCGACAAGGCCTGCCACCCGCAGACCATCGCCCTGATCGAAACCCGCGCCGCTCCGCTTGGCTGGAGCGTCATCATCGGCGACCCGATGACCGATCTCGATCCGGTCGACGTTTTTGGTGCGATATTCCAGTATCCGGGCACCAATGGCGAAGTTCGTGACTTCACCGGCCTGATCTCCCGCCTGCACCAGACCGGTGCGCTTGCTGCCGTCGCCGCCGACCTTCTGGCCCTGACGCTTTTGAAGTCCCCGGGTGAAATGGGTGCCGATATCGCCATCGGCTCCTCGCAGCGTTTCGGCGTTCCGGTCGGTTACGGCGGCCCGCACGCAGCCTATATGGCCGTCAAGGACGCCCACAAGCGCGCCATGCCCGGCCGCTTGGTCGGCGTGTCGGTCGACGCCCGCGGCAACCGCGCCTATCGCCTGTCGCTGCAGACCCGTGAACAGCATATCCGCCGCGAAAAGGCGACGTCGAACATCTGCACCGCGCAGGTTCTGCTCGCCGTCATGGCCTCGATGTACGGCGTCTTCCACGGGCCTCAGGGCCTGAAGGCGATTGCCCAGCAGGTCCACAAAAAGGCCGTGCTGATGGCAAAGGGCCTGGAAAAGCTCGGCTACAAGATCGAGCCGGAAACCTTCTTCGACACGATCACCGTCGAAGTCGGCCACATGCAGGGCCTGATCCTGCGTGCAGCCGTTGCCGAAGGCGTCAACCTGCGCAAGGTCGGCGAGACGAAGATCGGCATGTCGCTCGATGAGCGTACCCGCCCGGTCACGCTCGAAGCCGTCTGGCGCGCATTCGGCGGCGATTTCAAGGTTTCGGATTTCGAAGTCGAATATCGCCTGCCGACGGCGCTTCTGCGGAAATCGGATTACATGACCCATCCGATCTTCCACATGAACCGCGCCGAAAGCGAGATGACCCGCTACATCCGCCGCCTGTCGGACCGCGACCTCGCGCTCGACCGTGCGATGATCCCGCTCGGCTCCTGCACGATGAAACTCAATGCGACAGCGGAAATGCTGCCGATCACCTGGCCGGAATTTTCGGATATCCATCCGTTTGTCCCGCAGGACCAGGCGCTCGGCTACAAGGAAATGATCGACGACCTGTCGGAAAAGCTTTGCCAGGTAACCGGTTACGACGCCTTCTCCATGCAGCCGAATTCGGGCGCGCAGGGCGAATATGCGGGCCTGCTCACCATCCGCAATTACCACATTGCCAATGGCGACACGCATCGCAATGTCTGCCTGATCCCGACCTCCGCCCACGGCACCAACCCGGCCTCTGCACAGATGGTCGGCATGAAGGTCGTGGTCGTCAAGGTTCGTGACAACGGCGATATCGATCTCGACGATTTCCGCGCCAAGGCCGAAGAACATGCAGCAAATCTTTCGGCCTGCATGATCACCTACCCGTCCACGCATGGCGTGTTCGAGGAAACGGTCAAGGAAATCTGCGACATCACGCATAAGCACGGTGGTCAGGTCTATCTCGACGGCGCCAACATGAACGCCATGGTCGGCATCGCCCGCCCCGGCGACATCGGCTCCGACGTATCCCACCTCAACCTGCACAAGACCTTCTGCATCCCGCATGGCGGCGGCGGTCCCGGCATGGGCCCGATCGGCGTCAAGGCGCATCTTGCTCCTTACCTGCCGGGTCATGTGGCAAGCGACGGTCGCGAAGGTGCGGTCTCGGCTGCTCCGTTCGGGTCCCCGTCGATCCTGCCGATCTCCTGGTCCTACTGCCTGATGATGGGCGGCGAAGGCCTGATGCAGGCAACCAAGGTTGCGATCCTCAACGCCAACTATATCGCAGCCCGCCTCAAGGGTGCCTATGACGTGCTCTACAAGTCGGAAACCGGCCGCGTGGCGCATGAATGCATCATCGACACCCGCCCGCTCAACGCCTCTGCCGGCGTCACTGTGGACGATGTCGCCAAGCGCCTGATCGACTGCGGTTTCCACGCGCCGACCATGAGCTGGCCGGTTGCCGGCACGCTGATGATCGAGCCAACGGAGAGCGAGACCAAGGCCGAACTCGATCGCTTCTGCGAAGCGATGCTGGCGATCCGCGAGGAAGCCCGCGATATCGAGGAAGGTCGCGCCGACAAGCTGAACAACCCGCTGAAGAACGCTCCGCACACGGTGGAAGACCTCGTCGGCGAGTGGGATCGTCCCTACTCCCGCGAACAGGCCTGCTTCCCGCCCGGCTCGTTCCGCGTCGACAAATACTGGTCATCGGTCAACCGCATCGACAACGTTTACGGCGACCGTAACCTCGTATGCTCCTGCCCTCCGCTGGAGGACTATGCGGAAGCAGCCGAGTAATCGCTCGACATCGGATGATTGAAAAGGCGGCTTCAGCCGCCTTTTCTGTATCAAAATGAACCATTTGCGCTGTTGTGCATTATAGGCCCAGGGCCGATGCATCGAGGATGATCAGATGCATCCGATGAGTGCCATGTTTTGGCGGCACTCTCCCGTTTCCGAATGCGCAGCGAAAGGACGCCTTGTGTTCGGAAACTCCAGCATGGTTGTGAGGACAGAAATGTTTCGGGATAAGGTTTCGTCTAATATCGTACTCGGATCGGATGATCTCGAGCTTCTGCAAAGGTTTCTGGAAGCGTGGTGTGAGGAAAACGGTGTCGGACCGGAAAGCGAAGAAGCGCAGGCAATCGCGTCGGGGCTGATGAACTGGTATCAGTTCGAACTCGCCGATCGTACCAACCTGAAATCCGGACCTCCGACACCGCTTCCGGAATCAGAAGAGCTGGAAACCCTTCTCAGAAAGTTGAAAGCAGCGTGAAGCCCTCAGATCAGGCCTCTCTTACCCGCGGTGTTCTCCATCCCACCAGCATGTTCACCAGCGATGTGATCCGGGCCTGAATCCATTTGACGACGGTTGCCAGGGTGCCACCCCGGCGGACTTCCCGATCAAACAGGTAGCTAAGCAGCGCGATCGTGGTGCTTATCAGAACGGCCTGAAAAACGGCGGTTCCTAGAGTATCCGGCGTGCCGGGCCAGCCGTAGAGAATCATGTTGCCGAAAGCGAATGTGAAGAGACTGGTGCGCCCGAAAAAGACCGGTTTTTCCAGTCGCTGTTTCACCTCAGGCGACAGGCGCTGAGTGAGAAGCACCGCGAGGCTCGTCATGGCGACTGCGCCGCAAAGGCCGGCGCCGAAATAAAGCGGATCACTATCCATTCGCAACGACATGTCGCCGAGTTCCGCCAACGATTGCTCGTCATATAGAAAAATACCAACGGCGATCAGTAAGGCTGAGCCGGCCAGCAGATAGGACGCCCTTGTCACGACACTGACAGTCGGCGCCCCGGGCTGGATAGTTCTATCTCCCGCAATCAGGCGGCCGAATGTCATTCCGGCGATGATCAGGCTTGTTCCGTGCAGGATCGACGGTCCTCCGAGCTTGGCATCGCCAGCGCCGAACAGGAAAGTCACCACTCGTTCGGCATACATGCCCATATTGAAATCGAGAGGGCTCGGCAGACCGCGAATGACCGGGTGAGCCGCATGGACGGCAAGTGCCAAAACCACGAGCGGGAGAAGGCCGACTTTGTTGCGCAGCCACAGCAGGATGGGCGCAAGAAAAAGGACGACGGCGTAGAATTTAAGGATGTCGGTGAAAGGCGTGACACCGAGCAGCATCATGGTTGCGATCGAGAATTTCAGCGAATAGCCGTCAGCAACCAGATAAAGAACGACGACTGACAGGCAATAGAGAAGCCAGCACTGTATGGCTCGTGAAAACAGCCGGACCGCGACCCGTCCCTGTTCACCGGCAACAAATCGCGGCCGATAGACGATTTCAAGCATAGTGCCGAACAGCAGGATGAATGTCGGCGTTGCCAGCGCCATCAAAGCCCGCAGGAAGTCCGCCGAAGGACCGCTCCAGAAGTCGTCCATATGGGTGACGACCCAGACATGGCTGAGCATCGCAAAAAAGATAGCGACCGACCGGGTGAGATCTATTCCGATAATTCTCGGAATTGCTGCGTTACCCGCCATGAACAGCTCCTTCAGCCGGCATCAGAGATATTGCAGTGCAATATCCACATAGACCCGAGCGATATTAGGGCAATCCCTAAATCTGACACTCGTCCTGATTTTCTAACCGATCAGCGAAGGTCATCGGATCGGCATGTCCCGGATGTCTCGAACAGGAATGCGGCCATTATACGGATCCGGACAGCTGGTTGCATCGCGGAAATCAGGGAATGGTTCGGGTCACTGTGCCTGATCGGGACAGATGGCCGGATCAGGCACAGTGACGCTTAACCGTGCTCCTTCACCCTTCTTTCGGGCATGTTACCCATAACGTTCGGGCAGATGACGAAAGGGCGACGCAATGACGATCTCGGCAGCAATGAACGTTTCCGTAGCCGGCATGCAGACGCAATCTCAGCGGCTGAACGTGGCCGCGCATCACATCGCCAACACCGACACGCCCGGTTATGATGTCGATCCGGCGAGCGAAATGATCGATGTGATGACGGCCGAACAGGGTTTTGCTGCCAATGCCGCAGTATTTGAAACCGGCGCGGACATGTGGGACATGCTGATGACGATCAAGCGGGATTGAAACCGGCGGACGATCGGCCTGCCTTCGGCGTGATCAAAATCGCGTCAGCCGGTTGAGTTAGGCTGCAAACTCGCAGATGAGAGGTTTCCCGTCCCGAGAGCCCAGAGCATTCCGCCTTGTTTCATCTCTTCAAAGCCCTCCTCTGCCTTTATGTCGTTGCCCGTTTCATCTATCCCCTGCCCTGGCCGAACTGGCTGAAGGGTTTTCTTGCCGTCATCCTGATGGTGGTCTTCCAGCATAGCCTGATCAGCCTTCTCGTCTTCGGCACGATGTTCTCGCCGGAAGTGCCCAGGGTGGCGATGATCATCGTGAACTGGATGGCCGGTTTCGTTCTTCTCACCGCCGTTTGCCAGCTCGCAATCGATATCGTTGCATTGGTCATCGTGGCACTGAAACGCCGGCGCATCTCGATCGCGCCGCCAGTGCGCTACGGCATGGGTATCGTCACCATGTCGCTGGCAGCCTTTGCCGTCTCCCAGGCGATCCGCGTTCCGCCGGTCAAGCAAGTCGAGATCAGGATCCGCGATCTGCCCGCTGAATTCGACGGCTACCGGATGATCCAGCTGACCGACCTGCATATCAGCCGCCTGTTCCAGGCGCCCTGGGTCGAGGAGACGGTGGCCAGGGCCAATGCCCAGAATGCCGATCTGATCGTCATCACCGGCGACCTGATCGATGGCGATCTGCAGGCCCGCCAACTCGATGTTGCACCGCTGGCAGAATTAAGGGCAGCCGATGGCGTCTATACCATCCCGGGAAACCATGAATATTATTTCGGCCACGACGGCTGGATGCAGAAATATCAGGATCTCGGACTGAAGACGATCTCGAATGGTCATGTCGTGCTGTCGCGTGGTGACGCGCAACTGACGCTTGCCGGCGTCAACGACATCAATGCCACGCGCTTCGGTCTGGAAGGTCCGGATGTCGACAAGGCATTGGCAGGATCACCGGCCGAAGCACCGGTGATCCTGCTCGATCACCAGCCACGCAATGCTGCAATTTCCGCGCAGGCGGGTGCGGACCTACAGCTTTCCGGCCACACCCATGGCGGCATGATCGCCGGCTTCGACCGCCTTGTGGCGCGCTTCAACAACGGCTTCGTTTCCGGCCGCTACGATGTCGGCGACATGCAGCTTTATGTAAACAACGGCACGGCGCTCTGGATCGGTTTTGCCCTGAGGCTCGGCGTCCCCTCGGAACTGACCGTCATCACGCTTCGGCCGGCATAAGTCACGGTTTACAGATCACTCAGCCCGATCCTCTTGATCGGACTGAGGAAATCGCCCGTCACCAGCCGGCTCACCAACTGCCGCACCAGCGGCATGCGTGTGGTCGGGCCGATGGCAATGTCGCGCATGGCCGGCAGGATGCGGCTGTCCGATTGGTAGAACGGCGTCAGCACAAGGCTGAGTGTCTGGTAAAGCCAGACATGTTGACCACGCTGACGCAGATGCAGCGCGAAGGCCTCGTCGATCGAAGAGGAGCGGGAAAGCGCAAGCAACAGTGAAGCCGCATCGATCATCGCCATATTGGCGCCCTGCCCGAGCTGCGGACTTGTCGCATGCCACGCGTCGCCAATACGGAGAATGCCGCGACCCGCAACCGGCTTTCGCGTGTGGTGACGGTAACGGGCATGGACCGGCTCGGCCGCCTCGGCAAGCGGCACGGCCTCTGGCCAGAGCGTATTCACCCGTTCCAGCCACACTTCCCGACCGGCTTTGCGCCACTCCTCGATATCGCGATTACGCAGGCTCCAGAAAAACGTCGCCATCGGCGCCGCCCCGTCCCGCGCAGTCCCGACGGGCAGGACGCCAGCCATATGGCTCGCCCGCTCGTAGCGCTGCTCCAGCTCATGCTGATGGAACGGTCCATTTTCCAGCCAGGGCACCGTTGCCCAGAGCGCACCATAACGAAGTTCTTTTGCCGGATCGTGGCCGATCGGCGAACTGGCGCCCATAGCATCAACGACAAGATCCGCCGAAGGCGTCGCACGGCCGCCATCAAGCGTCAGCGCCGGTCTGCTGCCTTCGATGATCCCGGTCACTCTTGCACCCGTTTCGAAACGCACGCCGGCCGATATCGCCGAGGAGAGCAGGAGATCGAACAGGGCCACACGCTGGACGGCGATGCCGTGACCCTTGCCCGGATAGCTGATCTCCAGCACCGTCTTGCCGGGCTTGGACGAGCCGGTCGCCAATGCCCCATGCATGCGGGTAATCACCTGCCCGCGTGCCGCAATCGCATCACGCAACCCGATTTTTTCGAGGATTGCCAGACCGGTCGGTTGCAGCACGAAGCCCGAACCGATTGGTTGCGGTGCCGCCATCTGGTCATAAACGATGACCGTTGCGCCACGCCGGGCCAGCATCGTCGCAAGCGACAGCCCGCCGATACCCGCACCGGCAATCGCAACTTCGAGCCCTTCAAGCTTCATGACACTGTCCTGCCGGCAACAGCCACGCGCTCAACTCATCTGCCGTTCGATGGCTTTGGCCGCCTGCCAGAGCTCTTCCATCCGATCCAGCGTCGCAGCCTCCAGGGGCTCGCCTGATTTCTGAAGTTCCGTCTCGATATGATTGAACCGCCTTCGGAATTTCGTATTTGTTCCGCGCAATGCATTTTCCGGATCGGCACTGACATGACGGCCGATATTGACCATCGCGAAAATCAGATCGCCGAGCTCGTCTGCCACTTTTTCAGGGTGGCCGGTCTGCAGGGCCTCGCGCAATTCCCGGACTTCCTCCTCGATCTTGTCGAGGATCGGTTCGGCTTCCGACCAGTCGAACCCGACCTTGGCGGCGCGCTCCTGAAGCTTCAAGGCCTCGGTCAATGCCGGCTGGCTGCGATGAACGGACCCCAGGAAACCTGCCTTGAAATCCTCGGTGTTACCGCGTGCCGCACGTCGTTCGGCCCGCTCGCGTTTCTCTTCTTGCTTGATCGCATCCCACTGCAATTTCACCGCGCCGGGCGTATCGGCATCGGAACGTTCGAACACATGCGGGTG
The DNA here is from genome assembly GCA_023451735.1 of Pseudomonadota bacterium. GTDB lineage: Bacteria > Pseudomonadota > Alphaproteobacteria > Rhizobiales > Rhizobiaceae > Neorhizobium. The sequence continues at coordinate 4,617 of JAEXYH010000048.1, read as the reverse complement.
CCGGCGTATCATCTTTCTCGTGACGGCCTCGACCACGTCGCCAAAAGCAAATTCTCCGGCCTCTTCCGCCATGCGCGCATGGAAAACCACCTGCAGCAGAAGATCGCCCAGTTCCTCGCAAAGATCGTCCATGTCGTTGCGCTCGATCGCGTCGGCCACCTCATAGGCCTCCTCGATCGTATAGGGCTTGATCGATGCAAAATCCTGTTCGAGATCCCAGGGGCAGCCGGTCACCGGCGTGCGCAGCGCCGCCATGATCTCGATCAGGCGCGAAATATCCTTCGAAGCTTCCATCTGAAATATCCTTGGCGCTCAATTGAGCGGTATGTCGTTGTCGCCCTTGCCGGACTGATAGCTGTCCGAAAGGCGCTGGTAGGTCTGCTTGATCCGGGTCGTCTGCGCCTTCAGCTTGGCACGCAGCGGCTCTTCCTCGCTATCGACCAGGTCTGCGATGAAGTAGGAATTCCAGAAGGCGTTTGACCGACGATAACCACCGGGCTCCAAGCCGAACACCTCCTTCAGGATCTTCAGGTCATGTGGAATGGCAAACGCATCGCGCGAATCCTCATGGCTGAAGAAGGAATAGAAATTATCGAATCCGGCCCACGTGATAGCCGACATGCACATCGTGCAAGGTTCGTGAGTAGACAGGAAAATCAGATCCTTGGTGGAGATTCCTGGACCTCTTTCATAAAACCGTTTCAGCGTATGGACCTCTCCGTGCCAGAGCGGATTTTCGAGCTCGTTATTGGTCTCGGCAATCACCAGCGAAAGGTCGGACTTTTTCAGGATTGCGGCTCCGAAAACCTTGTTTCCGGCGGCAACGCCTTTCTCGGTCAGGGGCAGGATTTCGTGTTCGATCACGTCGAGCAGACGGGCGGCGATAGGAGAGGCGGCGATCATGAAAGTAGCTTCTTCGGTTGGTCCCTGAAGGGCATTGTCTAGGAAGTCTGTAATCTCCGATCCACTGACCGAAGCAAAAACAATTTAATCTACTGGAATACTAGAGAAATATCTCCTGCGGTGGCTTTTGCTCCAGAACCGGTTGATCGCGAAACAGAAATACCCGCCGACGGCGCACTTCGCATATCCATTTCTTCCAATGAAGGGGGCGATTGTGGATATTCCTGTCATATGTTTCAGGATAACCGCATGTCCCCTAGTCATCAACGGCTGTCGGCCTTTCCGGCTTTTTTCCGTGTGCATGGAAAGACCTTGGCGGTCTTCGGCAACGGCGACGAAGCTTATGCCAAGGCCCGTCTGCTGAGAAATACCGATGCCGAGATCATCGCTTATACTGACAAGCCGGAAGCGGATTATGCTGCTTGGCTCGTTGCGCAGGGTATTCAGGTCGTTCGTGCCGCATTCTCTGTGGAGCAGGTAAAAGGCGCAGCGCTGGTTTTCGCGGCGACCGGCGAGGCAGAACAGGATCAGGCAATCGTCACCGCCGCCCGTGCTGAAAAGGTCCCGGCCAATGCCGTGGATCAGCCCGACTATTGCGACTTCTTCACTCCCGCCCTCGTCAACCGTGCGCCTGTCGCCATTGCGATCGGCACGGAAGGTGCTGGCCCGGTTTTGGCGCAGATGATCCGTGCCCGTATCGACCAGATGCTGTCGCCTTCCCTCGGCCGTCTGGCACGCCTTGCCGCCGACTATCGCGATGCCGCCGAACGTCTCGTTCCGCGCGGCGTCTCCCGCCGCATCTTCTGGCGCCGCTTCTTCTCCGGCGACGTCGCGGATGCCGTCGAGGCGAATGACCACGTTGCTGCCCGTCGTGCAGCCACGACGCTTCTGTCGACCACAGGCCGCGCCGAAGGCAAGATCTGGCTGGTCGGGGCAGGCCCCGGCGCCGAAGACCTGCTGACGCTACGTGCGCAGCGTGTGCTGATGGAGGCTGATGCGATCGTTTACGATGCGCTGGTGCCGCAAGCGATCGTCGACATGGGCCGCCGCGATGCCGAGCGTTTGTCGGTCGGCAAGCGCAAGAACTGCCATTCCAAGAGCCAGGACGAGATCAACCGCCTGCTGGTGGATCTCGGCCGGCAGGGCAAGCGTGTCGTGCGGCTGAAATCCGGTGACCCGCTGGTCTATGGCCGCGCGGGAGAAGAAATGGCAGCCCTTCGGGAAGCCGGCATCGCCTACGAGATCGTGCCCGGCATCACCTCTGCCTTTGCAGCTGCCGCCGATTTCGAGCTGCCGCTGACGCTGCGTGGCGTCGCCTCCTCGCTGATATTCACCACCGGCCATGACCTGACCGGCGACGTATTGCCTGACTGGGCAAGTCTTGCGATCTCCGGCGCAACCATTGCCGTCTATATGGGCCGCACGGTCGCAGCCTCGGTCTCTGAGCGTCTGATGGATGCGGGTCTGAGCCGCGACACGACGGTTGCCGTCATCGAGAATGCCAGCCGCAACGATCGCAAGCTGCTGCATGGCGTGTTGAGCGAACTGCCGGCTTTGGAAGCCCGCGACGACCTCGACGGTCCCGTCATGGTGATTATCGGCGAAGCCGTCGCAGGCGCAAACTTCGAGAAATCCGAACCGCTCTCCGCCTTCAGAAAATCCATCCGCAAACAGGAAAATGTGGGCGCGAAACAAGGTCGAGAACAAGGCCAAGAACAAGGAATGCAGCAATGACCGACAAGGTTCTGACCGCCAACCGCCTTTCCGATGGTATTGCCGTCTGGCTGGATGCAGCAGGCCAGTGGACGGAAAACCTGCAGGACGCACTGGTGGCCCGCCATGCGGAGGCCGTAGCCTCGCTGGAAGCGATCGGCAAGCGCGACTTCGCCGACAACAAGGTCGTGGATGTCGCCGTAGTCGATGTCGAAGAGACCAATGGCGTGCTCTGGCCCACCCGTCTTCGCGAACGCATTCGTGCGGCCGGCCCTACCATGAACTACGCGAGCGGCTATGGCAAAGCCGACGCGGCCTTCATCGCAGTCTGACACCGAGAGTTCTGGGATCCCATGTACCGTTACGACGAATTCGATCACGCCTTTGTTTCCAGCCGCGTAGAGCAATTCCGCGATCAGGTCGAGCGCCGGCTTTCCGGTGAACTCGCCGAGGATGCATTCAAGCCGCTGCGCCTGATGAACGGCGTCTATCTGCAGCTTCATGCCTATATGCTGCGCGTCGCGATCCCCTATGGCACGCTCAATTCGAAGCAGATGCGGATGCTCGCTCATATCGCCCGCAAATATGACCGTGGTTACGGCCATTTCACCACCCGCCAGAACATCCAGTACAACTGGCCGAAACTTTCCGACACGCCGGATATCCTGGCCGAGCTGGCAAGCGTCGAAATGCATGCCCTCCAGACCTCGGGAAATTGCATTCGCAACGTTACGGCAGATCATTTTGCAGGTGCTGCGGCCGACGAAGTGGCGGATCCCCGCCCCTATGCGGAAATCCTGCGCCAGTGGTCCTCCGTCCACCCGGAATTCTCCTTCCTGCCGCGCAAGTTCAAGATCGCGGTGACCGGTGCCGAGCGCGACCGCGCCGCGATCCAGGTCCACGATATCGGCCTGCATCTGAAGAAGAACGACAAGGGTGAGATCGGCTTTGCGGTCTATGTCGGCGGCGGACAGGGACGCACGCCGCTGATCGCCAAGAAGATCAACGACTTCCTTCCGGAAGTGGACCTACTGTCCTACATTACCGCGATCATGCGCGTGTACAATCTGCACGGCCGACGCGACAACAAATACAAGGCCCGCATCAAGATCCTCGTGCATGAAACCGGCGTCGAGGAACTGACCCGTCAGGTGGAGGAAGAATTCGCTCATCTGAAGGAAACCGAGCTGAAGCTCCCGGAAGCGGACGTTGCCGCCATCACCGCATATTTCGCCCCGCCGGCTTTGCCCGATCGCGGCGAAGGCTGGGCGCAGCTTGCCGGCTGGAAGAAGCAGGACGAGGCTTTTGCACGCTGGGTGAACCAGAATGTCCAGCCACACAAGCATCCCGACTACGGCATGGTGACGATCTCGCTCAAACCGATCGGCGGCATTCCGGGTGATGCCTCGGATGTGCAGATGGACGTGATTGCCGATCTGGCGGAGGAATTCGCCCATGAAGAGATCCGCATCAGCCACGAGCAGAACGTCATCTTCCCGCATGTGGCATTGGCTGATCTCGAGCCGCTCTACCGGGCCTTGACGGCGCACGGGCTGGAAACGGCCAATTCCAACCTGATCACGGATATAATTGCCTGTCCCGGCCTGGACTACTGCGCGCTTGCGAACGCCCGTTCGATCCCGGTAGCCCAGGAAATCTCCACCCGTTTCGGCGCACCGGAACGTCAGGCGGAAATCGGTGAGCTGAAGATCAAGATTTCCGGCTGCATCAATGCCTGCGGCCATCACCATGTCGGCCATATCGGCATTCTGGGCGTCGAGAAGAAGGGTGAGGAACTCTACCAGATCACGCTTGGCGGTTCGGCGGATGAGCATTCGACCATCGGTGAAATCACCGGTCGCGGCTTTTCGTCGGAAGAGGTGGTGGATGCCATCGAAACGGTGGTCGATACCTATCTCGCCTTGCGTGAAAGCCCGGAGGAAACCTTCCTTGCCGCCTATCGCCGCGTGGGCATGGAACCGTTCAAACGCGCGCTTTATG
>JAEXYH010000016.1 GCA_023451735.1 Pseudomonadota bacterium | reverse complement strand
TCATCGGATTACGATCCTCGCGTGCCGGCATATAGCGCAGCGTGAATGCCGGACCGACCATGTTACGGCCCTTCGGTCGAACCGGTCGCACATCCTGGATCGTCTGGTTCTTCAGGCCGCGCTTGTAGAGCGCCGAGCACAGCGTCGCGACGGATACGCCCATCAGTTTTTCACGGGTTACGGGGTTCATTGTCTCTCCTCGACGCTTTGCTCAGGTGACGAGCGGTTCCGGCGCCTCACAGAAGCAATCACACATCTGCGGCACACCATAGCTTGACTCTCAAAAACACAACAGATATGTCAAGTTCAATTCTGATATCTCAGTTTGGTAATTGATATGTCTAATCCGCTCGAATTTCCATCGCTGCCCCTGTCTGACCTCGTGATGCCGCAGGATTTGCCGGTGGGCGGGAACATGACGAACCGAATCCACGCTCTGCTTCGCAAACTGATTGTCGAGGTGAAGCTGCTTCCCGGGCGCGCGCTGTCGGAAAAAGAGATCGCGGCGCTGCTGCATGTCAGCAAGACACCGGTGCGCGAAGCCATCATCCGCCTAGCAGAAGAAGGCTTCGTCACGGTCGTACCGCAGGGCGGCACCTATATTTCGCCGATCGACGTGCAGCGTTACATGGAAGCCTGCTTCATCCGCTTCAAGCTGGAAGAAGGCGCCGTCATCGAAGCGACCAAACGGCATTCGCTGGAAGATATCGCTCGTTTGAAAACCTGCCTTTCCCAGCAGCGCACAGCTGCACAGGATGAGGAATTCACCGACTTCTTCCTGCTCGACGAAGAATTTCACCGAACGATCTTTGCTGCAGCCCGCCTGCCCGGCGCCTGGAGCGTCGTCAATCAGGCCAAAGGCGAAATGGACCGGATGCGCCACCTGAAGCGCGTTTTTGCGGTCCGCCGCACCGAAAAGGTGATCGAAGAACACGAAGCGATCGTCAACGCGATCGAGTCCGGCAATGTGGAGGCCGCTCGCGAAGCCATCCAGCGCCATCTCGGCTCGCTGGAATCCAAGATCGCAGAACTCTCCAAGAACCCCAAAATCTGGACCTTCATCGAACAGGTCAACACGCGCGTCACGAGGAAGCGCGTGTCACGAGGAGCCAAGGCCCCCGCCTGACGGAACATTCAAGGCTTTTGAGGAGGGGCCTTTCATGTCTGCAGTTCAAATCAACGACGTCGTCAAGCGCTACGGTGCTCTCGAAGTTGTCCATGGCATCAATCTTTCCATTCAGCCGCAGGAATTCGTGGTCCTCGTCGGGCCTTCGGGATGCGGAAAATCCACCACATTGCGCATGCTCGCGGGGCTGGAAGATATCTCAGACGGCACCGTCTCCATCGATGGCCGGGTGGTCAACAAGATCGCTCCGAAAGACCGCGATGTTGCGATGGTCTTCCAGAATTATGCCCTTTATCCGCATCTCAACGTGGCGGAAAACATTGCCTTCGGTCTGCGGGTTCGAGGCGAAAAACGGGATGTGATCGACAAGGCCGTCGCGGAAGCGGCCCAGATTCTAAGCCTGACCGAATACCTGGCGCGCAAGCCTGCCGATCTTTCCGGTGGCCAGCGTCAGCGCGTGGCAATGGGCCGCGCCATTGTCCGCCGCCCCAAGATTTTCCTCTTCGATGAACCCCTCTCCAACCTTGATGCCAAGCTGCGCACGCATATGCGCGCCGAGATCAAGCTGCTTCACAAGCGCATGCAGGCGACCAGCGTCTACGTGACCCACGACCAGGTCGAGGCGATGACGCTTGCCGACCGGATTGTCATCATGAATGGCGGCAATATCGAGCAAGTCGGCTCGCCGATGGAAGTTTTTCTCGAGCCGGCAAACACATTCGTCGCCAGTTTCATAGGCTCACCGCCGATGAACCTTCTAGATGCGGTGGTAGAAAAGCGGGATGGCCGTGTCAGCGCGGTACTTGGCGGAAATAGCGGACAGCGCCTCACCATTCCCGAAGCCTTTGCGAAGGGCGCCACGGAGGGGCAGACGATCAAGCTCGGCCTGCGCCCCGAAATCATGTCGGTCAAAACCGGCGATGGCCGCGAAGTTTTGAACTGCAGCATCGATCTCGTGGAACCCCTCGGCGCAGAGGCTCTGCTTCACGGCAAGGCCGATGGCCAATCCTTCATTGCCAAGGCAGAAACACTCTATGCCGATCATGCCCTTAACGGCGTCACCCAGCTCGGCATCGACACGACACGCATCCAGATCTTCGACGCGACGACCGGTCGCTCACTCAAGACCGCAGGCGGGTCGCGGTCATGAAACAGACTTATCAGCAACGCCTGCATGATCTGTGGGCGGATGTCCGCCGCGACTGGCAGCTCTATCTCCTGCTTGCGCCGATGGCCATCTGGTTCGCGCTGTTTCTCTACAAGCCGATGTACGGTCTGGTTATCGCTTTCCAGGACTTTTCGATCTTCCGCGGTATCGAGAAAAGCCCGTGGGTCGGTTTCGCGAACTTCGTGGAGCTTTTCCAGAACGACATGTTCGTGCGTGCTTTCTGGAACACGATCACCATCAGTGGCCTCGGCCTGATCTTTGCATTTCCCGTGCCAATCATTCTGGCGCTGATGTTCAACGAGGTTCAGAACGAGGTTGGCCGCCGCTGGGCGCAGACGATCGTTTATCTGCCGCATTTCATTTCGGTGGTCATCGTTGCGGGTATCGTCATCAACTTCCTTTCGCCCTCCATCGGCATCGTCAACCTGCTCCTGAAGGGGATAGGTCTGGAGCCGATCTATTTCCTCACCCAGCCGGAATGGTTCCGGCCTGTGTTCATCGGCTCTTCGGTCTGGAAAGAGTCGGGTTTCGAGTCGATCGTCTATCTGGCCGCGATCGCCGGTGTCAGCCCGACCCTTTACGAATCCGCCCGTGTCGACGGCGCCTCGCGCTGGCAGATGATGTGGCGCATTACCTTGCCCTGCATTCTGCCGACGATCGTGATCATGCTGATCATCCGCATCGGCAATCTGGTAGAGGTCGGGTTCGAGTACATCATCCTTCTCTATCGCCCGTCCACCTATGAGTCGGCCGACGTCGTCTCGACATTCATCTACCGCACCGGCCTGCAGGGGACCCAGTACGACCTGGCAACGGCTGCCGGCCTGTTCAATGCGGTGATCGCTTTCGTCCTGGTCTATTCGGCAAATCGTATCAGCCGAAGAGTCTCGTCGACGTCGCTTTGGTGAGGAGCTGAAGATGAAAAGTTTCAATCTCTATTCCCGTGGCGATAAGATCTTCGGCTGGGCCAACGCCATTCTCTTGAGCCTCTTCGTCCTGTCGACGCTTTATCCCTTCATCTACGTGGCTGCCGTCTCGATTTCTTCAGGCGCGGCCGTGACTGCCGGGCGCGTAACGCTCTGGCCGGTCGACGTCACTCTGGCTGCCTATGAACACGTCCTTTCGGACAGAATGTTCTGGATCGCCTACGGCAACACTTTCATCTACACGTTCGGCGGCACGTTCATGAGCCTGCTGATCATGATCCCGGGCGCCTATGCGCTGTCGCGTAAACGTCTGCGTGGCCGCACCTTCTTCAATATCGCGATCGCGTTTACGCTCTGGTTCCATGCCGGCATGATCCCGTTCTTCCTGAACATGCGGGATCTCGGACTGCTCGACAGCCGCTTCGGCATCATCATCGGCTTCGCGGCCAGTGCCTTCAATGTCATCCTGTTGCGCAACTTCTTCGAGGCGGTGCCGAAATCCTTCGAGGAAGCCGCCAAGATGGACGGCGCCAGCGAGCTGCAGCTGCTTTGGAAGGTCTTCATCCCGCTGTCGAAACCGGCCATCGTCACCGTGGCGCTGTTCTGCATCGTCTCACGCTGGAACGGTTATTTCTGGGCCATGGTTCTGCTGCGCGGCGAAGAGAAGATCCCGCTGCAGGTCTATCTCAAGCGCGTCATCGTCGATCTCAATTCGAACGACGAATTTGCCTCGAGCCTGCTGACGGCCCACTATTCGTTCGAGACGGTAACCTCCGCGATCATGATCGCGTCGATCATCCCCGTCCTCATCATTTACCCCTACGCACAGAAGTATTTCACCAAGGGAATTCTGCTGGGCGGAGTGAAAGAGTAGCTGCACAAGGGAGGAGAACCTGTGACAAAACTACGAAAAGGCGCGCCCCTTCTGGCGTTGATGACAGCCATGACAATGGCCTTGCCCGCCTACGCTCAGGATGCCGGCAAGATATCCGAAGACCCTCTGGAACTGACGATCCATTTCCACTTCCGCGACAAATACGTCTATTCGGAAAAGTGGCCCGTGGAGCAGAAGGCGGCGGAGATCACCAATATCCACGTCCGCAACGTCGCGTCGCTGGCGACCACCAGCAGCCGCGATGCCTTCAACCTGCTGATCGCCTCGGGCGATCTTCCCGACATCGTTGGTGGCGATGCAAACGGCGGGTTGAAGGAGGACTTCATCCGCTACGGGCTGGAAGGTGCGTTCATTCCGCTCGACGAGCTGATCGAGGAAAATGCCCCCAACCTCAAGGCGTTTTTCGACAGTCACAAGGACATCCGCAACGCGATTTCCGGACCGGACGGCAAGCTCTACTTCATTCCCTATGTGCCGGATGGAAAATATTCTCGCGGCTGGTTCATCCGCCAGGACTGGCTCGACAAGCTCGGCCTGAAACAGCCGGAAACGCCTGAAGAGGTCTACGAGGTTCTCAAGGCCTTCCGCGACAAGGATCCCAACGGCAACGGCAAGAAGGACGAGGTTCCGTATTTCGCCCGCGAGGAAATCGATGCCGTCCGCCTCATCAATCTGTGGGACGCGCGCGTTTCCGGATCGGAACGCTATGGCGACTTCGCCGTCTATGACGGACAGCTACGCCACCCCTGGGCGGAGGAGAACTACAAGACCGGCATTTCGAATGTCGCCAAGTGGTACAAGGAAGGCCTGATCGACAAGGAGATTTTTACCCGCGGCGCCCGTTCGCGCGAATATCTTTTGGGCAACAATCTCGGTGGCATGACCCATGACTGGTTTGCCAGCACCTCGACCTATAACGACGCGCTGTCGCCAAAGATCGAAGGCTTCGCGCTCAAGCCGATGCTGCCGCCCAAAACCGCTTCCGGCCAGCGGTTCGAGGATTCCCGCCGACTGCGCGTCCAGCCTGTCGGATGGGCGATCTCGGCCACCAACGAACATCCCGTCGAAACGATCAAGTATTTCGATTTCTGGTTTTCCCAGCAGGGGCGCCTGCTGTCGAATTTCGGTGTCGAGGGAAAGACCTACGAGATGGTCGACGGCAAACCGCAGTTCAAAAAGGAAGTGCTGGATAACAAGGATCCGGTCAACGCCCAGCTCTGGGCGGTGGGCGCACAGGTCCCGCGCGGATACTGGATGGACTATGAGTACGAGCGCCAGTGGACCAACAAGATCGCGCTTGAAGGCATCGACCTCTACGACAAGTGCAACTGCCTGAAAGACGAGTTTATGGGCGTCTCGTTGAACGCTGATGAAAAAGCCACCTTCGACCGCTACTGGCCGAGCATTCTCACCTACATGACCGAGATGCAGCAGACATGGGTGCTCGGCGCCCAGGACGTCAATACCGGCTGGGATGCCTACAAGAAACGGCTGACGGCTCTCGGTTACGACGAGGTCATCAAGATCATGCAGTCGGCCTATGACCGCCAGTACAAGGCGGCCCAGTAAGCTTTCGATCGTGATGGCGGCCCTGTCGCCGCCATCCTTTTCCCTTTTGATTTTTATAGGAGTTAGAGCGCAATGCGTCCCTCTGCCTCGGCCATCGCCAGACAAGCTCATCTCGATGAACCCCGCCCCGGTTCCTTGACCATTGGCTACGTGCCGAGCGAGCAAACCCAGCCCACCGAAAACCCGCCGCGTTTTTCCTGGCTTCCCGATATTGACGACGGTGCGCGCTACGTGTTGCGCATCTCGACCGATCCCGAATTTGCCGATGCCAAGACGCGCACATTCGAAGACCTCGCCTGGAATTTCTTCACCCCGGATGAAGCCTTGCCGGAAGGCAGTTATCATTGGAGTTATGCGCTCTGGGACCAGACCTCCTCAAAGCCCCTGTCGAACTGGAGTGCGGTGCGCATTTTCGAGATCACCGCCGCGCTTCCAAAAACGCCCTTGCCTGGCAGAGCAGCCCGCCACGCTGCGGCCCATACCAGCCATCCGAGGCTCTGGCTCAACCCCGAGCAACTGAAATCGTTTTCGCAAGCCGTAGAGGCAGACCCGAACCATTGCGGATGGTCCGAATTCTTCGAGAAATCCGTAAAGCCCTGGCTCGACCGGCCGATCATGCCGGAACCGCAGCCTTATCCCAACAACGTCCGTGTCGCGACGCTTTGGCGCCAGATGTATATCGATTGCCAGGAGGTGATCTATGCCATCCGTCATCTGGCAATTGCCGGCCGCGTTCTGGGGCGGGAGGATTTACTCGATGCCTCGCGCGATTGGCTGCTCTCGGTTGCCGCATGGGATCCGAATGGAGCAACCTCCCGCGCCTATAATGACGAGGCCGGTTTCCGTGTCGTCGTTGCCCTCGCATGGGGATACGACTGGCTCTACGACCATCTGAGCGAGGAAGAACGGGAAACCGTTCGCACCGTTCTCCTGCGCCGTACCCGTGAAGTCGCGGACCATGTGATTGCTCACGCACGCATCCATGTGTTCCCTTATGACAGCCACGCGGTGCGCTCGCTGTCGGCGGTGCTCACACCCGCCTGTATTTCCCTTCTCGGCGAAAGCCACGATGCCGGCGAATGGCTCGATTATACGGTCGAATTCCTCGCCACCCTTTATTCCCCTTGGGCGGGAACAGATGGCGGCTGGGCAGAGGGTCCACATTACTGGATGACCGGCATGGCCTATCTCATCGAGGCCGCCAACCTGATCCGTTCCTATATCGGCTATGATCTCTACCAGCGGCCTTTCTTCCAGAACACCGGGCGGTTCCCCCTTTATACCAAGGCGCCCGGCACGCGACGCGCCAATTTCGGCGACGATTCCACCATGGGTGACCTGCCCGGACTGAAGGTCGGCTACAATGTCCGCCAGTTCGCAGGCGTCACCGGCAACGGTCACTATCAATGGTATTTCGACCGCATCAAGCAGGATGCGGCCGGAACCGAGATGGCCTTCTACAACTACGGCTGGTGGGACCTGAATTTCGACGATCTCGTCTATCGTCACGACTACCCGCAGGTGGAAGCCGCCTCGCCTGCCGACCTGCCTTCGCTTGCGGTCTTCGATGATATCGGCTGGGTCACGATCCAGAAGCATATGGAAGATCCGGACCGGCATCTGCAGTTCGTCTTCAAATCCAGCCCCTATGGCTCACTCAGCCACAGCCATGGCGATCAGAACGCTTTCGTTCTTTATGCCTATGGCGAGGATCTGGCGATCCAGTCCGGTTATTACATCGCCTTCAACTCCCAGATGCACATCAACTGGCGCCGGCAGACCCGGTCGAAGAACGCAGTCCTGATCGGCGGAAAAGGTCAGTATGCGGAGAAGGACAAGGCGCTAGCGCGACGCGCTGCGGGCCGTATCGTCTCCGTCGAGGAAAAGCCCGGGCATATCCGCATGCTGGGCGACGCGACGGCCGCCTATCAGGTGGCAAATCCGCTGGTGCGCAAGGCGGAGCGCGAAATCCATTTCGTCAACGACAGCTATTTCGTCATTGTCGATGAGGTGGAATGCACCGAGCCGCAGGAATTGCAATGGCTTTGCCATACGACAGGCGCACCGCAGACCGGCCGTTCGAGCTTTCGCTATAACGGCAAGAAGGCAGGCTTTTACGGCCAGTTCGTCTTCTCCTCTGCGGGTAATCCGCAAATCACGGCCGTTGAAGGTTTTCCGGAGATCGAGCCGAAGGAATACGAGGGCCTGGAAATTCACCACCATGTCTGCGCCACGGTTCCGGCTGCCACTAGACATCGTCTGGTGACCCTTATCGTGCCCTACAGCCTGACAGAACCGAAGCGGATCTTCAGCTTCATCGACGATCAGGGTTTTTCGACGGACATCTATTTCAGCGATGTCGACGACGAGCGTTTCAAACTTTCTCTCCCGAAACAATTCTAGCCAATGCGAGGTTTTCAAATGCAACGTTTTACCAACAAGACCATTGTCGTCGCCGGTGCAGGCCGGGATATCGGCCGGGCATGCGCGGTTCGTTTTGCGCAGGAAGGCGCCAATGTCGTGCTCACCTATAACGGTGCGGCAGAGGGCGCCGCTGCAGCAGTGGCAGACATCGAAAAACTCGGCCGGTCTGCCGTTGCAATCAAGGCGGACCTGACGAATGCAGCCGAAGTCGAGGCCGCGATTTCCGCCGCAACCGACAAGTTCGGCGCCATCCATGGCCTCGTCCACGTGGCCGGCGGCATGATTGCGCGCAAGACGATTACGGATATGGATGAAGCATTCTGGCATCAGGTCCTTAACGTCAATCTGACCTCGCTTTTCCTGACAACCAAGGCTGCGCTACCCAAGATGGCGAAAGGCGGGGCGATCGTCACCTTCTCATCACAGGCTGGCCGCGATGGCGGCGGACCCGGCGCGATCGCCTATGCGACCTCCAAGGGGGCAGTGATGACCTTCACCCGGGGGCTCAGCAAAGAAGTCGGCCCCGATATCCGCGTCAACGCCGTTTGCCCCGGCATGATCGCGACGACCTTCCACGACACCTTCACCAAGCCGGAGGTGCGGGAACGGGTCGCTGGTGCCACCTCGCTGAAGCGAGAAGGCGTGAGCGAGGATGTTGCCGGTCTGGTGGCCTTCCTCGCATCCGACGACGCCGCCTATATCACCGGAGCCTGCTACGACATCAACGGCGGCGTCCTGTATTCCTGATATTCCGGTAGGATCATGTCCGTATCTCACCCCAGGGCGAGCCGGATTGCCGTTCTCGGCACTTCGCTCGTCCAGCAGAACCATATCGGCACCGAGACTTCGCTGGCAGCTTCGTCACGCGGCTGGATGAGTTGGGCCGAGGTCCTGTCGCATGGCAGGCTCTCCTGCCCTGTGCATCACGATCCATCAGTCCCGATCGGCTGGGAGCCTAGCAATCGGCCGGGCGTCAGCCGCTTTTTCTCCGGTCTCAATTTCGGCGTATCCGGGCAGAAGGCGGTCGAGATAGAACGGCGGCTGCCGCGATTGCTGCAATCGGATTTCGACCTGATCGTCGTTGATGCCGGCACCAACGACATGATGGTGGAAACCCGCCAGACGATTGCCGAGACGCGAGCGCGAATTGCGTCGGCTTTGCTCAACGCCGGCAAGACTGTCATCCTGCTGCCAATCCTCGCCCGCGGCATCGAGAAATGGTCAGCCGGCAAAGCCGAGCGGGCAAAGGCACACTGGATCAATCGCAAGAGTATCGAATTCGCCGCCAGCCACGCCAACTGTCATGTCTTTGATTGGAATTCCGCCTGGGTCGATCCGGAGAGCAAATTCGGCGAGCCCTATGCAGGTTACTCCAACGATGGAACACATTTCTCCGTATTGGGTGGTTTTGCCGTGGGAAAGCTGTTGGCTGACTATCTCGCAACGCTCGTACCCCACGCGCCTCACCGCCTATTGGCGAGAGACGATCGCTTCGACTCCGTAAACAACCCGCTGGGAAATTTGGCATCTGCCGTTGCCGCCCGGACAATGACAGAAAAGGAAGAACAGAGCCATCGTCTTGGGGGGCAGCTTTTTCATCCTGGCACCGGCGCTTGGGTGGAAGCGATCTGCGACATTGATGTACCGGCTCACGAAGGTGTTCTGGGCATATCGCTACGGCTGAAGGATGTCGCTGCCGAAGGACAGGAAGTAATCGCGTTAGCTCCCTTCCGAGCGGATGACGGCACGCTTTTCGCCTTCCCAAACACACACTGGAAAGGAGCACTGCGCACGCCCACCCTTAAATTGCGACCGGGGGAAACTCCGCCCGAACTCTATCTCGACGTCATCCTGAGGCCGGGATCCGAACCGATCGAAATCGACATTGCCCGCATCGAGGTTCGCCCCGTTTCAAGTCCGGTGCGCGGATGAGCACGTTAAACAGGAAGCCAAAGCTACTGATCGCCATGCGTGGCGAACTTCCCGATGGGTTCTTCGGCCCTCGGGAATGGGCGCGGTTGACGGCAGTAACCGACGTCATTGATGGTTTTCCCTACACGGATTTCGACACGATTGAGGGCGCGGAGGCTCTGGCAGATGCAGACATCCTGCTTGCTGCGTGGGGCACGCCATCTCTGACGAGGGAGCGTCTCTTGCGCGCACCAAAACTCAAGATGGTCGCCTATGCCGCGTCATCGGTGCGTGCCGTGGCCCCTTCCGAATTTTGGGATACATCCGATATTCTCGTCACCACGGCGGCATCCGCCATGGCCGTACCTGTGGCCGAATTCACCTATGCGGCGATCATCATGTGCGGCAAGGATGTCTTCCGGCTGCGTGACGAGCATCGGACGGAACGCGGCACAGGCGGGTTCGGCAGCAGGCGCGGTCACAGCCTGTCCTATCTCGGTAATCATTGCCGCAGGATAGGTATCATCGGTGCTTCGCGGATCGGACGTCTTGTCATCGAGATGTTGGCACGCGGCAATTTCGAGATCGCCGTTTACGACCCCTTCCTTTGCAGGGATGAAGCGTCGGCGCTCGGCGCAACTAAAATGGATCTGCACGCACTTCTTGCCTGGTCGGATGTGGTCTCGCTACATGCGCCGATTTTGCCCGAAACCCGCCATATGATCGGCGCTGCGGAACTGGCATTGATGAAGGACCACACAATCTTCATCAATACCGCGCGCGGCCGGCTTGTCGATCACGAGGCTTTGCTGGCCGAGGCGCAAACCGGCCGGTTGCGTATCCTCATCGACACGCCGGAGCCGGAACCCTTGCCAACGGACAGTCCGTTCTATGATCTGCCGAACGTCGTACTCACTCCACATATTGCGGGTGCACTCGGCAACGAGCTGCGAGCGCTTTCCGATCTCGCCATCACCGAAGTCGAGCGGTTCGTGGCTGGACTTGCCCCGCTTCACCCCGTCGTCAGGCAGGACTTGGAGCGTGTCGCATGAACGGATCTCACTACTGTTTCTCCACGCTCGGCTGCTCGGAGATGAGCCTGCGTGAGGTGGCTGACCTGGCAAATCGGCATGACATCGCAACGGTCGAACTGCGGACACTATCCGGCACAGTCGACCTGATCTCGGCGTTGATTGCCGAATTTGAAAATCCGGCTGGGCTCGCAGCCTTTCTGGCAGCTAGCAAGCTCAGAATTGCGGCGCTCAATACATCCTGCAAGCTGTTCGAAAGCACCGAACTTTCTGCTCTCGAGCCTTTCATTCCTTGGGCTGAGGCTGCTGACATCGCCCATCTTCGTGTCTTCGACGGTGGCAAGCAGCTGGGCACTGACGAGATGAAACGCGCGGTCACGCTTTTGGAAGGTTGGCAGGCAGCCCGTCAAACACGCGGGCTGAATGTCGATCTGATGATCGAGACCCATGATGCGCTGGCCGATTTCGATCAGCTTGTTGCGTTTATCGAGCTTATGCCAACGGCGCGCATATTATGGGACACCCATCACACTTGGGCCAAGGGTGCTGATCTCGGTGCAGTCTGGGATTGTGTCGCGAAAAACGTGGTCCATATTCACGTCAAGGACAGCAGGATTGCCGGCAATGGCCGCCGGGAATACGCACTGCCCGGCCAGGGAGACTTTCCGATGACGGATCTGATCCCGCTTCTTCAACCGGATAAACACCACATTCCTCTTAGCCTCGAATGGGAGCGCCACTGGCATCCCGAACTGCCACCTCTGGAAGATGCGCTCGCGGCAGCGCGCAGCTGGTGGCGCCAAGGAGTTTTTGATGCGTATTGCTGAAATTCACCTCACGCCGGTCGCAATTCCCGACAAGCCACTCCTGAACTGTAAGGGCGTCCACCAGCCCTATGCACTTCGTACGATCATCGAGGTCGTCTGTGATGACGGCACTGTCGGACTGGGCGAGAGCTATGGAAGCATCAAGGCGCTGGAAGGTTTGCGCCGCGCGGCTCCGGCTCTGATCGGTCTTGATCCTTTCCATCTCCATGCAATGAAAACGCGTGTGATTGCCGCTTTGCCGGGCGGTGGCGGCATCAATGCCAAGTCGGCGGTAGCCGATCACAAATTGACGGACGTGGTCGCTTCGGCCTTTGAAGTACCGTGTCTGGATATCCAGGGAAAGCTGCTCGGACGACCGATCGCGGACCTGCTTGGCGGGGCGGTCCGCTCAAGTGTTCCCTTCAGCGCCTATCTCTTTTTCAAGTTCGCCGCTCATATCGGCGAGTCACCGGACGAGTGGGGCGAAGTGCTCACTCCCGATGAGATGGTTGGAGAAGCGCGCCACATGGTGGAAAGCTACGGCTTTCGATCCCTGAAACTCAAAGGCGGCGTGCTGCATCCCGATCTCGAAATCGAGACAATGCTGAAGCTTCGGGAAGCCTTTCCAGATCATCCATTACGGATCGATCCCAATGGCGGCTGGACCGTCGATACCGCGATCCATATCGCTCGCAAACTCGAAAACGTTCTGGAATATCTCGAGGATCCGGTCATCGGTATGGATCAGATGGCGCAGGTTGCGGCTGCGACATCGATCCCCCTCGCCACCAACATGATCGTGCTGGAATTCGACCAGATCGCCGAAGCCTTCCGCAAGAAGGCGGTACAGATCGTCCTCTCCGATCATCACTATTGGGGTGGGCTACGCACTTCTACCCATCTCGGCAAGATATGCGAGACATTGGGGTTGGGGGTCTCGATGCATTCGAACTCCCATCTCGGCATCACTCTTGCGGCGATGATCCATGTTGCTTCGGCCACGCCGAACCTGAGCTTCGACTGCGATACCCATTATCCCTGGACCGGCGTCGATGTTATCGAAGGACCCCCTTTCATGTTCCGGGACGGCAAATTGAACCTTCCCAAGGGACCTGGCCTTGGCGTATCGCTTGACCGCCAAAAACTGGCCAATCTCGCTGCGCTCTATGAGAAGGCCGCCATGAAAGAGCGCGACGACACTGCTTACATGAAGCTTTTCGATCCGGGTTACGAACGGCGTGTGCCGCGCTGGTGACAGACGCGGCACCTCATGAATTGATCGTCACAGGAACGCCGTGGACAAGATCGGAAAGACGGCGATCAGGAAGAGCCCCACCAGCAATGCGCCGATATAGGGCCAGATCGCCTTCATCGCCTCATCGGGCGATACGCCGCCTATCTTGCAGGCGATGTAGAAGCCGATCCCGATCGGCGGTGCGATCAAGCCGATATTCATCGCCGTAACCACCACCATCGAATAATGCACATCATTAATGCCGAGCGACTTGGCGATCGGGAACATGATCGGTGCCATCAGCACAATGGCCGGCAGCCCTTCGAGCACACATCCGAGCACCATGAAGATCAGAACCGTCACTGCCATGAAGGTAAGCCAGCCGCCCGGAAGATCGGTCACCGCCTGCACCAGCTTGAAGGCAAATCCGGTCTGGGTCAGCGCCCAGGCCATCGCGGAGGCGCAGCCGAGGATGATCAGGATGGCGCCGGACAGGGCGGCCGTCTCCACCAGCATGCTGTAAAGCTTCTTCAGGCTGATACCGCCATACAGCGTGGCGCCGATGATCAGGGCGTAAAGCACGGCAATGGTCGAGACTTCGGTCGCAGTCGCCACACCGCCACCGACCGCGCTGCGGATCAGGAATGGAAGAAGCAGCGCCGGAGCCGCAACAACGATTGCTTTTCCAATCATCGCGAAAGAGGCACGCCGGACACCCTCCATCGCTTCATGCCGTGCCTTCCAGCGTGCGAGGACCGCCAGAACCAGAAGCAGGACCATGGCGATGGCGAAACCGGATGTGAAAAGGCCGGCGATCGACACACCTGCCGTCGAGCCGAGTACGATCAACACGATCGACGGCGGCACGGTTTCGGCCATCGCGGCTCCCGTGGCAAGCAGGGCGATCATTTCCGGCGGTCTGTGGCCACGTCGCTTCATTTCCGGGAAAAGCGCCGGTGCGACGGTCGCCATATCGGAAACCTTGGAACCGGAGATACCGGAAACGAGGAACATGGAGCCAAGCAGGACATAGGACATGCCGGCTCTGACATGGCCAAGCAGCGACGCCAAAACCTCGACGATCGCCTTGCCCATGCCCGTCGCGTCAAGCACGCAGCCAAGCAGGACGAAGATCGGTACGGAGAGCAAGATGATGCTGGACATGCCTTCGTCCATCCGCCCGATGATGACGAAAGTAGGCATCGAGGTGGTGAAGGTCAGGAAGGAGAGCGCCCCAAGCCCGAAGCAAAAGGCGATCGGTACGCCCATGGCCAGAAGCATGCCGACGCCGAAAACGAGAAAGATGACGATGTTCCAGTTGCCGAAGAATGCGAAAGCCGGCTCCAATGCGAAAAGAGCGCCGCCAACGGCTCCGACCAGAAGGGCTGCCCCCAGTAATACCCTGGCATTGCTGATCCGCACACCATGCGCAATGACGATCGCCAGCATCAGCCCCAGGCCAACCGGCAAAGCGGAGGCACGGTAGCTCATTGGGATCAGCAGCGAAGCGGAGGTGACGTAACTTTCCTCTATCGCATAATCGATTGCCGGATAAAGAAGGCTGCCCAGAAAGACGGCGGTCAACAGCAAGCCGACTGTCGCGACAAATCTCTGCTTCTTTTCCTCCAACAGGTAGAGAAAGATCGTCAGCCGCAGATGCTCGTGCCGGTCGATAGCGATCGCAGCCCCCAGCATGGCGAGCCAGAGAAAGGCGAAGGATGCGGTCTCGTCCACCCAGATGATCGGCGAGGAAAATACATAACGCGCCGTAACACCCAACAGCAGAAGTGCGATGATGAAGGTCAGCAGCATGGCGCAAATCGCCTCGACAGGCCGCATCCAGCGCGAGCCGGGCACCGCCTGCTGCAGCTCCATCGCCGGCAGGTCGTCCATCACTTCGGAACTCATGGCCATTCTCTCCTCCCTCATGGCAGCCTCCTCGCCGCCATCGCCTCCTCCAGGCGCAGATCAAAATTTCAGGTTCCACACCTCACGGCAGGTTTTCCCGGAAGATCACCTCGCTGCGGAGCGGCTCGACATCCTCTTCCGCCGGGCGGTCGTCACGCAGATTGGTAAAGACGCGGATGGCGCGACTGATCGTATCCTGCGGGTTCTGGGTGATGACGGCATCCATCGTTCCGTCGATTAGGAACGCCCGCGTATCCGGCGTCAGCCCGTGCCCGACAAAGACCAGTGACTGTTCGCGCCGTGCATCCTTGATCGCCTTGCCGACCCCGCTTGCCCCGCCGCCGATATTGTAGATGCCGGCAAGATCGGGATGCTGGCTGAGCAGCATGCGCATTTGCCGGTAATTGAGCGTCTCGTCGTCATGCCCCTCCCGGATGCCGACGACCTCGATATGCGGATGGCTTTCCTGCAGCACGTGCAGAAAGCCCATCTCGCGCTCCTCATGCGCTCGGTAGCTGAGACTGCCGGCAATCATTGCGACCTTTGCCGGCGCCTTGCCAACAAAGCGCGCGCTCAGGTCTCCTGCCAGCCTGCCGATCGAGCGATTGTCCAGCCCGAGATAGGCGGAACGATGTGCGTTGGCGATGTCGGAAATCAACGTCACCGTCGGCACACCGCGTTCGGCCAGCCTGTTAACGGCTTCCCGCACAGTCGGATGCTCCAATGCCATGAACGCGATACCGTCAGCCGATTTTCCGTGTCGGAGCAGAGCGGCAGCGAGCGCGTCCGGGCTAAAGCTCTTGATGAACTCGACTGTCGGCTTGATGTTGTTCTTCTGGAAAAGCGCAGCCTGTTCGACGACCAGCCGACCGAGATGCGTCAGGTAACGATTGGTCCCGGCAGGTAGAAGAAATGATATCTGTTGGGGGGCCGCCTCGATACCGGTTTCAAGGAGGTCCGTCTCGACATATCCGAGATCGGCGGCCGCTTTCATGACGCGGTGCACCGTCGGCACGCGTACGCCCTGCCGGCCGTTCAGCACCCGGTCTACGGTCGCAGTAGATACGCCGGCTTGGCGCGCAACGTCGACAATCGTCGGTCGTCGGCCGGCATCAGAGGGTTGAATAACGTCTTGCAGCATGAGAATCACATCAAATTACATCATAAATGGCGTTTGACTTCATCATTCATATGATCGAATTTCCCGCTTGGGAAGAGGCTTTTCTTGGGAGGGAAAACAATGACCAGTTATTTCAATCGCAGAAGCCTGCTGAAGGGCCTTGCTGCAACGCCGCTCGCCGGCGCGGTATTTTCGATACCCCGTCTGGCGGGTGCCGCCGAGATCCAGCTTCGTTACGGCAACAACCTGCCGCTCAGCCATCCGCTGAACATCCGCGCCAAGGAAGCGGCAGACCGCATCGCCAAGGAAACCGACGGCAAAGTCGAGATGCTGATCTTTCCGGCAAACCAGCTCGGCGGTGACACCGACATGCTGTCACAGGTTCGCGGTGGTGCTCTCACCTTCTTCACCCCGTCCTCGCTAGTCATCGCGACGCTTGTGCCAACCGCCGCGCTGAATGCGGTCGGCTTCGCCTTCAACGGCTACGACCAGGTCTGGAAGGCGATGGACGGGCCGGTCGGCAAACTGGTACGCCAGAAGATCGAGGGTTCGCGCCTCTATGCGATGGAGACCATGTGGGACAACGGGTTCCGCCAGACCACGACAAGCGGCGACCCGATCACTGGTGCTGACGGCATGCAGGGGCTAAAGATCCGCGTGCCGGTCAGCCCGTTGTCAATCGACATGTTCTCCGCCCTCGGAGCATCCCCGACCAGCCTTCAATTTTCCGAGGTCTATTCCGCGCTACAGACCAAGGTCGTTGATGCACAGGAAAACCCGCTGCCGATCATCCAGGTTGCCAAGCTCTATGAAGTGCAGCAGAACTGCGCGCTTTCGAACCACATCTGGGACGGTTACTGGTTTATCGCCAACGGTCGCCAGTGGTCCGATCTCAAGGATGACGTCAAGACAGTCGTCGCGCGGGCTCTGAACGACGCCGGCATGCAGCAGCGACAGGACATCGCCTCGTTGAACGCGGGTGTCCAGGCTGATCTTGAAAAGGCCGGCATGACCTTCAACAAGGTCGACACTGAAAGCTTCCGCGCCAAGCTCAAGCAGGGCGGGTTCTACGCCAAGTGGAGCAAGGAATTTGGCGATGAGGCCTGGGGCGCGCTCGAAAGCGTTGTCGGATCGTTGGCCTGATCCTCGATCATGGGCAGCGGATCATCTCCGCTGCCCATCAAAATCCATCATAAATTTAGGCGCAGAACATCAGATGAGCCGTTTTTTTGGAAAGATCCGCCAGGCGGGTTATGTTGTCGACGACATAGAGGCGGCGATGGACTATTGGAGCCGAACGCTTGGCGTCGGCCCTTTCTTCTACAAGGAGCGGGTTCCGATCGAGAACTATCGTTATCGCGGAGAGCGCTACGAGCCTCACAATTCGGTGGCGCTCGCCAATTCGGGCGAATTGCAGGTGGAATTGATCCAGACCCGCAATGACGTACCCTCGATGTACAAGGACTTCCGTGATGCCGGCCATCGCGGCCTGCAACATGTCGCCTACTGGACGGATACATTCGACGCCGATCTCGAACGGCTGATTAATGACGGTTTCAAGGTGGTTATGGAGGGCGAAGTGGGCGAAAACGGCCGCTTCGTCTATTTCGACACGCACTACCATCCAGGCACAGTCATCGAACTTTCCGAAGTCGCGGGGCCGAAGGGCCGGATGTTCGACGCGATCCGCAAGGCATCCGAAGACTGGAATGGCCACGAGCCGGTTCGCCCCTTCCCCGACCTCTCGAAGATCTGAAGACGATGGTGACGGATACGCATTTCACGGCCGATTATTTGATCGAGACTCCACTTTCGCTGGCGAAGGTTGCGGAGATCATGGCTGGAGAACAGTCTTCCGGCACGTTCATCCGGGTCGAGGGGGAGACGGACGATCTGCGCGCCCGCGCGCGCGCGGAGGTGATCGAGGTGGTCGATTTGGGGGAAATCGACCACCCGACACTGCCAAGCGCGTGGCTCGCCCGCCGCAACGTGACGGCAAATCCGCATCGCGCCACGGTAAAGATCCGCTTCCCGATCGATAATGTCGGCATCAATCTCTCTGCCCTCGCCTCGACCGTTGCCGGCAATCTCTACGATCTCGGCGAGGTCACCGGGCTTCGCCTCGAAAACATCACCCTGCCCTCTTCCTGGCGCCGGCAATATGCCATGCCAAGACAGGGCATTGCCGGGACACGCAGCCTGATGAGCGTGGAAGAGGGGCCGATGATCGGCTCGATCATCAAGCCGAACGTCGGCTTGACCGCTCAGGATACGGCCAAGCTGGTCGAGCGGCTGTGCGCAGCAGGTATAGACTTCATCAAGGATGACGAGATTTCGGCCAACCCCGTTCACGCTCCACTTGCCGAGCGCATTCCAGCCGTCATGGCCGCTGTAAGGCGCGCCGAGGACAAGCTTGGCCGCCGCGTGATGATAGCCTTCAATATTACCGACGAAACGGATGCCATGCGCCGGCACGCGGATCTCGTCGCGCAGCAGGGCGGAACCTGCGTCATGGCCAATCTCAACTGGTGCGGTTTTTCGGCGGTGGAGACGCTACGCCGCTCCACCGATCTGGCACTTCATGGACATCGCAATGGTTTTGGCGCCCTGTCGCGCTGTGACGTGCTCGGCGTCGGTTTTGGCGCCTATCAGGTGCTATGGCGGCTGGCCGGCGTCGACCACATGCATGTTCACGGGCTCGACGGAAAATTCGCCCAGGAAAACAGCGAGGTCATCGACAGCACGGCCATGTGCCTTGCGCCGCTCGATGACCAGTCCGACGACCGTGTCCTGCCTGCCTTCTCGTCGGGACAATGGGCGGGAACCGTGCCGGCTACCTGGAAAACCGCCGGTGGGGAAGATTTCCTGTTCATGGCAGGCGGCGGGATCATGGGCCATCCGGGTGGCCCGGCGGAAGGTATCGAGAGCATTCGTGCCGCCTTCAGAGCTATGAGAGAAGGCCGGACGCTGGAAGATGCCGCCGGCACCTCAGAACCATTGCGCATAGCGTTAGAGTTTTTCGGACAGGCGGCATGAACGTCCAGCCGCATTCACCGCTTTACGGCTGGTACGGAGACGACTTCACCGGCGCCACGGACACGTTGGCAACGCTTTGTACACGGGGCGTGAAGGCCTTCCTCTTTCTGGGGCCACCATCTGCGTTGCATCGCGCGCGGGCGGGTGAGCTCGACGCGATCGGCATTGCCGGCTCCGCGCGGGCGATGCAGCCCGACGAGATGAAACAAGAACTTCGTCCGGTCGGAGAGTTCTTCCTCGCAGCAGGCGTCAGGCTCCTGCATTACAAATGCTGCTCCACCTTCGACAGCGGCAGCGGGATCGGCAATATCGCAACCGCCATCTCGGTTCTTCGCGCTTTCGTCAGCCAGCGGCAGGCATTGATACTCGGTGGCCAACCGTCGCTCGGACGTTACTGCGCTTTCGGAAACCTGTTCGCCGCATCAGGATCGGGCGGGACCGTGCACCGGCTCGACCGTCATCCGACGATGAGCCGTCATCCTTCCACGCCCATGACCGAGGCCGATCTAAGGTTTCACCTGACAGAACTCGGTGCCGAAGACATCGGGCTTGTCGACTGGACCGCATTGGAAGAAGGCCGTATTGCCTCGGGCGAGGAGTCGAACATATTGTTCGATGCCCTTACGCAGTCCCATATCGCCCTGATCGGCAAGGAACTGCAGCATCGCATCCGCAAAGGCAGCCTCCTGGTCGTCGGTGCGAGCAGCGTCGCCGAGGCTGTCTATACCGAACGGTGCCAGAAGGCTTTAATGCCGCTCACGGCAAGTCCGGGACCGGTCCTAGCTGTGGCCGGCTCGCTTTCGCCGCTCACGCGCCGGCAGACCGAAGCCGCCACATCCTTCATCCGCGTCGGGGCCGACGCCGGGCGGCTTGTCGAGGAGGAAAGCTATCGGCACGCGATTGCTGCGAAGGCCGCGGAGGGATTGCGGGACGGACGCAATGTGCTCGTGACGACAGCCCCCGATGCTGCTGCCTCCGTTTCAGGCGCTGATCCGCGCCTGGCCCATATGGTCGGGCTACTCACTGACCGTCTGCTTTCAGAAATACCGGTAAAGCGGCTGATCGCTGCCGGTGGAGACACCTCCAGCCACATCGTGCAAAATCTCAACCTTTGGGGGCTCGCCTATGGCGGTCAAATCTCGCCGGGTGTCGCGATTTCCATCGGCCGCAGCGACGATCCGAGGCGTGATGGCCTCAGCATCATGCTGAAGGGCGGCCAGATGGGCGATATCGATCTATTCGACCGGTTTGCCGCCGCAGGAGATGCACAAACCAAGGCATTGCACACTTCATGACCGCCGGCCGCAAAGTCCGGCAACATAAACGCACCCATATTAGCTGTGCAATTTTCCAGGCCGACCCCCATGAACACCCGGGCTGACGGGTCGCCAAACGGCGCGCGGTTGTCGAGGAATTTCGGTACGACCTGCAACTGTCCTGCAAGACGGACGGCATGCGAAGGATGAGCTGGGCATTCAATTCGGTGCTGCGTTACGAATGGAGGATGCAGGGGATGAGTTCACCATTAGTCGCGCCAGTGGCAACGATTGGATTCGGCTCGATGCCACCGTGAGCAAGATTTACGGGATACCAGATTTTACAGGTAAATACGTGATGACACCACGTGCGACCGATACGGCACAGCACTCGCCCAATATAACCATCTGAGAGGCGGTGGCATCTTTGCCTGCGTGACAGCTCTTTCGATGGCTGTTCGCTATCCCAACCCTTACCGAAGCCTTTGAGACGTCCGCGGCAGGTCGCCAAGTTTTATCGGCATGTTTTGAGACATTCGGTGGCCATGTATGACGATTACCCGCTCTCGCCGTCGATCAAGCTCATCGGGAACAGCTCCAGACGTGGATGAGCGCTCGCATCAGCTTTTCGAGAAATTGCCAGTTCACCGATCATCACCTCCCCCAAACGCTGGCCATACTGTCTCAGATCCACCCGAAAGGAGGTCAATGTAGGAGCGAGATATCGACAGACAGGATTTTCACGAAAACCTATCACCGCCACATCCCTTCCCGCGGAGACTCCAGCTTGGGAGAGCTTTTGATAAAGACCCATTGCCATGGTCTCCTGGATTAGAAGGACTGCGCTGGGCCTATCTTTCATGTCCAACAAAGCGCCGGCGATTTCGGCTCCACCAGCGATCCGATCGTAGGGTCGCAGAACGAGCCCCTCATCGAACGGAAGGCCGGCATCGGAAAGGGCTTGCTGATAGCCTTGAAGGAAAGCGAAGTTACTGTTCGTTTCCTGCGAAGTCAGTCCGAGGAGGATTCGTTTGTGACCCGCAGTCGTCAGACGATTGACGGCGGTTTTCGCCACTCCGGCGAAATCAAGGTCGAGCGCCGCATAGTCGCCTTTCGTTTCACTACTACCCAATGCGACAAATGGGACGTCCCCTCGTCGCATATAATCTATGCGCGGATCATACCGCTGAACATTGGATATGATGAATGCATCCGCCAGATGTCTATCGACGGCTCTATAGAGGAACTCGTTCTGATCCTGATCCGACGAACAGGGAAGTATCAGGAGGTCCATGCCCTCCGATGACAAAGTAGCTTGAAGCCCCTCGCTTAGAGCCATGAAGAAGGTCTCTCCGGCGACCGTTCGTCCGATATCTGTTCGCATGGTTAGAGCGACAGTATTCGTGCTTCCGCTCCGGAGGCTCCTCCCTGACTGATTAGGCCTATATCCCAGCCTTTCCGCCTCTGCTCTGATTTTATCCTGTGTTTCCTTGCTGACTTCCGCGCTGCCGTTCATCGCGCGCGACACCGTACTGATGGACATCCCGAGATGGGACGCAAGATCGCGAATTCCGATGCCTGACCGCTTTCTCATACTTATCCTTTTCGCTTATCAACAAACTTATTGACACGGACGGGCATACGGTGGCAACTTTCCGGAAACGTTTCCGTAGAGGAGATACGCGTCGGGTTTAACCTCACAATCCCCGCATTATGCGGTATATTTTGAGGTCACGGCACACCCAACGCTCCGCAAACGTTTCCGAAAATCTGCTTTTGGAGGACTTATGGCAGACCTAGAGAAAGATGTTGTCCGGAAGATCACGCGGCGACTGTTACCTGTTTTGATCTTCAGCTATTTTATAGCAATTCTGGACCGTGCGAATGTCGGGGTTGCTGCCCTGACGATGAATCAGGACCTTGGCCTATCCACGGCAGCCTTCGGTTTTGCAGCGGGCGTTTTTTTCGTTCCTTACGTATTGCTGGAACTTCCGTCGAACCTTGCGCTTGAACGCTTCGGCGCGCGGTGGTGGATTGCCCGCATCATGCTTACATGGGGCCTCATCTCGGCAGCACATGCATTCGTATGGAGCGCAGAAAGCCTCTATGTACTTCGAGCACTTTTGGGTGCCGCCGAAGCTGGCTTTTTCCCCGGCGTGGTATTCTATTTAACCCTATGGTTCCCCGCCGCCTACCGTGGCCGCATCATGAGTATCTTCATGACGGGCATCCCCATCGCTCTCGTTCTGGGAACGCCTCTGTCGACCGTCCTGCTCGAACTTGACGGCTTGCTTGGTCTGCATGGATGGCAGTGGATGTATATCATTGAAGGAATCCCGGCTGTCGTTCTGGCGATATTCATCCCCTTCCTGCTGCCGAGCACTCCCGCACAGGCCAAATTTCTGTCTGACCAAGAAAAAAACTGGTTGGTCTCTCGGCTGGAAACGGAGCGTAAAGAGCGGTCGGCGAACAGCCACGGCGGCCACGGCAAGCAATTGCTGAAAGCGTTGCTCAGCCCGCAAGTCCTTCTCTTTTGCCTGATGTATTATGGCCTCACCAACCTGAATGGTGCGGTCAGTACGTTCCTTCCTCTTATCTTGAAAGAGTTCGGCTTCGGACAGCTGCAATCCGGCTTCCTTGCTGCAATTCCCTACGCATTCGGTGCAGTCGGAATGCTCCTCCTTGGAAGTTTGGCAGACAAACCTGGCAAGCGTGTAGCTACAAATTACCTGGCGCTCGGTGTCTCGATTGTCGGTCTGCTTGTCACAGCCTGGATCAACGACCCTACACTCAAACTGATCTCGCTCTGCTTTGCCGCCATTGGTGTCTTCGGCGCGATGCCTGTCTTCTGGGGATTACCAACTGCCGTCTTAAGTGGCGTTGTCGCAGCTGGCGGGATCGCGTTGATCAATTCGCTTGGCAACCTGTCGAGCGTCATCAACCCTTGGGTGATCGGTATCATCCGGGATCAGACAGGCAACTTTAATGGCGGCTTCTACTGGCTCGCGCTGATGGCGACCATGTCGATCCTCGTCCTTACGGTCATCACACTCACTTTCGGGCGAACCGCTGCCCGTCCCAGCAACGCCTCAAGGACATAAATTATTATGCAGATTACAGAAGTCCGGCTGCGCCAACTCCACGGAAACCTGCCAACACATGGGGATCTTTGGGAGGAACGCCTCGTACGACCTATTGATATCTATCCCGAGTACCGGGACCGGAATGATCACGAAGGGGGCATCCAGACGCCCGACGGGTTCAAGATAGTCACTTATTTTGTCGAGATCCATACGGACGACGGCGTCTCGGGTCTGGCGGGTCCGGTACCAGAAGGTGTAGCGTTTATTATCGCGAGGCAACTACGACGTTTCCTTCTCGGTCAGGATCCCATCGCGGGCGAAAAGCTCTGGGACCAGATGCACCGCGGAATGGTCCATGGTCGACAGGGCGATGCGATGCTGGCGATCAGCGCGATCGACTGCGCACTGTGGGACCTGCGGGGCAAATGGCTGCAACAACCGGTTTACCGCCTCATCGGCGGGCCGACCCAAACACGGATCCCTGCTTACGCTTCAATGCTGGGTTTCGCGGTTCTCGACGCAGGCAAAGTTCGCGATCGTGCAATCGAGTACAAGGAAAAAGGCTATCGTGCGCAGAAATGGTTTTTCCGCCACGGTCCGATGAGTGGTTACGACGGCTTGAAAAAGAACGTTGAACTCGTGCGGACCCTTCGTGAGGCCGTTGGCGATGACTATGATCTCATGTTCGATTGCTGGCAGGCGATGGATGTCGGCTATGTGGTAGAACTCGCCGACAGGATTCAGGAGTTCAGGCCTCGGTGGCTCGAAGAGTGTGTCATGCCGGATCGTATCGACAGCTACAGCAAGTTGCGCGACAGGATCCGCATCCCGCTTTCCGGCGCAGAGCATGAATATACCCGCTGGGGCTTCAAGCGCTTCCTCGATACCGGAGCGCTTGATGTGATCCAGCCCGACATCTATTGGTGCGGAGGCCTGACGGAGACGTTGAAGATCGCCGCTTATGCAACAGCAAACGATGTCGTAACCATTCCACACGGCCACTCGACGTTCGCGACCGCCCACTTCTCAGCCACCCAATCGCCTATCCATACCCCCTATCAGGAATACCTCGTCAAGTGGAACGCAGTGCACCAACACTTCTTGTTAGATCCGCTGGACGTGGTGGGGGGCTTCATTGAAGTGCCTGATCGTCCTGGCATGGCGATGCAGATCGACGAATCCAAAATCGAGCAGGAAAACGTCGTATTTGTCGATTGAGAGCGGCACAGGAAGCCGTTCATGCGAACCAATACGGCTCCTCGGGACCAGTCCGAGGAGCCGTATACTTGTAAAGATGCGCGTGATGGTCCAGCTCCGAACCAATGAGGCCTGTGCTTACTCAACGAACTCGACGACGAGCGGCAGATCCACCTTCGCTGCGTCGAGTAGGATGGCGCGGTGGGTTGCCGGCATCGGACCATAGGTGGCGTTGGAGAAAAGAGACGCTGCGTCCGTCCTTGACCGCGGCGGCATGGCCATCGGGGTCCGGAAACTCATTGGATTCTCAAGGGAAAGCAACACCGAAATCAGAACCCCACTTGGCCGACCTATTTCTCGGTCAATGGTATTGTAAGCCGCGCGACAAGCCCATGTGGTCTTCCCTCGAGCAATTCCAGCTTGCCGTGATGGGCCTGGATGATTTCGGCAACGATGGAAAGACCGAGGCCAAATCCTGCTTCAGTGTCCTGGCGAGCCGTATCCACCTTGAAAAACGGTTCAAGAACCCGACTCCGATATTCCTCGGGAATGCCCGGCCCGTCATCGGTAACATCGATGATCGCCTGGCCATCCACAGTGCGAAGCTCGACCTGCACATGCGTGCCGAACTTCACCGCGTTCTCGCAAAGATTGGTAATTGCGCGGGTAAGCGCCAGCGACTTGAAGCGCGCAACCATCCGCGCCGGACCGCTATAGCTCACATCATGCCCCATATCGGCGAACTCATCGCAGGTGGTTTGCAACACGGAAGCCAAGTCCGCACGTTGCGATATTTCGCGCTGGTGATTGTCACGAAGGTAGCCAAGGCTCTCCTTCAACAGCCTGTCGATGCGCTCGATATCTCCCAGCAGCGCTACCCTTACCTCTTCTTCACGTACCCGTTCGGCGCGTAGCCGCAGACGCGTCAGTGGCGTTCTCAGGTCATGGCTGATGCCACGCAGCATTCTTGTGCGGGACTCAACCATGGTGGAAATACGTCGCTGCATGCCATTCAGCGCGCGGGCAAGGGTCACAATCTCGACGCTTCCATGCTCCTCGAAAATAGCTGGCCCGAGAGAGATGTCCGCCTTCATCGCAGCGGAAGCAATACCTCGCAAAGGACTGGTGATCGCCCGCACCGCGAACACGGAAAACAGGATGAGAAGCGTAACCGTCGCCACAAGATAGTTAGAACCGAATATAAGCGCATCGTTGCGAAGGAAGCTCTCGGGCAATTCCATGACGAGAAGTGTATCTTGGTCGATTTGCGCGGCAAGCACACGTTTGCCCTCAACGAACGTTCTCCAGCCTCCGAATGGCACGGGGTGGTTTTCCGGAGGAATTAACCGATCAAGTACGACTTGGAGGAATGGCTCGTCGGGCGAGGACGTCGTGAACCGTCCGGAATACGAGAGCGGCTGCAAGGTCAGGCGTCTGTCTTCTTGGTTGGCAGCCGCCAGGATCACATCTCTTTCGGCGGGGGTAGCCGATGCGAGCACCGAGGCGATCGCCGACACGTGGGCAGACATGCTTTCCATATCAGGAGCGCTATATTCTTCCCTTACCCAGCTTTCCAATGTTGAACCGATTATGAAAGCGATGATGAGGCAGGCAAAAATGACGGCGGTGATCTGGCCGTGAATGGTCGAAAATAACTGGGAGATCCGAAATCCCAAAGCGCCCCCTTGGGCCACCTTGCCCGATGAAAACCGTGATGCGGCCTCTGTCACAAGTCCGTCTCCGGTCAGGATAAAACCTTAGATCCCAAAATGACATTAAGTTTTGTATCGATCCTCTTTCGCCGCTTGGCCGTAACAAAGCGTAACACAAAGACACGCTGCGCCAATTCCATCCATGACAGGACAGATGTGTTGCAAGCACGGCTCGCCTTCCGAGGTGGGGCCCGTGTCAAATCACTGGAGCACCTATGTCTTTTATCCAACGGACCGATCGGCGACTTCTAGCCAGCGCCTTATATGTCACGCTCGCGATCGCCGGCACGGCTTCGACCACACTGGCCGCCGACGCGAGCCTTTCAGAGCAGCCTCCAGAGCCGCAATTCGACCAGGAGCGGTTCAACAAGGAGAAGCCGAAGCGGAACTGGAGCCTCATCGTCGGCGCCGGCGGGATCTACGAGCCGGAATACGAAGGTAGCGGCGATTTCAAGGTACAGCCTGTCCCATTCGTGGTCTTCAGCTATGGCGAATGGCTAGAGATCGACCCGACGGGCGTGACGGTCACGGCCCTTCAGCATGAAGGTTTCGCGCTGGCGGCCAAGGTTGGTTACGAGGGCGGTCGTGACGAGGACGACGCGGACCGGCTTGAAGGATTGGGCGACATCGACTTCGCTGCCACCGTCGGCGCCAAGGCTTCATACAATTGGAACGGCTTCGAGATCTATGCCAGTATCGACCAGACGATCAGCGGCAGCGAGAGCTTGATCGGTACGTTCGGGGCCGAGTACCAGGCGCCGGTTACGGAACGGCTGATACTCGGTGCCGGCGTCGAAGCGGTGGTCGCCAACGACAAGCATATGGAATCCTACTTCGGCGTGACCGCTGCCCAGGCGGCAAGATCCGGCCTTGCCGAATACAAGGCGGAAGCCGGCCTGAAACGCGTCAACGTTTCGGCTTCTGCAATCTACATGCTGAACGAAAACTGGCTTGTTCGCGGCGAGGCAGGCGTGGGCTTCCTGACCGGCGATGCCGCAGACAGTCCGATCGTGGAAGAAAAAACACAGCCTTCCGCCTCTCTGTTCGTCGGTTACAAATTTTAACACCGACAGGCACCATATATGATGAAAGCCGGGCAATGCCCGGCTTTTTTTGCTGGATACAACGCGCCTGTTCTTCAGCCGCAAGTTTTCAGGCCTGCTCGACATTCGCGGTGAACATGTAGCCACCGAGCCTCACGGTCTGCAGCAGGACGGGGTTCTTCGGATCCGCCTCGATCTTCTGCCTGAGACGACTGATATGAACGTCGACGCTGCGCTCGATCGGACCTGCAAGACCCGTATGGGTGAGCGAAAGAAGCTCCTCGCGCGTGATGACGCGGCCGGGATTGCGGCAAAAGGCCAGCAGCAGGTCGAATTCCGTCGTCGTCACCGCAACCCGGGCGTTGCTCGGATCGTGCAACTGGCGGCGCAACGGATCGATCTGCCAGCCCTCGAAACGGAGTTTACGCTGAACCGCGGTATTCACCAGGCCATAGGAGGCGCGCCGAAGCAGGCTGCGGATACGGGCCACGACTTCGCGAGGGCTGAACGGCTTGGTGACATAGTCGTCCGCCCCGACTTCCAGCCCGACGATACGATCGACTTCCTCGCCAAGCGCGGTCAAAAGGATGATCGGTGTCGTCTTTTCCGAACGTATCCGCCGGCAGATGCTCAGGCCATCTTCTCCTGGCAGCATAACATCCAGGATGATGAGATCAAATTCATTGTTGCGCAGCAGGGCATTCATCACATGCCCGTCTTCAGCAACGGTCGCCACCATGCCGTTTTCCTGAATAGCCAGTGCGAGCAGCTTGCCGATTTCGGGGTCGTCCTCGACAATCAGAATTTTCGCATTGGCTGAGTTTGCTTGCACGGCTGTTATCCTCGCTCGCCTGACATCACGCGTTTCGCATGCCGGCCGGACAGCATATGTTTCGCTTTATTAAGTTTTGTTGCAAAGCTTGGAAAGCGGTCGAGGTCGCATCCACCACGCGCAGCCGCAATTTGATCTTTCGCCCGATAGCTATATGCGCGCAGAGCCTTGTCTCAGAGTGTGCAACAATACGAAATAAGACGAAATGAACCGGCCCAGGCGCCGATATTAGGCTTGCCCCGAAACCTCGGAGCAAGTCTATGACGTCATCGATCCCGAACAGCAGGCAGGCAGGCCTCCATCTTTCGCTCGTACTGACGATGACGATAGTGATGAGCGTGGCGTTCTATCTCAATCCCTCGATCGATATGGCGGTCTCACGCTATTTCTTTGACGGCGAGCAGTTTCCGCTGAAGCACAACGGATTGCTGCAGACACTCCGGCAGGCAAATTTCTGGGTGGGCAGTCTCGTCATCGGCGCCTCGATGGCCCTGTTGGCGTCGCGTCGCCTGAGGAGTGCGGTTGGTGTCGGTCTCGGGCGCGCGCTTGTTCCGCTGATCACCTATGGCGTGGGCGTCGGGCTCATCGTCAACATGTTCCTGAAGGATACGTTCGGAAGAGCCAGGCCACGCGACACACTTGGCTTAGGGGGAGATCACCCCCTTTCCGCAGCATGGGAATTCTCCCTGGCCTGCGCGTCGAACTGCTCCTTTACGTCAGGAGAGGCGGCTGGTGCGATGGCAATGATGTCACTCATCTACCTTATCCCGGCAAGGCGAATAATGATGCGCAGGATCGTGCAGATCACGCTCGGCGTGCTTGTGATTTCATTGTCCTTCAATCGCATCCTGTTCGGCGGCCATTATCTGTCGGATGTCGTGCTTTCGATGCTCATTGTCACCGTCGTGATGCTCGCCGCCGATTTGTTGCTACGCCAAATCCGATGGCACAGGCTTTTCCTGAAGAGACGACGGCCGCGGTTTGCCCAGCGGACAAACGCCACCGGCATCGCTTTCCCGCGCACCTGATGAGAAGCCGGCCGTTCCGCTCGGGCGACGGTAGCCCGCAGCGCGGGCTTTCGAGCAAGGACTTACCCCTATCACAACCAAAAAAGAGCTGACCAACATGCAAACTCGACTTCACGCCGGTTCACACAAGCCTATAAGCCAAGACCTGAGCGACAGGGTCAAAGGCCTTATCGCGACCTATCTCGACCTCCCCCTTGAGCTTGTCGTCGAGGAGGCAAGCCTGTCGCGCGATCTGGGGGCCGACTCGCTTGAGATCACCGAGATGGTGATGGTCTTCGAGGAAGAATTCGGCTTCAAGATCGACGACAACGCTGCCGACCGTTTTCTGACGGTCGGCGACGTCATCGGACATCTGCAGAGCCGTACGAATTCTCGACCCTGATCGTGTCCTTGAAGCGTCATAGCGGACGAAACGGCAGATTCTCGCGCGTTCGGAGAGCTGGGCGGTTGCGCGACGAGGCATCACCTTCTGAGGCCGCGCGCAAAAAATCGTTTTCCATCCGACATCGGAGGCTCTGAATGGTCAGGAGCCCCCTCTCGCGTCTCGTTTTCCAGCTACTGATATCGGCTATTCTGGTCGGTGCCCTTCTCGGCGGCCCCATCATCCTGATGCTTTTGGTTGATCGCAGTTACTGACAATGCCTGTCGAGGATTTTCCAGGCTGACGGCATGCCGGTCGTTGACGAAGAAACCCGTGTTTCCCGCTCGCAGTGCATGTCCATTTGCTCAGTTTTATATGCCGAAGAGAAACAGGCGGCCGCCAAAAAGGTCTCGCAGCAGACGGCTTCGTTCACGGACTTTCGTCCTTGAAGGATATGCCTGCCGTCAAATGAAACGAAAACGGATGACGGGGCCAGCCTGCGGAAGCTGGCCCCGTCAAAGCGCGCCGGGGATCGGCCTGGGGGCCGCGGATTAATGGCGCGCTTATCGCCGGATTTCTTCCAAGTCCGCCTCGTCCGACTGAAGAAAAGGCAGGAAGATCCGACTGATGTAATTTCCGGCGCCTGAGACGATCAGGTGCAATGACGGGATCACGATCAGCGAGAGGATGGTGGAAACCAGCAGCCCGCCG
Organism: Pseudomonadota bacterium; assembly: GCA_023451735.1. Taxonomy (GTDB): domain Bacteria; phylum Pseudomonadota; class Alphaproteobacteria; order Rhizobiales; family Rhizobiaceae; genus Neorhizobium. The sequence continues at coordinate 4,717 of JAEXYH010000016.1, read as the reverse complement.
ATCACCGCGATTGCCATAGGCGCCCGAAACTCTCCTCCTTCTCCGATGCCGAAGGCCGAGGGCAACATGCCGCCCACCATCGCAAGCGTTGTCATGATGATCGGGCGCACCCGCTCACGGCATGCCTCGACGACCGCTTCGCATCGGGAAAGCCCGTGCGCTTCCCGCTCGATGGCGAAATCGACCAGCATGATCGCATTCTTGGTGACGATCCCCATCAGCATCAGGATGCCGATCACGACAGGCAGGGATATCGGGTATCCACTCAGGAGAAGAGCAGCAACGACGCCGCCAATCGAGAGCGGCAGGGATGCCAGAATGGTCCAGGGCGACAATAGGCTTCTGAAAAGCAGGATGAGGACGATAAGCACCAGCATGATGCCTCCGCCCATGGCGACCGCGAAGCTTTCGAATATCTCGCCTTCGGTATCGGAATCGCCGGTTGCCTGGACACGCACGCCGTCAGGCAGGTTCTTTACGCTCTGAAGCTGCATCAGGCGCTCAAGCCCCTGGCCGGACGTCAAGCCATTGGCCATATCCGCACCAATCTCGATCCGGCGCTGACGGTCGAAGCGATCGATCGCCGCGATAGTCTCGTCGAAGCTGATTGCGGCAACCGCAGACAGCGGCAACTGTGCGCCATTTGCGGCAGGAACGCTCAGCGTTTCAAAGACCGGCAATCGACCCCGCGCGGCCCGATCAAGAACCACGCGGACCGGGATCTGGCGTGAGCCCTCGACGAAATTCGCCAGGCGTGCATCGACATCGCCAATCGTCGAGATCCGCATCGTGCTGGCAATGGCTGCAGTGGATACCCCGAGCGTTGCCGCCTTGTCCGTATCGACCGTCATACGAAGCTCCGGCCGCATCGCGGTATTATCGCTCGAGGGGCCGACGAAACTGCCGTCTTCTGCCATCTCGCGCAGGATCCCGTCGGTCGCCTTCTGCACCGCATCCCCGTCATTGCCCAGCACAGAGAAGGATATGTCGCGGCCACCACGATCATTGAGGAAGCGAAGACGGACATCGGGCATATCAATCAACGCCTTTTCGAGTTCCGCTTCGATCGCGAAAGAAGACCGGTTCCGCTCAACCTTGTGCGCGAGGTCGACAGAGACTACGGCATAACGCACATCCTGCTGGCCGCTCATGCTCGATCCGGCGCGGACCAGCACACCCTCAACTTCATCGACCTGACCGATCGTGGACGCGATCATGTCGGTGAGCCCGCGGGTCTCATTGAGGGTGGAGCCTGGCGGCAATTCGACAGTCAGTGTCAAACGCCCTGTATCCTCCTGCGGAAGGAAAGTCGTCGGCACAGACATGAGCGAAGTCATCGCCAAGGCGAATAGGACGAATGCGGATATGACCGTCGCCCATTTCCACCGCAGGGTCTGCCGCAACAAAGCCTCGTATACGAGGGACAGTTTTCCTTGCTTTGGTTCAACCGCGGGAGCGGTTGTCATGATATAAGCTGCCATGACAGGCGTTATAAGCCGCGCAACCAGCAGCGAGAAGAACACTGCGATCGCCACCGTCAGGCCGAATTCCCGGAAGTAAAGTCCGACAACGCCGCTCATCAAACCGACGGGCGCGAAGACGGCGATAATCGTTGCCGAAATTGCAATCACCGCAAGACCGATTTCGTCGGAGGCATCAAGTGCCGCGCGATAGGCGGACTTGCCCATGTTGCGGTGCCGGACGACATTCTCGATCTCGACGATGGCATCATCGACCAGAATGCCTGTCACCAGCGTTATTGCCAGCAGACTGAGGATATTGAGCGAGAAGCCCAGAAGATCGATGGCAAAGAATGTCGGGATGACCGACAAGGGCAAGGCAACGGCCGCGACCAGCGTGGCGCGCCAATCGCGCAGGAACAGGAAGACGACGACGATAGAGAGTGCCGCGCCTTCAAGCAGCGTATTTATCGCCGATGTGTAATTTCCTTCCGTATAGGAAACGGTGTCATCAACAATCTGGAAGCGAAGGTCGGGATGACTGAGACCCAGTTTTTCGACTGCTCCCGCCACATCTTTCGCGACAGTCACGTCGCTTGCACCCTGCGAGCGATAGACGGAGAAACCGACGACATCCGCACCATTCAGGGTCGCGAAAGCGCGCGGTTCGGTGAACGTATCACTCACATTCGCAACGTCCGATAGCCGCACGGAATTTTCGCCCGTAAGCGAAAGCCGCGTTTCTGCGAGCGCCGCGACGGTACTCGCGGCTGCGGCGGTGGTCAGCACCTGTTCGCGGCCTTCCATGTCGCTGCGCCCGCCGGACCGGTCCAGCTGGCTCTCCATGATCGTTTCGTTCACCGAATTTACTGAAAGCGAGAGGGCCTGCAGCCGGTCAGCGTCGAGTTCGACATGGATCTCACGGTCGGCACCACCGATCCGCTCGATACGCCCGACACCGGACAGACCCTGCAGATCGCGCATTACGGTGTCATTGATGAACCAGGAAAGTTCGGCCACGGTCATCTCCTGACTGGAGACAGCATAGGTCACGATGGACTGCGCTTCCTCCTCGATCCGCTCGATGATCGGCTCGTCGATAGTTCCCGGCAGATCGCCCCTTATCCTCGCGACGACATCGCGCACATCGTTCATTGCGCGATCGGGCGAAACAAGGCCGAGTTCGAATTCGACCGTGGTGACGGAACGCCCTTCGCCGATCGTGGAGGACAGCTCCTTGATGGCCGGAAGCGACGCGATCGCATTTTCGACGAGCCGCGTGACTTCGGTTTCCAGTTCGACCGGCGTGGCACCCGATTGTTCGACTGTTATTTTCACGGCAGGCGTGATGATCGTCGGAAAATAGGTGATCGGCAACCGGGCAAAACTGTAGAGGCCGACGACCGTCAGGATCACGAAAAGCAGGATGGAGGGAAGCGGATTGCGGATCGCCCAGGCCGAGATATTGCCGTTCATCGCGAAATCTCCGTGCCATCGACGGCCAAAACAGAGGCGATGTGATCCGCCGCCGGCCGATCGGAGATTGCGAGAACAGGACGAACCTTTTCCTGGGCTTTCAGAAACCCACCGGATTTCAGCACGATCATCTCGCCATCGCTGACGCCATCTATGATTTCGACGAAACCGTCCTGCCGGACACCCACGGTCACGTCACGCCGGTCCACAACACCATCCTTGACCACGAAGACATTGCTTGCCCCGCTTGCGGTATTCACTGCGCTGCCGGGCAGAAGGATATTGCGCCGTGCCGGGGCGTTGATGCTGCCTCGCGCGAAGACACCGGGCTTCAGCCCATTCGCTTCATCAAGCTCGATACGCACCTCGCCGCTGCGCGTAAGCGGATCGATCTGTGCTGCATTCAGCCGCAATGTGCCGCCAAGCAGGCCTGTAAATCCCGGCAGGCTGACCTGCGCGCGCATGCCGTGATCGAGCCGCAGGAAGTTCATTTCTGTCACCTGGGTGGAAAACTCGATGGCGGCATCCTTCGCTATGACGAACAGCGGACTGGCGGATGCCGAAGTCATCGCACCGATGCGGGCTGTCCGCCTGAGCACCAGCCCAGCCTCCGGCGCCCTAACTGTACTGCGATCAATGGTTAGTTCGATTTCCTTTCGCTCGCGGGCGATCAGTTCGGCATCTGCTTCTGCCAGCGCCAGCGACTGGCGCGCAAGCCGCAGTTCCGCCACCGCACGGGCGTGGGAATTTTCATGCTCGTCGAGAAGCTGCTGCGATACGGCGCCCTTCGGCTGCAATGCTCGGCTGCGCTCAAACGCCTTGCGCGCTTCCGCCTCGCTTACCGCCGCCACATCGAGCCTGCTGCCTTCCACCTCGGCGGCAGCTCGTGCCCGCAGCATGCTCACCGAATTCTTGTCGAGCAGCATTCGCGCTTCGGTCGTGTCGATCAGGGCAAGCGGCTGTCCCCTCTCGACCCGCTGCCCCACCTCCGCAAGTATATGCTCGATCACCCGCCCATGAATGAAGGGTTGGACCTCCACCTCTTCTCTGGCAACGAGCGAACCGACGACAGGGATCTTCTCCGTAACCTCGCCTTGCCGGGCGACGACCACTGTGACCCGCGCCTGGCTTTCAGCCTGTGACGCGGAGAGAAAAACAAGCCAGAGCATCAGCGCCGTGACAACGAGCCGCAGTTGCGGCAGCACTGATCGGGATATCCCGTCCATGAAACACCCTTCCGTTTGATCCGCAGGAACTGCAGATGACAAAAGGAAGAGTAGCGGCCATGCGCCTTGCCGGTGTGTCGTCACGTTAAGAAAGGTTACGCCGATTAGAGCTCGACAAAAAGGCTGCCAACGCCGCGCCAAGCGCTCCATCGCAATGCCATGCGAAACAGTTTGCCGCGGATCGCGCCTGCACGGCTTTCGGCAGGGAAAACTATATCAAGCGAAGCGAAACGCTGTGAGCCGTTCTTGCGAACGCCAGAGCGGGGGATCGACGGAGTGTTTTTTGATTGGGACTTTGTTTGGGTTGTGATGATTTGCAGCTGGGGCGTTCAGGTTATGGTCGGTAAGGGGACGCGCCAGGATCGCCAGGGAAGATGAAATCTTCTCGCCAACGATAACTTCGATCTGTCATGTGATTTTGGAAGGATTTTGGTTGCGGGGGCAGGATTTGAACCTGCGGCCTTCAGGTTATGAGCCTGACGAGCTACCGGGCTGCTCCACCCCGCGCCAAGCGCATTCGGCTTTTCCGAATGTCGCGACTACGCCATCGAGAAG
>JAEXYH010000064.1 GCA_023451735.1 Pseudomonadota bacterium | reverse complement strand
GCCGTCATCTTGATGATGGCATCCCGACCATGTTCGATCTTCGGATCGGGGACGCTGTCGCAGCGGATATCGCCTTTGCCGTGCCAGCACAGTGCCTTCATGGTCCGTTCCTCACATAGCTTCGGTTGATTGAGTGCCTTGAGCCCGTATCCGGGTCGTCACGGCCAGAAACAGCGCGAGAACGCCGATCGCATAAATCAGCGTGTGTTGAGTTTCAGGTAGTCGGAGAAAGCGTGGCGCAAAAAGCAACGCTACGCCGAGGACACCATCGAGAAGCAGATGAAATCGTATGCGGAGAAACCGATAAAGGCCCAGCTCGTAGTCCGTGCAGGCGCTGTAGAGGATCACGACACGCCCAATGCGATAAAGACGAAACGCCCCGCCCCTGACCAGCCGAGAAGCAGCGGCAAGCACGCCAGCAGAAGCCCTACGATATAATCAGCCGCGCCGTGCAAGGCTGTCGGGATAAAGCGCATGTGTGTTACCGGGCCTTCGTGCGTTTGCGGGTTTTCTTGGCGGCACTTTTCTTCTTGGTTGATCTCTTGGCTTTGGAAGATGCTGTGGCTGTTCTCGGTGCCGCTTTCTTCGCGGATTTTCGCGGCGTTTTGCTCGGATTAGTGACGATGTTCACTCCCGCACCGCCAATCACGCCCACCTGGGAGAACGGCAGTTCTGAGAACACCGCGATTTCCGGAATGGCAACGACATTCTCGGATGCTCCCGACAGCTCGCTTGTCTTCCGCCTCTCAGTCACCGCCGCCTTAAGGCCTTTCAGTGCCTTGCCAACCAGACTTGTCTTTACCGCCACGCCAGTCTCCATCCAAGCAAGGCGGGGACGGTGTCCCCGCCCCTGCGGTCAACGTGATTTCTTGTAGAGTTTCGAAGCGATTTCGTAGAACTCTTCGGGCGCGTATTCCGGTGCGAAAGCGGACGGCGTGCCCTCCAGCTCCGCAATCTTGGCGCCGTCCGGCATACCCTCGACGACTTCGAGATCACCGACGGGATCGCCCGGCAATGCCATCTCGCCGTTGCCCCAAATGCCAGCCATCTCGACGTAGTCCTTCGGGCTGAAGGTGTAGAGGCGACGGTGAGAACCTTCGGCCAGGTACTTCTGGCATTCCGGAATGTTATCGAGATTAATCTTTGGCGCGGGCAACATCTTCTCGATCTCGACGCCCGTCAGCTTCTTGATGGCCAGCGCATAGGCGTGGGCATGGACACTCCCGCGGACGAGTAAATATCCGCAGACTTCCCGCCCGGTCGGCTCGGTCATCGTTTCGTAAACGCGAAGCTTGTGAAGGCGGGCTCCACATTCGAGGTGAAAATTGTGAAGCAGATCCATGATCACGTTGCCGCTCGACGTGACGAAATCCATATTCCATGAAGCGCCATTGCTGTTCATCGGCATCGCGCCGCCCGCGCCCGATAAAAAAGATGCGGCGAGACGAATATCCTGCATGTCCTCAAAAGGCGCGCCACTTAGATCGACGCCTTCCGTCGGGTCGCCGGGACCGTTATTCAACATGGCGACGCCGTTACTGACGAGCTCCACATGCCCAAGCTCCTCAGCCGTGATGGCCGCGACAAGGCTGTAGAACGGACGAAGCTTCGACTTGCTGCGAAAGTTGAAGCTCTGGAACATGTAGTTGTTCAGCGTGGACATTTCGCCGTATTTGCCGCCGAGAAGCTCCTGGAGCGCGGCGCCCGCGTTTGGATTGGGCGCTTTTGGGATCGGAAGCTCGGCTTGCAATTTATCAACGCGTAAGAACATCACGATCTCCGATCGTTTGAGTGATCGGGGCCCCAACAGGTGGTGTTGTACCCTGTTCCTGCCGATCCATTATTTTTTAGGAGACATGGGACGGAGGTTGTGAAGCAGACTCTCACGGTCGGAGCCGAAGCCGCGCAGCGTCAAACAGGTTCAGGTCCCGCCCCGAAGGCTGGGGGCTGGTAAGGGCGGGACCGTCCCCGCCGCCGGAGATCGACCCGGCGATATCGCGATAAACCGCCGTTTGCTGCCTTGTTCGAGCACACTCAAATATTTTACGAGATCTTTTTTGGAGCGCTGAACGCCCGGACAACCGCAAGGCCTTCGCGTCGGGTGCGTGGGGCAGCGACATTCCGCGCGAGACGGCGCATCGCTTACCCAAATAATCCCATAAACCATCCCGCAACAGCGAGAATCGGAACCACAGCGAGGACAATCATTATGATGGGCGACGGCTCGTTGCCCTCATCATTGGGCTTGCTGAACTTCATCGATCACTCCGTGGGTCGGCGACCAGTACGGGAATTCAGTGGCGCCTGCCGTTTGCGCAACAGACCCTCCGGAATGTCCACATGACCATCTGCGTTGGGGTGCGCAGCATGATTTGCTGGCTCCTTTCTAACCGGTGTCACCGCGTCGTGCGCGCCGCTTCGGGTATCACGGCCGTCGGTATGCATGTCGTTCGCCATCTGCGCCTCCGTTTGGGGTCCAATTATCGATTGTCGGCGTCGTTCCGAGATACTCGAAAATGCTGTGCATGAGGACGAAAGCCTGAGCCTGAAATCGCTGCCAACGGTCAACCGCGTTTCTTAGAGGCGTACCGCAGCGTCAGGAACAGAGAAAGGAATTAGGGCTTTCGTCATCACACGCCGCATGGAGACTAAGATGTACAGAACCCTCATAGCTTGCGCATTCTTCGGTACGGTAAGCGTGGCAGTTCCAGCTCACGCCGCGCCGGATTATCCATTTTGCCAGCGGACGTCTTTCACTGGCGGAACGCCTCAGTGCTCGTTCAGCTCCTACGCTCAATGCCAAGCGTCGATCAGCGGTGTGGGCGGCGATTGCATTCGCAACCCCCGCCTCGCCTACGGCAACATGTCTGACGACCGACGGTCCCATAAACGTTGGAAGCGCGCATACTGACAGCTCGGCGCAGTCACAAGCGTCAATGGGCGAGCGTTCGTCATCGAGCGCTCGCCTGATCCTGCGTCATCAATCTTCGGCATTTTTGGGCTTGGCATCTTCGCGCATGATCTCGAGCTCCGCCCGTTCCCAGTGCTTGTCCTTCTGGCCTTCAGGTTTGCCTTCGGACTCCCAAATCGCGTACGCTCGCGCCTTGATCCGCTCGTTCTTGTCATCACCTTCGTTCATCGGGTCCATTCTCCGCTAGGCTCATTAACCCAAGCCCTTTTGCTTGGCGTCGCGATCTTCTGTTTCGTAAAGCTGCTGCGTGGCCACCTCGGTCGCCCGCTTCTCCTCAGGCGTCTTTCGTCGGTTATTCATGATCGCATAGAGGACGGCGATCGCGAGCAACAGCGACCCGAGCCACCACAGTCCGACGGGCAACGACGCCATGCTTCCCGCGCCGACTTTGGACGCAGTGTCGTCCGCGACCTGCCACGGCGGGAACACGTAGAAGACGAAGCCGAGCGCGGCGATGAAGAAACCGAATACGCCTGCCAATACTGCGACATTGGACTTATTCATCGTCCTTGCCCTTCGGTGTCGGCTTTGCATCGTCTTTATCGGCGGATTTCGGCTTGCGATCCCGCTTTGCCAACTCCCTGTCGATCACATCGCGACTTCCTTCTGCCGGATCCTGAGCAAACGATTTATCGTTCGGTGTCATGACGTTTCCTCCATTCGTAATTCCTACAGAAGCCGCTCTTCCGGAAACTGTTCCCCATTCACGGAGCTATCCGCGCGCGACAATTATGCTTGGAACGCGGCAGCCGATACCTCGTTGCGCGGGGACCTAGTGAGCAAAAGGAATCCAAATGACCGAGACCATTCATGACATTTACATCACCGGCCTCCGCAACGCGCATGCGATGGAAATCCAGGCGCGATAGTTGATGGAGCGTCAGTCCGAGCGTCTTGATGACTATCCCGACGTGAAGGCCGCAATCACGTCCCATCTGGCGGAGACCAAGGAGCAGATTTCGCGTCTCGAACGTCTGCTGGCGGATTTGGGCGAGGACAATTCGACTTCGAAAGACACCGCCCAGTCACTTGTGGCGAACGTCACTCCCCTTTTCCATTCTGCCGCGCCCGATGAGATTCTCAAGAACACCTTCGCCAACAACGCTTTCGAGAATTTCGAAATCGCGGCCTATGTGTCCTTGATCGTGCTGAGCCAGCAAGCCGGACAGTCCGGCGCAAAGGACATCCTCGACCTGTCGCTCGCCGAAGAGCAAAGGATGGCAGATTGGGTGCGGGATAATGTCGGGAAAGTCACTCTGGCTTATGTCGGCAAGGCAACAAGTTGAGAAATGACTATTATTGACAAGAAAAACGACAAGCCGATCGACAATTCTCGGCAGCATCAGGATCGGGACAATCTCTCGCAAAGCGACAAACCTTGGGAGAAGAACCCGCAGAACACGACTGACCCGAGCCTCCCCGATACGCCAAAGCCTGATCGGAAAATTGGGGCGAGTCGAAAACCCACTGACGGGCGGCAATGGCGCCGCTACGAAAAGAGCTTGTCCCTGATGTAGCGCGAGGTTGGCGTCAATTTGATCCGATAAGGTTTGCGCCATACGGCTTTATCGAGCTCTTTCTTGTCACCGATGTCGAGACGACCCGACGCCTTCTTCGCTATGAAGAGGGCGTCGCTCATTTTGCGGCCAGAATATCTGTTCGTGTTGGTCGCCTCTTTCCAAAGGGTCAGCCGGCCGAGCTTCAACTTCGGAAGCTCCT
>JAEXYH010000042.1 GCA_023451735.1 Pseudomonadota bacterium | reverse complement strand
GGAGACGTTGCGGTCTTTCCGGGCGACATCATGGTCGGCGACGACGACAGCGTCATCGTCATTCCGGCGGAGATTGCCGACGAGATCGCCGACGAGGCCGTGGAGATGACCGCTTACGAGGATTTCGCCGTCGAGCGGGTGAAGGCGGGACACACGATCATCGGGCTTTATCCGGCAACCGAAGAGAGCAATCTGGCGCTTTTTGCTGAATGGCGTAAGACAAATAGTCGGTGATTTACGCCACTATTCGGCATTCTACGCAGCACGATTCGGGAGTGTGTTGTAGTGTGCTGCATACTCACGGGCTTTCGCTCAGAAGCCGTCCTTGGCGTTTGTATTCAGTGTATTCGCGAAAAAGTAGTTTAGATTGCAGAAACTGGGACAACTCCCCCCTGTAAATATTTGACTTTGCGGATATCTGAATCAACAACGAGTCGCCGCCTACGAACACAGGAGTTAATTGATGGCTGATGAGAACAACGCAGATGTCGCAGCGAACGCCACGCCGATTGATGCATCGGTAACTGCGCCCGCAGCGAAGAAGACCCGCAAACCGCGCAGCGCAAAGGTGACAAGCCCGGCCGCCGTGACATCCGAAGCTGCTGCGCCTGCTGCTCCCGCAAAGAAGACCCGCGCCAAGCGTGGCTCGAAAACCGTTGCTGCCGCAGAGCCCAAGGCGACCGCTGGCAAGCCGACCGCTGGCAAGCCGACCAGCAAGGTTGCAGCACCAGCCCGCGCCGTGAAGGCTGCAAGTGCATCCGCCAAGCCGCTCGACGATATCACATCGCTCCTTCAGCTCGAAGAAGAGAACAAGAAGCTTCGCAAGCAGCTCTTCGACAAGCTTCACGCTGAAAACTCCGATCTGCGCAAGCGCCTCGGCAAGAGCTGATTGCGTAGCGACGAAACGTTGTTGCACACAAGCAAGCTAACGAGTTTTGCCTGTTGAAGTGCCGGGCCCTTATCGGTCCGGCACCAGAATTCCGGCACGATTGCCGTATGATAAGAAAGGTTTGAACGTTATGAAGACACCGTGGAGATTTCTGGCCGACCTGGTTTCGAAAAAGCCGACGGAAGACACCGCGTCGCAAACCGAGATAAAAGCAATCGGGCACCAGCCAGCCGAAGACGCCGAAATTTCCGTAGCGACCGAAGCGCAAGATAACGCGGCCATATCCGGTGCCACCGCAATAGGTCGTGATAAGCAACAACGTCCGGTCGAAGACATTGCGGTTGTCGATGTGTTGCAGCCGGAAAGCAAGGTCGAGGATGCCTCTACCAAGCGCATCGACGATGCCGAAGAAAAAATTCAGTCGAACCCCGAGACGGATAGGCGAGCCGTTACGCTTGAGAGCCCGGCTGCTGAAACGCCCGTCATCATGGGCCAGCCTGAGCCCGTCAAAGAGGTCGCCAAACCTATCCAGCCACAGAACCTGAGCTCGCCGTCCACCGGCAAGAAGGACGCCCCGGCGGAGGTCGTCAAGCAGCCTCGCACCTTGCCCTCGCCATCGGCCTCAGACGTGACGATGAATGAAGACAAATCGGCGTTCGACGAGATGACCGAACTGGATGAGGAAATCCGGGATTTGCGGAGAAAGCTTTCGCAAAAGCTTGAAGATCAAAATGCGCGCTTGCGCCAGATGCTCGGCCGCTACAATAAGGCCTAGCCCCGGCAGTCAGCGCCGCGTGATATGGACCGCTGAAGCAGGTTGGTCTGCGTATGCCCTTATGATTTCCATATCCGTATCTCGCTTGGTTGCTGCACCTGAAGTGGCTCAAAGATATTTCGTCTGATGTTGCGATATCTCCCTGGCTCGATCGATGAACTTGTTGAGCCCTGCTGTGACGTTTTAAGTGCCGCATGAAGCAGGATGAGGAACTGCAGAGGTGAGCTTTGAAAGGCACTTCTGCGGGGTGGTATCGAGATCGTCCTGTTCGAAGCGAAGCTGCGTATGGCTTACCGCGGTATCGAAAGCTGTCCACGCTCTTCAACGGTTTTAGCAGCGCTCAAGGCATTGAGCAGGGTGCAGTCCGATGGCATCGCGTTCCGTAGGGGAGCAAGCCGTTCCGGCCTTCGGATGTTTGTTTGAATTTCCAAGCGAAGACGATCCCGGAAAACTTCATTATATCCCACCGAACATATCGCTGGCCAAAATGATCGCGCCGATATATTCCGATCGATATTTCGTGTGCTGAGGGAGCCATATTATGAAAATCGTCGATCGTCGTTGGATCAACAAAGCGGTGACAGCAGCCGCAGTGGCCTTTGTCGTCATGGGATCGGCCATGACGCCAGCCGCGGCGCAGGAAAAAGTGACCGTATTTGCCGCCGCCAGCATGAAAAATGCACTCGATGCGGCCAATAAGGCCTGGAGCGCAGAGGCAGGCAAGGAAGTGACCGCTTCCTACGCTGCAAGCTCGGCGCTCGCCAAGCAGATCGAAGCCGGTGCGCCGGCAGACGTCTTTATCTCGGCCGATCTGGACTGGATGAAATACGTCTCCGACAAGAAGCTGGTGAAGGAAGACACCAAGTCCAACTGGCTTGGCAACCGCATCGTGCTGGTCGCACCGAAGGAGAATGCAAAGCCGGTCGAGATCAGCCAGGGTTTTGATCTCGCCGCTCTCCTGAAGGATGGCAAGCTTGCCATGGGCGCGCCGGACAGCGTTCCTGCCGGTAAATACGGCAAGGCAGCACTTGAAAAGCTTGGTGCCTGGGCATCGGTCGAAAAGAGCGTTGCCGGCGCAGAAAGTGTCCGCGCCGCACTCGCGCTCGTTTCCCGCGGCGAAGCACCTTACGGTATCGTCTATGCCACCGATGCCGCTGCAGATCCGGGCGTAGCTGTTGTCGGCACCTTCCCGGAGGACAGCCATGCGCCGATCATCTACCCGATCGCCATCCTGTCCGAATCCAAGGCGCCGGACGCTGCCGCCTATCTCGACTATCTGAAGTCCGCCAAGGCCGCTCCCTTCTTCGAGAAGGAAGGTTTTACGGTTCTGAAGTAAGGATATCGAAAGTGATGATGCGGCTTCCGCCTCGGCGGAAGCCGTTTTTATGCGGAGTTGACCGTTGGACTGGCTGACATTGAGTGATGAGGAATGGGTTGCGATCAGGCTCAGTCTCTGGGTCTCCGGTATTGCCATGATCGTCAGCCTGCCCTTCGGCATCGTCGTCGCCTATCTTCTGGCGCGGGGAAAATTCTGGGGCAAGTCGATCCTCAACGGTGTCGTCCACCTGCCTCTGATCCTGCCGCCGGTCGTCACCGGTTTCATCCTGCTCGTCCTTTTCGGTCGCCGCGGCGTCATCGGTTCCTTTCTCAACGAATATCTCGGCATCGTGCTCTCCTTTCGCTGGACGGGGGCAGCGCTTGCCTGCGGAGTGATGGGTTTCCCGCTGATGGTGCGGTCCATTCGCCTGTCGATTGAATCTGTCGATCGCAAGCTCGAAGAGGCTGCCGGGACACTCGGCGCAAGCCCGGCCTGGGTGTTCATGACCGTTACGCTGCCGCTGATCCTTCCCGGCATCATCGCCGGCATGATTCTGGCCTTTGCCAAGGCTATGGGCGAGTTCGGCGCGACGATTACCTTCGTTTCCAACATTCCGGGCGAGACGCAGACGCTGTCTGCCGCCATCTATACCTTCACCCAGGTGCCGGGCGGCGATCTCGGCGCCATGCGTCTCACCGTCGTCGCGATCATCATCTCCTTTGCGGCATTACTTGCGTCGGAACTGCTTGCCCATGCGGTTGGAAAAAGGGTGAGCCCCGAATGACCCTTCTCGTTGAAGCCAGACAGAAACTCGGCGCCTTTTCGCTTGATGCCGGTTTTTCCTCCGAAAGCGGTGTCACCGCCCTCTTCGGTCGCTCGGGGTCAGGCAAGACCTCTATGGTGCGGATCATCGCGGGGCTTGCCAAACCCGATCACGGGCGACTGGTGATCGACGGCGAGGTTCTGGTCGACACGGAGAAGCGTATTTTCGTGCCCAGGCACAGGCGGCGCTTCGGATATGTCTTCCAGGAAGGCCGGCTTTTCCCGCATCTTTCGGTCCGTCAGAACCTCGTCTATGGCCGTTGGTTCGCACCGAAAAATGCGCGCGCCGCCGAGTTCGATCGGATCATCGACATGCTTGGCATTGATGCCCTTCTAGACCGGCGCCCCGGCGGCCTGTCCGGCGGCGAAAAGCAACGCGTGGCAATCGGCCGGGCGCTGCTTTCTGCACCGCGCCTGCTGCTGATGGACGAGCCGCTCGCCGCACTCGATGAAGCCCGTAAGGCGGAAATCCTTCCTTATTTGCAGCGGCTGCGCGATGAGACGGCCACACCGATCGTCTATGTCAGCCACTCGGTCGCAGAGGTGGCGCAGCTTGCCGACAGGGTCGTGATGATGAAGGACGGCAAGGTCGAGGCAACCGGCACACCGTCGGAAATCCTGTCTTTGCCTTCGGCAGACCGGCGCGAAGCGGGCGCCGTGCTTTCCGGCAAGGTGCACATGGTCGATCCTGCCCACGGTCTTTCGACCGTGAGCCTTTCCGTCGCCAGCATTACCGTGCCGACTGCCCGGCTCATCGCGGGACAGAGCGTGCGCCTGCATATTCCCGAGCGGGACGTGATGGTCGCGACGATCCGTCCGGAAGGCCTGAGTGCCCTCAATATTCTCGAAGGCGTGGTGTCGGCCATCGAGCCCGATGGAGAAGGGATGGCCCGCATCCGCATCCTGTCCGGCTCCGACATTCTGCTTGCCCGTATCACGACACTTTCCGTCGAACGTTTGGGCCTCGTCGTCGATAAGCCCGTCTTCGCGGTGATCAAGACGGTCGCCCTCGAGCGTTGAAGCATCGGCTTGGCGCCGGCAGGTTTTCGAAAGTTTGATGCTCAGGCTCCAGGCCGCCTGCAACGACAAGCTGTCGTTAATCGATTTTCTTGCTCGCCAAAGGATTGACCGTTGCCGGCTGGCGGTCAATCTATAGGCGCAATATTGCTTCGGCTCGGGAGGACGATGCACACTCATGTTATCCGAAAGCCGCAAGAAAAACCGTGTCACATTGCTTGATGTCGCCCGTCACGCGGGTGTCTCGCGCGCCACGGCATCGCTCGTCATCCGCAAGAGTCCGCTGGTCAGCACGGAAACCCGTGTCAAGGTCGAGGCGTCTATGCAGGAGTTGGGCTACGTCTATAATATGGGCGCAGCGCGCCTGCGCGCCGACCGAAGCCTGACGATCGGCGTGGTCATCCCCAACCTCATCAATCCGTTCTTCACCGAACTTCTGGCAGGCATCGAAACCGTCATCGATGCGGCCGGTATGGTGGTTATTCTGGTCAATAGCGGCGACGTGCTTGCTCGTCAGGACATGCTTCTCACGCGCATGCGAGAACATGGCGTCGATGGGGTCATCCTGTGCCCGGCTGCGGGAACGGACACGTCGCTCATTGAGCGCATGGGCGAATGGGACCTGCCAGTCGTGCAGGTTCTGCGCCGCGTTTCGGATGAATGCGATTATGCCGGTGTCGATTACGGTTTCGGAATGCACCAGGCGGTCGACCATCTCACGGAGCTTGGACATCGCGATATTGCGTTTGCCGTACACGGCCCCGTTCACTCCGCCTATCAGGAGCGCGTCGATGCCTTTCGGGATGCAATGCAGGCAAGAGGTCTCGATCACGGCACCATCATCCGCGTTCCGAACCAGATGGCGTCGATTGCCGAATCCGCGCATTCGTTCATTTCCGGCCCGGGACGTTCAACTGCTGTCGTCTGTTTCAACGATGTGGTGGCGCTCGGCCTTTCTGCGGGGCTCTACGATCTTGGGGTCGTTATCGGCCACGACTTCTCTCTGGTCGGTTTCGACGATGTTGCAGATGCCGAAGCCATGCGTCCTCGATTGACGTCGGTCGCCACCTTCCCCGTCGCGATCGGGGAGGGGGCAGCGAGCCTCTTACTCGATCGTTTGGCTCAGCCGGATCTGCCTCCTCGCAAACTTGTGAAAGCACCGCAATTGCATATTCGCCAGTCAAGCGCGCCTTGGTACGGGACCGGCCGTGGACGGACAAAAAATGCGGGTTGACGTTGTCCGACAACCGAATTAGATCGATCTAAAGCGTCGCAAGGAGGTGTGGCGCAGGGCGCGGAGGGCCTCGTGTATAATTTCAATTTCGAACCGGTTCTGGCAGGCTTTGACAAGCTCCTGATCGGCGCTTGGGTGACGGTTCAGTTGTCCTGCGGCGCGATGGTGCTCGGCCTGATCGTCTCGATCCTCTGTGCCGCCGGAAAGACCTCGCGCGTCGCGCCCCTGCGCTGGGTGATCGATGCCTATATCGAGATCATCCGCAACACGCCGTTTCTGGTGCAGATCTTCTTCATCTTCTTCGGCCTTCCGGCGCTCGGCATTCGGCTGTCGCCGAACAGCGCTGCGCTTGTCGCCCTGGTCGTGAATTTCGGCGCCTATGGCACGGAAATCATCCGCGCGGGCATCGAGTCGATCCAGAAGGGCCAGGTTGAAGCCGGCACGGCGCTTGGCCTCTCCAAGCTGCAGATCTTTCGCTACATCATCATGAAGCCGGCGCTTCGGACCGTTTACCCGGCACTGACCAGCCAGTTCATCTATCTGATGCTGACCTCCAGCGTGGTCTCGGCGATCTCGGCCGACGATCTCGCTGCTGCCGGCAACGATTTGCAGTCCGCGACCTTTGCCAGCTTCGAAGTCTATATCGTCATCACCGCCATGTATCTTGCCATGTCGATCGGATTTTCCGCGATCTTCTCGATGATCGAGAAAGTCGCCTTCCGATATCCGTTGAGCCGCTGAGGAGGGCTGGACCATGCTTATCAGACCTTTTGGCATAAACGAATTCTGGATCATCGTCATGGCGGCGCAATGGACGATTGCGCTCTCCGCAATCGCCTTTGCCGGCGGAGGTGTCGGTGGTCTGCTGATCGCGCTTGCCCGCGTCTCCGATGCGAAATTGCCGCGCCTGCTGGCTACCGGTTTCATCCGCGTCTTTCAGGGCACGCCGCTCCTGATGCAGCTTTTCCTGGTGTTCTTCGGCATGAACATCATGGGTTTCGCCATCAATCCGTGGATCGCTGCAGCTGTTGCGCTCACCTTGCATGCCAGTGCCTTCCTGGGCGAAATCTGGCGCGGCTGCATCGAGGCGATCCCGCCCGGCCAGCGTGAAGCGGCGACTGCCCTTGGCCTGCGTTACGTCAACCGGATGCGTTATATCATCCTGCCGCAGGCAAGCCGCATCGCGGTCGCCCCGACCGTCGGCTTTCTGGTGCAGCTGATCAAGGGCACGTCGCTTGCCGCGATCATCGGCTTTACCGAACTCACGCGTCAGGGCCAGATCATCAACAATGCGACATTCAGCCCGTTCATGGTGTTCGGCACCGTGGCTGCAGTCTATTTCATCCTGTGCTGGCCGCTCTCGCTGCTCGCACGTCGCATGGAAGTGAAGTTTTCCCGGTCGACAACGCGTTGACCGGTCCTTTGCCGGCGGGAGGAAGCCGGTGGAAAAGAAAGGGTAGGAACATGAACATTTCGAGACGCATGGCAATGGCCGGCATCGGTGCGGCGCTTCTGATCGGGGCATCCGCGCCGCTCGCTTCCGCGCAGACGGTCGAAAGCATCAAGGAAGCCGGTACGATCAAGATCGGCATGATGGTGGACTTCCCGCCTTTCGGCATCATGAACACCTCGAACGAGCCGGACGGCTATGACGCCGACGTTGCCAAGCTGCTCGGCACCGAATGGGGCGTGAAGGTCCAGATCGTTCCGGTCACCGGCCCGAACCGTATTCCCTATCTGCAGAGCAACCAGGTCGACCTGCTCGTCGCCTCGCTCGGCATCACGGAAGAGCGCGCTAAAAACGTCGACTTCTCCCAGCCCTATGCCGGCATCTCGATCGGCGTCTTCGGCGCTGCCGATACTGCCGTCTCCAAGCCGGAAGACCTGTCGGGCAAGACGATCGGCGTTGCCCGCGCGTCTACTCAGGATACGGCTGTCACCAAGGTTGCTCCGAAGGATGCCAAGATCCAGCGTTTCGATGACGATGCCAGCGCCGTTCAGGCACTGCTCTCCGGTCAGGTCGAACTGATCGGTGTCTCCAACGTCGTCGCCACCCAGATCGAACAGGCCGCTCCGGGTCGTTTCGACCAGAAGCTGCAGCTCAGCCAGCAGGTTCAGGGCATCGCCGTGCGCAAGGGTTCGGCCGAACTGCTGACCGCCGTCAACGCCTTCGTCGAAAAGGCCAAGGCCGATGGCGAACTCAACAAGATCCACGAAAAGTGGCTCGGTTCGCCGCTGCCGGAATTCGTGTCGGAAGCCAAGAAGTAATAGAGACGTGAAGGAGTTCCTCGCATGACCGAGGCAAAAGCGAACGCAACTGCGGCGGCCGTGCGCGGGACTTCCGATCTGGCCGTACATATGGAAGGCGTCAACAAATGGTACGGCGCCTTCCACGCCCTCAACAACGTCAATCTCGAAGTGACCCGCGGCGAGCGCATCGTCATTTGCGGCCCGTCCGGGTCGGGCAAGTCGACGCTCATCCGCTGCATCAACCAGCTGGAAGTCATCCAGCAGGGCCGCATCGTCGTCGATGGTCATGACCTGACGGCCGGCGGCAAGAATGTCGATCTGGTGCGCCAGGAAACCGGCATGGTTTTCCAGAGCTTCAACTTGTTTCCGCACATGACGGTTCTGGAAAACTGTACGCTTGCGCCGATGAAGGTGCGCGGCATTTCCAAAGCCGAGGCCGAAAAGACCGCCCGTCGCTTTCTGGAGCGCGTGCGCATTCCCGAACAGGCCGAAAAATATCCGGCGCAGCTTTCCGGCGGCCAGCAGCAGCGCGTCGCGATTGCCCGCGCGCTCTGCATGAACCCGAAGATCATGCTGTTCGATGAACCGACCTCGGCGCTTGACCCGGAAATGGTCAAGGAAGTGCTCGACACGATGATCGACCTTGCCAAGGAAGGCATGACCATGCTCTGCGTAACCCACGAGATGGGATTCGCACGTCAGGTGGCCGACCGGGTGATCTTCATGGATCGCGGTGAAATTCTGGAAATGGGGCCACCGGATACGTTCTTCGACAATCCGAAGAACGAGCGTCTGAAGAACTTCCTCGGCCAGATCTCCTGATTCACGCATTACAAGGATACTGCAGATGAAACCGGACCTCCTGCTTCTCGAACCGATGATGAAGCCGATCGAGGAGCAGCTCGACGCGCTCTACACCGTGCATCGCGCCTTTGATCCAACCCAGAAACAGGCGATCGAAGAGGCGCTGCCGCGTATTCGCGCAGCGGCGACCGGCGGCGGCGGTGGCATTTCCAACGAATGGATCGAAAAGCTGCCTAATCTCGGCGTCGTTGCGGTCAACGGTGTCGGCACCGACAAGATCGACCTGAAGTTTGCCCGCGAACGCAATATCGACGTCGCGACCACGCTTGGTGTCCTCACCGATGACGTCGCGGATGTGGGCATCGCACTGATCCTCTCCGTTCTCCGCCAGGTTGTTGCCGGCGACACCTATGTCCGCAGCGGCAACTGGAGCAAGGGCGGTTTTCCGCTTGCCACCAGCCCCAAGGGCAAGAAGCTCGGCATTCTCGGCCTCGGCCAGATCGGCAAGGCCGTCGGCCGCAAGGCTGAAGCCTTCGGCATGGAGGTTCGTTACTGGAACCGCTCGCCGGTCAAGGACACGGACTGGAAGGCCTGTGCTTCGCCGATCGAACTGGCGCAGGACAGCGATGTGCTGTGCGTCGTCATCTCCGCAAACGCCCAGACGTTCAATATCGTCAACGCCGAAATGCTCGAAGCGCTTGGCCCGAAGGGTTATCTCATCAACATCGCCCGTGGTACCGTTGTCGATGAAGATGCGCTGCTTGCAGCCCTGACCTCCGGCAAGATCGCCGGCGCTGGCCTCGATGTATTCGTCAACGAACCGAATATCCGCGAGGAGTTCTTCACCGCGCCCAACACCGTGCTCCTGCCGCATGTGGGCAGCGCGACGGTCGAAACCCGCATTGCCATGGGCGAGATGGTTCTGAACAACCTCGCCGCCTATTTTGCCGGCGAAAAGCCGCCGACCACTGTCAACTGAGGCGAGCCGACCATGATCATCCGTCAGGCCTTTTTCGAAGGCTCGATCCATGCCGGCAAGGAAGCTGTCTTCAAGGCTTATGTCGCGGAAAAGCTGATGCCGATGTGGCTGGCATTCCCTGGCATTCGTGAGGTGAAGGTGCTTTATGCCGTCGAACGGGACGAGGGCGCTCCGCCCTTTCCGATGGTGCTGTGGACCGCCTATGACAGCCGCGAAGCGCTTGCTGCTGCCTTGGAATCTCCGGTCCGCTATGAGAGCCGTGAGATGACCAAGGGGCTACTGGAGATGTTCGACGGGCATATCCACCACCACGTCTTCGATCTCGCACTCGGACAGTAATCGCAAAAAAATCCCCCGCCAACTTCAGGAAGGCGGGGGCCGTCATCTCGGACGGACGCAAATCGCCAGAAATCAGGCGGCCTCGGTCGCGTAGGCCTCCAGCAGGCGCGACGTACCAACCCTCAATGCATCATTGGCCTGCAGGATATCGGAAAGGCCATTCTGTACGATTTCCTGAAATGCTTCGAGGTCGGCAATGAGGTCTTTGACCACAGCGACGCTCAAGCGGCCGGATTCCACCTTGCCCATGACGCGGATCGCGGCGAGGCCCGCGGCCAGCCGTTTCATCTCGGACACCATCTGAAAGAAAGTCTTCAGTTCCTGCTCAATGCCGGTCAGGCTTTTCAGAGCTTCGGCCTGATAGGTTGACTGCTGCAAGCCGAGATAGGTGTTCTCGGTCTCATGGTCGACTCCTTCCATCGGGATTTCCTGCCTGAAGCTGCTGGCAATTTCCTGCTGGACATAGGATGTAGCGAGCAGGAAGGCCCCCACACTGATGGTTTGGGCCACTCTGAGGGCTGCTTCCAGGAAGCCGTCCAGACCCCGCTCTATTTGCTCCGACAATGTGTTGTAGTTGGTCGAGATGGTTGCGATTGCGGCTCCGGCCTCTCCGATCTGACCCGCGTGAACGAGCAGATTGAGTGGAACGAAACGGTAGGTCAGATAACCCTCCGAGATTTTTCGCGCCGCAACCAGCAACTGCGTGGCCGATGGCATCAAGCGTTCATAAAGGGAAAGTGTTTGCCGAGGCTGTCTTTGCAGGCTTTCCTCGCGTCCGGCAAATTCCGCAGACAGGCTTCCCGCCATGAAGGCGTCGTAACTTTCAAAGCCGAGAAGGGCGAGCCGCGCCGTCAATCGCGCCGCGCTTTCTGCGGGTGACAGCTTCTCCTCAGCTTCCATCCGGACCAGAGATGCGTATTCCGCCTGTACGATGTCGAATATGGCGCTGCTTGGCTTGATGCGGACGGAAAGAAAACCGCCCTCGCACGGTGTTATGATGGCATAAACCCAGTAGAAACGGCCGTCCTTGCTCTTGTTCTTTACATAGGCACCCGTCTGAAGACCTTTCTTCAGGCGATCCCAGAGAAGCCAGAAAACGGCGCGCGGCACCCCTTCGTGCCTGATGATGTTATGGGGCTTGCCCGCGAGTTCGCTCCAGGAATACCCGCTGATGCGCTGGAAGACCTCATTGCCTGATTGGATTTTTCCGCGCGTATCCGTTCTGGAAAAGAAGATCTCCGAAAAACTGAAGGGAATTTCTATTTCGCGATATAATTGTGATTGTTCGTAAAACTCGGAAATATCCATGAATTAAACTTTCGCCGCAAGAAATACCTCCCCGTTTTCCCAAATGGGTTCTTGCATCGAAATGAACTACTGTCATTGCTGTTTTTAAGGCGAACTGACAATGATCAAAACTGCGACAATGTTTCAAAGTTTAATGATCGCGATTTTGCTCAATACAGTAGAAATGCGAACCGGCTTTGCATCCGGAAATAACCTGCTCTAAGCGAAGCCGAAGGCTTCAAGGCACGAAGGGCGCAGGAGCAGCTTCTTCAGAATAGCTGCGAAAATGCTGCAGGAGTTTCTGGGCATAGAAAGGAAGTTGCTGTTCGTTTCGGACACAGACATACAGCTCGCGCTCCGCCCATCCTTCGGCAATCTCCAGTGTGCGAAAATGCATGTCGCGAGCGTAACGCCGCGCCGCGCTTTCCGGTACGATGCCCAAGCCGGCTCCGCATTCGACAATCCGGCATAGAGACTCGAAGTTCTCGACGCGAATGCGGATATTCGCACGCCTGCCGAGTTCGTTCGCCAGCCGGCGGAGGAATTGCGACAGGGCCACCGTCGCATTGAGCGAGATGATCGAGTGGTCGAGGATCCGGGCATAGGAGACCGGTCCTTCAAGTGGTGAGTCGGCCGGCACCACCAGCACGAGCCTGTCGGGCACAAAGCGCCAGCGCTCGAGGCCGGTCATGTCAGCCGAGGATGCGACGATACCGATATCCGCCTCGCCGTTTCTCAGCAGATTGACCACTTCGAGGCTCGGCTTGTCCTTGACGGTGACGAATATATCCGGGTTCTGCCTCAGGAATGATCCCAGCAGCTGAGGCATGTGTTCCGAGAGCATGTTGGTGTTCGACAGCAGGCGGATCGTGCCGCCACGGCCTTCCGAAAAGGCATCGAGCTCTACCTGGAGCTTGCGAGTGTCGTCGAGCACCTTGCGGGCATGCGCGACCAGAAGGTCGCCGGCCAGTGTCGGTCTGATGCCGCGCCCGGTCCGTTCGAACAGTGTCAGCCCGAAGGCTTCCTCCATTTTTCGCAACCGCGCACTGACGGCCGCCACGACGATATTGTTCTGCGAGGCGGCGGCCGTGAGGCTTCCGCCCTCGACGGCTGACAGAAATATCCGGAGATCCGTGAGGTCGAATTTCATGCGTGCAAGCTTTCACAATTGGTGAAGGCTGTTTGTACGACAAACTGACTACACAAGCCATCTTTTGCAGCGCTATGACACAAATCAAGTCGCGTCGCGACACATCGACACGCCTCAGGTTTGATCCTGAACCCGTCAATCAAGCATTTTTGTTCAAGAATTGCTTCGGAGCGAGTGGCATTCTCCCGGTGTGCCGCATCAGCCTGCGGCGATAATGGCCAGTCTGGCGCGTGGGAGGCACGCTTGAGGCTGGTGTTGTTTGTTCATGCTTGATGAAAGCACGGGGATATATGCCTACGCCTCCTGTCTTGCCCGGTACCTTTTTCGGCAGCGCTTTGTTCGCGCCGATCTCCGCTTCGCTCCGTCCTGCCGTTCTCTGTCTTTTCGCGCTGGTCACAACCACCGGCGCTGTCTTCGCAGACGATGCGTCCGATCTCGTGGCGCGCGGTCGTTATCTCGCGACGGCTGCCGATTGTGCAGCCTGCCACACCGCACCGCATGGCGGCACGCCCTTTGCCGGCGGCTACGGTATCGACACGCCGCTCGGCAAGATCTTCTCGACCAACATCACGCCGTCGAAGGAAGATGGCATAGGCAATTACAGCGAAGAGGATTTTTCGCGTGCCGTGCGTGAAGGGGTCGCCAAGGATGGCAGCCATCTCTATCCGGCAATGCCCTACACGGCTTATGCCAAGATCACCGATGGCGACATGAAGGCGCTCTATGCCTATTTCATGAACGAGGTGAAGCCGGATGATCACAAGCCGCAGAAGACCGAACTGCCGTTTCCCTTCTCGATCCGCACCTCGATGGCGGTCTGGAACCTGCTTTTCCTTGACAAGACCCGCTTCCAGCCCAATTCGGCAAAGTCCGCCGAATGGAACCGCGGCGCCTATCTTGCCGATGCGCTGGAACACTGTTCGACCTGTCACACGCCGCGTAACGCCTTCATGGCCGAAGACGCTGGCCAGGCGCTAGCCGGCGGTTCGGTTGGATCGTGGTATGCGCCGAATATCACTTCCGACAAGTTTGCCGGTATCGGTGGCTGGTCCGACGATGAGCTGATCCGGTATCTGAAGACCGGCAATGTAGCCGGCAAAGCGCAGGCGGCCGGCCCGATGGCGGAAGCTGTCGAGAACAGCCTGCAGCACCTTTCTGACGGCGACCTCAAGGCGATCGTCACCTATCTCAAGGACGTGCCGGCGATCGGATCGGGCGATAAGCCGTCGCGTGCCGATCTCGGCAAGGCCTCCGTCGAGGTGGAAGCATCGCTTCGCGGTCTGCCCGGCCAGACGACGGACGAGAACGGCTTTCACGTATTCAGCGGCAGTTGCGCCGCCTGCCATCAGGTTGAAGGGCAGGGCAACGACCACTATCCGTCGCTGTTCCACAATACTGCGACCGGTGAAGACCGCCCGGACAATCTCGTCTCAACCATTCTTTATGGTCTGCACCGCACCGTTGGTGAACACGTCGCCTTTATGCCGGCCTTTGGTCCGGATGCATCCTACACTGATCGTCTGTCAGACAAGGATATCGCCGATGTCAGCAATTATGTGCTGGCGAATTACGGCAATCCGGCCGTCAAGGTGACCGAGGCGGACGTGGTGCGTATCCGTGATGGTGGCGAGAAGCCGCTGATCGTCAAGCTCGCGCCGCTTGCAGCTCCTGCCGCGATCGTCGCTGCCGTCGTCGTGCTTGCCCTGATCGTCTGGCTGCTGTCGCGTCGCCGTCGTTCGCGCCCGGCGCTCGGCTGAGCCCCACATCGCCTTTTCCCTTCTTGCATTGAACGCTCCCCCGGAGATCCTGATGCCTTTTGATCCTTCTTCCCCGGCCATGCTTGGTCAAAATCTCTCGCGCCGTAGCCTGTTGCGCGCTACGGCCGCCTTCGGCGGTCTGGCAGTCGTTGCCAATCTGCTCAGTCCGATATCGGCTGTGGCAGCTGACGACGGCGTTGCCTCCTTCACCCAGCTGTCGGAGTTCCTGACGGGCTATACGCTTGATCCTGTTCTTGGGGCTCGCTTTCTCGCGGCGTTGAAGAAACGCGATGCCGGTCTGGATGCGAGCCTTACGGCTCTCTCCCAGCTCATCAAGCAATCCGGCGTGCCGAACATGGATGGTTTCCTGGCACTGACCGGCACCGATCCGGCATTGATGAAGACCGCCACCAAGGTCGTCTCGGCCTGGTATCTCGGCGTCGTCGGCGAGCCGGAGGATGCGGAGCTGATCACCTATGCCGACTCGCTGATGTACCGCCCGACCAAGGGCCTCCTCACCGTCCCGTCTTATGGTCCCGGCCCGAATGCCTGGGGACCGAAGCCCGGTAGCAAGATCTGACAGGAACAAAGACAATGGCTAACACATCCTATGATGCGGACCTGATCGTTATCGGCTCAGGCGTCATGGGCGGCATCGTTGCCGCCAATCTCGCAAAGGCCGGCAAGAAGGTGATCGTCCTGGAGGCTGGTCCGCGCGTCAACCGCCGCGAGATCGTCGAGACCTATCGAAATGCACCGGTCAAACTGTCGCTCGCTAACGCCAAGCTGCAGGGTGCGGGCTCACCGTTCCCGAGCCTGCCGCATGCGCCATCCACCTATGGCGATTACCTGCAATATGAAGGGCCGGTGAAATACAACACCTCCTATCTGCGCGTCGTCGGCGGCACGACCTGGCATTTCGGTTCGGCTCTGTGGCGGATGATCCCGAACGACTTCAAGATCCAGTCGCTCTACGGTCGTGGTCGGGACTGGCCGATCGGTTACGATGATCTCGAGCAGTATTACAACAAGGCCGAACTCGAACTCGGCGTGACCGGCACGGACGGCCAGGACGAAGGCGGCCAGGGTGGTGGACCGATGCCGCCGCGCTCGATGCCCTTCCCAATGAAGCAGCTCAATACCAGCTACATGTTCGACACGCTGGCGGAAAAGCTCTCGGTTGGCGGCTTCAATCCGGTTCTGGAACCGCATGGCCGCGCATCGCGCCCCTACGGCAACCGCCCGGTCTGCGCTGGCAACAACAATTGCAACCCCGTCTGTCCGATCGGCGCCAAATATGACGGTTCTATGCATATCGATGAGGCAGAGCGCCATGGCGCCAAGCTGCTGGACAATTCGCCGGTCTACAGGATCGAGGCTGGCGACGACGGCAAGATCACGGCGATCTGGTACAAGAAGCCGGACAATTCCGAGCATCGGCTGACGGCGAAATATTTCGTGCTGGCCGCCTATGGCATCGAATCTGCCAAGCTTCTGCTGATCTCGACCTCGCAGAAATATCCGAATGGCATCGCCAACTCCTCCGACCAGGTTGGCCGCAACCTGATGGACCATACCGGTATCAGCATGAACATGCTGACCAAGGAGGACATGTGGCCGGGTGAAGGCCCGACCGAACTGCTGGTCTACCTCAACCAGCGTGACGGCGAATTCCGTAAGGATTACCCGAGCTACAAGATCAAGGTGCGCAACACCGTGCCAACCCAGCAGATGACCGAGGGTTTTCTCAAGAAGGGTATTCTCGGCTCCAAGCTGGACGAGCAGATTCGCAAATATTCCGCCCGGTCGCTCAACTGGGCGATCGATTTCGAACCCTTGCCGCTGGCCGAAAACCGCGTCACGCCGTCGAAGACCAAGTTCGATGCGCTCGGCATCCCGGTTCCGGTTCTTTATTACAGCGTCACCGACTACTGGAATGCCGGTCGTGACCGCGGACTTCAGGATCTCAACAAGATCGCCGAACTGCTGGATGCGGAAGTGTTGTCGACCGACGTGAAGTGGCAGAACCGTCAGCACGTGATGGGCACGACCCGCATGGGCGACGATCCGGCTGACTCGGTTGTCGACCGCGATTGCCGCACCCATGACCATCCGAACATGTTCATTGCCGGCACCAGCGTCATGCCGTCGGCATCCTGCATGAACCCGACACTGACCGGTGCGGCGCTCAGCGTGCGGATTGCGGAACAGCTTATCAAGGAAATCTGACTCGGCTTTGGAAGGCAGTCAGAGGACGAAGCCCGCACGATGACATGATGCCATCGTGCGGGCCTCTAACCGCTATCATGGCGGCTGGAACAATCGGTGTCGCTTCAGTGCCGCTGCGTCAAATGAAGATTTTGTAATTCACAGTCATGTTAGGTTGAGGCGGGTTTTGCCTTCATCCTCAGGAAGAATTAGCAAGGCGGGATATTTTTCAGCTCTTCTCATCATGCCTGTAAACGAATGCGCCGAACAGGCGTGACCTGTTCGGCGCAAACGAGATGACATTAGCACGGGCGTGACATCCGGGGACGTCACGAAGGTTGTTTTCAGCCGGGATGAGAAACGGGGCCGCGATCACCATCGAGGCCCGTTGCGACCACCGAAACGCGGAACTTGCCGTCGAGGTTGCGGTCGAAAATGGCGCCGACGACGATGTCGGCTTCGGCTTCCACCTCGTCGCGGATACGGCTCGCTGCTTCGTCGACTTCAAAGAGCGTCATGTCCGAACCGCCCGAGATCGAGATCAGCACGCCTCTTGCCCCTCTCATCGAGATGTCGTCGAGCAGCGGATTGGCGATCGCCAGTTCCGCCGCCTGCAGCGCGCGGTTGTCGCCGGAGGCCTCGCCGGTGCCCATCATCGCCCGGCCCATGCCGCGCATGACGGATTTCACGTCGGCGAAATCGAGGTTGATCAGGCCTTCCTTGACGATCAGATCCGTGATGCAGCCGACGCCGGAATATAGCACACGGTCGGCGATCATGAAGGCGTCGGCAAAGCTGGTCTTGGCGTCTGCAATGCGGAAGAGGTTCTGGTTCGGGATGACGATAACGGTATCGGCCGCATCGCGAAGTTCCTCGATGCCCGCTTCAGCCGTCTTCATCCGGCGCTGGCCTTCGAAAGTGAACGGCTTGGTGACGACGGCGACAGTCAGAATGCCGGCGGCACGTGCTGCGCGGGCTATCGCAGGTGCCGCACCGGTACCGGTGCCGCCGCCCATACCGGCGGTGACGAAGCACATGTGCGAGCCGGCCAGATGGTCCATAATCTCGTCGATCGATTCTTCGGCGGCCGCGCGTCCGATATCCGGCAGCGAGCCTGCACCGAGGCCTTCGGTGATCTGCGCGCCGAGCTGGATGCGACGGGTTGCCTTGGAGGTTGCCAGCACCTGGGCATCCGTGTTCGCGGCCACGAACTCCACGCCGCGGAGTTCTTCCTCGATCATGTTGTTGATCGCGTTGCCGCCACCTCCGCCGACACCGATGACAGTGATCTGCGGTTTCAATTCAGTCAGGCCGCGTTTCAAGTCCGTCAACCTCAGGCTCCTTCAGCTCTTCCTGTCGCTTCACAGAGCGACGAATCGGCTGCCAAACTATCTGCCGATTGCGTCGGAAGCTAGAAGGAAGCGGGAGGCTGATCGACTATCGGATGGCGCGCATCGCGTCGATGAACTGTTTGGCCCTAGCGCCGACGGATTCGGCGCTGTCGCCGGGCTTGTAGAGCGAGCCGCCGATGCCGAAACCGGCAGCACCGGCATCAACGAATGCCTTCATGTTGTCGGGTGTGACACCGCCGACGGCAAGGACCGGAATCTCCTTCGGCAGAACGGCTTTCCATGCCTTGATTACATGCGGCGGGATAGCTTCTGCCGGGAAGGCTTTTACGCCAGTGGCGCCTGCGCCGATCGCAGCAAAGGCCTCCGTCGGTGTGGCGACGCCCGGCAGGCTGACCATGCCTTTTGCGACGCTGGCTTCAATGACCGACAGGTTGGCGTTCGGCGAGATGATGACCTTCGAGCCGGTGGCTGCAACATCGGCAACCTGGGCAGGCGTCAAAACGGTGCCGGCGCCGATCAGGGCCTTATCACCAAAACGCTTCTGCAGCTTTTCGATGCTCTTCAGCGGATCGGGCGAATTGAGCGGCACTTCGAGGATGCGCCAGCCGGCCTCGATCAGCGTTTCGCCGACAGCCTCGACTTCTTCCGGCTTGATGCCGCGAAGGATGGCGATCAGGTTGCATTCTTTCAGAGCGTCATGAAGATTCATTGAAAACGTCCTTATTTCGTCAATTGCAATTGGCCGGCGATCAGCTGCACGCCACGCTTGGCGGCATCCGGCGGGCTTGGTGCTACGGTCAGGTCGAAGAGTGGTGCGACACGTCCGTAGCGGCTGTTCAAGACATTGTTGCCAACGATGCCGATCGCTTCGCCGGGAATGAGCCAGCCGGCGGCGCGGGCCTGGCGGAATTCCGAACCGATGACGAGGCCGGAGACGTAGTCACCGATATCGTCGGGTTTCAAGACGCCAGCGAGCACGCCAGTGCGGGCGGAAAAGACGGCCGACAGGAAGGCGTCGGCAGCGCGTGCATCGCTTGCGGCAAACTCCGCGCCGCGATCGAACGCCGCCCATACGGGTTCTGAGCCGGGAGCCGGATCGAGCGCCTTGGCGATGAAGGAGTGTTTGGTGAGAAGCGCGAAGATTTCGCCGGTTGCATAGGTCTGGAAACCGGCGATACGGCCACCTTCGACGCGCGCCCATTTGCTGTGGGTGCCGGGCAGGACGACGGTGCGGTCCTTGTCCAGACCGAAACCGACGATCTGGGTTTCCTCGCCGCGCATGACATCCGGGAACGGCTTTGCCGCCGGATCGCGCATGCCGGGCAGGAAGGTAACGACCGCGCCGTTCTGGAGGGTGAGCTGTTTTGTGCCAGCGGCAAGTTCCGTGAGACCGGCAGGTGCGTCGACGTAAGGCACTTCGATCCAGCCGTTGCGGCTGGTGATCATGCCCGAGGCGATGACGGGAAGGGGGCCATGTTCGGAAAACCAAGCGCCGACCGTTTCCATCAGCGCCGCCTCGAAAGCGCCGTCCTTGACGAACTGGATGCCGCCGCTTGTCGTGTCGCGGGTGTCGAGCGTTTCGCCCGTTTCCGAAACGAGCGCTGCGCGCAACGAACTCGTGCCCCAGTCAAGGATGATCGACACAGGCTTCGGCATTTTCGGATTTCCTCCCGAGATTGATTGCGCCCCTCGATAGCGCGGCGGCGGGGCGGCTGTCGAGAACAAATGCCGATAAAGTCATACTTAAGGGCGGGATGCCGCATCATTGTCGGGCTGTTCCGTATTCTCGGCCGGCCTTCCGAAATCGCAATAGAAGAAAGCTGCCGCGCGGGGTGGTCGGCGGTGCCAACTGGTTAGATTCATGGCACGCAGACGCTTGCGCAAGGCGGTGCGGTCTGCGGCTAGATCGGCGAATGTGAGCGCAGCGATGAGAAGGCCCATCCGCTGGGCATGGGCTTCGTAGGGCAGCCTCGCCATCAGGTGAATCTTTCCGTTGCGAATGTCTTCCGCTCCAAGTTCTGCCAATGCCAGGTGAAAGGCGAAAAGCTTGCGGTCGTTCGCTTTAAGGTCGGTGATGCAAGGAGGTTCGCCGTCACTGGAGATGGTGCCGCGACATCCGCCCGCGCGTCGGCAATTGCGGTTGCGGCAGTACTGCGGCATATCGAATACCCCCGCTGCATGGCGGCTCAGGCGGCTTTTGAAGGATACGGTTTCGCTGGACATGGTTTTCCCTTGGCGATCTTCGGTTTTCTTGTCAGGTCTCTCCGCAGGTTTAACCCCGGGGATTGGTCGGACGGGGCGCTGAAAGCTGCCTCGTAAATTAGTTTATAAGTGACACCTCTCAGCGCCCCGTTCGGCAGTTTTTATCCGTGACTCCGGTTGCTCTGCGATGGCGGGACGGTGGGCGAGGGG